>JASMLK010000062.1 GCA_030748735.1 Myxococcota bacterium | reverse complement strand
AAGAGCGCACGAGTCAGCAGACGAGCGAACTCGAAACCGAACGCGAAGCCCACCGACGCGCACGCGAGCGCGCGACGGAAAGAGAAACCACGGTTTCGAAGCTTCACGAAACCCTCGCATCGATCGGCAGGGCCGCTTCGGTGTTTCCGCTCACCGAGATCATGAGCAGCGAGGCGGGCGCTGCGACCGAGAGCACGGCTGTGACCTCGGCCGATGAAGGCGCCGACAGCGTTTCGGAAGCGCGCGACGGCGCGCCGCTTTCGGCGGACCCTCCCGAAGTGCAGCAAGCCGCTCCGACCGTGGAAGCGGAAGCCGAAACGAACGCGGTGGTCGAGGAGGATGCCGCGATCGAGGTCCGCAGCGCGGTCGAGCCGCGAAAGCCAGCCGACACCGAAGCGCTGCTTGCGTTCGTCGCCCCGTCACCTGGTGCCGAGCCGCCCCCCATCTTCCGACGGTGGCGCGATCAGCAGGTCGCGCGAAAGCTCGCTCCGCTGGACATCATGAACACCGACGCCTTCTTCGTCCGACACATCGAAGCCGCGGTGAACTTGCCCGCTAGCGACATGCTGGAAGTCTTGAGCCTCGGCGGCGACGACCGCGACTTCGAATTTCGCATTGCCCGCATGCTTCGGAAGCAGGGACACACAGGCTTCCGCATCCACTTTCCCCAGCGCGACCCAGAACACGCCGACCAATGCCTGCGCAAAGCGGCGGGCGCCGGGATCGATCAGGAACTGGCTCCCTTCGACACATCGGTCTGGACCGAGGCGGCACTCCCCGATCACTTCCACGTCATCGTGGGCGACGGCGCACTCGCCCGCAGCGCGCAAGTCGAGCCTGTCGTCGACGCTTTGGAACAGGCCGCGCGAAACGGCAGCCAGGTCGCACTCGCCGACCGCATCGGCCACGGGGGCAGTCGCACGGCCAACGAAATGGGTGAGCGCATCTGGCGGCTCATGCCCGAGCGCTACAAGCACAATCATCTGAGCGATCAGATCGACGCGGAATACGCGACTTCACCCGAGCCCCACCACACCGCCGACGTGCTCGCCCTGCTCCGGGGTCGCTTCGCCTTCGAAGACTTCGCGAGCTTCGGCCACCTGGTCGACCGTTTCATCGGGCCGGAAATCGGGCCGAACTTCGACCCCGAAGACGAACGCGACCGCCGCTTCATCGAACAGATCGCGAACCTCGACGAAGCCAAGCTCGACAGCGGCGCCCTGCAACCGCTCCAGATGGTGTCTCGCCTGGCTCCGCGCGAAGACGAGGACGCTTGACGCCCGTTTGGGCACGCGTCAGAAGCGAAGTGCAAGCCGCGCCCCCACGCC
Source organism: Myxococcota bacterium (assembly GCA_030748735.1). Taxonomy (GTDB): domain Bacteria; phylum Myxococcota_A; class UBA9160; order UBA9160; family UBA4427; genus DUBZ01. The sequence continues at coordinate 4,531 of JASMLK010000062.1, read as the reverse complement.
GTTGCGCAAGAGCATGGGTGCGACGCTCAGTTCTTCTTCGTACGGCGTTCCGATCACCATCGCGGTCCCCATGCCGATCGCGATCCCGGCAACGATGTCGAGGGTGCGATGGGCGCCGGCATCGTGACGGGACCAGCCCACGAAACCGGTAAGGCCGTAGAGCGGTAACGCGGGCAACAAGCCGTATCGGCGATGGACGAAGCCGGCACCGAGCGCGGCCGTCGCGGAATGACCGGAGGGGAAGCCCCTGCCGCCGCCCGAGGGACGCTTTTCGTCGACGACCAGTTTGAGTGTCCACACCCAGGTTTCCGCCACCAGGGCCGTACCGACGAACTGTTTGAAACCGGTACCGTCGCGCAGCCACGCGGTCGCCGCGAGGCCCACCGCGGGCACGCCATACTGAAGGACGTCACCTGCGGTCTCGATCTCGTCCGCCACCGCCCTCGGCGCCGCCCCCATGGACAACACGAGCGCGAGCAGCCAGAACCGCCCGGGGCACGAACGTCTTCGATTCGGGCGCTTCACGGCGCTACGCAACTCGGTCGCCCCCACCCACGCACCATCGGCGCACCATCGCATGCGGGTGAAACTTCGCAAGCGCTGCCGGGGGGAAGCAAGCCGCACCCTGCCCCTTCTCACAGCAAGCAGCCGCCAACTCTCACAGTCGAATTCGAGAGGGTCTCAGTCTCGCGCGCGTAGCGGCGTGGGGTGTCCGAACAACCACCCCTGCCCGAAATGGATCCCGAGCTCGCGCAACATCTCGAGTTCTTCCAGGGTGTCGAGGCCCTCGCCGATCACGCGCGCCCCCATCTTTTCGGCCAGGGTCAGCAGCGCCGCAAGCAGGTCCTGGCGCGCCGGGTCTTCGTCGACCCCCCTCACGAAGGCGCGGTCCATCTTGATGAATTCCGGTGCGATCTCCAGCAGGACTTCGAGCCCCGCGTAACCCGACCCGGTGTCGTCGAGGGCGAATTGGAAACCCAGGGTGCGGAATTCGTCGCGTGCTTCCTTGAAAATGCTGAAGTTCTCGATCGACTCCTGCTCCGAGATCTCGAAGACCACGTCGCTCGGACTCAAGCGACACTGCTCGAGGGTCTGGATCAGACGGTCGGCATGGAAGTTCGGGTCGTGGAAGGCCGTGGGCAGGATATTCAAGAAGAGCTTCGTGCCTTCCGGAAAGTCGATGGCGCCCTTGAGGCCACTGCGTCGACACAGGCAGTCGAGTTCGAAGACCATGTCGTAGTCCTCCGCCGCGCCGAAGAGCGCTGCGGGGGAATGGAATTCGGAACGTTCGGGGCCGCGCACGAGCGATTCGTAGCCGAAGACCACTCGGCTTCCGACTTCGACGATCGGCTCGAAGACCGAATAGATGTTGCGATCGAGCAGCATCTGCTGGAAGCGGCGGCGGCGGTCGCGAGCGCACACCCTGGCGTTCAATGCAGCGCTCTCACGCGCGGTTTCGAGAGCGCGAAAGATCTGGCTCTCGGCACTGAAGCGGGGATTGCGCAGCACGATCTCGTGCCCGGTCACGACGGTCGGGGCCTGCCGCAGATGTGGATAGAAGGCCTTGCCACCGTTGCGGGCGATCGCACCGACCAGGGCGCTTTCGAATTCGGGGATCTCGTTGCGGACGAGGCTTGCGACTTCGGCCTGTCGCAAGAAGGACACCCAGATCTCGTTGCGACCGGCGTCGCCTCCCATGACGAGGTCGTCGCAGCGCAGCTTCTGTTCGCACACGCCGAGCACCAGGCGCGCCAGCGCCCCGTAGGCCGATCGACGGGCCGAATCACCGACCCGCCGCTCGATCGAGGCGAGAAACGACGCGTCGATGACGAGCAGGCCGAGGGTTCCAACGGTGTCGAAGCCCCGGCCGAGCGCATCGAGAGAATGCGACAGCGGGTTCAAGACGGCGCCGCTAGCGGCATCAGCGGCGGCAGCGCCAAACGGTCCCGAGACGGAGGTCATGGTTCCGCCCATCGGCAGGTTGCCGCCGGGTGTTGAGGCACCCCGTGGGGGGAGAAGCCAGGTTCGAAAGCGCGCCCCTACTCAGTCGGGTGTCGCATCCTCTTCGAGAACCCCGGAGTCGACGAGCCCTCGCACGGCGGCCTCGATGCTGGTATCGCTCTCGGGAATCACGTCGAGAAGCTTGCGCAGGGTGGCTCCGACGCTGGCGAGGTCGACGATCGCGCATTCGAGCTTGCCCAGGTCGCCCGCGATTTCCTGGTGAGCCACATCGACGACGCGGAAGCGCGTCCGGGGGCCGAGCGGGATCGGTTCACGAGCCGACGCCTCGTCGACTTCACGCATCGCCTCGAGGATCGCGCAGTCGAGATATTCCGGGGCATCGCGCTCGAGGGTGTCGTCCACCCGCGCGTGGAATTCGAAGCTTCCGGACGTCCACTGAAGCATGCGCGCAAGCGCCTTGCGACCGCGCACGCGTCCGAGCACCGAAGCAACGAGCAGGCCGTTCTCGAACGCGATGGCGCCCTCATGGGGCCCATCGAGCACGGTCAGTGTGCCTTCCGGCGACGACTGCCCGAACGACTGAAGCAGGCTTGCGAGGCCGAGTTCTTCGATGTCGCCCGTGATCCCGCCGAGTCTGCGCGTGTATTCCTGGTCGCAAACACGCTTCAAGAACCCCTGTGCCCAACTGTCGCGTTCGGGATCGAGGTCGAAGTGGATCCCCAGGGCCATCACATCGTCCGCGTCGCCTTCCACATGGCGGACCACCTCGGCGGGGATCTCCACGCTCTCCCCGGCTTCGCTGTCCTCCAGGGTGACCACGACCAGCTCGCCAATCTCCAGCCCTTCGTCGGATACTGAAAACAACAAGCCCGACACACTGAGGTTGCGCGTGACGCCATGCAGCTCCATGCCGTCGAGGGTCGCGACGCGTACGGCCACGCGAGCCGAATGACGGTCGGCTATGCGACGCGCGCGGCCGTCGCGGGCGGCCGGGGGCGGAGCCTCGGCATCCGGCTCGGGGATATCACCGACCATGCCCTTGAACAGCGCGCGTAGTTCGGACACGGAGCGATCGAACTGGATCGCCACACCGGGCACTGCCCCCGCACTGGCCAGCTCCGGGACAACGCAGTGAACGACTTCGCCGCTCAGTACGACGGACTCGCCGCAAAAACGCAGATCGACCCCTACCTCGACCGAAGATCGCAGGCCGAAGCCTTCTTCCGTCGGTACGAAGATCCCGCCCTTCGTGAGGTTCGTGTGGAACTCGCGAGAGAACGATTCGAGATCGTCGAAGGTCACGGCGAGCATGATTCACACCTCTGCACCTCGATGCGGACCGCCCGCACCGTGCACCCCTCCTCCGGGTTTCGCCGCAGCGAACCCGACTGACTGATCGACCAATTGGGCCGAAAACAAAACCCGTGATCCGGGTCACGGCGAAAACAGATCGTGCCGTTGCGTTGGAGTTGCCGGGTTCCGTCCCGAACCGACGCTCGTTAGACTGCGCCGAAGGCTCCTCACGCAGCCCAGAACTACAGCGTGCAAGCACCCCCGCCACTCGGCAAACGGCAAACGGAGAAGATCCATACGATGACGACTCCCCAGGGCGGTCGAGACGCCAAGCACCAAGGCGAGATCCAACAACAGATCCGCGCCCAACTGACAGGCCCCGGTGGTCCGTTCGAAATCGTGGAGCAAGAGGTGCTCGGCGAAACCATGCCGGTCTTCAAGAACCGGCAGCGGTGTCTGCGCGAATTGGTCGACCAATCGAAACAACACGGCGATGCGGAGTACCTCGTCCAGGAGGCTCGGCGCATCAGCTACACCGACCATCACGCTCTCGTAGCTTCGGTCGCTCGCGGACTCGCCGAGCAGTATGGCATTGGCAAGGGAGACCGGGTCGCGATCCTGGCGGCGAATTGCCCCGAGTGGTTGATCACCTTCTGGGCGGCCACGAGCCTCGGTGCCATCGTCGCGGCTCTCAACGGCTGGTGGACGCGCGACGAAATCCAGTACGGCGTCGAGTTGAGTCAGTGCAAGCTTCTGGTCGGTGACCGCAAGCGACTTGCTCGCGTAGACGATGTCGACCTGGGCGTCCCCATCTGCGAGATCGAGCGCGACTTCGAAACCCTCGAGCGCTTCGCCCCCGATGCAGCGCTCCCGACCACCCCGATCGACGAAGACGATCCGGCCCTCATCCTCTTCACGAGCGGCACCACTGGACGCCCCAAGGGCGCGCTCGTTTCTCACCGCGCACTGATCGGCTTCCCCCAGGTCTTCGCCTGCCAGGGTGCAGAGCGATTCATGCTGGCCGCCCAACTCGGCGAGATTCCCGCCGACGCGCCCCCGCCTGCGCCGACCGCGTCTCTGGTGACCGCGCCGCTGTTCCACCTTTCGGGGCTCTACACCGCGGGCATCATGATGTTCTCGATCGGAGCCAAGACCGTCTATCGCGCCGGACGCTTCGACCCCGAAGACGTTCTGCGCCTGATCGAAAAGGAACGCATCACGACCTGGAGCGCGCTCGGCAGTACCGGTCCGCAGGTCGTCGAACATCCGTCGATCG
>JASMLK010000061.1 GCA_030748735.1 Myxococcota bacterium | reverse complement strand
ACGGTTTCGCCTTCAGGCCTGGCCCTGGCTGACGACCTTCTCGAAGTATTCGATGGTCTTCGCGAGCCCGTCTTTGAGGGGGACCCTGGGCTCCCAGCCGAGCGTCTCCTTCGCGAGCCCGATGTCAGGACACCGCTGGGTCGGGTCGTCTCCCGGCAACGGCTGGTTCACGATCTGCGACTTGCTGTTCGTCAGCTCGATCACGAGGCGCGCGAGCTCCGCAATCGTGAATTCCCCCGGGTTGCCCAGGTTCATCGGCCCCGTCACCCCTTGCGGCGTGTCCATGAAGGCCAGGAAGCCATCGATCAGATCGTCGACGTAACAGAAGGCCCGCGTCTGGCTCCCGTCGCCGTAGATCGTGATCGGCTGGTTGGTGAGCGCCTGCATGATGAAGTTCGACACCACGCGCCCGTCGTTGGGATGCATGCGGGGCCCATAGGTGTTGAAAATGCGGACGACCTTGATGGAGAGCTGGCACTGCCTCCAGTAGTCGAAGAAGAGGGTCTCGGCGCATCGCTTGCCCTCGTCGTAGCAGGAGCGGATGCCGACGGGGTTGACGTGGCCCCAGTAGTCCTCCTTTTGGGGATGCACGGTGGGGTCGCCGTAGACCTCGCTGGTGGAGGCCTGGAAGATGCGGGCGCCGACGCGCTTGGCGAGGCCGAGCAGGTTGATGGCGCCGTGGACGCTGGTCTTGGTGGTCGAGACGGGGTCGTTCTGGTAGTGGACGGGGGATGCTGGGCAGGCGAGGTTGAAGATCTGGTCGACCTCGACGTAGAGGGGGAAAGTGACGTCGTGCCGCAAGACCTCGAAGTTGGGGTTGTCCTGTAGGTGGGCGATGTTCTCTTTTGCGCCGGTGTAGAAGTTGTCGACGCAGAGCACGTCGTGTCCGGCGGCGAGGAGCCGGTCGCACAGGTGGGAGCCGAGGAAGCCTGCTCCGCCGGTGACGAGAACGCGCGTGCGTCGGAAGTTCTTCAAGGTCGGGGTCCTCTGGAATTGGGAGCCGGGCAGTATAAGGAGTTCCGCACCCCCTCGACCTGCGGCCACAGTCCCGATCGGCAGACTCGGTGGCCCAGTTGAAAGCCAGGGGGGCATGAATCGAGGAAAACTCGCGAAATTCGTTGTGTTTCACACTGTGCGAACACGGGCGCAAAGCACGAAGCCCGCCACCGAGGAGGCTCGACAGCCCCCGGCAGCCCCCCTATCCTGCTGCGCCTCGCTGCCCTCGTCCGAGCGGCCGCAAGTCATCCGCGCGCACAGCGCCTACGACAAAAGCAAGGCAAAGCCAATAAACGCAGGGCTTCGAAACGCCATTCGATTCCCTTTCACCTCGCGACGCTTCCGGGTGCCGGTTCCTCGAACGGAACCAACCGGGAAACCAATCCGAGCGGTGGAGCACCATCCCGTGGCCATTGAACTCATGTGCCGAAAACTCGGCATGACCCAGATCTTCCTCGACTCCGGCGAAGCCGTCCCCGTCACTGTCCTCGAAGCAACGCCCAACACCGTCGTCCAGAAGAAGACCGAAGAGAAGGACAAGTACGCCGCGCTGCAGCTCGGTGTCGGCGAGAACAAGGAAAGCCGCTTCAACAAGCCCGAAGCCGGCCACTTCAAGAAGGGCGAAGTCTCACCCGCCCGCGTGCTGCGCGAATCGCGCGTGACGCCGGAAGAAGCCGAGGGCTACGAAGTCGGCCAGACGATCGATTGCTCGATCTTCGAAGAAGGCCAGAAGGTCGACGCCATCGGCACCTCGAAGGGCCGCGGCTTTTCGGGCGTCGTGAAGCGCCACGGCTTTGCGATCAAGAAGCGCACCCACGGTACGCACGAATTCTTCCGACACGGTGGCTCGATTGGTGCCGGCGCCACGCCCGGTCACGTGATCAAGGGTATGAAGATGGCGGGCCAGTTCGGCAACGAACGCGTCACCTTGAAGAACCTCGAGATCGCGCGCATCGACGCGGACAAGAACCTCATCTTCGTGCGCGGCGGCGTGCCGGGACACAACGACGCCATCGTCTGCCTGCGCGACGCCCTGACGGGCAAGTAGGCCCCAAATTTCCCGGTACGACCGAAAGGACGCGTACCACCAGCGCGCCAAGCGCGAGGGGTATCGTTCGCGCGCGGCCTACAAGCTGCTCGAGTTTCACCGTGCCCATCAGGTGATCCGCCGCGGCAAGCGGGTGATCGACCTGGGGTGCTGGCCGGGCGGCTGGCTCCAGGTGGCGTCGAAGTGCGTCGGCCCGAAGGGCTTCGTGGTCGGGGTCGACAAGGCGGAGATCGATCCGCCCCTCGGCATCCCCAACTGTGCGTCTCTGGTGGGGGATCTCGAGGATCCCCAGCTTTGCGAACAGGTTCTCAAGCTGCTCGGTGGCCGAAAGGCCGACATGCTGCTCTCGGACGCCGCCCCCAAGCTCACCGGGGTGCGGCCCACCGACCGGGCCAACGAGGAGCGCCTCCTCGAAGCGATCGAGATGCAAATTCCCCTGCTACTTCGGGAAGGTGGAGACCTTCTCGTGAAAGTCCTCGAAGGGCCCGAAGCCCAGGTGGTGGACCGCCGCATCCGCATGCGGTTCAAGACCGCGAAGACGATCAAGAGCAAGGCGACCCGCAAGGGATCGACCGAGCGCTTCTTGTTCGCCCGGGGCTACCGTGGGGATGTCGAGCCGGAAACGCCTGCACCTGATTCCACCGAGTCCCCCGGGGAACGGCCCTAGTCCTCGACCCCTTCGTTCAGCCGGTGCGCCCAGGCGAGGTACTCGGCCTGCTTCTCCGCTTTGCCTCGCGCCAGCATGCTGAACCAGCCCGGGCGCAGGGCCCGCTTGTCCTCAGCCGTGAGCGATTCGCGCAGCCCTTCGACCCGCATGCGGCGATCGAGGGCGTAGACGGAAAGCGCGGTCGCGACCGACACGTTGATGTACGCGGTGAAGCCGCTGTTGGGCAGATGGAACATCCCGTCAGCGCACGCGAGGGCCTCCTCGCTTACGCCGGTTTGCTCGCTGCCGAAGACGATGGCGGTCGGCCCTTCGAGGGGCACCTCGTCGATCGGCGTTGAACCTTCGGCGAAGTGCGCGGCCAGTACGCGGTAGCCGCGCTCACGAAATCCGTCGAAGGCCTTCGCGGGGTCGCGATGCCAATGCAGGTCGACGAAGCGCTCGGCGCGCGTGGTCAGCGTGCGCTCGAGTTCGGGCTTGCCCGAGGGGTCGATGATGTGGAGTTCCTGCAGTCCCAGGCATTCGATACTGCGCAGGATCGCCGACACATTGCGCGCGTTGATGAGGTGATCGAGCACGACGACGAGTGAGCGAGTGCGGTCCGCGAGTGCGCGCTCAGCGGCGACGATGCGCGCCGGTGGGGTCGTTTCCGAATCCAGTTCCGCTCGCTCGATGCTCTCGGTCGAAAAGCGCTCGCACGAGGGTTGTTCGAGCCCGCCTTCACCCTCGTTCCAATCGCGACCGATGAAGCCCGCGTCTTCGATGGCGTCCAGGTTCTCGATCCGGTTCGCAGTGCGGAGCAGATCGCGAAGGAAGGGAATGTCGAGGGCGCGGCGCACCAGCTCTTCGTCCGCGCTGTCCCGCCGCCCCCCGCGCCACTGATCGCGTTCGTATTCCGCGGCAACCAGCGCCTCGACTTCGGCGAGATGCCCACCCGCAAGCCGCATGGCTTCTTCGAGCTCGTCCATGTAACCGTGCCAGCGACCCCAACGATTGCGCATGGATACCTGTTCACTCCGCGGATACTACTCAGAAGGACGGACGTGCATGAATCTCATGATCCCCGGAGCCAACTCGCTTCAAAGCGAGTTCCCCGAACCGATTGCGACACGAGTGTTGCCCGGTGGTAGGCGGCCTTCCACGTGCCTGCGCAGCGTCAGGTGTGGTCTGCGAGCCCCACTACGCGCTACTGGGCCGCGTCCTCGTAGGCCTCTGCGATTTCGATGACCGCGTAGTCGCGCAGCTCGGCGAGATAGTCTCGCAGGGCCTTGTCGCCCTGTCGTCTTCGCCAGTCGACGATGACTTGATCGCGAATCTCGGCGAGCGTGGGGATCACGGCTTCGCCGCGGCCAGCGAGCTGGGCGATGTGGATCCCCATGCCGGAGCGGACCGGCTTGGTGAATCCCCCGACTTCGAGTTCGTAGATCGCCCGCAGCAAGGTGGGCCCCGTGTACTCGCGCAACTTGTTGGCGGGGAGCATCGCGGCGGGGATGGGCGCGACCTCCATGTCGCCGAACTCCGCTTCGACGGTCTCGTAGTCGTCGCCGGCGAGCAGGGCTGCGTGGGCGGCATTCGAACGTTCGACTGCGTCGCCCCGGGGATGGGTGCTCTTCCCGCGCGCCGACACGCGGAAGAAAATCTGGCGTGCGTGAAGGCGTCCGGGGCGCGTGAAGTATTCGCGGTTCTCGGCGTAGAAGGCTTCGAGTTCGTCTTCGCCGGGTTCGAGGTTGCGCACGTCTTCGATCACCGACGTGATCATGGCGGAGGTGAGATCTGCGCGGACCTTGCGGTCGAGGTGGGCGAGGCCGAGTTCGAGGGCGCGTTGGATCAGGAGTTCTTCGTCGACCATGCGCTCGAGCACGCGCTTGCGGGCTTTCGCTTCGTCGGGGGCCCGCATGTCTTCGAGCACAGCGGCCACGAGACGCTCGAAGTCGTCGCCGCGCAGTATCGTGCCGTTGATGCGAGCCACCGTGCCGTCGGGCAGGTCTGCCGTCGTGGCTTCGTTGCCGAGCAGCCCGACCGCGGCCATCACGAGCCCCACGAACGCACCAACGCCGAGCAGCCATGCAGCGCGCGAAGAGGCCTGCCCTTCGCCTTCGTTCGAAGCCGCCTGGTCGCTCATCAGATCTTCCGCTCCCTGCCCTGCCAATAGCGATCGCGCAGCCGCCGAATGTAGAGCTTGCCCGTCGATTCGCGCGGGAGTCGCTCCTCGAAGTCGATCGAGCGCGGAACCTTGTAGCGCGCGAGCTTTTCGCGCGCGAACGCGAGGATCTCCGCTTCGAGTTCGGAGGAAGCCTCGTAGCCGGGCCTGAGTTCCACCGCGGCCTTCACGCTCTCGCCCCATTCGTCGTCGGGGATGCCGAACACACCCACGTCCGAGATGGCGGAATGTTGTTGCAGGGCGTCTTCGACTTCACGCGGGTAGATGTTCACGCCCCCCGAGATGATCATGTTCGAGCGTCGATCTGCGAGATAGACGTGCCCGTCTTCGGACGTCCAACCGATGTCGCCGATCGTGAAGACCCCGGGTTCGAGGTAGGCCCCCGCCGTCTTCTCGGGATCGCCGTGATACTCGAACACGTCGTCGACGTGCTTGTGGCGGCAGTAGAGGTCGCCGACTTCACCGGGAGGCAAGCGCTTGCCGTTCTCGTCGACGGCGAACACCTCGAAGGCCGAAAGCGTGCGTCCCACGCTACCGGGGTGAGCGAGCCATTCCTTCGAATCGATCAACGTGTTCACACCACCTTCGGTCGCGCCCCAATACTCGACGAGCTTCTCGCCGAACCAATCGATCATGGCCTTCTTCACTTCGACCGAAACCGGTGCGGCGCCGTGCAGGACGATTTCGAGCTTCGGTGCCTCGAACCGCGCGCGCTCTTCTTCGGGTAGACGCAACAAACGAACGAACATGGTGGGCACCATGTGGAGATGGGCGATCTCTCGCTCCACGATGATGCGCAGCGCATCGCGTTCGTCCCAACGCGGCATGATGATGATGGGTGCACCGTTCGCGTTGTCGTAGATCGAAAACATGAGCGGTGCGGCGTGGTACATGGGCCCGGTAATGAGATGCGGACCGGAGCCGTCGAGTCCGACGCTATTGCCGTACTCGCCAAAGAAGTCGAGCGCCGCTCCGACGTTCGCCCGGCGGGCCCGCTTCACGCCCTTGGGTCGCCCCGTCGTTCCACTCGTGTAGATCATGTTGCCGCCCGACGGCCCATCGAGGGGCATGGGCTCGGTCGAGGCCGCGGCGAGCAAGGCGTCCCACTCGTCGCCGGCTTCGATCACGCGCGCATCGCCCGCGACCTCTTTCGCGGTTTCGAGGTAGCCACTGTCGGTGAAGACGACGCGCGCCTCCGAATCGCCAACCACATAGGCCACCTCGTCGGGTGCGAGGTGCCAGTTGATCGGCGTCACCCAGACGCCCGCCATGATGCCGCCGATGATCAGTTCGACGATCTCGACCCGGTTCTCCATCAGGACCGCGACGTGATCGTCGGGTTCGAGGCCGGCGTCTTCGCGCAAGAAACGCGCCGTTCGCGTACAGCGATCGAGCAGCTCACTCCACGTGCGCGTTCGTGTGAAGTCGTCGACCGCGAGACCGTCGGGGTCGAGCTCTGCGAGTTGGAGGTGAGTGCTCTTCTGCATGGGGGCGTCGTGGAAGTCGATCGAGTAAGGGTGGCGGATGAACTTCGGTTTCGTGCCGGGCACTCGCGTTGCTGCTAGACACAGGTCGACTCGAAGGACCGGCCGACCTCGTGAACCGGTCCGATCCGCTCGGCGACGCGCGGGCAACCGAAGACAGGGCCATCGATGATGCGCGAGCCGCATACCATGTCAGATCCCCAAGGTGGCGTCGATGCCTCGACGCGCGGCAAAGCAGGCGTGCGCGTTGCGCCGGGAACCCCGCGGTGATCCACACGCTCGACGCGCTCGCGGCGGCCTTCGAGGGTCATGAGCCCGCTCTACACGCGGACGCCGCACGCACCCAGGCCGCCGTGGCGCTCGTGGTGAGCGAACACGCCGGTGACCTCACGCTGCTCTTCATCGAGCGGGCACACCACGAAGACGATCGCTGGTCGGGGGACATCGCCTTTCCCGGTGGCCGCGTCGACCCCGAAGACGCGGACCCCGCTGGGACGGCTGTGCGCGAAACCCTCGAAGAAGTCGGCGTCTCACTCGAAGGGCGCGCACCGATCGCGCGTCTCGACGACCTCGTGGGCTATCGCGAGTCGGTGCTCGTTTCGGGCTTCGTCTATGCCGTAGCGGGCCGTCCGGACCTTCACCCCAACCACGAAGTCGCGAACGCCTTCTGGCTTCCGTTGCGCGAGATCGAGTCCCCCGAGCGTCAGGTCATGCAAGCCTTCGACTACCGAGGCAGCGAACTCGTGCTTCCCGGGCTTCGCGTCGACCCAGCACGCCCCGGCCTGAAACCCCCCGTGCTCTGGGGCCTCTCGTACCGCTTTCTCGAGATCCTGATGGAGCGATGCGGCCGGCCGATCCCAGGCATGCCCTGGGACCCGAACGTCTAGCCGGCTGCGGAACCGTTCGCGTCAGCGCCGTGCAAAGAACTTGTTGCTCGAGCGACCGCTCGAACCCTTGCTGCTCTTCTTGCGCGTCGACTTGCGGGCCGTGTTCTTGTTGCTGGGGGACTTCGCGCGCGTCGTTGGTTTGTGTTTCGACTTCGAAGACAGCTTGCGGCTGGTCTGCTTCTCGACGCCCGGCGATGCCTTCTTCGCCGTACGCGTGCTGGGCCGCATGAACTTGTTCGTGGTCTGCTTGCTCTGCGTGCTCCGCGTCTTGCTGCGACCGGAGACCTTCGAACGCGGCTTCGACGCCAATCGCTTGCTCGACGTGAGCCGGTTGCCTTCGCGCTTGCGCGTTGTCGTACGCGTCTCGTTCTCGAGCTTGTTCTTGCTGGACGAACGCGAATCGCGCCTCGTCACGCGTCGCTTCTGTGTCCGATCACGTGACGTGCGGGTCGGCTTGCTGCGCTGCAGTTTCCGCCGCGCTTCGCTTCCGTCCCGCGCTCGCAGATCGCGCTTCGACCGCGCCCTGTCCTGATCCCGGTCGCGGCGGCTCGCAACCCGCTGGTTTCCAGCGTCGTCTCGACGTCGTTCTTCGTGCCGCACGTTGTGAAGGGGACGGTTTCGCGCGTCGCGATGCCGCGTGCTGTCGTGTCGGAAGAACTTGTTGACGGGTTCCTGATGTCGCCTGTAGTGCGCGCGTGGGCGGGAACGCGTGTGGTGTCGCGGCCGCGTCGAATGATGACGGTGTCCGCGTCGAACACCGTGATGCCCGCGCTTGTGCATGCGATGTCGATAGTCGCGGTGCAGGTGGTGGCGAGGACCGAAGCGCGCCCAGTGGCCATGCAGGCGGTGATACCGGTGGCGATGTGAATGGGGCCTTCGATAGTGCCAATAGGAGAAGGTCGGCGAGGGAACGTCGTGGATGATGATCGCTCCTCCGATTGTCACATGGAAACCCCAGTGGGTTCGATGGGGGTACCAGTGCAAGCCGACCCGCCAATGGGGAGGACCGAACCACCAGGGGTAGGGGTGGTGGTAATAGTGGTGGACCTCGACGCGTTCTGTCGTGGTTCCGCCCGGGTCGTCGTAGCCCTCTTCTTCGGCAAAGCGCTCCGCCGAATCACGCAGCTCGACCTCGGCTTCGGGGTCGTTCTCGATGGTTTCCCGCCAGTCTTCGATCTCGTGCTCGCGGGCTGCGGAACGCAACTCGTGCTCGCGGTCGAGGACCGACCGCGCGTTCCAGGTGTCTTCGCGGGCGAGGGAGGCGACGCGCTCGACGACGCGCGGTTCGCGCACCATGGCGGCGAGCAGGTCGGGGCGTTCGAACAGGGCTTCGAAGCTCGCCTGGGCCGTGAGGGGAAGGCGTTGCAGTGCGCGTCGCGATTCGCGCTCGGCGACTTCGCGGATCTGCGCGGTGTCGCGTACGACCGCGAAGTGATGCAACGCCAGGCCCCGTGCGATCTCGCGGATGCGCTCGGGGTACGGCGCCACGATTTCGTCGATGGCGCCGCGGGTCGGCCGGCCTCCGAGCACGATCTCGTCGACGAGTTCGGGATAGCGACTCAGTTCCCATACGTCTTTCTGTGTCGTGCGCGATTCGGCGTCCAGGCGCCTGCGAAACGCTGCGCTCGACTCTTCCTGGATGCCCGCGACGGTGGACAGCACATCGGGATGGAGTGAGGCATCGAGTATCGCATCGCGAAGGCTCGCGTCCGCGAGGACGAGGGTGTCGAGGGCTTCGCTTTCGTCGCCGTCGAGGCCGTCGCGAAGCGCGTCGGCGTCGTGGCCGACGACATCGCGCATCGCGTGGGCGGGGGCGGCGAGAACCGCGAAGGCCGCGAGCGCGAATGCACAAGCAAGTAAAGAAAGTGCGACGCCGCGCAGGTCGGGCAGCGCTGCTGCTGCGGTCGCGGGTCGAAGTCGGATCGAAGCCATGGCCAATCCCTTCATGGCCCGAGTCGCGAGCGGGATGCGAACGGGCTGCCTGGTTACGACGAGCGCTCGCCGCATTCGATTCGAACGAGCCGAAGAGCGCCCCGGCACCGGCCCGAGTTCAGCGAGGCCCCGATCGCGGCCTTCTCGTCGCCGGTTCTCGTAAGTTGCTCATCTTTGACGCCTTTTTGCCGCCTCTCGGGGGAAAATTGCACTCGAAGTGCGTGCGGACTGCTCAAGCGCCCCCCCGACTGCGCCGCATAGATCTCCATGTCCGCAAACCCTGAAAACGCCCCCGCGTGGCTGTTTTCGTTTCTCGATCTCGCCTTCCTCATCCTGATCGCCGTGCTTCTCACAACCGACGGCGACCCCGAAGACGCCCCGGACCTGGCCGCCATCGCGCTGCCCGAGATCCAGCGCTCGAGCACCGACCCGCTCGAGCTCGCCTCCGCGGCCCCGTGGCAGCTCCGCGTCCATCCGCGGGAGGCGGGCGCAGCGGTGCCGCCCTTTACGCTGTTGCCCCCGAATGACGCCAGCGGCATGCCCCTGGCGCCTGACGGAGAAATTCTCACCACCGCAGCGGCCGAACCCGCCGACGAGCTCGACCGCGTCGATCGCGACGAACTCGGCGCGCAACTTCGCGACCTCGCAGACAACGGTGTCCAGAAGCCCTTCCTGGCCCCGCACCGCGACTCTCGATCCGAAGACTTCCTGGCCGCGCTCGGCTTCGTGCAGGAGTACTGGTCCGAGCAACACGTCGCGGCCGTCTTCCCGCGCACCCAACCGCCCGCGGTCTCGTCCCCTGCACCGGGGTGGACCGAAGCGCCGTGAGTTCCGGGATCCTGCGAAACACGTTGCGCGGCGCCTATGGGCGCGGCGTCGCGAAGGTGCCGGTCGTGGTGCCACGCACGGGGCTCGAGATGGTTCCCCTGCGTCCGTCGCGCGAAATCGTGGCCGCGACCGCTCCGCTCTATCTCGCGGCCGCGATCCCGCTGAGTCTCGTCTTTCTGCTTTCGGTGCTCGTCGTTTCGAGCGAAGCGCCGCGGCCTTCGACGGTCGTCGTGACGGAGTTCGAAGAACCCCCGATCGCGAAGATGGTCGCCGAAACGCCGCCGCCGCCGCTAGAAGAGCCCGAAGTGGCGAAGCGCGAAACCCCACCCGCGCCGCAAGTCGAGCAAGCAGAGCTTGCCGCGGCGCCGGTTCCGGCCGCTGTCCCGATCGAAATCGAGATCGACGCCATCGATCCCGTTCGAAACGCACCTGCGACGCGCGCACCGGCAACGAGACTGGCTGCCGTTCGCGTTCCCAAGGGCCAGGCCACGCGACCGTCGGACGACGTTCGACTCACGGCCAGCGATTCCTTCGAACTCGCGCGTGCAACCGAAGCACCGCTGCCCCGCGCCACCCCCGACCTTCCTTCGGTTTCGATGGCGGGCTCCGGTGACCGCCCCGACGTCGAGGTCGCGAAAGCCGGCGCACCGGCGGGTTACGACGAAGGCTTCGATGAAGCGACGGCCCAGCCTGTCGCAAGCGTTCCAGAAGCGGCCGACACCGGTCGTGGTGGTCTCGGCTTCGAGCCCGTCGCGCGCAGCGGTGGGTCGCCACCGGGCCGCTCGCTTGCAGGTGTGCCCCTCGAATCGCTCGCGCCCTGCGAGTCGCTCGCGCGCGAAGACGAACTCAAGCAGACGCTCTTGCGCGACGTGGTCGCCGGGCGCGAATGCGCAGATCGCGACGGCACCTATCGCTTCATCGAAACACGCAACGTCAACGCCTTTTCGATGGGTGTACGCGAAACGTCGAGCCGAGCGCTCGGCAATCGATGTGAAGAGCTGGAGCGCGCGATTGCGTGCGTGGATAACCAGCGCAACGGGAGAGTCCAACCATGAATCGATCGATCAGGACCCTGGCTGGCATGCTCGGGTTCGTCCTCGCAGTGAGCGCGGGCGCCGCGGCAACACACGCCGAAGTCGCCAGCGCCAACGCCAGCTGGACGAACTATCTCGACCACGCCTACGTGTATTCGTCCGCGCGCCCCGAAGCATTGCGCGCGCGCCTCGACGCCTACGGGCGAACGGTTGGCGTCACGCTTTCCGACTACATCGTCGAACGCTACGGCGATACGAGTGTCGACCTCGGCGAAAACGAACAGCGCCGAAAGTCGATCGCCTACATGCTCCAGTATCTCGTGGGTGGCGATGCGGAAGACATCCGGACGGCGACCCGCGCGATCGAAGAACTCGAAGACGACCTCGAGCGACACGAGAACCGCTACTGGTACCACTACATTCGCGCCCAGCAGGCGTTGCACGAGGGTGATGTGACGGCCTTCAGCGACGAGCTGTTCGGCCTGTGGGTGGGTGTCATCGCCGAACTCGAAACGCCCTTCGATACCTACCAGTCGCT
>JASMLK010000060.1 GCA_030748735.1 Myxococcota bacterium | reverse complement strand
GAGGTCGCGCTCACGCATGCGTCGCGGCGCCTCGACCCGCATGGTCGGGATCGCGAGCGCCTCGACGGCGATGTCGGGCTGGATCCCCGTTTCCTGGATCGAGCGACCCGAAGGCGTGTAGTAGAGCGCCGTAGTGAGCCGCAGGGCAGCCCCCCCTTCGAGGGGATAGACGGTCTGAACCGATCCCTTGCCGAAGGTCTCGGCCCCGAGCACCAACGCGCGGCCGTGATCCTGCAGGGCGCCCGCCACGATCTCCGACGCACTGGCACTGCCTTCGTTGACGAGCGCCACGATGGGATAGTCGAGTTCGACCCGTGTGTCGCTCGCGAGGTAGTCCTGACGTCGGGCGACTTCGCGACCCTGCGTGTAGACGATCACCCCTTCGGCGAGCCACGCATCGGCCACCTTCACCGCTTGATCGAGCAGGCCGCCCGGGTTGTCGCGCAGATCGATCACCAACCCCTTCAGCGCCGGTGCGCCCTGCTCTTCTCCCGCGCTCTTTGCGATTTCCTCGTGGATCGTCGCGAGCGATTCGTCGAGTTCGCGATCGGTGCGCTCCTGGAACGCGCTGATCCGCAAATAGCCATAGCCGGGTTCGAGCAGTCGGCCCTCGACGCTGTCGATCTGTACGACGTCACGCACAACCGTGAACGGACGCGGTGCATCGAAGTCAGCACGGATGATGTGAATCGTGATCTCGCTGCCCTTGCGACCGCGCATCAACTGCACGGCTTCGAGCAAGGTCATATTCTTCGTGCCCCGACACTCTTCCTTCCAGTCTTCGGGAGGCTCGGTGGGACAGATCGTGACGATGCGATCGCGCGCGCGGATGCCAGCGCGCGCTGCCGGCGTGCCGTCGATCGGGGAAACGACTTCGATGGGCTCCCCCTGGTGCTTGGTGATTTCGATCCCGAGCCCGTGGAATTCGCCACGGGTGTCGACCTGCATTTCCTCGTAGGCTTCGGTGTCGAGGAAGGCCGAATGGGGATCGAGCTCGCGCAGCATGCCGTTCAGCGCGCCGGTCAACAGATCGTGTTCGTCGACCGCTTCGACGTAGTTCGAGCGCACATGCGTGAGCACACTGGTGAAGAGCGCGAGGTCTTCGTAACGCGTCTTGGCGAAGGTCACGCTTGCCGCTGCAAGCGCAAAACCCGCGAGTGTGAAGGCGACGCCTCGCAAGAACGAGCGCGCCGAGCCCGCTGCAGGCTGCGCCGAATTGGCCTTGCGCGTTTTCTCGAATCCAAACCCAAACATGCTGGGACCCTCCCCCCTGCCCCTATCGGTCCATCGACCGGCCAACGCTAGCAGTCCGGCCAAATAAGGTCGCTCGGCAAAAGCCTGTACCGCGTGACTTCAATCGAGCCATCCGATCGGATCGAGGGGCTCGCCGCCCTGGCGGACCTCGAAATAGAAGCTGGGGCCCGACAGCGAGCCGGTATCGCCCGCGGTGGCGATCGTGTCGCCGCGACCCACCGTCTGGCCGACCTCGACGAACAACTCCGCCAGGTGCCCCGACACCGTGAAGTACTGCCGTCCGTGATCGAGGATCACGATCTTCCCGTAGCCGCGGAACCAGCCCGCGAACCGCACTTCGCCGAAGGCCACGGCGCGGACCGAATCGCCATGGTCGACCTCGAACTCGATCCCCTTGTTGAAGGTCTCGGTGCCGTATTCGTCGTCGACCACGCGGCCAAACCGGGTCTGCACGCTGCCGCGCACGGGCTTCGGCAGCTTTCCCTTCTGGGCCGCGAAGTCCATGGCGTCTAGGGTCGCCACGTCGAGGCGACTCGATTCGCCCAGCGACACGAGCTTTTCTTCGAGGGCACGGGCGGCGCGTTCGAGTTCGACGAGCAGGCTGCGCTCGAGGGTGCGGTCTTCGCGCACCTTGGCGAGCAGCTGCGTCTTGTTGGCGCGTTCGCTTTCGTGTTCGCTGCGCCTCGATTCGAGTTCACGGCCCGCGAGATCGCGAAGCCGCACGCCTTCTTCGGCGTTGCTGCGGGCCTTTTCGACGGCTTCGTGGTCTCGCCGATAGCGCGCAACCAGATCGGCGTCGTGATCGAGGAGCTTGCGCAGGGTCGACGCTCGCGAGAACAGATCTTGCAGCGAGCCCGAAGAAAACAACACCCGAAGCGGCCCCACCTCACCCATCTTGTAGAGCGCCACGACGCGGCGGGTCATCGCGGCGCGGGTTTTTTCGAGTCGTGCCGTGGCTTCGCCCGCACGCGCTTCGGTGCGCGCGAGGGCCTCGGCGGCACGCTTCGCGAGACGCCGCGCGTCGGCGAGCTGGGACGCCATGCGATCGAGGCTTCGGTCGAGTTGTTCCAGGCGCTCGAAGAGGTCTCGTTCTTCGCGCTCGCTGGCCCCCACGCGCTCGCGGGCTTCGAGGATCTGCGCGCGCAGGTCCTCGAGCTTCGAACCCTCGTCTTCGCTGCCTTCTTCGGCAGACACGCCGAGCGCGAGCGGGATCCATGCGGCCGCGAGCAACGCAACGAGAATGCGTCTGCGCAGCGGCACGCCCTAGCCCGTGGTCCCGCGCCAACCAGAGAGCGCCGCGGCGGAACCCATCATCCCGAGGATGGCTCCGCCCAGCACCAACCAGGCGGCTTCGCCACACAGGAGAAAGCGCGGCGCCGCGTTCCCCAGAAAGAACGAAAGCCCCACACGAATCGGTTCAGTGAACGCGACGAAACCCAACCAGAGCACAAGGATCGCCAGCAATCCGCCGGTGAGTCCCTGGATCGTGCCTTCGAGCAGGAAGGGAACGCGAAGGAAGGTTCGACTCGCGCCGACCAACGAAAGGATGTCGAGTTCGTCTTCACGCGAATAGATGGCGAGTCGGATCGTGTTCGAAACGATCATCAGCGCCGAAACGGCCAGCACCGCACCGAGCCCTAGCGCCGCGAAACGCACGAGATTGGCGGCGCGCGCATAGCCGTCGATCCATTCCTGCCCCTTCGCGAGGCCATCGATCCCCGGCAGCCCCTCGAGCGCCTGTTCGACCCGCCCCACGCCTCGTTCCGTGCGGTGCTCGGGAAGCAGGGCGATTTCGAGGGAGGCCGGAAGCGGGTTGCTCGCGAGCCCTTCGAGCAGGGCCTCTGCGCCGGTGGTTTCGCGGAAGCGCGCGAGCGCTTCGTCGGGTGTCACCATGACGACTTGATGCACGCCTTCGACGGTCGCCACGCTCCCCGCGATGCGGCGCGCTTCAGCGAGGTCGAGGCCTTCCTCGAAGTAGGCCGTGATGCGCAGGTCGCCGCCGAAGCGATCGAGCATGCCGCGCATGTTCCCGACCAGGATCGTAAACGCACCGACCAGCACCAGGGTGATCGCGATCGTCACGACCGCGGCCGAACTCGTCGTCGCACTCGACGCGAGCCCGCGCACGGCCGTACGAAAGAGCAGATAGATGACCGTCGCGACGCGATTCACGCCGCCCGTCCGGTGGCTGGGCTGTCCTCGACGACACGCCCGCCTTCGAGGCGAATCGTGCGCTTGCCGTAACGCTCGATCAGGGACACGTCGTGGGTCGCCACGATCACGGTGGTGCCACGCGTCGCCGCGTCGGCGATCAGGTCCATGATTTCGAGCGTGAGCTCGGGGTCGAGGTTGCCCGTCGGTTCGTCGGCGAGGAGGACCTGCGGCTGGTTCACGAGCGCGCGCGCGATCGCGACCCGCTGCTGCTCCCCGCCCGAAAGCGAAAGCGGGTGATGAAGCCGCCGATGCTGAAGCCCCACCTGCTTCAAGACCTGGAAGGTGCGCTGGCGGTTTTCGCGCCGCGGGGTGCCGAGCACATCGAGGGCCATGCCGACGTTTTCTTCGATCGTGCGACTCGCGAGCAGTTTGAAGTCCTGGAACACCACGCCGATGCGACGGCGCAGGAACGGGATGGCCGAACCTTCGAGCCGCGCGATGTTGCGCCCCAGCACCAGGATCTGCCCCTCACTCGGGCGTTCCGCGGCGAACAACGACTTCAAGAGAGTCGTCTTGCCCGCACCACTCGAACCGGTCAAGAAGACCATCTCGCCGCGCCCGAACGAAAGGGAGATGTCGTGCAAGGCGAACGTCCCGGCGAGATAGGACTTGCTCACGTGGTACATCCGCACCGGAGCATCGTCACGCTGTTCGAGCGCGAGGCCCTCGGGGAGCGAGCCCCCGATGCCGGGCTCAGGCGCCGTCATTTCTGCGAGCGCTTACGTGCGTTGTCGACGAGGAAGTCGAGAACGACTTCGTCCAGCGGTTTCTGTGAAACGACACCGTCGCCGAAAGCACGTGAAAGTTGATCCCTGGCCGACACCGGGGGCGGTGTCTCCTCTGGTCCCGAGGCCATTGGCAATTGCACGTCCGTCGGTTCGGGATTGGCTGGTTCCGGCGTGGCTTCCACGACGGGAATCATGTCCGGAGGCGGGATGGTAACATCGGTGTCCGTCCCCTTCTCCTTCTCGCCCGGTTCCTCGGCAAACACGTCGGCGCCGAGTCGCGAGATGATCGCTTCGTCGTGGTCTCCGCGCGAAAGCGCGCGCAGCATCGACTTGTGCTCGTTTTCCATCATGGCGCGCACTTCGGCGTCGAGGTTGTCGGAGCCGAGGATGGACGAGTAGTCGGCCTTCATCGAAGCGAGGATGTCACCGCCCTTGAACAGGTGCGTGAGGATGTGCGGCGTCTTGATGCCGCTCGCCTCGCTTTGCACGTGGAAGAGCACACCGCGATGGCGAAAGTTGGTGTTGAGCCCCGTGACCATCCGCGTCGATCATCTCCGTTTCACGGCTTGCCGTATCCGCGCCGCCGACATCGGTCGCGACGGCGCGATCATATGCGACCTTCGCCCCATGTCTCGCCCCGCAGAGCACTTCCACGCGAACGCGACTCGAGGGACAAGCACGGCTGTCATATCGGGAAATTCGAAACCGGGCTGAACCCCGGGAATGCTTCGACCTGATCGGCCTGCACGCGAGGTGTGTCAGATTCCCCTCGCCTCAGGCAGCGAAGGGGCAGATCACGACTCAGGGCGCGCCCAGGCGTCGGGATCCATCGCGAATACCTGCCCCTGCATGGGCTCGCGGGCTTCGCGGCGGCGCTGGTTTTCCAGGGCGACTTCGCGGTAGCGCGCGAAGGCGGCCACGTCGTCGAGGGCCGACGTGTCTTCGCCGAAGTGCTCCTCGAGCAGCTGACAGCGCAGGGCTCGGGCGACGCCGGGGTCCCAGAACGACGCGTTCAACTCGGTGTCGCCCTTGAAGGAGCGGAACATCGTGTTCGTGCTGCCGATCGTCACCCACGCGTCGTCGATCGAAGCGTACTTCGCGTGGACGTAGACGTCCTCGTACAACCCGGGCCCGCGATTGGCCGCCAACCCGGCGAACAGGAAACCCTCGTGATCACCGAGGTCGGCCAGGGCCTGGAAGAGCGGGCCGGCGAGCGGATGGGTACGCGCCGCCACCACCTCGGGCATGGTGACGCGCGGCACGAGCACCGTGACCGCGACCCCGCGAACGAGCGCCTGCTGCAACGCATCGATGGTGTCGGGGCAGAAGAGCAACTGGTTTTCGAGGTAGACGGTCCGCCGCGCGGCCGCGATCGCAGACAAGTACTGCTCGGCGATGCTGTACTCGCCCCCGGCGATCGGAAAGCGGCGATGTCCGGGTGTCGGCTCGTCGTTCGAATAGAGGCCGTCCAACACGCTACGCGTGATCTGGACCGGCGTCTCCCCGGCGGGCGCCGCCACTTGCTTCGGAAACTCGAGGTCGTTGCACCGCGCGGTGTCGGGGTAGACACCGTGCGGCGCCGCGCGCTCGCTCGCCTCGTTCCAACGCTGCACGAAGTTGTGCATGACATCGGTCGCCGAAGGCCCGCGGATCTCGAGGTACAGATCGTGGATGCCCTTGCCCGGCTTGATGTCGGGGTCCTGGGGATGGCCCGGCGCCACCACCGAACCCGCGTCGAGATTGATTCCGCCAACGAAGGCGATCTGGTCGGGTGTGCCCGCGTCGACGATCCAGCACTTCTGGTGCTGGCAATACTTCGGCACCCGGTCCCAGCGCGCGCGAATGCCCGATTCTCGCCCCGTCAGGAAGTGCATGTTGGTTTCGCACGCCGGGAAGTGTTCTTCGTCGGCGATCTGTTCCTCGATGTCGGGTTCGCTCCAGAAGAGCGCGCGTACATCGATGCCCCGCTCTGCCGCCCGATCGAGTACGTCGAACAGATTCCCACGCCCACCGGGCATGCGAAAGGCGCTCTCGAGAAAGGCCACGGTCACCCAGACCGAAGTGTGCGCCGCTTCGACCGCTTCACAGATCCGCGTGAAAGCGGGGATGCCGTCGACGAGAGGCTGCACGGCGTTGCCCTCGCGCAGCGGATAGCTCGCCTCGCGGGCCGGGGGGATGTGGGCTGCGGCTTCGTGAATCGGACTCATGTTGAATCACCTCGCGAACACGGCGGCTCGCCCTACAACGCTACTGCGTCCTGGAAGGCAGCACCTCTCGCATGACACGCAGGATGTTGCCGCCGAGGATGCGCTTCACGCGCTCGTCGCCATAGCCGGCGTCGAGCATCGCCTGGGTCAGCACGGGCAGCCCGCTGGTGTCGAAAGCCGTCGTGACCGCACCGTCGTAGTCCGAACCGAGGGCCACGTGCGTGTCCCCCACGAGTCCGATCACGTGATCCATCGCCACCACGATGTCGGCAGGACGAATGCCGCACACCGCCATTTCCCAATACCCGATGCCGATCACACCGCCGCCCTGGGCGATCTTGCGCACGTGTTCGTCGGAGAGGTTGCGCGGGTTGTCGCAGGTCCCCTTCACGCCGGTGTGACTCACGACGACCGGCACGTCGATGATCTCGAACAGCTCGTCGATCGCTTTGGGCGCGAGGTGCGCGATGTCGATCATGATCCCCAGCTCGATCATGCGCGCCACGAGGTCGCGGCCCAATTGGCTGAGCCCGCCCTTCTCGATGCCGTGAGCCGAACCCGCGAACGCATTGTCGAAGAAGTGCGTGATGCCGATCATCCGCACGCCACCTTCCGCAAAGCGCTCGAGGTTTTCGAGGTTGGCCTCGAGGGCGTGCGCGCCTTCGAGGCCGAGTAGCGCTCCGAAGAACTTCGGGTTCTCCTCACGACGGAGAAGCAGGGTCTCGAGATCTTCACGGGTGCGCACGAGCATGAGTTCGTCGGGCGCACGTTCGACGGCCTCTCGGATCACGTCGCCCTGGAGCACGCCTCGACGGAAGGGACCCGCGCGCCCGAACCCATCCCTACGCGCGATGCCCAGCAGGGTGAGCAGATCGGGATCGTCGGCGGACGTGTGATGGACGTCTCCCGAAAACGGCACCTTCGTCGGTGCGGTGAAGAACTGCAGCCCCACCCCGCCCTCGCGCAGGCGCGGAAAGTCGACGTGGCCGACGTTCGATCGCTCGAACAGATCGCGGCCCGTCATCGTGGAGTCGGTGTGCAAGTCCACGACGAAGCTCTCTGCGTGGAGCGTGCGGGCTCTCGCACTGGCCTCCGGTAGATCGACGTCCGCCACGCGGTTGATGAATCGCTCGACGTGCAACCCCAGCAGAAGGAATGCCCCGACCAGAACGAGCAGGCCCACGGCCACGTAGACCACGGCCCTCATTGCCGCACCTCATGGATATCACTCACTCGCACCGTGACTCCTTGTGCTCATCGTCAGCGCGCGATGATCTCGTCGAGCAGATCGAACGCCTTGTGGTCATCCATCGCGGCCGTCGTGCGCTGCATGGCGGCGCGTGCAACTTCCCGTGGCTGCAACCCCGGCGTCGCCGCCGTCACCGAACTCGAAATCCAGACATAGAGCGTGTGGGCACGGTAGCGCTCCAGCGTCCACTCGGGATCGACGCCCTCTCCCTCCACTCCAGCATCGCGCAAGGTGTCGAGGTAGAGCGAGAGCAGTTCGTCTTCGTGACGTCGCCGCAGCTCGGTCGTGAGCGAATTGGTCATGAAGTACGACACGTCGCGAATGCCCTGCCCCTGTTGCACCACCTGCCAATCGAAGTAGCCCGCCTCGTCGCCGTCGAAGAACGAATTGCCCATGTGGCAATCGCCGTGGATCAAGCTGCGGGGCCCGTCGGACCAATACGCTTCGAGACGTTCGCGATGGCGGTGCACGTCGTGGCTGCGGGATTTGGCCGTTTCGGTGACGTCGTCCGGGTAGCGGTCGAGCGAAGGTTGATTCGCGCGTGCGCTCATCCAGCTTTCGACGGCGATGTTGTTGCGGTTCTCGTGGCAACGAAGCCACGAGAGATCACTCGCGAAGCGCGGCGATTCCCAGAAGGCCGCGTGCAGGCGACCGAGTGCGCGAATGACGGCGCGTGCTTCGTCGGCGTCGAGATCACCCGAAGGAAAACGACAGCCGCGCGCAGCCAGGTCTTCGAGCAGGAGGATGAAGCGTCCTCCGTGGGCGGCCGAGCGCGCGCAGAAGTGACGTGGGATGGCAATCGGGACGTCCCGCGCAATCTCGTCGTAGAAGCGAACTTCACTACGACCGAGACCGAAGAGCCCCGCGAAGACCTTGGTTCCGAGCGAGACCGGTGTGATCTTGATGAAGAGATGCTCGGGCAGGTCGGCGGGGCGCGACGGTCCCGCTACGTCGAAACCAATGCGCTCACGCGTCGTGGTACCGGAATGCCCACCTTCGAGCCTGCATGACGTCACTTCGAGGCCGGGGAAGTCAGACGAGAGGGCTTCGCCCAGCCAGGCGGGATCGATGTCTTCGACGCGGGTCGGGATGCCATCGCGCACGGCCAGGCGCGAAGCGAAGAGGCGATCGCGTGATAGCCAAAGCGCCTGCTGAGCCAGTTTCGAAGCGAGTTCCAACCAGGGGACCACGCTGCGATGCTGCACCACTTGGCCCGCGAGTCGCAAGTCGCGTCCGGCGACGGACCGGGTCGGCTAGCCTCCGCCGTCGATCGCACACCGGATGGAGCTCTCGCTTTCGTCATGCCCCAAAACCGCAAGCCGCTCGTCAAGAGCGCACTCGTCATCATCGGGCTCGCGATTGCAATCCCACTGCTCGCCTTCGCGCTCGATCACCGCACCTTCCTGCTGCGCGTGGCGGCGGTCACCCTCGAAACACCCGAGCTCGGCGAGGCCACCGAAGAAGGCATCGAGGCGTTCTGGTTCGACGACTACTTTCTTCCAAACTCGAGCCTCGGCGACTACGTCCGCAGTACCGAAGCGATCCTCGCGCGCATGAGCGAAGACGCGACGATCTACGGCGCGCACCGACTCGACCCCATCGGACTTCCGCTGCTGAAACGCCAGGACCTGCTCGACCTGCAGGAGGCCTTCGCCAGCATGCGCGCCGGGGAAGACGACGGCAACGAAGAGGAACAAGAGTTCTATCCCACTCGCTACGAAGTCAACGGACGCCTTTCGCTGCTGATGGACTTCGCCTGGGGACGGCGATGGGACTGAGCCCGCGCGATCCCGCGATCGACCCCGTCGATGCGCTCGCGATCTACGATCTGATCGCCGACTACTCGTTCCACTACGACGGCGAGGCCCTCGCCGACTTCGCGGCGTTGTTCACCGAGGAGGGTCGGCTGGAAACACCGGCGGGTGGCGGTGTCGGCCATGCGGAGATCGAAGCCTGGGCTGTTGCGCGCTGGGCGGAGTTGTCCGCGCAAGGTCGCGCGCCGCGACATTTCCAGACGAATACCCGCCTCGAGCACGTCGGCGCCGACCAGTTGCGTGGCAAGACCCAACTGCTGCTCGTCTGGATCGACGTCGCGACTGGCACGCCCGAAGTCAAATTCGTCGCCAGCTATCTCGACGACTATCGCCGGACCGAAGAAGGCTGGCGATTCGAGCGGCGTCGCATCGCAATGCCGTAGCGGGAAGACATGTACCGCGGCCGCGTGCGGCGCACGTTCAGGCCGATCGGTTCGCGGCCTCGAGGTCGCAAGCGATGTCGTCGAGGATGCCTTCGTCGGCCGCAAAGGGTTCACTCGCGCGCGGCCAATGGACGAGCACGTCGCTGAAACCCATTTCGCCGTAGCGCCCCACGCAGTCGCGAAAGGCTTCGAGGCTCGCCATCGGCGTTTCGCTGAAGCCGAGTAGCGCGGTCTTCGAAAGGCTCGCGGGGTCGCGCCCCTCCGCATGACAGACGTCGGCCAGCCGCGCGAGTTTCTCTTCCGTGGCATCCCTTCCGTCGACCGCCACCCAGCCCGCACCGTACTCGGCGACCAGCTTCATTCCGCGCGGCCCAGCCCCCGCCACGATGAATGGCGGTCGCGGCTCTTGCAGACAACCCGGAAGCCCCCGCGCATCCTTCGCGCTGTAGAAGCGCCCGGTGTGATTCGTTTCCCGCTGTACCAACAGCCGATCGAGCAGTGCAATGAACTCTTCGAAGTGGTCCGCGCGTTCCGGCGGCGTCCAATCCTGCTGGCCCAACGCCGACGCATCCCAACCGTCCCCTCCCGCACCGATGCCGATCTGCAAGCGCCCGCCGCTGATGTCGTCGAGGGTCATCAGCTCTTTCGCGAGCGGGACGGGATGACGAAAGTTCGGTGACGTTACGAGGGTCCCGATGCGCAGGCGCTCGGTCGCCAACGCCGCGGCCGTGAGGGTCGGAACCGCGCCGAACCAGGGCCGGTCGCGCATGTCGCGCCACGTCAGGTGGTCGTATGTCCAGGCGTGAGCGAACCCGAGCGCTTCCGCGCGCACCCAACGCTCACGGGTCACGGACCACCGATCGTCGGGCAGGATCACGATTCCGATTCGCATGGCTCGCAAGGCTAACGCCAGAAGGTCCTCTACGCTTCGCAGCTTCGTAGAGGAAACGCGATGAAGCCCCACATCACGATCATCACCCTCGGCGTGGCCGACCTCGACCGCGCGATCGACTTCTACCAGAACGGGCTCGGTCTCCCGCGCAAGGAAGGCCCGGGGGGGGGATCGCGTTCTTCGAAGCCGCGGGCACGATGCTCTCGCTCTACCCGCGTGAGAAGCTCGCCGAAGCCGTCGACGCGGGAGCCGAACTCATCAAGCCCGGCCAGGAAGTCTTCTGGGGTGGCTACTCGGGGGACTTCCGCGATCCCGACGGGTTCTACTGGGAAGTCGTGCACAACCCGTTCATGTAGGAGCCTCGTTCTTCACTCACCCTTCAGCTCTCCTGGGTGCGGGCACGTGCGGTGACCTGTTGGCGCCGTTCGGCAATGGATTCGGGGCTCATGTTCGTGAGGTGGGCGAAGGGGCGCGACGCCTCGTGCGCCATCGCGTCCTCGAAAGTCATGCCGTAGCCGTCGTCGATCAGCTTCTTGTAGCCCCGAAGGAAGTCGGGGGCGCACGACGCCATGTCGGCCGCGAGCGTCTGGGCGGCTTCGAGCAGCGCCTCGGGTTCGACGACGCGAGCTACGAGCCCGATCTCCATCGCGCGATCCGCGGTGACGAAGTTGCCCGTGAGCGAAATCTCCTTCGCGCGACCGAGCCCCACCGCTCGCGACAGCCGCTGACTGAGGCCCCAACCGGGCATGATGCCCATGCGAATGTGGGTGTCGGCGAAGATCGCGCGCGTCGAAGCGATGAGGACATCGCAGGCCAGGGCGATTTCGAAACCGCCGGTGATCGCATGGCCGTTGATGGCCCCGATGATGGGGCCGGTGAAGTCCGCCATCGCCCGGGTGGGGTCCTTGTCGAGTCGCTCCGGCGACTGCTCGTCACGCGGCTGCGAAAGCTCCTTGAGGTCGAGCCCCGCGCTGAAGGCGCGCCCCGCCCCGGTCAGGACCGCGACCTGCACGTCCGGATCGGCTTCGAGGGTCGAAAACGCATCGGCGATTGCGCCTCGAAGCTCGCGCGAGAGCGCGTTCATGGCGTCAGGCCGGTTGAGCGTCACGGTGGCCACGCCATCGTTTCGCTCGATCAACAGGATATCGCTCATCGGGGACTCCATTCGAAGAAAGAAACTCGAAGCGCCTGAGCCTATCCCACGTCCGGGGTCGAAAAAGCCCTCGTCAGGCCGGACGCAAGCCGCTCGAGACGGTCGACCCGCTCGCCAATTTCGGCTCGCTCGCTAAAGTTCGGCGCGCCCGTGCACCGCTCGCCCGAGGGCCCGCTTTTTCGCCCAGAATCGGTGAGTTCGGCGAACATTTTCCTGCGCGGTGGGTGTCATAGACGTGACGTCCGAGCGTGTCCGACCGTATCCATCGGCGAGTGCCGAGAAAGCCCGAGCGCAACCCCCCGCCCACCCCTCACGAGACTCGGAAGAGCCCGGTAGAAGCCCCCGGAATGCAACCCCGCCGATCGCGCGCTGATTCTCATGCCCGGCCGCATCGCGCTCGCCCCACGTCGCTGTTCGTGCGGGGGAGTGTGTCGCGCTCGCGTGCGTGCGCTTCGACCCTTCGGCCCTGGATCATGTTGGGGACGGCGGCACTTTTCGCCTTCTGGGTCGCCACGTTCCCCGCTCTTGCGCAGGAAACACTCGAACCCGGCAACGATGCCCCCGCGACCGCTTCTGCCCTCGAGGCAAGCGAACAGGACGGCCCCGCCTACGCCGTCGGGCAGTTCACGATGGGCTACCTCGCGCCACACGACGACCATCCGAGCCTCGCCCGAGTGCTGCCGCGCAAGGTTCGCCTGCTCCGGACACCCAGTGGCTTCGTGGCCCCGCGCAGCGAGGGCGAAGGCGAAGCTGTTTCCTTGCACGGCCTTCCCCAACCGGTCGAGCGCTACCACGCGAGCGCCATCGCGGTGATCGCCCGCGCCTTGCTGCGCGACGCCCAGGACGAAGGCCTGATGGGCGTCTTCGTGCTGCCCCATCCCGAGGACATCAACCCGAACAGCGAGGCCGACCTGCGCGACGAGGGCAACTTCACCCTGCGTTTCGCCGTCGCGACGGGGCGCATACAGGAAGTCCGAACCATCGCCGTCGGCGACCGCATCACCGGCGATTGGCTCGTCAACCACAAGGCCCATTCGCGCATCCGCGACGAATCGCCGCTGCAGCCGGCCGTGCTCGCACAGGACGGCACCAGCGACCTGCTGCGCCGCGATGTCCTCGAGGACTATCTCCACCAGTTGAATCGACACCCCGGTCGACACGTCGAAGCCGCGCTGGCTTCGTCTCAGGAGGGCAACGGGGTGGCGCTCGACTATCGCGTCCACGAGGCACGCCCCTGGACGCCGTACCTGCAGGTCGCCGACACCGGCACGCGCCGCACGAACCTCTGGCAGAGCCGGCTGGGCGTGATCCACCGCCAGCTCACCGGCAACGACGACGTCCTCGTACTCGAATACCTGAATGCCGGCTTCGACAACCTGAACGGCATCAACGGCGCGTACGAAGCACCCTGGTTCCGCAATCGCCGCCCGCGCTGGATGAAGACTTCGGGCTTCGAACCTTCGTACCTTTCGTGGCTCGACCGGGACAAGGTGCCGTGGTGGGGCCTCGACAATCTGCGTTGGCGCTTGAGTGGCGGGTACAGCCGGGTCGAGATCGATCTCGGCAATGTGCGCGACGACGAAGTCACCGAAGCCATCACCGAAGACTGGAACTTCGGCGGCGAAGGGATCTACCAGGTCTTCCAACACGAGAACCTCTTCGTCGACCTGTTCGCCGGTGGGCGGATTCGCCAGGTCGAACTCGACAACGAATCGCTCGGCAACAAGGGCACGGTCGATCTTTCGACCGGCGGTTTCGGTGGACGCTTCGAACGCAGCAACGCCTATTCGAACATGCAGGGTCGCCTGGCGCTCGAATTCGGCAGTGCGGATGGCAGCGACCGCGCGCTCTCGTCGCAAGGCCGCACGGACGTCGACGACGACTGGATCGCCCTGCAGTGGAACCTGGGTGTGAGCCACTACCTCGAGCCCATGTTCAACCGCGAGGCCTGGGAAGACCCGACCACCGCAGAAAGCTCGACCCTCGCGCACGAAGTCGCCTTGAGTTTTCGCGGGCAGCACGCCTTCGACTACCGCCTGTTGCCGCAGGTGTCGCAAGTGATCGGCGGCTTCTACAGCGTGCGCGGCTTTTCCCAGGGCGCCGCGGTGGGCGACTCCACCTACGTCGGCAGCGTCGAGTACCGCTTCCACCTGCCACGCGCCCTGCCCATCCAACGCGAGCCATTGCAGTTGCCGCTGGTCGGCGACTTTCGCGCAACACCGCAGCAGGTATACGGCCGACCCGACTGGGATTTCGTGATTCGCAGCTTCCTCGACATGGGGTACAGCGATCGCAACGGCGGCAAGGACGTCCTCGAATTCGACCAGTTCCTGATGTCCGCAGGCCTCGGCCTCGAAGCTACCTTCAAGGGCAACCTGCGGGTGCGCGCCGACTGGGCGCGAGGCATCGCCGAGCACCACAGCAACAGCGCCGGACGAGACCGCATCGACAAGAGCGGCAAGTTCCACTTCCTCTTCAGCGTGATGTATTGAGCGGCGGCCGACTGATGCAGACGCACACCCCGAACAGCGCACGAAAGCAGACGATCTCTCGATGAAGCGAACGCGCTCCCACATCCCGCACGACCGACGCGCCCCCCGCGCACGGCACCCCCGTGGCGAGCGCGCGGTTGCGTGGATCACGCTCTTTGCGTTCTTCGTGAGCCCCGCCACGCTCTTCATGAGCCCCGCCACGGCGTTCGCCGACACGACGACGACCGCCATCGGTGACGCCACGACCGGCGACGGCGACTTCGTCGAGAACACCGAAACCCGCACCACCTTCGACCAGAACACGAAGAACGCCGTGATCCGCTGGGACGTGATGGACCAGCAGGCGAACAACACCCTCACCTTTCAACAGCAGCAAGGTGAGAGCGTGCTCAACCAGGCGTCTGGCATTCGCATGTCGGTCTTCCGCGGCATGGTGAAGTGCGAAGCCAGCTGCGTGTTCGCCAACGAGGCGGGGATCACCTTCGCCGACGGTTCCTATCTCGACGTCGGCCGGCTCGTCGCCGTCGGCGGCAACGTCGACGAAGAGGCGTTTCGCGCGGGCGACCTGCACGCGACGGACCTCAGCGGCACGGTCCAGAACATCGGCGTGATTCGCGCGAACGACGCACTGCTGGTCGGCGCACGCGTGCTCAACAGCGGCGAGATCATCATCGAAGACGGTACACTCACCGCGGTCGTGGGCGACGAGATCTGGTTGCGCAATCACGACAGCAATGTCGTCGTGCATGCCGACCTTTCCGGAACCGGAGGGGCAGCGAACGACCCCGCAGGCTTCGGCGGCGACCCCGCCATCGAAAACACCGGCGACATCAACGCCGGAAGCGGCAGCGTCCGCATGCTGGCCGGCGACATGTTGTCGTTCGCGATCCGCAACACCGGTCGCATTCGCGCACGGGAAATCCGACTCGAAGCCGGCGAAGGCGGGCTGGTCGAAGTCGCGGGTAGCGCGCTGCTCGACGCATCGAACACCGCCGAGGGCGAAAGCGGCGGCACCATCGACGTGCTCGGCGACTACGTGGCCATCACCGACGAGGCCGTGCTCGACGCTTCCGGCGATGGCGGCGGCGGGCGCATCCAGGTCGGCGGTGCACGTGGCGGTGCCGGTTCGACGCGAACCGCAAAGCACGCCTACGTCGGGCGCGGCACCACCCTGCGTGCCGACGCGACGGGCGATGGGGACGGCGGCGAGGTCATCGTCTGGTCCGACGGCAACACGCGGAGCCACGGCACGATCTCGGCCCAGGGCGGTTGGCTCGGTGGCGACGGCGGCTTCGTCGAAACCTCCGGGCGCGCGTTCCTCGACGTCACCGCCAGCCCACTCGTTTCGGCCCGCAGCGGCAACGCGGAGGACACGGGGGGAAACTGGCTGCTCGATCCGTTCGACATCGACATCGTGCCGGCCGGGAGCTGCACCGGCGGCTGTGATCTCGACAACCAACTCGAAGAAAGCGCGAGCTATGACCCCAACGTCGTCTTTTCGCCGACGATTCGGCCGGACGACGACAGCGCGGTTTCCGAGATCGCTGTCGACCTGTTGAAGCAGGCCCTGATCGGCGGCGCGAACGTGACCCTCACGACTTCCGGTAGCGGCGACGACGAGGGAAGCCAGCCGGGTGACATCGAGCTGCTCACCGGGGCCGACCTGACCTTCGACGACGACGACGGTGTGCTGACCCACACCGAGGTCACACTCACCCTGTTGGCCGCCAACGACGTCGTGATCAACGCGGAGGTCAGGAACGAGGCGAGCAACCTCGAGCTGAACCTCGACTTCCGCGCGAACGCCGAAGGACAAACCGAACTCGAAACGGGCGACGACGAGCTGGCCCGCGAGTACTTCGGAGACCTCACCCTGAACGAGGACCTCCAAACCGGCGGCGGCTCGATCAACCTGACCGGCACCAACGTCGACCTCGAAGCCGACATCACGACTGCCGGCGGCAGCGTCACCGTGCTGGCCGAAGGCGGTGACGCCACCCTCGGTGACGGCACGACGATCAACACCGAACACAGCGACAGCGAGCGAACCGGCGGCGGTGTGCTCGTCGGGGCCTTCGCCCGGGTCGCGGAAGACCCCGCAGACGAAGACGCAGACCCGGTCCGCGGCGGCGACATTCACGGTCACGAGAACAGCACGATCACGACCGCCGGGGGTTCGGTGGTCGTCAGCGCCGGCGATCGGTCGATCGCGCGCCGCAACGATGGCGTCGGCGGCAACCTCTATTACGACGGGACGATCACGAGTGGCACCGGCAACGTGGTCCTCGACGCGGTGCGCGCCTTCGAGAGGATCGACGGTCGGGATCATGAATACGGCGGCATACTCGAGTTCGGCTCCACGGGCGAAATCCTGACCGCGCGGGCCAACGTCGCGCTGTCATCGTTCGTCGATTCGGCCTCCAACGAGCGCAGCGACCAGATGACCCGGGTCGCGGTGCTCGGCGACATCGACACCCACGCGGGTGCGGCCGACGCCGAACTCGCGGGGGGCGATGTCGAGATCCGCAGCGATGGCTTCCAGTTCGCTTCGCTCAAGATCGGCGATTCCGACGCTTCGGACGAACCCGTCATCCAGACCAACGGTGGCGACGTCAGCATCGGCAGCGGCAACAGCATCGACCTGCTCGAGGGCACGCTCGACGCGCGACACGCCGATCAGCCGACCGTGGACGACGACGACGTTTCGGGAGACGTCGCCATTTCGTCGCGCGGTCGCATCTCGATTCGCCCCGAAGGTGACGACATCACGATCGGCGCCGACGATACCCTCCTGATCAGCGCTGGCGCAGACGGACTCGCGAATCTTCGCATCGACAACACGGACAGCGAGTCCACGGGCAACGTGACCTTCGCCGCCGATTCGATCGACTTGCGGGCGGGTGATGGGCTCGGCGGGCAGAAGATCTCGCAGGTCGACCTCTCGAACACGGGCGCGGGGTTCACCCTCGAAGACCGTGACGGGGGCACCGATTCACTCGAGCTCCGCATCGTGCAGGACGGCAACCTCGATGTCGCGGACATCCCGAGCCTCACTGTCGAAAACCTGACCCTGCAATCGCGGGACGGCGAAATCGACTTCGGTGGCCTCGACGTCAGCGCCACCGACACCATCACGCTCAGTGCCAGGGAAGACATCACCGCGTCGACCCCGATCGCCCTGCCCGCGGCCCCCGACACCCTCGAGATCGAGGTCTACGACGGGTTCACGGTCGACAGCGATCTCGCGAGCGCGATCGACGACGCCGACGCCCGCGTGGTCGAACTGACCGCCGGAGCGCTCGGGAGCCTGCGCAACGACGACAGCGCCGCCGAAGCGGATCTCATCATCGCCGCCGACCTCGACCTCGCCGACGGCGGCGAAACGAGCGAAACCGAGGCCCTGGTCCTCCACGCCGGTGCCGGCGGTCGCGGCGATCTCAGCTTCGAAGGTACGCCGACGCTTTCGGCCCACGACATCACGCTCTGGGCGGGCGACGGCAGCACGGCGAGCAACGACGCCGCCGTCGTCGCGATCGAAGACGGCACCGGCACGGTGAACTTCGACTTCGGGAGCGCGAGCGACCCCGCCTTCACCTTGCGACAGGCTGCGTCGATCGAAGCGGACGCGATTCCCGAAGCCAGCCAGTTCGCGGACGGCGACGTCGACGGCGTACGGTACACGCTGCGCTCGGACGGCGGTTCGATCGGTGGCGACGACGCGATCGAGATCTCGAAGCTCGAAAACAGCTTCCTCACCCTGCATGCCCGCGACGGTATCGACACGCTCTTCGCCAATGGCGCTTTGGACGCAACGCTGAGCGTTCGCGGGCTCGACATCGGCGGCACGGCCTCCTTCGTCTACACGCGCACCCACAACGACGCCTTCGTGCTCGACAACGATGGCGGCGACGTTGCACTGACGATTCGCGCGGGGCTTTCGGGCAGCGGCATCCTGGCTTTCGACGGCACCCCCGAAGAAGGTGACGACAGCGACTTCGAGATCGTGGCCGACGAGATCCGTCTCGTAGCGGGCGACGGCCTTTCGGGCGGCGTATCGGCAGCGGTCCTGCTCGATCGGGACGCGGAGCACAAGCCCGTCTTCAAGGGGCCTGGCGACACCCCCGTCGATCTCTTCGTGTTCCGGCAGGACGCCCCCATCGACGGAAACGACATCGCCCCGACCGACGAATTCTTCGTCGACGTGGCCCCCGACGTGCACGTCATCCATTCCGACTACGAGAGCGCTGCCGACCCCAACTCTACGCTCGCCGCCATCCTCTTGAGCGCCGGAGACAACGTCCCCACGGCCACCTCGAAGCTCATCCTGAGTGGCGAAAGTGTTCTCGTCCAGGCCCAGGACGAGGAAGACCTCGAACTGTGGAGCCTCTTCTCGGACACGACGCCGACGGATGGCGACCCCTTCGAACTCGAGATCCGCGCCGACACCGTCGACCTTCGCGCCGTCGACCTCAACGACATCGCCGAACCCATCGAGATCGTGCTCGACCCCGACACGGGCGACGATCCGGACACGGACGAGATCATCCTCACCGTCACGGACTTCGAGCGGGAACAGACTGACGACGAAGCCGCAGCCTTCGCGCCCCTGCCCTTCGATCCCGACACGACTCCGGCGACCGTGCCCAACACGGTGTCGATCTTCCAGGAAGCCGACGTCACGGCGGAGCTGCTCGCGTCGGTCCGCCACGCCCTCAACAACAGCGACCTCACCGAACACGACGACACGGAGGACGAACCCGACGAAGACCCCACGGATTTCTTCGTCGAGTCCGTCGAGGGCGACATCTACCTCGACCCGACCTCGGTTTCGGGGAGCAATCTTCGCCTCACCCTGCGGGCCGAAGGCGCGACCGTCGACTGGGATCGCAGCGCTGGCTCCTACGACTTCGAGAGTCTCGCGATCGGGGCGGATCACAGCTTCGTCTTCGGCTCTGGCAGCGACACCGTGACGGGCCTCGACATCACGGTCGAGACCCTCACCCAGCTGAACGCCGGGGCCGCGGGAAGTGACGGCGACCTTTCCTTCGAACCGAACGTGACGATCACCACCAACGGGGTCGTGATGCGCGCGGGTCTCGACGGCGCCCTCGCGGAGGACGGCGAGACACCGGCCGTCGACCTGACCACGAACGCCCCGACCTTCGTTCTATTGAAGAGCGAAGACGCAGACGAAACCGACACCATCTTCGAAGTGCGACAGGACGCGGGTTTCGTCGACGACCCGGCGCTCGCCGAGAACGGTGAGTCGCTCATCATCGATCCCTCACAGATCGACGGGGCCAGCGACGACATCGGTGTGATCCGCCTGGTCTCCGAAGCCGGTTCGATCACGGTGAGCAACTTGAGCACCACCTTCGAGGGCATCAACGATCCTGGCGACGGTCCCGTCTCACGTCTGGAACTGCAGGCCGGCACGGTCGACGTGCTGCGCGGTGGCGTGGTCACGCTTGCAGACGAAGCCGGGGGCGATACCAACCTCACCTACTACGACAGCGCGGACTTCGCGGCGCGCGAGATCATCCTTCTCGCCGACGGCGACGACAGCGTGATTGCCGACGACCCCGACGTGCTCTTCCGCCCGGTCGCCACCAGCGAAGGCGCCGGCCTGCGCTTCCGAATCGAGCACGAGCGCGCAGACATCAGCGAATGCGCAGGCGACTGCGGCAGCGGCGAGATTGCGAGCATCGATCAGTTCGTCGGCAGCAGCGAGAGCCGCCCCGTCGACTACGAACTCGTGTCGCGACTCGGCGGTGTCGAGATCACCGACGAGATCGCGAACAAGCTCACTGGCGGCACGAACAGCGCGCCGAATCTCGTGAACCTCTACGTGAACGCCAACGACGTCGACAGCGACGTGGATGTCGTCATCAGCGCCCAGCGGACCGGCCGCGCGATCGACGCGCAGTTCCGCTCGCTGGTGATCGGCGAAGTGAACGACGAAGCGCGCATCCGCCTGAGCGACGAAGCGGGCGACGAACTCGTGATCTCGACCACGAAAGACCAGATCTTCTACGGCGACGTCGAAGTCGATGGCGAAGTCACCCTCACCGGCGACACCCTCGACTTCAACGGTGACATCACCGCCAGCGACGAAGCGGACCTCACCCTGAACGTGCGCGAAGAAGCGGCCTTCGGCGGCGACATCGACCTCGTACGCGACGCAAGCGGGCCCGACAGCGTGCTGCGGGTGAACCTCGATCCGAGTGCGAGTGAACTCGCGCGCGTCTCCTTCGACGCCCACGGAGAAGACCAGACGGTGCGCGCCGATCGCGTCGAGTTCTTCGGCACGCGCGAAGCCGACCTCGACGAAGACACGGGCTTCGTCCCCGACAACGCGCGCCGCTCGCCGACGGCGACCATCGGCAAACGCAGCGGCGACCTCAGCTTCGAAGTCGCGAGTTTCCGCATGGCCGAGGGTGAGAAGATGAGCGTCGGGGGTGCGCTCTCGATCGGCGACGTCGGCACGACCTACGCCGCACTCGGCGATCTTTCCGCCGTGACGATCGACGTGGTGGCCGACACGATCGTGCTGCTGCTCCGCAAAGCCGGCGAATACATCGGATTCGACGGCCAGGTACGCAAGGACGCTGGCGTCGACTACGTGGCCAACACGATTTCCCTCGACGGCGAGATCGAACTCGAAGGTTCGGGACGCGCCCCGTCGTTCGGTGTTTCGGACCCGTTCGCCCCGAACGACGAACTCGAAGGTTTCATCGTGGCCGAGATCGAGCCGGGCGGAGGCGAGATCCGCGCCGAGGACTTCGACCGCACCTTCAACGGCGGGCTCCCCGACCTCCACCCCGAAGGCGCCACGCGCGACGACTACACGAGCATCTACGACGCGCGGCTCTACGACCCGGGAGTCGTGACCGCCTTCGCGACACACCTTGGCGACGCGCCGCTTTCGGTGCAGGATGCGCTGCTCTCGAACATCGACATCGCCCTCGAAACGGATCGGCCCGAGGCGGTGCTCGCCCGCATCGAGGGTGCGGGCATCGTGGACGATGTCGGCGGTGACCTCCCCTCGCGGGCGGATCGCCGGGTCCGGGTTTCGACGTCACGCATCCTCGCACGCGACGCGCGCGAAGTGTCCGACCGCTACCTGCGGCTATTCGGCAAGGACGAAGAAAAGGCCGACGCCGTGCGCGAGGTCCTGCAGAGCGCCCTCGACGACTACCTCACCGACAGCGGCGCCCGCCGGGTACTCGGCTTCGAGTTCCGCCGCTACCTGCGCAACCGACCGAGTTCCCAGTTCGACGCCTACCTGGCCCTCGAAGATCTCGACGCCTTGTTCTCCTACCACCGCAAGCTCGGCCTCACGCCCGGCGAGTACAGCCGCATCCAGCTGCGCTGGCTCGCCACGATCAAACCCGAAGGCATCAGCCTCGAGCAGTTCGCCGAGGCCGTCCATCCCTCCCGCTTCGTCCGCGGGAGCGACATCCTCGACGTGTTCGGGGACTGACCATGACCATGAAGCAGAACGCCAGCCACACGATTCGCATCCTCGCCGCCGCGGCCCTCCTGCTCTGGGCCACGGGCGCCGGCCGCGTCGCGTGGGCAGGGCCGTTTGCGGACGAAATCGCGGCCATGGCGACCGATCACTACAACCACGACCACTCGGGCGAGACCAACGCCGACATCGACGGAGCCGGGATCGACGCGGGTTGTGAGTCGCTGCCGAACACGAACTGCCCCGGGTTCCAGTACTCGATCCTGCTCGATTCCGACTTCACCGGTGCGACCTTCGCGGGCGCCGATCTCGACGACATCACGCTGCTGCGCAACGACTTCACCGGCGCGGACATGCGCCAGGTCGAAATGCGCCGGGCGACGGTGCGCGGGGGTGACTTCGAGAGTGCCAACTTCAGCGACGCGGTGCTTACGGACAGCTACTTCCGCTGCATCGACGACCCGGACGACGACGGGGACGCGAGCCTGTGCCCGATCTTGATCCAGACCGACTTTACGAGGGCCGACCTCACCGGGACATTCATTTCGGCGACGTTCAGTGGGGACGAGGTCGTGATGTCGGGCGCCATCTTCCGGCAGGCGACCCTGGTCGATGCCGTCTGGGGCGCCATCGCCGAACCGTGCATCCAGACCGACGAAGAGAACAACCTCTGGAGTTGTATCGCCGTCGGCCCCGAAAACGGCGGCGACCCGCTGGCCACCGTCGAGTCCCTTTCGATCCTGAACACCGAGGACGTCACTTCGGACATCCGCGGCAGCGAATGGCACGATCTCAGCTTGCTCGAATTCGACCTGATCGGGACGCGAATCGCCGGGGCCTCGTTCGCCGACACGACGATCGAGGAAGCCGACTTTCGTTTCACCAGCACGGTCTGCCGTCTCGACGTTGGCGACGACGAAATGTGCGATGGCTTC
This sequence comes from Myxococcota bacterium, assembly GCA_030748735.1. Classification (GTDB taxonomy): domain Bacteria; phylum Myxococcota_A; class UBA9160; order UBA9160; family UBA4427; genus DUBZ01. Next base: position 17,381 of record JASMLK010000060.1, on the reverse strand, counting down.
GAAGCGGCCGGCAATGGACGCACAGACTTCTCGGGCGCGACGATCCGCGACACCCGGTTCGACGACGCCGATCTGAGCTACGCCGACTTCACCGATGCGACCCTCGAGCGCGTCACCTTCGACAACATCCAAGACGGTTGCAGCGTGGAACCCGACCCCGAGGACGCAACGACCTGCGACGACTGCGTCAACTTCGCCGGCGCCTTCGACGGCCAGGTCGCCCAGGGCGACGGTTCCTACAACATCTCGATCCAGGGCGTCGATTGGGACCGCCTGCTCGCCTGCTCGGCGATCGTCGGGGCGCCGCTGGTCGACGACCTCAGCCACATGCAGCTCGACGCCGGGAGCTTTCGGGACACCGATGTCACGGCGGTCGGCTTCGAGGGTTCGAGCCTGGTCGGTGTCAGTTTCCGCGACGCGACGATCGACAACGTGTCGTTCGACGACGCGATCCTCACCGGTGCGAACTTCAACGGCGCGCTCAACACCTGCGACCCGGACGAAGAGGATTGCACGGGCTTTGCGTCCGCGACCTTCGACGGCGCGACCCTGACCGGCGCGGTCTTGTCGAACACCCACTTCGTGACGGGCTCCTTCGACGAAGCCGACCTCGACGGCGCGGTCGCGGTCACCACGGACTTCTCCGGGGCCTCGTTCGTCGGCACCGCATCGTCGCCGACATCGATGGTCGGCGTGAACCTCACGACATCGAGTTTCGACGGCGCGACCTTCAGCTACGCCGATCTGACCGACGCCGAGGGCATTTGCAACGACATCGACGGTGCCAGAGTGTGCACCTCCTTCGTCGACGTCGTCTTCACGAACAGCGAGCTGGTGAACGCGAACTTCAACGGCGCCGATTTCTCGGGGGCCAGCTTTCCGGGTTCCGATCTCAGCGGGGCGCGACTCAACGACATCACCGTCGCCGCGGACACGTCGTTCAACGGAGCCCAGATCGACGGTATCGATCTCGGCGGCGTCGACTTGCAGAGTGCGGCGCCCTCGCTCTTCCAGGGCAAGCTCGACTTCGAACCCGGCAACGACCAGGACGCAAGCGACGCGGTGGGTGTCGATCTTTCGGATCGAGACGTTTCCGGGTTCGATTTCTCGGACCTCGAACTCGTCAATTGGAACTTCGAAAGCGCGACCCTCGACGGCGCGGACTTCTCGGGGGCCGGAACGGACCTCACCGGTGCCAGCTTCGAGAGCGTGCAGTTCGACACCGTGTTTTCGACGCTCGTCCCGGTCGAGAACGACTTCTTCTCCGGCACCGACCTCACGAATGCGGACTTGCAGGACCTCGACCTCTCCGGCTTCGATCTGAGCAACGCCAACCTCGAAGGCACAAGGGTGTCGGCCACCCTCTTCGTCGACGCCAACCTCTCCGGCGCCAGGCTCGTCAACCTCGATCAGATCTGCGACGAAGGCGGCTGTGCCGACATCACCGGCGCCATGCTGAGCTGCGCCGAGATCCGGCTCACCGACCACGACGACTTCATCGTGGTCGACGACAACATGACGCCAGGTGATCCGGGCGACGACGTGACCATCACCGACGCCAGGCAGCTCTTTCAGTTCACCGACGCCGACCTTTCGGGGCTTCAGTTCACTTCGCAGACGCTCTCCGAATACGACTTCAGCGGTCTGGACCTTTCCCGCGCCAACTTCGCCGAGAACGACGTCCGCCTCGCCGACTTCAGCGACACCAACCTCGCGGGCACGCTCTTCACCGACGCAACGATCTGCGCGACTTCCGGCGACGCCGACTGCGCGGACTTCAGCGGCACGGATCTGGTGGGCAGCACCGACTGCAACGTCCAGGAAGGCGCCAACTTCACGGGTGTGGACTTCGTGAACGCGCCTCGGGACCTCTTCGAAGGTACGATCGACGCGAGCGCCGAGTGCGTCATCTTCGCGAGCGCCGATCTCTCCCTGCCCGAAGACCCGGGCATGACGCAACCCGCGTCGGGCTTCGACTTCAGCGATTTCACGAACTACACAGGCGCGGTGCTCGCTGGCGCCTCGGTGCGGCACCAGCGGTTCGACGGCTTTGCGACCGACTTCTTCAGCCAGTTCGCCCACGCGCCCGAAAGCGTCGACAGCCTGTGCAGCGACGAAGATGACGATGTGGCCAATATCGATGACAGGCCCGACTTCACCTTCACGGATTTCAGCTGCGCGTACCTCAACGACAAAGAGTTCACCAATGCGGTGATGAACGACGCGCAGTTCGTGCGGACAGAACTCGCCGGCGCGAGCTTCGACGGTGCCACCCTGGCCGGGGCGAACTTCACCGATGTCGACTTCAGCACCCTCGACCCGGTCGACGATGCGGACCTCTTCCAGAGCCTCACCAACGCGCCGGGGGCGGAAGGCTCCGAAGAGAACCCGGACGATCGGGTCGACGAGAGCGGCGTCCCCTACCCCAACCTCCAGTTGGTGAACTTCTCCTTCGCCAATCTGGAGTTGACGTCGGGCAACTTCAACCTGAACCACGTCGACCTGCTCAATGCAAACCTCTCGGGCGCTCGCTTCGTCAATGTCGACCTGCGCGACGCCATTCTCGATGCGCCCGTCTCACTCTGCGACGATGCCGACGGCGACTCGACGACCTGCAGCCCCTTGCTCCACAGCGAGCAGGTCTGTGTCGACATCACGGGCGCCATGGTCGAGGGCGCGAGCTTCCGTTTCGTTCATTTCGGTGAACTCTTCGAGTTCCACGCGGGCGGAGTCGACGCGGCGCGCCTCTTCTTCCAGGACGTAGACGGCGAAAACCTGCGCGGCACCAACTTCACCGGCTCGAACATCGCGGGGCTCGACTTCAGCGGTCTCGACATGACCGACGCGGCGCTCTTCGCCGTGACCCGCCTCTGCGACGAGGACGAAGGCCAGGGCTGCGCGATCTTCGATGAGACGACCTTCGCGTCGTCCGACGTTTCCACACCCCTGATCATGACGTCGATCGACTTCGACGAGGCTTCGATCGCGGGAGCCCGGTTCGACAATGTCGATCTCTCGGGATCCGACCTGAACGATGTGGGAGGCCTGTGCACAGCCGGCGATGTCTGCGTATCGATTACCGGCAAGCACACGCGACTGTTCAACGTCGTGTTCGACCACCTCGACCTGACCGGGGTCGACTTCGGCGCCAACGGCACGGACGACGCCGTCACGCAGTTCGCCGGTGCATCGATGCGCGACACCGACCTCACGGGGCTCGTGCTCCACGACCGCGACTTCACCAATGTCGACTTCAGCAGGGCGATCCTCACCAACATCGACCTCGAGGGCTCAATCCTCAGCGGGGCCACCTTCGGTTGCAACGAGAACGACGCTGACGATTGCAGCGTGCTCGACGGCGCAAAGCTCTGCGGCGTCGACGCAAGCTCCGCCCGATTCGAGGGCAGCTTCGACGGCACAGACTTCCTGCCGTCAAGCTGCAGCGAATCGGCCAACCTGCGCGGCGCCGTATTCACCGACAGCGAACTCGGGACCCTCGACCTCTCACAGGCCGACCTCGAAGCCGCGACCTTCGACGCGAGCGTCAAACTCTGCAACGAGGGCGGTCACTGCCTCACGATCGACGACGCCAACCTGGTCGGGGTCGACTTCACCGGCGTGGACTTCAACGACGCACCCGCGGACTGGTTCCAGGCTGCTGGCATCCGCGACCTCGGCGAAACGATCTTCGTTTCGGCAGACCTCTCGGGGAAGCTCTTGCCCTTCACGCGGTTCGATCAAGCGGACTTCACGAGCGCCGACTTGCGTGATGCCGATCTGCGGGGCACCACCTTCGACAACGCCCAGTTCGCCAGTGGCGGGTCGACCGACAGCGGGAGCTGCACGCTCGCAAGCGGAACCACCCGCGTCGACCTGCGCGGTGCCGACCTGCGCGGCGCCGACTTCTCCCGCGCGCGCAACTTCCATCGCGGCTGCGTACGCATGAATTCGTCGACCGTCTACGATGCGAACACCCGCTTCCCGGCGGGCTTCGACTACCTCGACAACATCACGCTGATCCCCGAACCGCGTAGCTTCGTGCTTCAGGCCGCTGCGCTGCTCACCCTCGTGCTCCTCGCGGCCCGCCGCCGTCACACATCTCCCGCGTAGGGGGGGGAATGGGGTCGTACAGCATGAAGCCCGGTCCTTCGTGCTACGCCCCGGTGCTGCGAACCGTCTTCGCCGAAGGCACAGGGCACGCGCTTCTTGAAGCGGGGATGAACCTGGGTCTCCACGTTGAAGCCTCCGTACCCATCAACGACGGCGAAGCACGTCATTGACCGTGCGGGCGAACGCCTTGAATCGGCGCCGTCCCGACCCTTCGGGAAGTGATAGATTGAGCGGGTCTGTGCGGAAAAAGAACCAGTCTGGAGGCACGCCTCATGCCGTTTCACCCCACCGTGTACCTCCCCCGGCACCCAAGAGCCCACTGCGCAAGGGGCAATTCATGACCCTCGTCGCCAAGACCTACTGGGGAGGTGCGCCCTTCTTCTTCAAGCGGCCGCCGGAGAACGCCCGCGTTCAGTCGCTCTGTTTTCATTCGGCAGACTTCCGCCAACTGACGGGTCTCTACTGGACCCGCGAAGACGAAACGCGCCCGCGGCGCGCCGCGATCCTGATGCACCCACGCGTCGACTTCAGCCGCCACTACGCGATCCCGCGTCTGGTCGAAGCCGGCTTCGGTGTTCTGGCCGCCAATACGCGCAACCCGAACAACGACACGACGACGGTGCACGAAGACATCCTCCTCGACCTCGGGGCCTGCGTACGCGTTCTGAAAGAGGAGCACGGTGTCGAACAGGTCGTGCTCTTCGGCAACTCGGGCGGTGGGTCCCTGGCCGCCTTCTATCAGAGCCAGGCCACGCGCGAAAAGGGGAAGCGAATCGAGACCACTCCCGGTGGTGTTCCCGCGGCCCTCGGCCGGGCGGAGATGATCCCCGCCGACGCACTCGTGCTCGTTTCCTGCCACAAGGGCCAGGGCATGGTGATGAACGAATGCATCGACCCCGCGGTCACCGACGAAGCGAACCCCGAGCACAGCGACAACGAACTCGACATGTACAGCGCGCGCCACGGCTTCAGGCCGGCGCCGGAATGGTCGGAGTACAGCGATGAGTTCGTGCTGCGCTATCGCGCGGCGCAGATCGAACGCGTCGAGCGTCTCGACGAGACGGCCCGCGCGCTCATCGCCGAAAACGAGCGGGCGTCCACCCTGGTGAGCGACCCCGACTTCCAGAAGCTCGGCTTCGACGACCAGCACCGCATCCTGCGACGCGAAGCGCGACAACCCGTGATGACCATCTACCGCACGATGGCGAACCTCAATTACGTGGCGAACCACATCGACCCGTCGCCACGCGAGTACGGCTCGCTGCTCAGCGATCGTCCCGACCTGATGAACCAGCAGATCATGGGCTTCGGAAGGCTCTGCTCCCCCCACGCGTGGCTCTCGACGTGGTCGGGCCTTTCGTCGAACGCGAACCTCTTGAAGACCCTGCCCGAGGTGAAGATCCCGACCCTCGTCGTGAACGCCGGGCGCGACCGCGAGATCTACCCCAGGACCGACGCCGGGCCGATCTTCGATGCCGTCGGGGCAGACGACCGCACCTTCCTCGAATTCCCCGACGCCCGTCACTATTTCGAGCCCGAATTCGGAGCCACCGAAGCCCCGGATGTCGAGGAGTTGATGGACAGCGTCGTCCCCTGGCTCGAGGAGCGGCTGCCGAACCGCTGATCGCAAGCGAGCCTGCTCGCCTCGCTTGCGGCCGCTTCGGCGCTGGGCGATGGTTCGGCCGACCTCGAGGAAGGGGTGCCTTGCACGAGATCGGCCGGTTCGAACACACGGCCGAGACGTGCAGACAGGCTTCACGCGACCGCCGGAGAGAAAACCGCCGGTGCGAGGAGTCTGCGGGAAGCCGGTGTGAATCCGGCGCGAGCCCGTCGCTGTAACTGGGGACGACCCGCGGAAACGATCCACTGGCCCGACACCGGGCTGGGAAGGACCGCGCAGTCGAACGATCCAGAAGCCAGAAGACCGGCCCCTTCCGCAATCACGAGCTTCGAGACTCTTCGGCGCAGGAGTGTTGAGCGAATCCCCTTCGCGAAACCGAACGAGACCCGAAGCGCCGATTGCGCGCCCTCGCGGTCCGAGCGCCGTCTGGTCGGCGCCCGCATGCCTCGCATGCGCGTCCGGGGCGACGCGCGAAGGGAACCCGCGACATGTTCGAACCCGCAAGACGGCGAAAGCTCGCCGCGTTGTCTGCCCGTGCGCTGGGCACTCGGCTGGGATGCGCGCTTGCGCTGCTCACCGCATTCGCTTCCACTTCGAGCGCACAGAACTGCATCGAACCCGGATGCGACCCCTCCGAGATCACGGAGTGGTCGACGAGCGTCGTGTCGCTGGTGCGCGGTCCGGTCGACCTCATGATCCCCGCGCTCGGCTACGTCACCCATGGCGACCCGCTGGACATCCCCGGCGCAGCTACGGGGATCCCCACCGACGCGGTGTCCCTCGGCGATGGCGGGTCGGTGACGGTCCAGTTCGCAACGCCTTTCCGTGATGGCCCGGACTTCGATTTCGCCGTCTTCGAAAACGGCATCTCTTCTGGCGGCGGCCTGCTCTACATGGAACTCGGCTTCGTCGAGGTGTCGAGCAACGGCGTGGACTTCGCACGCATGCCGACGCTCACGTCGAGGGTTGACCCGCTGTGGCCATTGCAGGAAGCCGACCCGGACGACTATGCGGGCTTCGCGGGACATCGCGAAGTGGGGACCGGCAGCGAGTTCGACCTTTCGGATCTGCTCGGTCATCCGCTCGAGGTGAGTGGCGATCTCGATCTCCAGGCGATCGCGTACGTGCGCATCATCGACGTGATCGGTAATGCGTCGACGTACGACTCGATGTCGAATCCCGTGCACGACCCCTACCCAACGCAGTTCCTGGTGGGCGGCATGGACATCGATGCGGTCGGTGCGATCTACGTGCCCGAGCCGGGCTTCGCGTGGAGTGCGTTGGTTGGAGCCCTGTTCCTGCGCACCATGCGCCAACGACGCGCTTGACGTGACGCGCCTTCGGGGACATCGCACGGTTCGTACTTCGCTTCGCACGATGGTGCTCGCGCTGGCCGCGTTGTGCATGGGTTCGTCCGCGCACGCCGAAGACGAAACCGTCGCCACCGAAACCGCCGAAGACGAAGACATCGAAGTCATGCGGATCGTCGCCTTCGACACGACCACGCGCCCAGAGGACGTGACGTCCGCAGGCGAAGCGATCGATCTCACGCGCTATCTCGGCGAGGGCAAACGGCTCGAAGAGATCCTTTCCCAGTCGGTCGGCGTCCAGATCCGTCGCTTCGGCGGCGCCGGGGAACGAGCCGAGGTTTCGATTCGTGGCTTCTCGTCAGCCCAGACCCGCGTCGAACTCGACGGCATCGCACTCAATGGCGGACGCAGCAACGGGGTCGACCTCGCGAGTATTCCCCTCTCGCAACTCGAAAGCGTCGAGGTGATTCGCGGCGGCAGTGCGGTGCTGGGCGGTAGCGGTGCGATGGGAGGCGTCGTCGCCCTGCGAACCCGTCGCCCGGATTTCCCCTCCGGTCAGATCAACGTGCACGCGGGATCGTTCGGGACCGTCGAAACCGCGATCCACGGTACGAAGCCCGGCGAACACGTCGACGTGGGCTTCGGCTACGCCGGCTTCCGCACGCAGGGCGACTACGAATTCGCACGGGTCGAAACCGTCTACCCGGGCGACGTGACCTTGCCGCCTTCGGCATCGAGCGCCGAGCGCATCAACAACGACCGCGAGCGTCACGATGGGCACCTTTCTCTCGGGGTCGACTTCGGCCACAGGGGGTATCTGCTCGCGCAACAACTCGTGGGCTACCAGACCGGGGGCGAACCCGGACTCGATCGCGAAGCCGCGAGCGAAACCGCGGGACAACAGCGCTTTGCCGAACAGGACTGGTTTCGCAGCGTGAGCCAACTTCGCCTCGAGTCCTTCGAAATCCCGGGGCCGATGGGCGAACTCGAAGCGTCCCTCGCGCATCGCTACGAGCGGTCCGAATTTCGCGACGACGACCCGGCCCTGGCCGACTGGGCCATCGACGACGACTTCGTCGACCACGCGACGACACTTGCCCTCGAACCACGCTGGGAGGTGATCGGCCCCTTCGCAGACCACGTCCTGCGCAGCGAACTCCAGTTGCAGCGGGAAGCGTTCGACGTGACCGATGCGCGCGCACGAGACCGCTACACCGTGGGAATCAAGCTGAGCGACCACGTCTCCTTCCTGGGCGGCAAGCTCCTCGTGTCTCCCGGCCTTCGCTTCGACTGGAACGATGCAACGGGCACCCACTGGCTCCCGGTCATTGGCGTCGTCGTCAGCCCGCGCCCTTGGTTGCGGCTCCGCGGAAACGTTTCGCGTGCCTTCCGCAACCCGGCCTTCCAGGACCTCTACCTCCCCGACCGCGGCTTCTCGAGCGGCAACCCGGACCTCGATCCCGAACGCGCAGTCAACTACGAGGTCGGGGTCGAACTGCAGATCGCTCGCTTCCTCCTGCTGAGCAACGTGGTGATCCACTCGTCGGTGTTTCGATCGGAGATCGAGAATTCCATCGTCTGGTTGCGCGTGAGCCCCTACAAGATCCGCCCCGAAAACTCGGACGACGCGCGGACCGAAGGCGTGGAGGTCGGGCTCGCCTTCGACCTCGGGCGCTTCGCTCGCGTGTTCGCGAATCACACCGAGCTTCGCGCCGAAACGAGACCTCAGGGCGCACGACTCCCCGGGCGCGCCGAGCGCGAGACCTCCGTTCGTCTCGAACTGGGGGACGACGACGGGTGGAAGGCCGCGGGCGAGTACCAACGCACGGGCTCGATTCCCGTGTCGACCGGTGGGGCTTTTACGCTGCCTACCCGTGAAGTCTGGAACGCTTCGTTCGCCTTCGACCTCGTGGTGGCAATGAGACGATTCGAGGTCGACCCCGGTTTGCAGCGCATCTGGTTTGGCGCGACCGTGCACAACATCGGCGACGCCGCAGTTCGCGACAGCCTTGGCTTTCCGCAGCCGGGCCGAACCCTGCGCGTCGGTGTGGAGGGGACGTGGTGAGCACATCGCATCCCCGACGGCTGATGTCCCTCGTTCTCGCGCTGCTCACGGTCGCGCTCCTCGGCAATCGCTGTGGTGGTGGAAGCGGTTCGGGGGGGAGCCCGCCGCGGGTCCGCGTTCCCGCGGACGAGTGCACGCTCTTTCGCAGCGAGTTCCCGGCCGGTTTCGACTTCTTGCCCGGTAGCGACGGGCATGCCGTCGCAATCGAATCCGCACCGGCCGCGGCCATCTTCCTCGACATCGAGGGGGACGTCCCCGCACTCCTCGAAGACGACGAAATCCAAGCGGTCCCCCCCGACAGCGACGGCGACGGACAAAGCGACGAAGACCAGCGCCTCTGCGGTGCCGACGCAACCTCGAAGAGCGCGACCCTCGGCCCCCCGCTCGGCGTTTCGAACCACACGGCGTTCGTGCCCAGCAGTGGTTTCGAACAGGTGATGTTCTTCGCGGCTCCGGACGGACGGCTCCTCGAGTTCGACGTCAGCAACCCGCCGAACCCGGCGTCTGGCGACTACTACGGAGAGGATTACCCATATCTCCCAGCCGACGAAGGCGGGCGGACCGCCGTTTCAACGAAGGCGTGCGTCTACCTAACACCCGACACGGGCATCCCCGATGCCACTTCGACGGGTGACGCCATCGGCCAGCACGTGTGTTGCGACCGGGTGCCGGGCGTACCGAGCTACATGACGAGCTTCACCGCCGGCATGGCGCTCGCGGCGGGGCACCTCTTCGTCGCCACCTCGAACCTCGATCTGCCCGAGGCGTATCGCGGTCGCTACTTCCCGGGCACGCTGCTCGTCTACGACTACGACCCCGACGTCGATCCGCGGGCGATCCAACCGAACACCGAAACACCGCTGCTCTTCACCACCGGCTTCAACCCGACCGGCGTTTCGTCCTACACGACGCCGCGAGGGCGCGAGCTCGTGCTGGTCGCGAACACGGGGGCCAATCGCGTCGGGGTCGGGGCTTCGAACATCTTGACCGAAGCGTTCATCGACGTGATCGACGCGGCTTCGCGGCGCCTCGTCGCGACGGTTCCGATGGGCCTGGCGGGCCTTTCCTTCGACGGGCTCGCGATCGACCCACTGAAGCGTGTGGCCCTCGTGGGTTCGTGGACCCTGCGCGTGATGTACGCGATCGACCTGCGCGTCTTCGACGACGAAGACCTCTACCTGGGTTCGGACATCGTCGTGCTCGATGGCAGCGACCCGGTCTTTCCCGACGCGCGCATCTTCCACGCCGACGCCCCCTTCGAGGTGCCCGACCGCGAAGATGGCCCGCACCCGTTGCTCTGCGAGGGCTGGACCCAGGCGGCGATCAATGCCGCCGGCGACCGCGCATACGTGACCGACCGTTGCGACGGAACGCTGACCGAGATGCGCTTGCTCGAACCCACCGAAAGCTGCGCAGCCGCGGGAAGCACCGACGACTGCTGTGATCGCATCCCGCTTCCTGCAAGTTGCTTCGAGACGGGCCTCGTGCGTGAGATCACCGACATCTCGACCGCGAGCGTGGAAAAGCACGATCCATCCCAGATCCGTGTGCGGCCGGGCGAACCCGGCATCGACTACGCGGGGCCCGACGTCTTCTTCATCGTGAACTCACCCGAAGGACGGCTCTGCAACCTGCGCGTGGACTCGTTCTGATCGAACGCACCTGCCCACCCGGGCGCACGGGTCAGCAGCAGTCCATCCCGCCGCCCTCACCCATGCTGTCCTGGAAGTGACCGCGGCCCGAAAGCAGCCCGCGCTCGGCGGCCAGACGCATGGCGCGGCCCGGGTCGATCATGTGGGGGCCGTCGCGACGCACGCAGGCGCGCATGACTTCACCTTCTCGCAGGGTGATCTCGCGGTCGCCGTCGAAGGCCAGCACCCCCGGGCCCGGGACATCGACCCACTCACCGAGTTCGAGGCGTCGAACCTCCGAAAGATGAACCGTGCGAAAGAGCCCCGGCGAAATGGGCACACGCAGCGTTCGTCCACCGGCTTCGTGGGGAACGCAGCGCGCCAACACGCCGAAGTCGTCGTCCCTACCGCAGGGCTCGATCAGTCCGCCAATCGGGGACATCCCCACCGAGCCCGCTTCGGCACGCGCCAGCACGACTTCGCGAATCATGCTGGGCTCGACCGGGGTCATGTTGCCCACGTTGTCGCCTTCGAGTCGCACGGCGTCGATCACGGCCAGGACCCGCTCGTCGGCGACGGGATGGATGTGTTCGAGATGAACCAGCTTGGCCTGGGTGGAGACCTCCTCGAGCGCAACGCCGCCCGAAGCAACCAGACCCGCCGCCGCCCCCGCGATCGTCGCTTCGACCATCGTGGGAAAGACGTTGTTGGTGCCCGTCGAGAGCGAAACGAGGGGAGCGTCCTGCCAGACCTGGGTGATCGCGCGGTTCGTGCCGTCCCCGCCCAGCACGATCAAGGCGCCACAACCGCGGTCGCGCATCGCCAGGGCCGCGCGCTGGGTGTCACCCGCGTCGAGGCGCGCGCCGATGTCGAGCATTTCGAATTTGGCTTCGAGCTTCATGCCTTCGATGGCGAGCGCCGAAATCCGCATCGGTTCTTTCAACAACAGGATGTGCGGCGCGCCACTGGCCACGGCCCCCACCACGGCGCGCGAAACCTGATCGCGTTTGCTTTCGGGCGTCACGCGACTCGCGCGCGCCAACAAGCGCCGCACGTCCTTGCCCGACATCGGGTTCGCGATCACACCAACGGGTCGCACTTCACCCCTCGTTCCATTCAACGTCGTTCCACCTGCGCAAGAGAATCCATCGAACCCGTCTTCGCCACCGCGCCTGCGGCGCCTGGATGGTCGACGAAGATCGGTGAAGACCAGGCGCGTTCACGCACGGGCGCCGGGCAACCGTCTTCCCCCTCGTCGCCCCGGCACAGGGTAACCGCGATCGTGCGGCCTTCCGCATCGCGTTCGGCTTCGAGGGGGTTGCCGTTCAAGGCCATCGAGGGTTCTTCGATGGCGCGAGCGTAGTAGAGGACATCGCGTCCACCGGCCGCGAACGCGGGGTCTTCGAATTCGAACGAGCAGCCACTCGGGTCGCCCGGGCATTCGTGGCGCAACCACGGGTCTTCGATGCGGGGCGCGATGGCTTCGCCGTCTTCGACCTGCGGACGAATGCGCACGATCTCGATCGCTTCGATCACACGTCGCTGATCTCCCGGATGGAAGCATTCGCCACGGCAGAGTCGTTCGAGGCGTTCTGCTGGCAGTCCGTTGCGACTGGCTGCCGGGCACCCGGGCTGCTGTTCGAGGGAACCAACCGCCCGCACCGAAAACTTCGGGTCGTGAGCGAGCGTGGCTTCGGAACCCATCGGCAGCGGCTCTTCACCCGCATTCAGCAGATCGAACCAGAGCAGGATGCGCGGCCCGCTCGTCCCATAGGCTTCTCGTCGCTGCATCGCGTCCCAGATCGCTTCGCGGCTGCGGTTTTTCGCATGGACCGCCGCGAGGCCGCCGGGAAAGAGGAAGCTCTGCACGCGCATGTCCGAGCCGACCACCCCGATCGGCCCGCTCTTTGGCGCGAGCGGCATCGTGGGGTCGTCCATCGGCGTCGGAGGCCGATCCACGAACCGGCGCAGGATGCCGCTCGGCTTGCCCGACACATCCGTCATCATGGTGCGCTCGATCTGTTTGTACCCCGTACCCGGACGCGACGAATGGACGTCGCTCGCACCGATGAAGCCGTAGCGAAAGCGCAGAGGCTCGGCGCTTTCATCCGCGGGGTCGGGGGTCGAGAGCGACATCGCGTACTGGACCGACTCGCGCGGTCGGTACCCGAACGACGGCTTCATGCAGTCGCGGCACTGCCCGCAGTCGAGCCAGTCTTCGAGGGGCGCATCGGGGAACACCTGGTGCGGACGCACATTGGCACTCGCCGCATGGCTTCGCGCCAGCGCGACACGCCGCTCGCATTCCTGCGAAGAAAGCTCGCCACAGCGCGCGCGCATGATCTCGCCCGCCTGCCAACAACACGGCAGGTAGTCGGCCGTCGGCTCGGGACAGCTGCGCGAACCGTCCGGGGCAAACTCGACCGGACGAAAGTCGCGGTACTCCTCCGAGTTGCCGTGGCCGGACATGATCTCGATCAAGCGCTGCTTGTCCGGGTCGTAGTGACGCGGATCGAGATGCTTCGCGACGTCACTGCCCACCGGCGTGTAGGTGCCCCAGGTCATGCCGTGGGGGATCTCGAGCACGTCGAAGCCCCACTGGTCGAGCTTCTCGTGCAGGACGTCCGGTTCGAAGGCGACGTCCTGGCAGCTGTCGGCCAGGGCGCGCACGTCGACCCCCTCTTCGCACACCGGCCAGGCGTTGGCGGCGTCGAGGTAGTCCGCGTAGGCGGTGAAGCGCCCCCACGCGCTCGGCGCCAACCAGCGGACCGTGCGCACCATGCCCGCGAGCTGGCTGCGCAGTTCGCGATTGGGGCCCGACCCGATGGCGCGGGTGGGCAGCGCCGCTTCGGCTGTGTCCTTGAAGATCAGATTGCGATGGCCCCAGTGGGTTTCGGGGGTGAGCCCCGCCTGGCTCCATTCGAAGCCCATGAAGGCCACGAGGTCGGGATTGTCGCCCTCGCCCGCGACGGCGTTGCACTGGCGCACGCTCTCCTTCGAGGCGCTCCAGAGGTCGGGCATGAGGGTTTCGGCGTGATCGGTGAGGGCGAAGAAGTCGAGGCTCGAGCAGTGGCGGGCGAAGTCACAGGCGTCCGCAGGCGGGTGCGCGCCCTCCCCGCCCGTGAGCGGCAGCGTAAAGAGGAAGCCGTCCCAGGAATACGAGCTGTGGACGTGGAGATCACCGAACAGGACCTGCTTGCCGGGGTCGGCCTGTGGCGCGTGGACGGCTACGCGAGCCGCTCGTTGCCGAGCCGAATCGGCGGCCAGGACCGCCGCAGGGCGTGCGGTCCCCTCGATCGGATCGTCGAAGTGGGGATCGCCGCCACAAGCCACGCCGACGGCCGCGAGCAGAAAGCCCACGACCCGTGTCGCCATGCCTCGCCGCCCCGACGTTTTCGACTGCATCCTCCCCCCTTCGAAAACACCGACTCGCGCGCCCTGGCGCGCCTTCAGCGCAGTGAGGGCCGCCAGCTTAGGAGCCCCCAGGAATTGACGCTCGCTGGCCCCCGCATTACGTTGCGCCGCGCCCAGGCGGTTTCCCGGTCGTTTCCGGCCCGCGAACCCCGGCCGGGCACTTCCCCTGGCGTCGGATGGCCAGGCCGGCCAGGTACCCGACAGCGCGACAATGAGCCAGACGCGTATGCGACGCGTCTGGCCAGACAGGAGACCCAGCGCGATGGCAGCGGCGCAAGATCGCAACCAGCGTCGAAACGCAGTGGACGCCCCCCCCGAAACCACAACCGGCGAGAGCAAGCGCGACGCCGTGCTGTTCCTCTGCGTGGCGAATTCGGCGCGCAGTCAGATGGCGGAAGGTCTCGCGCGCCGCCTGGCCCCCGCGCCGGTTGGCATCTACAGCGCGGGATCCGAGCCCGGTGAACTGAACCCGCTCGCCGTCGAAGTGATGGCTGAAGTGGGGATCGACATCTCCGAGCACCAGTCCAAAGCCACCGACGACATCCCCCTCGAGCGCGTCGCTCGCGTCGTGACCCTGTGCAATGACGAAGTCTGCCCCGTGGTCCCCGGCGAGGTCCAGGTGCTGCATTGGCCCTTGCGCGACCCGGCTGGTGTCACGGGCAGCGACCGCGAACGCCTCGAGGCCTTCCGCGCGACCCGAAATGCGATCGAAGCCCGCCTCAAGGGCGTATTCGTCGAATGGTCGGACGACCCGGCCGCCCTCGACTGAGCCCCACCGAAACGCCCAGCCCTTCTCCCTGACTCCACTCGCACCCGCCCGGAGGTTCCCGTGGCCAGCCCGCGCTACGACTTCGACAACCTCGACATCGACCTGCTGAAGGCGCGCGTCAGCGAGAAGTGGAACACCTTCCCCGCCGACGTGTTGCCGGCGTGGGTCGCCGAGATGGACTTCCCCCTGGCCGCGCCGATCCGCCGCGTACTCGAAAACGCGCTGGAACGCGACGACCTCGGTTACCCGATCAGCCCGCGCAACACGGGGCTACCCGAAGTGTTCGCCGAGCGGATGCAGGAACGCTTCGACTGGACCGTGGATCCCCGCATGACGGACGTCATCACCGACGTCGTGCAGGGAATGTATGTCGCGATCGACCGCTACAGCGAGCCCGGGGACGGGGTGATCGTGCAGACGCCGATCTATCCACCTTTCTTGAGTGCAGTCGCCGAGACGAAGCGTCGGCTGATCGACAACCGGCTCGTCTCGGGGAGCGACGGCTTCGAGATCGACTTCGACGCGCTGCGCGCGTCGATCGACGAACGCACGAAGCTCTTCATGCTCTGCAACCCCCACAATCCGACCGGCCGCGTGCTGCGACGTGACGAACTGGAAGCGCTCGCGAACATCGCGATCGAGCACGACCTCGTCGTCGTTTCCGACGAGATCCACGGCGACCTCGTCTTCGACGGTCGTCGTCACATCCCCATCGCGAGCCTCTCGCCCGAGATCGCAAAGCGCACGCTCACCCTCACTTCGGCCACCAAGGCGTTCAACATTCCCGGCACCCGCTGCGCCATGGCGCACTTCGGCAGCCCCGAACTTCGCAGCGGCTACCGCAGCATTCCGCGTCACATTCGCGGCGGCATCGGGCTGCTCGGTATCTACGCGACGATGGCGGCCTGGCGCGACTCGAGCGATTGGCTCGCGCAGGTGCGGGACTATCTGCAGGGCAATCGCGACATCGTCGCCGACTTCGTCGAGCAACGCCTTCCCGGCGTCACCCATCACGCTTGCGAAGCGACCTATCTCGCCTGGCTCGACTGCAGTGGCGTCGAGCTCACGGGTTCGCCGGCCAGCCACATTCTCGAAACGCAGCACCTCGCCCTGAACGAAGGGCGCGCCTTCGGTGAGGGCTACGACGCCTGCACCCGGGTGAACTTCGCGACGTCCCGCCGCCTGCTCGGCGAAGTTCTCGAACGCATCGAGAAGGCTTTCCAAACACGCTGAGCTGACACGCTTCGGTGTTCTCGAAAGCACGGCAGCGCGGTTCTCTGCGCTGATCCGCAGCTACGCGCGCATGCATTCCTGATGCATGGGATCCCGCAGGTCTTCACCCCTCAAGCGGAATCCGCTCGTTGCCGATGGCGAACGCAGCATGCGTCGCGATGGGTGGCGTGTGCTCGGATCTCGAGCAATCCGTTGAAGAACCCTGACCGCACCTGGCTCGGTCAGGGTTTTTCAACGGGTTGCCATGTTCGCCCGGAGACTGCCCGATGAGCAGCGCCGACACGCCGCCTTTCAGCGAAGACCTACCCAACGACGAACGCACGGGCGCTCGCGTCGAGCCAGCGGCCGCGAGCGCTGGCGATCTCGCCACCTTTTCCGTGCTGGCCGACCCGACGCGCATCGCGGGCGAAGAACCCGGCGCCGTCGCTGGTGACGACCAGCAAACCGTCGTAGACCGGCTCCGTGCCGAACTGCAGCGGCGCGCCGAACAGGTCGAACGCATGGGTCGCGACCTGGGTGCGTCGAAGGCCGCTGCGGTCGCCCCGAGCGACGACAGCGACGCGGGTTGGAAGTCCGTTGGAACGAGCGGCAACACCGCAACTCCCGAAGCGGCGCCCACGACCGACGAAGCGGGGCTGAGGCGCCTACTCCACGCGGCCCTCCGCGCCCGCCACGAGCTACAGGACCGCCTGAACGCACGCGACAGCGAACTCACAGCACTGTCACGAGACAAAAAGGAACTGTCGGCGGCACTCGAGGCAGCCCGGACCGACTTGTCGAGCGTCGCCGGCAAACGCGAACGCATCAACCAGCTGGCGTCGAACCTGACGACCCGCTCCGCCGCCTACGAGCGCCTGAGCGACGAGTGCAACGCGCTGCGCCGCGCACTGGTCGAAGCGCAACGCGAAGCCGCGGAAGCCCGCAAGGCTTCGGAACGCAACCGCGAAGTTCTCACGGAAACCCGCGCACGCGTGGCCGAACGCGAAGCCGAAGCCAGCGCCCTGCGCGCCGCCCTGGCAACGAACCAGAAGCAGGCCCAGGCACGCGAATGCGACAACGAGGAGCTGAAGGCCGCCCTCGGGATCGCGAGTGAAACCCTCGAAGCACGCCGCGCCGAGCTGCGTCAGGTCCGCATCGAACTCGACGCCACGACACGCCGCCTGCAGGCATCGGACCTCGAAACCAGCCGCCTCACGAACGAGTTGCAGGCCCAGCAAGAGCGCACGAG
>JASMLK010000059.1 GCA_030748735.1 Myxococcota bacterium | reverse complement strand
ACGTCAGCAGGGTTTCGCTATCGCGCGCGAACGAGTCGATGCCACAACTCACGTAGAGGAGTCGCGCCGGCGGCGTCGCGCACAGGGCCGCGAGTAGCGCTGGGTCGAGTCCCTTTCGCGGTGGGTCGACGATCACCGTGTCGGCGTCGTCGATCATCGCTTTTGCTTCACCGGCTTCACCGGCTTCACCGGCGACCACCGAGCATCGCGCGGCGGCCTCCTGCGGCAGTGCTGCGATTCCCCGCTGCAGCCCGCGAAGCGAATCCTCTCCGACTTCGTTCATGGCGAGCGCGCGGGCGCGCTGGGCGAGCCCCAGGCCGATTGCACCCGTTCCCGCGTAGAATTCGGCGATGTGCGCGTCGTCGGGAACGTGTTTCGCGAGTTCGTGGATCAACGCTTCGGAAAGCGTCAGGTTGCTCTGGCCGAACGCACCCGGTGGATAGAAGACGCGCGCACCTGCGATGTCTTCCTCGATGGCATCGACCCCGGCGAGATGCTTCCAGTGGGGCCCGAGGAAGACGTTGTGACGCGTCGGGTTGCCATTCCACCAGAGGCTGTGGAGGCGCGATCCGGCTTCCGCCTGGAGCCATTCGGCGAGCGAGTCGAGACTGCTGGTGTTCGCCGCGTTGGCGACGAGCACCAGTTGGGCCTTTCCGGTTGCGCGCTCGATCGCGATCTGGACTCCCCGCAGCGCACCCTTGTGCGGCGCTTCTGCGTAGGGCGCGGTGCCGGTTTCGCGAATGCCTCGTTTCACCAGGGCGACGACTTCGTTGATCGCGGGGTGGTGGATCGGGCAGTTCGGGATGTCGACGATGCGATGACTGCCCTGTTGAAAGATGCCGATCTTGGGCGACGCCGCGCGCCCGCGGACGGAAAGCCGTGCGCGCATGCGGAAGCCGAGTGCCGTTCCCGAATGGCGCTTCGGGACGCCGAGGTCGGTCTGCTTCGCCAACACGTCGAAGACCTCACGTGCGCGCGGCGGCAGCCCCTTCTCGAACCAGCGCGGACAACCGGGGCAGGGCGGGCGATGCGGGCAGGCGGGCAATCGGGGAGACCTCTATTCTCGGTACTCGTTGCGCCCAATGCGGGGCCGCTACGAACAGTGGCGCGAGCGTAGCGCGACGCAGGTCGACGGAGCCGCGCGCCGCCGCGTGATCCCCGCGCAGGAGACGATGTGACCGCCCGACGTGATCGCGATCGCTTCCTCCCGACCACCCGCGCCGAAATCGAAGCCCGGGGCTGGGACGCACCGGACATCGTGTTCGTGAGCGGGGATGCCTACGTCGATCATCCCTCCTTCGCGGCGGCCATCCTCGGACGCTGGCTCGAACATCACGGCTTCCGTGTCACGATCCTCGCTCAACCCGACTGGCGCAGCGCAGACGACTGGCGCGAGCTGGGACGCCCCGCGCTCTGCTACGCGGTTTCGGCGGGCGCCATGGATTCGATGATCAACCACTACACGGCCAACAAGAAGCGCCGCAACGCCGACGCCTATTCGCCGGGTGGCGCCATCGATCGGCGCCCCGATCGCGCCGCTGCGGTCTATGCCCAGCGTTGCCGCGAAGCTTTCAAGGGCGTTCCCGTGGTGGCGGGCGGTGTCGAGGCTTCGCTTCGTCGCGTGAGCCACTACGACTACTGGTCCGACAAGGTGATGCCGAGCAGCCTGGTTTCGTCGAAGGCGGATCTCGTGGCCTACGGCAATGGCGAAGGGTCGATCCTCGAAATCGCGGAACGTCTGCGCGCGGGCGAATCGATTCGCGATCTGCGCGACATGCGCGGTGTCGCGTATCTGCTCGGCAAGCGCGAGTCGCTACCCGAGCATCGCTTCCATGCGGCAGGCGATGGAGATGGAGATGGAGATGGAGATGGAGAAGAGCAGACGCTCGAACTCCCGAGCCACGAAGAAGTCATGCAGGACAAGCAGGCGTTCGCGCGCGCGACCCGTGTGCTTCATCGCGAGACGAATCCGCTGAACGCGCGCCGGCTCGTGCAACGCCACGGGGACCGTCGCGTCGTCATCAACCCGCCGACGATGCCCCTCGAAGAGGCCACCCTCGACGCGCTGTATGCGCTGCCCTACGTGCGCCGACCGCACCCCCGCTACGCGGAAGAGGGGCCGATCCCCGCGTGGCAGACGATCGCCGATTCGGTGCAGGTCATGCGCGGCTGCTTCGGCGGCTGCACGTTCTGTTCGATCACCCTGCACCAGGGCCGACGCATCCAGAGTCGCAGTGCGCAGTCGGTACTCGACGAAGTCGAGCAACTCGCTGCCCGCGAAGACTTCAAGGGCCACATCAGCGACCTCGGTGGGCCGACGGCGAACATGTACCGCATGCGCTGCTCGAAACCCGAGGCCGAAGCCCGGTGTCGCCGGCTTTCGTGTGTGAGCCCGAAGGTGTGCAAGCTCCTCGACACCGACCATGCCCCGTTGATCGACCTCATGAGGCGCGCGCGTCGAAAGCGCGGCATCAAGAAGGTGCACATCGCGTCGGGGATCCGCATGGACCTTGCGCGCCGCGAACCCGTCTATCTCGAAGAGCTGGCGAAGCACCACGTGGGCGGTCATCTGAAGGTCGCACCCGAACACGTGAGCGATCGCGTGCTCGCCTTGATGAAGAAGCCACCCCAGCACACCTACGAAGACTTCGCCGCGCGCTTCGAAACCGCTTCGCGCAAGGCCGGCAAGGAGCAGTATCTCGTGCCGTACTTCATCGCGAGCCATCCGGGCAGTGGGCTGGCCGAGATGCTCGAACTGGCGCTGTACTTGAAGCGCAGTGGAACGCGACCGCGTCAGGTGCAGGACTTCATTCCGGCACCGATGGACATCGCGACCTGCATGTACCACGCGGGGATCGACCCGGAGACGACGCGTCCGGTGTTTGCAGCGAAGAAGGAAAAACAGCGCGCGATGCAGCGCGCGCTTCTTCAGTACTGGAAGCCCGAGAACCACTCCCTCGTGAAGCAGGCCCTGCACGAACTCGGCCGCGTCGACCTGATCGGAGACCACGAAATCTGTTTGATCCCCGCTCGTGCGCCGCGCGGGCGCGATCCCGCAGCGGACACCGCCAGGGGCGGGCGCGGCAAGGGGTATCGCTGGTCTGCGCGGCGAGGGTCGCGGCGCTGACCGGCCGCGAGAACGCTCACGAATTCCTCCGCGAAAGCCTTCGTCGGCCCCGCGCCGGCGGGATCCGTCGTGAACGTGAGCGGACACGACATTTTCCGATGGGCTATCCATCAGCCTGCCCGAGAGGTGAATCGCGTGTGCCCACTCCGCATTCGATCCGCGGAGACGCAATCCGACAGCCGCGTACACGTCTTCCGAGAAGACGGCGCGACGGCAAGGAGGCGACGAGCAATGAAGCAGGAACAGGAGCCCGCCAAGCAAGAGGTCACCGAAGTCGGGGACAACGTGTTGCGACTCGAACTCGACATCTCGATGCCGGGACTCGGGCACGTCAACTGTTACGCGCTGACCGACAAGGACGGTGTGGCGCTCGTCGACCCGGGGCTTCCCGGTCCGAAGACATACGAGACCCTGGTCTCGCGTCTCAAGCAGGCGGACCTCGCGATCAAGGACATTCACTCGGTAATCGTCACCCATTCCCATCCCGATCACTTTGGTGGGGCGGCGCGGATTGCCCGTGAAGCGGGCGCCAAGGTGATCGGTCACGCGAACTTCAGCTTTGGTCCGGCACCCCATCACGATCACACCCACGACGATCCCTGCGCCCACAGCGAAGCGTCGGTCGATGATCTTGCCGCCCACGACGAAGCCGAAGTGCACGACGAGGAAGCGCTCGAAGCCGTGTCGAAGGCCGTGGTTTCGCACTATGTGCCGTCTACCCCCGAGCGTCGCAGCAAGGGCACGCCATGGGGAGGCGAAAGCGCGAAACCCCCGCTCAAGATGCTGCTCAAGTGGCGCTTCTTCCAACTGATCGGAAAGTCGAAGTGGTATCCCGAGATCAGCGATCACGTGCACGCCGGCGATGTGCTGAAGCTCGCCGGACGCGAGTGGTTCGTGGTTCACACGCCGGGTCACACCGAAGACCACATCTGTCTGCACGACCCCGAAAACAAGATGTTCGTTGCCGGCGATCACATCCTGCCGACCATCACGCCGCACATCTCGGGTGTGTCGCAACGGGTCGATCCGTTGAATGCGTTCTTCGAATCACTCGATCAGGTGGCGGAGATCCCCGACGTCGAAAGCGTCATTCCCGCTCACGGTCATCCCTTCAACGACCTGGCGGGCCGCGCCGAATCGATCAAGCATCACCACTTCGAGCGTCTCGACGCGATCAAGGACATCGGTCGCGAACTCGGTCCTGCCAGCGTGACCGACTTCTCCCACAAGCTCTTCAAGAAACGCAGCTGGGGCGCCATGGCCGAAAGCGAGACCTACGCCCATCTCGAACACCTGCGCATTGCGGGCGACGCCGAGGTCTACGAGAACAAAGAGCGCAAGCTGATCTACACCACCGGCTGACGGCCGCTCGGCGATGCGACGTTCTACGCGCCGAACCACTCGACTTCGAGCGCGTGATAGTGGCAGTGTGCCAGGCGCTCGGGTTCCTCGCCGGCGCCGGGCCAGAAGTCGAGCCATAGCGCGGCGCGGTCGCGCTCGGCGTGTTCCATGCGCAGCCAGGCGATCGGGGCGTCCGCGGTGGCTTCAGCGCCGGCTGCGCGAATGGTCCGGGTGATGCGTTCGCGTTCTTGGCGCGGGACGTAGACCCACATCACGCTGTGGTAGAGGACGCGAACGGCACCGGATGTGTTCTGCGAAAGGAATGCATCGACGAAGTCGCCCGCGGACTGCTTCACGAGATCGATCGGCTCCCGTCGCGCGACGTCGATGGCGCGCGCCAGGAGCTTCATGCGCTCCGGCTGCTCGGGCCACACGAAGGACATGAGCCTTCGGCGGTTGGCTTCGACCGAGAGATCGATCGGCGCGATGTCGCAACCGCGGCGGCTCAGCACGCGCAGGGGTTCCGGTTCCGCGGGGGCCCCCGACCACTTCGTCGCCAGGGTCAGGGGGGCGTCGTCGTCGCCCCAGGTCGTACTCCCCAGTTCGTAGCGGTAGCGGTCCCAGCACAGGTTCAAACCGCTGCTCGCACCCAGTTCGCCCAGGTGCATCGGCATGCCGCCGCTTCGTCGATGGATTTCGAAGAAGCCGGGCAGGAGTACGGCGCAGCGCCGCACTTCGTTGGTTTGCAGCCCGTCGTCGAGGCGTCCTGCCACGAACTCGCGCTCTCGCTCGATGGTCGCATTGAGGATGGGCCACGCGGCCTCGGCGTTGCCGCTGTGATCTTCACTCGGGTAGTGGGCGGCGAGGTCAGGGGCGCGTCCGGCGAGGATCAGGTCGTGTATTGCACCGAGTAGACGCAAGGGAAGGGCAGCGGCGATCGGGTTGCCTCCCTGCCAGGGGGCCATCACGGACCAGAACGGAAGTCCGTCATCGTCGGCTGCGGCGTGGGCGCATGCGAAAAGGCCCGCGTAGAAGGGCGTGTCCATCCCCTGGCAGGCTTCGAGCTGGATGTCGACCGCTTTTCGGAGCAGTTCCGTAGGCATGCACGAAGCCTATCACGCCGCTGCACGACGCCTGCGTGGGCTGCGACGAGTGCGGGCGAAACCAATCGGTCCGTTCGCGGGTTCACGGTGATGCTCGAACGTGCTCGGGTTGCGCTTCAACGTTCGTCGATCGCCAGATGAGAGGGTAGACTCGCGCTCGTCAGACACGACGGATCCCCGTCCCGGCGGATCCGCCTGCGCGAATCCGCTTCGATTCGCCCGAACCACGAATCATTCCAGTGAGGACCCCACCATGAGCGAAAGCCAGGGCTTCGATCGAAGTGTCGATCTGCTCGTCGTCGGCAGCGGTGCCGGCGCCATGACCGCCGCGGTACGCGCAAAGGATCTCGGCGCCGACGTGCTCATGATCGAAAAGACGGAACTCTACGGCGGCTCGTCTGCGATGAGCGGCGGTTCGCTCTGGATCCCCTGCAATCACCTGATGAAGCAGGACGGCATCGTCGAGGACACGCCCGAGGAAGCCCTCGAGTACCTGTCGAACATCACCGAGGGTCTCGTTCCCGAAGAAAAGCTGCGCAAGTACATCGATGAATCCGGCAAGATGCTCTCGTACATGCACGACAAGGCGCGGCTCAACATGTTCTCGATGCCGGCTTATGCCGACTACTACGCGGAGGTTTCCGGTGGCAAGCCCGGTGCCCGAGCTTGCGAGCCCCATCGCTTCGACGCGCGTCTGCTTGGTGACGACTTCTACAAGATGCGCGAACCGGCGATCCAGGAACTTGTCTTTGGGCGCATGTCCATGACGGCCACCGAGTCCAAGAAGATCCTGACCGGCGCCCCCGGTTACATCGCTCTCTCGCTCAAGATCGCCGTTCGATACTTCTTCGACATCGTGGGTCGCTTCAAGAGCCATCGCGACCGCTCCTGCGCCCTCGGCAATGCGCTGATTGGGCAGCTTCGCCTGTCGATGCTCGACCGGAATATCCCGCTCTGGCTCGAGAGTCCCTTCGAGGAGTTCATCGTCGAGGGTGGCCGCGTCGTGGGTGCGGTGGTGAGCAAGCAGGGCAAGCGCATGCGCATCGAATCCAAGAAGGGCGTCGTGCTCGCCGCCGGGGGGTTCGAGAGCAACGACGAGATGCGCAAGCAGTATCTACCGAATCCGACGAAGGCCGAGTGGACCTGCGCGAACCCGGGGAACACGGGGGAAGTGATCCAACGAGGTCAAGAGCTCGGCGCAGGAGTCGGCTTCATGGATGGCGCGTGGTGGGGGCCCGTGACCACCGTGCCCGGCGAAGCGCACGCGCGCATGTTGGTCGTCGAAAAGGGCCTTCCGCGCTCGATGATGGTGAACTCGAAGGGCGAGCGATTCCTGAACGAATCGGCCCCCTACGACGACATCTGCAAGGACGCCTATCGTGTGAACTCGCCCGAGGCGAAGTCGGTGCCGTGCTGGTTCGTCTTCGACGACGCCTTTCGCAAGGCCTATCCCGTGGGTCCGCTCTATCCCGGCATGCCGGTCACGAAGTCACTCCTGAGCAGCGGTTACATGAAGAAGGCCGACACGATTCGCGGGCTTGCCGAGCAGATCGGTGTCGATCCGAACGGACTCGAGAAGTCGGTCGAGAAGATGGCCGCCTACGCGCGCGACGGGAAGGACCCCGAGTTCAGTCGCGGTGAAGGGGCGTACGAGCGCTACTACGGCGACGCGACGGTCGAACCCAACCCGTGCCTCGGCCCGATCGACACCGCTCCGTTCTACGCGATCGAGATCTACCCGGGCGATCTCGGTACCCGTGGTGGTCTCGAAGTCGACGCCGACGCCCGCGTTCTGAAGGAAGATGGCAGCGTGATCGAAGGGCTCTACGCGGTCGGCAACTGCTCGGCCGCCGTCATGGGCCCGACGTATCCCGGCGCCGGCGGTACGATCGGCCCCGCCATGACCTTCGGCTTCGTGGTCGCGGAGAACCTGTTCGGCAACGAATGAGTGAAGCGCGCGAGGCGGAACACCCGCCTCGCGCTCACTTGGTCGTCGCGATACCGCCGTCGACGGGAAGGATCACGCCCGTCACGAACGAACTCGCGCGAGACGCCAGGTAGATCGCGACGCCCGCCATGTCCTCGGGTTCGCCGATCCGCTTCATCGGCGCGCCTTCCGCGATCGAGTCGCCGAAGTTCTCGAGCGTCGCCTTCATCATCTTGCTCTGGAACGGGCCGGGGGCGACCGCGTTCACGGTGATCTTGGGAGCGAGCTTGCGCGCGAGCACACGGGTCATGTGGTGGATCGCCGCCTTGCTGGCCGAATACGAGTAGGTGTCGAGGAAGGGCACCTGGATGCCGTCGATCGAGCCGATGTTGATGATGCGGCTCGGGTCGTCTTCCTTGGACGCGGCTTCGAGAAGCGGCGTGAGTGCCTGGGTGAGGAAGAAGGGCCCCTTCACATTGAGGTCGAGGACGCGGTCCCATGCCGCGGCCGGGAACTCCTCGTAGGGAGCCCCCCAATTCGCGCCGGCGTTGTTCACCAGGATCTCGAGCTTCGACTCACGTTCCTTGATTTCGTTCGCGAGGGCCACACAGCCTTCCTGGGTGGAGAGGTTCGCGGCAATCGCGGTGCAGGTCCCCACCTTCGAAAGTTCGCGTTCGGTTTCCGCACAGGCTTCTTCGGAGCGCGAAGCCACGTAGACACGCGCGCCGTTTTCCACGTAGCCGCGCGCGATCATCAGACCGATGCCTCGGGTCCCGCCGGTGACCAGTGCCGTCTTGCCTTCGATGTCGAACAGGTTCTTCACGAGCTTGCTCCCGTTTCTTCAGAGGATGTTTCGTTGCGCGGCTACGCGCGGGCGGTCCGCGGAAAGGCGGCGAGGATAGTGCGCCCGGGGCTGCGGAACAGACGGTGGCACTACGAACTTGGCGAGGTTCCGTACGCGATCCACCAGGCAAGGGCGAGCACGCCGGCCGTGCCGATCGCGTAGGCCCATTGCAGCGCGGGGCGTGGGGGAGCCGGGGAGAAGCGCGGCGCGACGAACCACCCCAGGCCCATCCCCGCCACCAGTCCATAGATGTGGGCGCCGTAGTCGACGTCCCCGCCGCCCGCGCCCAGCATGGCGAGCAGCGCGCCTCCGGCGCCGAGGGGGACCCAGGCTCCCTGCCAGGGGAGGGCGAGACGTCGGCGGCGCCAGGCTTCGAGTCCACACAGCAGTCCCACCACGCCGAAGACCGCAGTCGATGCGCCGATCGAGTTGTGGCCGCTCTGGTGGTGGATCGCGTTGGCGAGGTTGCCGAGTCCCCCTGTCGCAAGGGCCCCCGCCAGTGCAGCGCCGCCGCCGATCCGTCCCGCGAGTGACGCGAGGAAGAGACCTCCGAGCAGCGTGTTGGCGATCACGTGCCCGCCGTCGCTGTGCAGCGTGAGCGCAGTGAAGACGCGCCAGACTTCGCCGTTCATGATGTTCCATGCGTTGGCACTGCCTGCGCGTCGAAGGACCGCGCCGTCGGGAAAGCGCTCGATCGCCAGGTGGAAGAGCAGCAGCGCGAAGCTCGCGAGATAGGCACCCGCGAAGTCGATGCCGCGATTGGGTGAAACAAAGACCGCGTCTCGCGGTCGGGGGCGTGCCCGGTTTTCGGCAAGCCAGAGTCGCAGCGTTTCGATTGCGCGCGGCTGGTCGTGGGGATCGCGCAGACAGATCTCATAGCCATCATCGCGGCGCTCGATGCGCGTGCGGATCGCCTGCGATTCCAGCACCAGTACGCGCTCGTCCGCCTGTTCGCGGGTGGCGACTTCGAGCAGCGCGGTCGCCTTCACGCCGCCTTCCGGCGCGTGCCGCGATTCGTCGGCTTCGGACATCGCATCAGTATATCGGCATGCGATGCGCGGCCGTCGGGGCTCTGATAGCGTCGCGGCGCTCGCGGCCGAACACGCGCCGCGCAACCATGGGAGTGCAGGGCGGTGGTGCTGGGTCGATGTGAAACGGCGAGTCGATGGGCTCTGTTGGTCGTTGCGTTGGTACTTCTTGCCGCTGGCCCGGCCCTGGCCCAGTCGATGGCGGACGATTCGGATCCGTGGCGTGGAAGCGACGACGAAAGCCGCGAAACCTTCGGTGTGCGCGGCGGCATCGGTTTCATGGAAGGGCCGGACGCCTTCGTGGCAGCGTTCGAGATCGAGACCATGGTGACCCGGCAGGTGGGGGTCGGTGTTGGAACCCAATTCGGCGTCCAGGACGAATTCATCGTGCTCTCGCCCACCGTGCACAGCCGCTATCGCTTCGACGTTTCGCACCTCGAGAACCGCTACCTGCGCAAGCTTCGTCCTTTCGCGCAGGCGGGCTTCGGGATCACCCATCTCGACGTCGACGAGCGGGGCGGCGGCGACAAAGACGCGACCGACCTCATGTTCAACTTTGGCGGTGGTTTCGACTATCCCATCGATGAGCACGCCGAACTCGGCAGCCGCATCATGATCAACGTGATCCCCGGTGAAGTGCTCGACCAGCGGATCTACTTCAGCTGGGAACTGATCACCGTGCGCTATCGCTGGTAGCGGGGCTCCGAAAGTCGCAAGCCGAATGGCAACACACGGGGGACAGCGCGTGTACGGTTTCGATCTACCCGGCCCCCCGACATGGATGAACCCGGAGCTGACCCAGGTGGCTCGTCTGCCAAGCCGGGCGCCCCTCGTTCCGTTCCCCACGTTCGACGACGCCTGCCATCAACCCGACGCCGCTTCTCCCTTTCGTTTCGACCTGAACGGCCAGTGGCGCTTTCGCCTGTGCGAGCGGCCCGAAGCGGCGGAACCCGGCTTTGCGCGGCTGCATTTCGACGATGATCAATGGGACGAAATCGCGGTGCCCGGTTGTTGGACGGTCCAGGGTTTCGATCGGCCGCACTACACCAACGTCCAGATGCCGTTCGACCCGGCGCTCGAACTCGAGCCGCCCGAAGTGCCGCGTGACAACCCGACGGGGTTGTACCGGCGACGGGTGACCTTGCCGCGACGCTTCGAGGGGCGGCGGGTCGTGCTGCACGTCGGCGGTGCAGAGAGCGTGCTCTACGCCTACGTGAACGGTCAGCCGGTGGGGATGAGCAAGGATTCACGGCTCGCGTCCGAGTTCGACATCACCGAGTACGTGCGCGCGGGCGAGAATCAGCTTGCCTTCATGGTCGTTCGCTGGTCGGACGCGAGTTACCTGGAAGACCAGGATCACTGGTGGCACGCGGGCATCCATCGCGACGTCTTCGTCTACAGCACGCAAGCAACATACGTGGCCGACGTTGTGGCGCGTGCAGAACTCGCGAGCGACGGCGTCGGCGGGCGCCTCGCGGTGACGGTCGACGTCGGAGGCCGCGGTCGCGACGCAGTTGGCTACCGCGTCGCCCTTCAGCTCTTCGACCCGAAGGGCAAGCGCGTCTGGCGGACCCCCAGGGAGGCTGCGGTTCCGAGCGACGTCAGCAACCTCTACGGCTTTCGCGGATCGCGTGCGGAGTTCGATGTCGAACTGCGCCGGGTCGCAGCGTGGTCGGCGGAAACCCCGCATCGCTACCGCGTGGTGGCAACGCTGCTCGACCCGGGTGGCCGCTGCGTCGAGGCGGTCCGCTGCGACGTCGGTTTCCGCCGCATCGAAGTCCGCAACCGCGAGCTGCTGATCAACGGCAAACCGGTCCTCATCCACGGCGTGAACCGCCACGACCACGACGACGTTCGTGGCAAGAGCGTGACCCGCGAATCGATGCGACGCGACGTCGAGTTGATGAAGCAGTTCAACTTCAACGCCGTGCGAACGGCCCACTATCCCAACGACCCGTACTTCCTCGACGTCTGCGACGAACTCGGGCTGTATGTCGTCGACGAAGCCAACGCCGAGAGTCACGCGCACCTGCGGTCACTCAGCAACGACCCGCGTTACGACCGCGCCTTCCGCGAACGCGTGACCCGCATGGTAGAACGGGACCGCAATCATCCGAGCATCATCCTCTGGTCCCTCGGCAACGAAGCGGGCATCGGTCCGTGCCACGAAGAAGCCGCCGCCTGGATTCGCAAGGTGGATCCGGCCCGGCCCATCCACTACGAGGGGGCACTCGACTGGGACTGGTATCGCGATCACCCGGCGACGGATGTCATCTGCCCCATGTATCCGAGTGTCGAGGAGATCGTTCGCTGGGCGAAGTCGGCTCACGGAAAGCGCGATCACCGGCCGCTCATCATGTGCGAGTACGCCCACGCGATGGGAAACAGCTGTGGTGGTCTCGCCGACTATTGGGATGCGATCGAAAGCCACCACGGCTTGCAGGGTGGCTTCATCTGGGACTGGGTCGACCAGGGGCTGCTCCAGCGCGACGAAGCTGGGCGCGAGTACTGGGCCTACGGAGGTGACTTCGGCGATGTGCCGAATGACGCGAACTTCTGCATCAACGGATTGATGTGGCCGGATCGCACACCGCATCCCGCGCTCTTCGAATGCAAGAAGCTCGCGCAACCGGTGCGCGCCGAAGCGCGGAACCTTCGCCGCGGGGCGATCCGCATCCACAACCGCGGTTGGTTCCGGGACCTGCGCTGGCTCGAAGCCCACTACGCATGGATGGTCGACGGCAAACCGGTGAAGAAGGGGCGGCTCGGCAAGCTCGACATCGAACCCGGCGAAGCGCGCGACGTGGTCGTTCCGGTAGAAGTCTCGAAGCTCGACCCGAATGCGATGTGCTGGCTCGAACTGCGCTTCCGAACGCGGCGCGAGCTTTCCTGGGCCCCGCGCGGTCACGAGGTCGCGTGGGAGCAGCTGCCCTGGCTGACGCCGAAGCGCAAGGGAAAGAAGTCACGTCGCCGCCCGGGCGCAGCCGCAAGAGGGGAGAAGGGCATCGAAGTCGAGCGGCACGGCGCGCTCGTTCGCGTGCGCACGAAACGCAGTCACTGCACCTTCGACCTCGCGGCGGGAGCACTCGCCTCGTTGCATCCGGCCAACGATCCGGACGGTGAATTGATCGAGTCCGTTCCCCAGGCGCATCTGTACCGCGCAGCGACGGACAACGACGGCATCAAGACCCTCGGCCACCTTCACGGCAAGGTCCTCGCACGCTGGCGCGACTGGGGCCTCGATGACCTGCGCTTCGATCTCGAGAGCGCTCGCATGCTCCGCAGTCGCGGCGACGCCGCTGCGTTCGAGTTCGTGCATCGCATCGACAGCGCGCGAGGTTCCCTCGACATCGTCTGCAAACAGCGCTTCAGGGTCGAGGCCAGCGGTGCCCTGCAGCTGGCTTTCGATTTCCGCATCCCGAAAGCCCTCGACGACCTTCCGCGGGTGGGGGCTCGTTTCGCGTTGCCGCAGGCGTTCGATCGGCTTCAGTGGTTGGGCCGCGGCCCGCACGAAAGCTACGTGGATCGGTTGCGGGGCGCCGCCTTCGGTCGCTGGTCTCACAGCGTCGCGGACGAATACGTCCCCTACATCGTGCCGCAAGCGCACGGTCATCACGAAGACACGCGCTGGCTGTCGCTGCGCGATGGCGAGGGCGCGGGGTTGCTGGTGGCCGGGAGTCGCGGGTTCGGTTTCTCCGCAGGCCACTACAGCGACGAACAGCTGACGAGCGCAACCCACGCCCACGAGATCGCGCCCGAGCCGCGCGTACTACTCTGTCTCGACGCGGCCCACCGCGGGCTCGGGAGCGCGAGCTGCGGCCCCGACGTCCTGCCGCGCGATCGGGTGAAGACGGGGCGGCACGAGCTCCAGCTCGCGATGATGGTGTTGGGCGCCCGCGAACAGGAACACGGTGTCGTGCGGTCGCTCGAGCGCTCGCGCGATTGACGTCGCAGACAGCTCGCAGGTGTTACCTGCTGACGTCGGAAGAGCCGGTGCGCGAAAACGCGAATGTCGCACCCGCAGAGATCGGCTAACCCTTCTCCCTTGCCATCGCCAGCCGGGCCTCGTCCGCGACCGGCCCGGTGGTGTCCAACCTGCCAGCCCGTGTCTGTGCAACGCGCGACACCCAGATGGAACTGTCATGAGAATCGAATTCACACCGGACCAGCTCGCGCTGCAGAAGGAACTGCGCGCCTACTTCGAAGAACTCGTCACCCCCGAGCTGCAAGCCGAGCTCGATGCAGGCGGAGAGGGGGGCGGCCCCGAATTTCGCAAGGCGATGCGCCGGCTCGGTGCTGACGGTTGGATCGGTCTTTCCTGGCCGAAGGAACTCGGTGGTCGCGAGATGACCCCGATGGAGCAGTACATCTTCACCGAAGAGGTCATGCGTACGGGCTTTCCGTATCCGTTCCTCACGACCGAAGCGATCGGCCCGGTGCTCCACGAATACGGCAGCGACCAAATGCGCGAAGCCGTGGTGATGCCCATCCTGCGCGGTGAGGTGGTGATCGCCATCGGCTATTCCGAACCCGGCGCCGGCACCGACCTCGCATCGCTCACGACCCGCGCGGACCGCGACGGCGACGAGTGGGTGATCAACGGCCAGAAGGTCTGGACGAGCCTCGCCGACTTTTCGGACTACATCTGGCTCGCCGCGCGGACCGACCCCGGTTCGAAGAAGCACCGGGGGCTATCGCTCCTGCTCGTCCCGAACGACGCGCCCGGTCTCACGGTTTCGCCGATCTGGACGATGGGCGTACGCACGAACGCGACCTACTACGACAATGTTCGCGTGCCCGCCGAAAACCTGATCGGTGGTGAAGGCAACGGTTGGGCGTTGATCACGGGGCAGCTCAATCGCGAACGCCTCTCGCTCGTGAACCACGGCTCGGCCGACACGCTCTACCGACGCGTCGCAAAGTGGGCGGCCGATACCGAGTCTCCTCACGGTGGCCGCGTGATCGATCAGCCGTGGGTGCAGACGAACCTCGCTCGTGTGAAGAGCGGGCTCGAAGCACTGAAGCTCATCTGTTGGAAACAGGCGTGGGCGATGACCGAGGGCAATCTGCAGATGGCCGACGCGTCGGTGGCCAAGGTGTACGGCACCGAATTCTTCCTGGAACATTACCGGCTGCTCGGTGAAATCGTGGGGCAGGCCGGGGGCACCATCCAACGCGATTCCCCAGGCGAGATTCTCAAGGGGCGTCTCGAGTTCATGTATCGCGTTGGCTCGATCCTGACCTTCGGCGGCGGGACGAACGAGGTGCAGCGCGACATCATCTCGGCCGCCGGCCTGGGGATGCCCCGCTCGCGGTAGCGCGGCTCGCTTCGAACACGGCCGCGCGCAATGCGCGCGACAGCGAAAACAGCGGAAGAAGAAGATGGACTTTTCACTCAGCGACGAACAAATCGAACTCCAGAACCTGGCGCGCCAGATCCTCGGGGACCAGACGACCAACGAGCACCTGCGTGACATCGAGGCGGGCGACGAACGTTTCGACGAAAAGCTCTGGGCCGATCTCGCGGAAGCGGGGCTGCTCGGCATCGCGATCGGTGAAGAGCAGGGCGGCATGGCGCTGGGTTACGAAAGCCTATGTCTGCTCGTCGAGGAGGTCGGGCGGAGTGTCGCGCCGGCCCCGGTGATCCCCGTGCTCGTGAGCGCTGGCATGGCGATCGATCGCTTCGGCACGGACGAACAGAAGCAGCGTCTGCTACCGGGGGTCGTGAGCGGCGAGACGATGCTCTCCGCGGCGTTGATCGAACCCCTGAACGAAGACCCAGAACGCCCACTTGCTCGTGCGAAGGTCGAAGGTGAGGGCGTCGTGCTCGATGGCATCAAGACCTGCGTGCCCTTCGCGAACCGCGCCGAGCGCATCGTCATGGCCGCGCAGCAGGACGGGGGCGTCGGTCTCTTCCTCGTTGATCCGCAGGCCGAGGGTGTCGCACTGGCGCGCCAGAACTCGACCGCGGGTGAGCCGCAGTTCGAAGTCAGGCTCGACGCTGCGCATGTCGCTTCGAACGACATCCTCGCTGGCCCCGAGGAGGGGGCGCGTGTGCTGCATTGGATCAGCCAGCGCACAGCGGCAGCCAATTGCATGATGGCGGCTGGCGTCGTCGATCGAATGACGCGCATGACCGCGGAATACACGGCCGAGCGTGAACAGTTCGGCGTGAAGATCGCCACCTTCCAGGCAGTCGGTCAGCGGGCCGCCAATTGCTACATCGACAGCGAGTGCCTGAGGTTGCTCGCCCAGCAGGCGGTGTCACTCCTGAATGAGGATCGCCCGGCCGACGACGAAGTCACGATCGCCAAGATGTGGGTGGGCGACGTGACCCACCGGGTGAGCCACGCCGCGCAGCATCTGCACGGCGGGATCGGTGTCGATCGCGACTATCCGCTCTTCCGCTATTGCCTGTGGGCGAAGCAGCTGGAACTTGCGATGGGGTCGACCGCGCAGCTGACCGCCAGGCTCGGCGAGGGGATCGCGCGCGAGTTCAGCGCGAACGCATGACGATCGACCGCAAAGCCTTCTTCGTCGATGCATTGAAGCAGCACTATCAAGAAGCGATCGCTTCCGCCGGTGAAGCCGAAGTCAACGCGGCAACGGCGGCCGACGAAGTGCGCAAGCAGGCGCGCAACCGCGACGACGCGAAGGCGGCCGTCGATCCCGGACGGATGGCCGGGGGCCATCGCAAGCGACGCCAGCGCGCAGCGCGCGAACTCGACACCCTGATCCAGTTCGCGAGCGGTGGCGTACCGGCCTTCCCGCGTTCGGCGAAGGTCGCGCTGGGAGCGATGATCGACGTGAGCGTCGAAGGGGACGACGGCGACGAAGAGCGCACCCTGTTCCTGCTGCCGGTTGGCGCGGGCACCGAGCTCAGCGGGCCGGGTGGGGATGGCTTCATCTCGGTGATCGGTCCCGACTCACCGGTCGGGCGGGCGCTCATCGGCGCCAGCGTGGGCGACGACGTCGAGGTCGTGGTCGCCGGGCGCGACCGTGAATGGTCGGTCGTCGACATCGCCTGAGCGGGTGGGCAGTCCGATCGCCGACGGCCCCGGTGCAAACCCTAAAGCGATTGTTTCTCGGCCCAGTCGAAGTCCGCGAGAATCTGATCGAAATGGTCTTGCACGGCCGGGCGCATGTCGGGGTGGCTGAAGATGAAGCGGCGCTCCTCGCGCACCGCGCGCAGCACCCACTGCCCGAGCGTCTCGGGCGTCATCCCGTCTTCGAAGCCGCCGCCCAGGATGTCTTCGAGTTCGCCCGCCCGCGTGCCGAGATCGGCGGGGCGGTTGCGTTCGGCGTTGATCAGGTCGGTGGCGACGAAGGCGGGGCAGAGGATCGAGAGGCCGATTCCGTGGGGTTCGATCGAATTCGCATACGACTCCGAAATGCCCACGACCGCGGCTTTGGTGGCGGTGTAGACGCCGAGGATCGGGCCAGCGGGTAGCAGGCCACCGATCGATGCGGTGTTGACGATGTGGCCGCCTTCGCCTTGTTCGATCATGCGCGGAATGAAGGCCTGGCAGCCGTGGATCACCCCGTGGACGTTCACGCGGAAGAGCCATTCCCAGTCGGCGTCGGTGGATTCGTGTGCGGACGCACCGAGACAGACGCCGGCGTTGTTGCAGACCAGATGGGCGCCGCCGAAGCTGCGGAACGTTTCGTCTGCGAGGGCCTCGACCGCCGCGCGATCACCAACGTCGGTCTGCACGGCGATCGATTCGACACCTTGCTCTCGGAGCTCGGCACTCACGCGCTCGGCCTTGTCGCCTTCGATGTCCGAAACGACAACCTTCATGCCCTCGGCCGCAAAGGTCCGTGCGAGCCCTGCGCCGATGCCGCTAGCGGCACCGGTCACGACGGCGACCCTTCCGTAGAATTCCTGCATCGCTTTCGTTCCTCTCGTCGTGCCGGGCGGGGAATGCGAGCATACGCGATCGCGAGAGTGCGCAGAGGCGAGCTAATTTCGCGCGTCTCGACCCGCGCTCGGTCGATACATGGAGAGCCATCGATGCCCGCACCGATTGGTCGTGATCTCGAGCAGACCAGAGCCCAGTTGCAGGATTGGATTCCCGCAGTCCTCCCGGACGACGCGACCGACGTGAACGTGGGCCCGCTTGCCGGGCCGGGCGCGACCGGCTTTTCGAGCGACACCCTGATCTTCGATCTCAGCTACCGCAGTGACGGCATGTACATCGAGCGGGGCCTCGTCGCACGCATCCATCCGAGCGGCTTTCAGCTCTTTCCCGAATACGATTTGCCCGCACAGTTCGGCGTCATGAAGGCCTTGTGGGATACCCGCGTGCCCGTACCCGAGATGCTCTACGAACAGCGCACTGGAGACGTGATCGGCCAACCGTTCTACTTGATGGGCAGGGTTCCGGGGCAATGCCCCGCCGACAACCCGCCCTATACCGCCGAGGGTTGGGTGAAGGAACTCTCCGAAGCGGACCAGCGAAGCATGTGGGATGGCTACGTCGACATCCTGGTCGAGATCCATGCCCTCGACCCCGCAAAGCTCGGGCTCGACTTCCTGGCGAAGCCCGAACTCGGTCCCACGCCCCTCGACCAGGAACTCGCTTACTACGAGAACTTCTACCGCTGGACCAGTGACGGCGACGTCCACCCCTACGTCGAAGCTGGGCTCGAGTGGTTGGGCGCCAACAAGCCGCCACAACCCGAAACGCCGAGTCTCGTATGGGGCGACGCGCGTGTCGGCAACATGATCTTCCACGGCCCGAAGTGTGTCGCCGTGATCGACTGGGAAATGGCGCGCCTGGGCGATCCCATGATGGACCTCGCCTGGGGGCTCTTCCTGAGTCGCTATCACACCGAAGGCAACGGCATTCCGAACCTGCCGGGCTTCCGGGACCGCGAAGACACGATCGCGTACTACGAACAGAAGAGTGGGCGGAGCGCGGAACATGTGGCCTACTACGAGATCCTGGCCGGCATGCGCTTCAGCGTGATCCTGATCGCGCTCGGCAAGCAGTTGAAGCACTACGAGGCGCTGCCGAAGGAAGTGAACTTCGAAGTCGACAACCCCGTTTCGCTGCTGCACCGCAAGCAACTCGAAACCCTCGGTGTGCTCTAGCCCGGAACGAAAGGTCATCCCCCCATGCAACGACTCGACAAGTACGATCGCGCGGTCGACTGGCTCGAACCCCTTCACGACATCGCTCGCGAAGAGACCGGTCTCGACGACTTCGGGGACGAGCACTACCTCGAAGGCCTGAAGGTGTTGCTCGAGCAGTACGACATGGATTGCGATCTTTCGCCCATGGGTGTCATGTCTTCGAAGATGAAGATGGTCCACGTGCTGAAGCGCCGGTTACTCGCTGAGCAGGCGTGGAAGGACGATCCCTCGGTCCTCGACATCCCGATCGAAAAGCCCCTGGTGATCACCGGGCTCGTGCGCACGGGCAGCACCGCGCTCCACTACCTGCTGGGGTCGGATCCCGATCGTCAGTTCCTGCCGTACTGGCTGTCCGAGCATCCCCAACCGCGTCCGCCGGAAGACACCTGGCAGGACCACCCCGACTACCAGCAGTCGAAGGGCGCGATCGACATGACGTATGAGATCGACCCGAGCCTGAAGGCGATCCACTTCATGTCTCCCGATTGGCCCGAGGAATGCGGCCACCTGATGGCGCAGAACTTCACCGACGACTACTGGGAAGGGGCCACGCGCGTCCCGCACTACCTCGAGTGGTACAAGCAGAAGTCGCTGGTCGAAACCTATCGCCGGCACAAGAAACTGCTGCAGCTGATCGGCTCGACTCAGCCCGAGATGCCCTGGCTGATCAAGTACCCGGTGCACATGAAGCACCTGCGCTCGTTCCTAGAAATCTACCCGGACGCGCGCGTGATCTGGACCCATCGCGACCCGTCGAACGTGCTGTCGTCCTACGCGAGCCTGATCGCGGGTTTCCGCAAGCTCAACTGCAATGCAGTCGACCACGAGGACATCGTGCAGGAGCAGATGGAGAGCTGGGCTGCGGCAGCCGACCGCGCCATCGAGATCCGCAGCGAGCACGACCCCGCCCAGTTCTACGATCTCCACTTCGAAGACTTCGTCGGCGACTCGGTCGCCGCCGCCAGGCGCATCTACGACTCCTTCGGCATCGAATGGACCGACCGGGCCGAAATCGCGATGCGCGAACACCATGCCGACAACCAACAGGGCAAGCACGGCAAACACGACCACTCACTCGGCGTGCTCGAAACCTCCCGCCAGGCCATGCTCGACCGCTTCGCCAACTACATCGAGCACTTCGGCGTCAACATCACGTAGCCGGCACTGGCAACGGGGCTACCCGCGTACGTACTTCTCCGCCATCGAATCCATCACCTCGAAGAATTCCTTGGAGGTCTCGCGGATGATGTCGGCGACCGGGCGGACGCTGTCGATTCGCCCCGCGACTTGACCGCATAAGGCCACCGCCGCTTCCATGTCGCCACCGAAGTAGAGGTCCATCACGTTCTGGGCGAACTCGCCCATCACGTTGCCTTCCATCCGCTCGAGTTCTTCGCTGCGCCCGGTGCGCAGGGCGCGCAGTCCCGGGCTGTGGAAGCGGTTCAAGAAGACGGTGTCGGTCTCGTCGGCCTCGACGATCGCATTCTTCCAGTTGTCGTGGATCGGGGATTCGAGGGCCGCGACCATGCGCGTGCCCATCTGCACGCCTTCGGCGCCGAGTGCGAAGGCCCCCGCCATCGTGGGACCGTCGACCATGCCGCCCGCTGCGATGATCGGGACGTCGACTTTCGAGCGAATCAGCGGCAGCAGCACCATGAGGGCTACGTCGCGCGGGTTCTTGAAGCCGCCGCCTTCACCGCCTTCGACGATCAGACCGTCGACACCGGCTTCGACGGCCTTCAATGCACCGGCGAGGGTGGGTACGACGTGAAAGACCGTAAGGCCCGCCTCCTTGAGGGTGGCGGTGTACTTCATCGGATTGCCGGCCGACGTGCTGACGAAGCGCACGCCCTGGTCGATCACGAACTGCGCGATCCCCGGGTCGCGCACGAAGGCCTGGGCGATGTTCACGCCGAAGGGCTTGTCGGTGAGGTCGCGCATCTTGCGGATCTCGTCCTTCAGGGTGTCGATCTCACCCGAAGAGGTTTCGATGATCCCCATGGCGCCGGCGTTCGAAACCGCCGAAGCGAGTTGTGAACGCGCGATCCAGCCCATCGGGGCCTGCACGATCGGGATCTCGACGCCAAGCATCTGGGTGACACGGTTGTCGAAGGTCATGGGGATCTCCTGGCTTGTGGCGCTGCACGGATCGAAGTCGAAATGGCAGCGCCGGATCGGTACGTGGACCGACCCGGCGCTGTATTACTCGTTGCTGGATTGGCGCGCTGCGATCACACGGCCTCGAATAGTGAAGCGAATCCCTGGCCACCGCCCACGCACATCGTCACGATGCCGTAGCGCTTGCCGTCTCGCTTGAGCTGGCGCAGCAGGGTGCCCGTCATGCGCGAACCCGTCATGCCGAAGGGGTGGCCGATCGAAATCGAGCCGCCCTGCGGGTTGAGCACGTCGTCCGGGATCTCGAGCTGCTGCTTGCAGTAGAGGAGCTGCGACGCGAAGGCCTCGTTGAGTTCGACGATGTCGATGTCCTTCATCGAAAGGCCGTGGCGCTTCAAGAGCTTCGGCACGGCGAAGACCGGGCCGATGCCCATCTCTTCGGGTGCACAACCCGCCACTGCACTACCGCGGTAGATGCCCAGCGGTTCGACGCCGAGTTCCTTCGCCTTGTCGGCCGACATCAAGAGGGTGGCTGAGGCGCCGTCCGAAAGCTGCGAGGCGTTGCCCGCCGTGACGGTGCCGCCTTCTTCGGGCTTCTTGAAGACGGGCTGCAAGCCGGAGAGACCTTCCAGGGTGGTCGAGGGGCGGTTGCACTCGTCGCTGTCGAGCACGGCTTCTTCGTCGTAGGGGTCTTCGCCCTTCTTCATGACCTTGCGGGTCACCTTCATGGGCGCGATCTCTTCGGCGATGTAGCCAGCCTCGGCTGCCTTGGCGTAGCGCTGCTGGCTCTGGAGCGAGTATTCGTCCTGGGCTTCGCGGGTGATGCCGTAGCGCTCGGCCACGATCTCGGCCGTGATGCCCATCGGGAAGTAGAGGCCCGGGAAGCGCTTCTGCGCCGTGGCGTTCGCGAGGCGCGTCGTGTTCTGGGTGCCGTCTTGCATCATGGTGATCGTTTCGACGCCCGCGCCGATCGCGATGTCGGCGCCTTCGTTCACGATCGCGTTCGCGGCCATCATGACGGCCTGCGAGCCGCTCGAGCAGAAGCGGTTGACGGTGGTCGCAGCGACGTCGAGGGGAAGGCCTGCGGCCATCGCGGCGATGCGCGCCGTGTTCATGCCCTGGCAGCCTTCGGGGAAGCCGCAGCCGACGATCACGTCTTCGATCTGCTTCTCGTCGATCCCGGGTACGGCGTCCACCACGGCGCGAATCGTGTGGGCGAGGTAGTCGACGGGTTCGGTGATGTTGAGCGATCCGCGCGCGGCCTTGGCAAGGCCCGTACGCTTGCTATCGACGATGACAGCTTCTCGGGTCATGGATGGGGTTCTCCTCGAGGGGTAAAAAAGGCGCCTGTTCTCTGCGGCGCGAGAACATAACGCGTCCCGCGCACCGCGTTTCGTTACCGTGCGCCGAAGCGCCGAACCCGCGCGGGTTTTGCTGGCGGGAAGCGGACCGCCACCCATTGCGCAACGTGTGTGCGGAATACTCGAGCGAAGACGATTCGAGAAGGGAGCAGGGCAGGTCTTGACGGTGCGCGTGCGATACCTCAGTGAAGCCGATTCCCCCATTCCGGGGGTCGAATGGCGACGCGGCCAGGCGGGGTTCGTTCTGCACGGCGCCGGCGGGGAACTGGTCGTCGAAGAGCGCATGGTGTTGTCCGCCAACACGACCCATGCCCTGCTCGGGCACGGTGTCGTCGACGAACTGAATCGGTTGCCGATCCAGGGGCGACTCGGGACTGGCCTGCAGGTCCTGGTTCCGCCGGCCCAACTCGAGCCGGTGCGCGACGTGCTCTACCGCGCCGACAGCAAGACCTACGGTGCCGAGTACGAGTTCGCCCTCGAGCTGCGCGAACCCGCGAGCGCTGGCAACGTGGAATACCGCATCCGCATCGACAACCGCGAATACCAGAACGCGCTCTCGGGGCTGCAGTTCTTGTTCCGCACCGCGGCACACGAGGGAATGGCTGCGTGGTTGCTGCTGTAGTGGGTGACGCGCACGGCCGTTCGGACCGATTAAAAGATCAAGCGGTCTAGCGAGTACACGCCCGGCCCGAGCAGGGCGATCACGAAACAGATCGCGGCGAGGTTGACGGTGTACTCCGCACCCGGCGGTTCGTTCGTGATCAGGTAGCCGGCCCCTCTGTGCCCGAGTCGCGCGGCCACGATCATCGTGCCGATCAGGCGAAGCCTGGGGCTTCGAAGTCGGACTACTTCCACGTGCGCAATGTCGCTGGACAGGAGCAGGTCGGGCACATGTCGCCGTTCGGCAATCGCTTCATCGCCGAGGAACTCGTTGCGTTCCTGCGAGGGCGAGCGTCGGGAACCCGCTGATCGCGCGGCACGACCCGGGGGCCAGAGCTCGGGCTCAGCGCAGCGCACTCGCGTGGCCCAGCGCGATCCGGGTGCCGTCTTCCTTGTCGACCCAGACCTCGCAGTGGACCCGGGTTTGCGTGCCTTCCGGGGCCTCTTCGCGGATGCGCGCACAGGCCGTCACAGCTTCGTCGACCCACAATACGTTGGTGAGCTTCAGCGACATCTTGCCGCCGGCGAGCCAACCCATGCCGAATTCTCGCTGCATCACCTGCGAGACGAAGCAGGTGGACATCATGCCCTGCACCACGATGTTGGGGAAGCCGATGTTGCGCGCCTGTTCCCTGTCCGTGTGATAGTTCTTTCCCGGCCCGGAAAACATCCAGCAGCGCCGTTCGTCGATGCGTTGGAGCGCGGGTTCGAGGTCGGGCCCGGTCGCAGTGGGGAAGGGCGGGCGGGCTTCACGCGTCTTCGCTTTTTCTTTCGCCGTGTTCTCGTCTACGACGAAGCCCTGGCCGCTGTCCGTTTCCTGGCCTTCCGGCTTCGGTGGAAGGAAGGACTGAAAGGTGCGTCCGCGCACGAGCAGGTGTCCGCTCTCGACGTCGTAGAGATCGGTTTCGTTGACGACGTAGTCGCGCCCACGCTTGTGGAAACGCTCGATGATCGTCGACAGGGAGCGCACCCGGCTGCCTACGCGAATTGGCTCGAACATCTCCCAGTCTTGCTGCGCGTGGAGATTCCCGAAGAGGTTCTTCAAGTACCACTCGCCGACGAACTTGTAACACTCGGAGTGGTGCAGCAGCGGAGGGGCGTAGTCGCTCTGGAGTTCGTGATGGTCTTCGAGCGCTTCGGCGTAGAAGGCGACGCCTTCGGGCGTCACGTCGTATGCGTTCGAACCGCAGAAGCGGCCCACGTGGGCAGGCTGACCGAGCAGGTTCATGGCCGCACTCCTCGTGCTTGTTGGTGGGCCAAGCCTACTGCGAGGCGGGGCCTTCGCGCGGTAGACGCATCTCGTCCACCAGGGCTTGCAATTCGGGCACCGGCGGTGCGGTCACTCGACTCACCGCGATGGTCACGGCGAAGTTGAGCACCATGCCGAGGGCGCCGATGCCTTCGGGGCTGATCCCGAACCACCATGCATCCGGACCGGCCTCTGGCGCCAGGAACTTGAAGTAGACGATGTACGACGCCGTGAACGCGATCCCCGTCACCATGCCGGCCACCACACCTTCCCGGTTCGTGCGCTTGTCGAAAACGCCGAGCACCAGGATCGGGAAGAAGCTCGCGGCCGCCAGGCCGAAGGCGAAGGCCACGACCTGCGCGACATAGCCCGGCGGATGAATGCCGAAGTAACCCGCGATCACCACCGCGAACGCAGCCGCGATCCGCGCGGCCCGCAGTTCCTGACGGTCGTCGAGGTCTTTCCACAAGAAGGACTTCAACAGGTCGTGAGAGATCGAAGACGAGATCACGAGCAGCAAACCCGCCGCGGTGGAAAGGGCCGCCGCCAACCCACCCGCGGCAACCAACGCGATCACCCAATTGGGCAGCTCTGCGATCTCGGGGTTCGCGAGCACGATGATGTCGCGATCCACGGTCAGCTCGTTGACGTTGCTATCGCCGTTGAACGCGATGAGGCCATCGCCGTTCTTGTCCTCGAACGAGATGAGTCCGGTGTTCTCCCAACTCGTGAACCAGGCGGGGACTTCGCTGTAGGCGCGCCCGTCGACCGTCTGGATCAGGTTGACCCGTGCGAAGGTCGCGACGGCGGGGGCCGTGGTGTAGAGGATCGCGATGAAGAAGAGCGCCCACACCGCGCTCCAACGCGCCGCCGCGGCATTGCGCACCGTATAGAACCGCACGATCACATGGGGCAGCCCCGCGGTTCCCACCATGAGCGCGAGCGTGATGGCGAATACGTCCGCCATGCTCTTCTTGCCCGAAACCCACGCGGCGGTGTACTCGGGAAAACCCAGATCTCGTTGCACGGCGTCGAGGGTTTCGAGCAGGAAGCGCCCGGCGTTGGGCCCTTCGATGAGGCTGGCCCCCATGCCGATCTGGGGAATCCAGCTGCCGGTGAGTTTGTGGGAGATCGCCGCGGCCGGGATCATGAAGGCGATGATCAGCACCGTGTACTGCGCCACCTGCGTGTAGGTGATGCCGCGCATCCCGCCGAGCACCGCGTAGACGAATACCAACCCCACGCCGATCATCACGCCGATGTCGACCGGTACTTCGAGAAAGCGCGAGAACACGACACCCACCCCGCGCATCTGCCCCGCGACGTAGGTGAACGAAACGAAGATCGCGCAGAACACCGCGACCACGCGCGCGAGTTGTGAGTCGTAGCGGTCGCCCACGAACTCGGGGACGGTGAAGCGGCCGAACTTACGCAGATAGGGAGCGAGGAGGAGGGCGAGCAGCACGTAGCCGCCCGTCCAGCCCATCAGATAGATGGCGCCCTGATACCCCATGAAGGAAATCAGCCCGGCCATCGAGATGAACGATGCGGCGCTCATCCAATCGGCTGCCGTCGCCATGCCGTTGGCCATCGGGGGCACGCCGCGGCCCGCGACGTAGAAGCCCGACGTCGACCCGGCGCGGCTCCAGATCGCCACGCCGATGTAGAGCGCGAAGCTCAGGCCGACGGTGATGTACGTCCAGGTGAGGATGCTCAAGGCAGCACGCTCACTCGACGCCGTGTTCGTGATCCAGGCGACGCATCCACAGCGCGTAGATCAAGACCAGCACGAAAAAGACGTAGATCGCGCCTTGTTGCGCGAACCAGAAACCGAGCGGGAAGCCCGCGAGGTGGAAGGCGTTCAGGGGCTCCACGAAGACGATGCCCAGGCCGAAGGGCACGACGAACCAGACGGCCAGCAGTACCGCCATCAGGCGCAGGTTCGAGCGCCAGTACGCCCGGTGGCTCCGATCGCCGCCTTCGCCGCCGCCGCCGGTCACGGATGGGCTCGACGGTGCTTCCCCGCTCGCTTCGCCGTGCGTCGGACCCTGCGAATCTGCCACTGCGCCTCCCGGTGGCACAGTGAACCCCCTGCCGGGACGACTTTCAAGTCACCCGCGTGGGCGTTCTGGAGGCCGCCTGCGGGACGTCAGTAGTGCAGCCAGTCCCGCGCCCCTCGATAGGCGGACCAGACGCAGAGCGCGTGCACGATGAAGCCCGGCACCAGGACCGCCCAATACGCGAAGCTCGCGGCCAGGAACCAGCACGCACCGGCCATCAGCCGGCCGTTGTACACCTGGCCCAGGCCGGGAATCAGGACCGACAGAACGGCCGCGATTCCGGGGCTCGGCCCCCGGTGGTCTCGCATCCGGACATGGCCGCGTCGCGAGCAGGCGTGATCGATGTCGTCGTAGTAGAGAGATTCGTGATCCATGCCGGGACACGACGCAAGCCCCGTGCCGAACCCGCCCGCGGCTGAAGCCGCCGGCACGCCGTCACCCTGCACCTGAAACCCGACACTGCACGGCGCGCCCTGCAGTGCGGGGCCGGTCACAG
This sequence comes from Myxococcota bacterium, assembly GCA_030748735.1. Lineage (GTDB taxonomy): Bacteria > Myxococcota_A > UBA9160 > UBA9160 > UBA4427 > DUBZ01. The sequence continues at coordinate 10,727 of JASMLK010000059.1, read as the reverse complement.
GCTGCGTCGAACCCGTCGATCGATCGTGGCTGCTCGCAGCAGTAGAGGGCTGGTCAGAACCTCAGGCTAGAGCCCTTCGACGAACTCGCGCAGCGCAGCGCCGATTTCGTGGGGGGAATCTTCCTGGATGAAGTGCAGCCCCGGTACCGTGATCTCGGTTTGATTCTTCCAGCCGCGACACCAGTCGCGTTGGGGGCCGATCAGGATCGAGCCGGGCTCGGCGTTGACGAAGAGCTTCGGGACGTCGCTGCCTTCGAGCCACGCACCGTAGTCGTTCGCGATCTCTACGACGTCTACCGGTTCGCCTTCGATCGGGATCTGCCGTGGCCAGGTGAGGGTGGGGCGGCGGTCTTCGCCGGCGTTGGCGAAGGGCGCGATGTATTGCGCCATTTCTTCTTCTGCGAGTTTGCGGATGATCGACGTCGGGAGGACGCGCTCCACGAAGACGTTCTTTTCGAGCACGACCTCTTCGCCCGCCGGTGAGCGGAAGACCTGGAAGATCTTCCTCGCCGCTTCGGGCCATTCCTCCCAGGTGACTGGCCGAACGATCGCCTCCATGTAACAGATGCCCTTCACCGCATCACGATGGCGGTTCGCCCAGTCGAAACCCAGGGCGCTGCCCCAGTCGTGGATCACGAGGGTGACATTCGCATCGACGCCGAGTTGTTCGAGCAGCGCGTCGAGGTACTCGCGGTGTTCGACGAAGCGGTATCGATCGGGTCCGCTGTCGTCGAGCTTCTCGGAATCGCCCATGCCGATCAGGTCCGGAGCGATCAGGCGTCCGAGTCCCTCGCAGTGGGGCATGATGTTTCGCCACAGGTACGACGAAGTCGGGTTGCCGTGGAGAAAGACGATCGGGTCTCCCTCTCCCTCGTCGATCACGGCCATCTGCTTGCCGTTGATCTCGAGCTTCTTCTTCGTGTACTTCGACTGCGTCGCGATCTCGCTCATGGGAGGGCTCCTGTTTTCGATGATGATCGTGCGTGCACTTCGGGACGTTGCTCAGCTGTTCGAAGTTACTTCGAAGCCGAGCCAGCGCTCGAGGGCTGCGAAGACGCCCTGGGCGGCCAGCGCGAGTACCGCAGCGGGAACGGCACCTTCGAGGATCAGCGCGGTGTCGTCAAGCCGGATTCCCGTCAAGATGGGCTGTCCATAACCACCGGCGCCGATCAATGCTGCCAGGGTTGCAGTGCCGACATTGATCACCGCCGCCGTCTTGATGCCGGCCAGGATCGAATGACTGGCCAACGGCAACTCGATCCACAGCAGCCGCTGCCGCGCGGGCAGGCCGAGCGCCAGGGCCGAGTCGCGCAGCGCGGGGTCGATACCCGTGAGTCCCGCATGGGTGTTCCGCACGACCGGCAGCAGGCTGTAGAGGAAGAGGGCCACGACCGCGGGTGCCCAACCAATCCCGAACAGCGGAATCATGAACACGAAGAGCGCGAGCGACGGCAGGGTCTGGAGCACGCCAGTCGTACCGAGGACGAAGGCTCCGAGCCGCGGTCGCTTCGCACTCGCGATCCCGAGTGGGATCGCAACGGCGATGGCGGCCAGCAGTGACGCTCCGACCAGCGCGAGGTGTTCGGCTGTCGTGCGGCGCAGCCGGTCGACGAAGCTGTCGGCGGCTTCGTCTGTCGCGACGCCGAGGAAGATCCCCGCCGCTGCGGCTTCGCTCATGCGTTCGAGCTTCACGCGCGCATTCATCGCCACCATCTCGCCTTCGCTGATCGTGCCCGATAGCGCGCGCAGTGCGGCGACGAACGTGGGTGATCGCTCCGCGAGGTCGTCGCGGTAGAGGTAGAGCGCCTTGTATTCGGGGAAGTAGCGGAGGTCGTCCTCGAGGGTGGCGAGGTCGTAGTAGGCGATGTCGGCGTCGGTGCTGTAGAGGTCGACGGCGTCGATCTCACCGCTTTCGAGGGCGCGGTACGCGAGGTCGTGGTCCATGCCGCGTACCCAATCGGGGCGCAGGCCGTAGCGCGCGGCGAGGCCCGGCCAGCCGTCTTCGCGATCCATGAACTCGTTGCTGAAGCCGTAGCGCAGCGACGTGTGGGGACGCAGGTCGCTGATCCGCCGGAGTGAAAGCTCCTGCGCTTGTTCCTTGCGCAGCCCGATCGCGTAGGTGTTTTCGAAACCGAGGGGCGGCATGACCGCGAGGCCCATTGGCGCGAGTGCGCGCCCCAGTGCATCGAGCGAGTCGATCGCAGTGGTGTGTCCGGCCAGCAGTTCGTGGATCAACGTGCCGGTGTATTCGGGGTAGACGTCGATCTCGCCCTGGCGCAGTGCTTCGAACAGGATGCGACTGCCGCCGAGTTCACGCCGGTGCGCGACATCGACCCCCGCGCGCTCCCCGGCGAAACGCCCGAGCTCGCCCAGCACCACCGACTCGGTGAAGTTCTTCGATCCGATCGTGAAGGTCTCGTCTGCGTTGGCGCGGGGCGCGGAAGTGAACGCGAAGCAAGACAGCGCGAGCGCGAAGGCCGCAAGCGCGAGCGGCTCGTGTGATGTGCGCGATGAACCGTGCATCACGCGCCCATCTCCGTGCGGTCGTCGGCCGCCTGCCGCTGGGCACGAAGGAAGCGCGCAACGAACTCGCTCGCCGGCGCACGGCGAAGGGCTGCGAGGTCGCCGCGCTGTTCGATGCGACCGTCGCGCAGCAGCACGAGTTCGTGCGCGAGGAAGTCGGCTTCGCCGAGATCGTGGGTCACGAGCACGACCGTCTTCTCGAGCCGCGCGAAGATCTCCGCGAGATCGGTTTGCAGCTCGAAGCGGATCAGCGGGTCGAGGGCGCCCAGCGGTTCGTCGAGCAGGACGACCGAAGGGTCGAGCATCAGTGCGCGCATCAACGCCACCCGCTGACGTTGTCCCCCCGACAGCTGGCCCGGGCGGCGTACGAGTGCGTCTTCGGGAAAGTGGGTGAGGGCGCACAGCTCGGCGATGCGCTCGCGTTGTCTTCCGGCACTCCAGCGCATGTGGCGTGCAAGCAGGCCGATGTTGGCAGCCGCGTCGAGGTGGGGGAACAGGCCGCCTTCCTGGATCACGTAGCCGACGCGTTGGCGGATGGCTTCGACGTGCTCGTCGTCCACCGGCAACCCGTCGAAGTCGATCTCGCCCCCGTCGGCGCGGTCGAGGCCGAGCATCAGGCGCAACAGCGTCGACTTGCCGCAACCACTCGCTCCGATCAGGGCGAGGGTTCGCGCAGGGGGGACGTCGAGGTCGATGCCCGCAACGGCGACGACATCACCGAAACGCTTCTCGACGTTGCGCAGGCGAAGCATGACGCGCAACAGGGTTGCCCACTGCAGGGCTCGCGTCCAATCGCGACCCGGGTGGGGCCCGACTAGACTGGGGCGCGAACCCAGGCGGCGCGAGCATCGAACCCAGGCAGCGCGAGCATCGAACCCAAGGAGCCCGAGCATGAAGCAGGTCAACATCCACGGTCCCGGTGTCGTTTCGATCGACGAGGTCCCCGAACCCGAGCCCGGTCCGCGGGATGCGGTGGTCAAGGTTTCGGCCTGTGGCATCTGCGGCAGCGACGTGGGCTACATCGCAGCGGGGGGGCTGATGGGGCCGAGCGACCAACCCATGCCGATCGGTCACGAGTTTTCTGGCACGGTGGAAGCCGTCGGGAGTGAGGTGCGCGGCATCGAGGTCGGTGTGCGCGTCGTCGTGAACCCCATCAGCGACGAAAACTCGATTGGCAACGGTGCGCCCCAGGGTGCCTTCGCACCTCGCGTGTTGGTGCCGAACGCCGCCGCCGGTCATTCGCTTCATCCGATCTCCGCCGACCTGCCGATGGACGTGGCCGCGCTCGCCGAGCCGCTGTCGGTTGGCTTGCAGGGTGTCGATCAGACGAAACCCCAGGCCGGTGAACGAGCCGTCGTGTTCGGCGCGGGCCCGATCGGGCTGGCGGCGGTGGCGGGGCTTCGCTTTCGCGGGGTCGAGGACATCGTGTCGGTCGATCTATCCGCCCGACGCCTCGAGATCGCGCGCAAGCTCGGTGCACGAGCCACCTTGAACCCGGCCGACGGCGACGTCAACGAGGCCCTGCGCGAGTTGCACGGCAGTGTGTTGCTCTACGGCGCGCCGATGGTCGGGAGCGACATCCTCATCGAAGCTTCGGGTGCGGGCCCGGTGATCGAACAGGTGTTGGGCAACGCGAAGCCCGACGCGCGCTTCTCGATCGTGGCCCTCCACCGCAACCCGGTCCCGGTGAACTTCATGTTGGTCATGATGAAGCAACTCCAGATCGTGGGGTCGATGGGATACCCCGAAGACTGGAGTGATGCGCTGCGCATCCTCGAAACGGCCGACCTGTCGCCGATGGTCACGCATCGCTTCGCTCTCGACGCGTTTCACGAAGCGCTCGACGTCGCGCGTCAGCCCGCCCTCGGGGCCAAGGTGATGATCGTCAACGAAGACTGACCGGCTGCGTGAAGCACCCGCTTCGCGGGTCAACTCGCGGATGAGCCGTCCGAGAGTGCGATCCGGACTTCGACGCGGCCGCGTAGTTCGCGCAGCACGTCGCGCATCGCTTCGCCTTCCCACTGACGGTGGAGTTCCGCAATGACCTTGGTCTTCACGTCGTCGAGTGGGGGTAGCACGGGGTCGATGCGTTCGTGGACGTAGACGGCGTGTTCGCCGTAGCTCGATTCGACCGGGCCGCTCCAGCGTTCCATGGGCAGGTCGAACGCGGCGGCCGCGAAGGTCGGGCCGAGTCGTTCGCCGAGCCTGCGCTGTGACCAGAGGGGAAGCCGGGCCTGCAGCAGGAAGGGGTCTGCGAGTGCGGTGGCGGCTTCGAGGTCGTTCGCCGGATCGATCGCTTCGCCCTCGAGTCTTTCGACCAGCGCGATCGCGTCGTCGTGCAGCGAAGCGCCGCGGCGGTCGCGGCTCAAGTGGATCTGGGTGAGCCGAATGCGCGCGGGCCGCATGAAATCGTCGGAGTGGGCTTCGAAGTAGGCCTCGAGTTCTTCGCGCGTTGGCGTTCGGCTGCGTGCGCGGTCACCGACCATCAGGCGCATCCGCTCGAGCAGGCGCCGCCGTACCACGATGTCGCTGCGCTCCATTTCGAGTGCGTACGCCTCGGCGAGCACCTGGGCGTCGTTCTTTTCCGGGGCCGCGTCGAGGAAACGCACGTTCTGGATCAAACGCCGCTGCACCACCGGGTCGTCGCGATCCCAGCCCAGACTGCGCGCGACCTGCAAGAGGAGTTCGTCGTCGATGAACTGCTGGATCAGGCGTTCGCGTTCGGCGTCGCTGGGTGGACGGCCCGTGTTGCGCGTCCAGTCGTCGACGAGCGCCGCCATGTCTTCGTGGCTCACGTCGAGGACATCGGGTTCGGTCCCGCGACCGGCTGTGTTGAAGCCGTAGAGCAGGGCACCCAGCACGACGAAGTGAAGAAGGGGTGAACGAATCAACCTCTTCCCACGTCCCGGTCCTGCTTTCATCTGTTCGGCGGTGTCACTCACGAGGGCGGGGTGTACCAGATCGGAGAAGTCCAGGCGCGCTCCTGAATGGTGCGCGTGTGGTTCTCGTCGCAGCAGGGTTCGAAGCCTTCGGGCACGTCGTCGAGGTCGTTGCAGCGAATGTGGTTCGCAATGCAGAGCTGCTGACTCCAGCGACAGGTCGGGTTCTCGACCACCCGGGCGTAGTAGAAGGCCGGTTCCCGCGCGTCGAAGTCGGGGTCGCTCCAGACGTCGCACAGGGAGTCGAAACCCGTTCCCCAGGTGCGGCAGGTGTCGAGGTCGACCCCTGCGCCGCTGCGTGCGTTTCCGGCGACGTCGTAGACGCGTTCCTTCAGCTTTCCATCTTCGAGCCAACCCTTGATGATCTGGATCCGCTGCAGGGGGGTGCCGGGTGAAAGCGTCGTGCCGGCGTCGCGCATTGCAGACACCGCAAAATTCGGTGCGCGAGAGGCGGGGGGGGTGGACGGATCGTCCTGACCCGGTCGCGGTGGGAGGGTGCTGCCCATCGGGACACCTCCGTCGTAGCCGGCGCGCGCGAAGCGGTCGCTCTGGCACATCGTTTCGGGGTAGCCCCAACCGCCGAACAGCCGCACCTGGATCCGCGGGCCGCTCGTTCCGAAGGTCTCCTTGCGCTTCATGCCGGCGAACAGCGACCTGCGCGAATTCTCCTCGGCCCACACGCCCGCGAGACCGCCCGGATTGAAGTCGATGTGGTCTGGGAAACCACGAACGAGTTTGTCTCCAGGCGGCTTGCCCGCACCGCCGTGACCGGGGTAACTAGACGATTCCTGCGCCAGGCCCGGTGCGCCGAGGTGGGTGTCGGTGCTGGCGATGAACCCGAAGGCGAAGGGGTTGGTGCCCAGCCGCGCTTCGATGCGCAGTCCTTCCTTCAGGATGTTGCGAACGAACTGCCGCGGGAGCGGTTCGGCAGAAGAGCCGGGCACCGAGCGAGCACCGAAGCTGTTGGTCGATAGCTTTTCGAAGCGACACAACTCGTCCCGGGTCCCCAACCCCAACGAGCATTCGCTCTCGCCCTTGTGCTGCATGATCTCGACCAGCGGCTCGAAGGCGTTGCGGCGTTCGACTTCGGTGCGGCCGATCGAAAGATCGTCTTCGGTCTTCGTGCGGAACATGCGCCCGGCCGAAAGGTTCGAGTTGTGCGGGATGACGAGCACATCGCATTCCCCCTCCGCACTTCGGCACTCCCGGTCGAGTCGTCCCCAGAACTGGACCAGGTCGGGAGTTTCGATGAAGCTGGTGGGAAGGTCGGGGACGACGTCGTTGGCGAAGATCACGTTGCGATGGAAGTTGTTGCCGAGCCCCGCACCCCCCGTCCATTCGTATCCGTGGAACGTGGTGAAGCGGCAGGCCGCGCTGCGGTCGTAGGCGGCTTCGGCGGCTTCGCGGTTTTCCTGCCAGGGCGTGCGTGCGGCTTCGCGGCAAATACCACCGTCGTCACCGCAGAAGTCGTGGCGAATGCCGCGCGCGGCCTGGAGATTCATCCAGTAGTACGCCACCCGCGGCCAGGCGCGGTAGATGCGACAGATGATCGAGTCGTAGCCCGTCATCCCGGGCGTGTTGCAGATGCGGGTTTCGCCGAGCAACTCCGCGTGGTCGGTGACGGCTGCGAAATCGATCGGCCGTTCGAGCTGGATGCTTCGCATCGGACGGCCGTTGGCGTCGAAGGGTTGAATGCCGACGCGTTCACCCTGGGCAAAGCGATAGGCGTCTGCGGGATGGGTGCGTGTTCCCATCGTGCTCGCGTCGAGCGAAAAGCCCGTGTGTACGTGGAGATCGCCGAAGAAGGCGCGCCGGTCCGCAGTGCGGTCCTCGCAGACTTCGCGTTCGACCGTTCCCTCGACCACCGCTGTGGCCTGGCCCACGACGCCGGCCGCGAGCGCCGCGACGAGGGCGGGGCGAAGGATCGAACGGAGCGCCCGGGCGACACGAACGCGGCGGCGAGGCCGACGTCGGCTGCGAGTGCGAAGCGGTAGATGCGATCGGGTGGGAAGCGGCATGGCGGGTAGGTGCAAGGGCGAGGCATCGGTGCCGATCTGCGATCGAGCGCCCCTCGCGCTGACGCGCGCGATCTTAGCAGCGCCTGCCCGGACGACGTGCGAAGGGAGACGGCTACGCCAACACCGGCGCCAAGACCCCGTTGTTCCAACCGGTCCGGCGCTCCCGGCCCCGGGGTGGACTTCAGCTCGAGACGATGAGCTGAAGCAGCGGGTAGAGGGCCGCAGCCATCCCGAGGGCGGTCATGATGGGCGGGCTGTTGCGCCGCCCGCCCCGTGCCGTTTCGAACCACGCCCAGGGCAAGCCGATCGCGAATGCGAGCCCCGTCACCACGGGTAGCTCGTAGAACCCGAAGATCGCGCCGAAGGCCGCTGCGGCGAACACGCTTCCGGCATTGGCGAAAGCGGCGCGATGAAACGGAAGCACGAGCAGCGCCCCCAGCAGCGCACCCGCGGTATGGGTGGCCAGGGTCGCGAGTCCCCCGACCAACTCGAGGCCGGTCACCGCGAGAAAGCCCAGATGGGTGACGGCCACGATCGCACCAAGCCGCCAGGGAAGGGCACCGGTTCGTACTTCGCGTTCGATGCCGACCGCGATCAAGGGCAGGAGCCAGTAGAGGCGCGCCGTCTGGGCAGGCGGTGTGGCGGCAATCAGACATCCCACGACCGCCATCGAAACCGCGAGCGCGACCAGTGGACTACGCGCCGCGTGGCGATCCGCAGTCGCGTGCGATGGGTTCGCAAGCGATCGGGGGTCGCCGAGTCGAGGAGGTGTAAGGGTCGTGGGCATGGGGACAGGTTCGCGGACGCACGTTTCGCAAGGAGACGTCCACAGGTGAGTGTCCGCAAACGGTGATCAGGTGATGTGACGCGATGCAGAAACACACCATGTTGCAGGCGACCTGCAGGCGATTGCATGCGCGTTGTCGATTCCTGCTGACGCGTTGCTCGAATCGCGCATCGTGGCTGCAAGGCATGGTTGGTTCAGTCGTTGCCATTCGCATGGACCGGTCGGTGCACTACGGCGGTCGATTGTTCGCGTTGCACATCGTGTGCGTTGCGTTGATCCTTCTGCGTTGATCTCGCCTCGATGCAGCGTTTCGCTGCCACGCGAAGCGGCAGCGACGCCCCGATTCGGAGCTAGAATCCGGTCGCCCCACGCAGCGCGTCTGACGCACCGGCGGCCTCGTCGCCGACCGCGCGCTGTCCCGCACGCGGCTTCGCGACGACCTCTTGCCTGTCGTCGCACCGCAACCTCCCACTTGGAGTTCAAGGAATGGATTTCGGCCTCAGTGAGGAGCAGGAGCTGCTCCAGGAGACCGTGCGCACCTTCGTCGAGAACGAGTGCCCCGCGCCACGTTTGCGCGAACTCTTCGACGCGGGCGTCGGACATGACAGTACGCTGTGGAACGACATGGCGGAAATGGGCCTCGCCGGTCTGTTGGTCCCAGAAAACCACGGCGGTGCCGGGCTCGAAATGCTCGAACTCGCCCTGGTGAGCGAAGAGCTGGGCTACGGCAGCGTGCCGGGACCGTTTCTGGGGCATGCGCTGGCGACCGTCGCCATCCTGGAAGGCGGAAGCGAGGCGCAGAAGGAAAAGTGGCTGCCCGGTCTCGCGAGCGGCGAGACGATCGGGACCTTTGCGGCCGCGGAAGAAAACAGTCGCTGGGATCCCTCCGAGTGGAGCGTCGAAGAGAAGGACGGCGAACTCAGCGGTGCGAAGCAATACGTGCCGAACGCCGATGTCACGCAGCTGATCGTCACGGGTTGTTCGCGCGGGCGACTCGCTGTCGTCGAACGTGATGCCGATGGTGTGCAGCTCGAAGACGCCGGCGGCATCGATCGCAGTCGGCCGGTCTTCCACGTTCGACTCGATGGTGTCGCGGCCGAGATGCTCGAAGACGGACAGGGGGCCAGCACGCGTGTTCGCGATGCCGCATGCGTCCTGCTGGCTGCGGACAGTTTCGGCCTGGCCTCGAAGCTGATCCGGATCTCGACCGAATACGCGAAGACGCGCGAACAGTTCGGGACGATCATCGGCCAGTTCCAGGCGGTGAAGCATCAGCTCGCGCGCCTGGCGACGGACATCGAGCCCACGCGCGGGTTGTTCTGGTTCGCCGCACATGCGTTCGATCATCTGCCCGAACAGGCCGAGCACGTAGGTGCGCTCGCGAAGGCGCACATCACCGATCGCGCGATGAACACCGCAAGGCAGTCGGTCGAACTCCACGGTGGCCTGGGCTTTACCTGGGAGTGCGACGTTCAGATGTATTACAAGCGCGCGATGTTCAACCGCGCGGCGTTCGGCACGCCAGACGCGGTACGCGCTCGCATCGCGACGCTGGGAGGTTGGTAGAAATGGATCTCGAACTCAGCGCAGAGCACCGAGCGTTTCGAGACGAGCTACGCGTCTTCCTCGAAGGCTGGCCCCTGACGGGTGCTGAAGCGGAGCTTCCCATGGAAGAGCAGGAGCAGCTGTTCCGCGAGCGCGGCATCGAAGCGGGTTACGTCTATCGCGGCATTCCGAAGGAGTATGGAGGTTCCGGCCAGCCGCAAGACGAACTCAAGGATGCGATCGTGGTCGACGAATACGCGCGAACGGGCGCGCCGGGCAATCGCATCGACCAGGGGCCCGGCCTGTTGGCGCCGACCCTGATCGAGTTCGGGACCGAAGAACAGAAGCGCCAGTTCGTTCCGGCGATGTTGCGCGGCGAGCAGCGCTGGTGTCAGGGCTATAGCGAGCCGGGGTCGGGGAGTGATCTTGCATCACTCAAGTCGACTGCAGTGCTCGACGGCGACGAGTGGGTGATCAACGGGCAGAAGATCTGGACCAGCAACGCGCAGGACGCCCACTACATCTTCGGCTTGTTCCGGACCGAACCCGACGCGAAGAAGCACGCGGGCATCTCCTACCTGCTGGTGAATCTCGACCAACCTGGCATCGAGGTTCGCCCGCTGAAACAGATGTCCGGTGGTCTCGATTTCAACGAAGTGTTCTTCACCGACGCGCGCACGCCAGCGGATCACATCGTCGGCGAACGCGGGCAGGGGTGGGCGGTTTCGCGAGCCACGCTGGTGCACGAACGCAACCTGATCGGCAACCCGAACATGGCTCGCGAGCACTTCGAGAGTGCGATCGAGTTGGCGCGGAACACGACGCGCGATGGGCGGCCCGCGATCGAAGACCCGGTCATTCGCAATCGACTCGCCGAGATCGAGGGCTACCTGCGAACCGCAGAACTCTCGAACC
>JASMLK010000058.1 GCA_030748735.1 Myxococcota bacterium | reverse complement strand
CGGGAGTCGCTTGCAAGCGCAGGGACCGGAGCGTCGTGAGCGGGACAGGGGGCGACTCGCCACCGCCCTGCGGATCTGGGTTCGTGTATTGCCAGCCGCCACCGTCGCTTCTCGAGAGAGGCATCGGTGATGCGGGAACGGGCGGGAGCCCGGGACCCGTGACGATGCGATCGGGTTGAACGAACTGCGCATACTGGGCCAGGCTGGTGGCGACCTGTACGGCGGATCGTCCTCGAGCCCGCTCGAGAAGACCGAGGCTGATCGCGTAGAGCCCCGAGGCGCCCGACCCGTAGTCGACCGACCCAGCGACACCGAGCCAGTTGCGGTAGCCGCTTTCGCTCTCCTCTGCGTACGCTTCGACGATGCCGGTTCCGATCTGCAAGAGCGGGTCGTAGCCAGGCCAGTCACTCCGGGGGTACGCCGAGATCGTGCAGTAGATGGCCTCCGGGCGAATGGCGTGAACGGAGTCCGCGTCGACCCCGAGTCTCTTCGCGGCCTCGGGGCGCATGTTGCGGATGACTACGTCGGCTTCTGCGATCAGCTTTCGAAGTCGCTGCTGTCCGGCGTCGGACTTGAGATCCAGCGCGATGTTCCGCTTACCCCGTTGGACGTCCGCGGCGACGCTCACCTCGATGAACTTCTCGTGGTACGGCTCGGGAGCGCAGACGCGGGTGACCTGGGCGCCGTGTTGCGCCAGGGTCAGACCGCAATAGGGCGCGGCGACCACGGTGGTGAACTCGAGCACGCGGAGCCCGCTCGCAAAGCCCCCGGAGTCGCCTCCAGGAGTGGGGCCTTCCAGCTCGAACCCGGTCTCTCGATTCCACGCTTCCAGCAGGACAGCCGGATCTGAGACAATCGCCCGAGGTTCGAAGGACGGGCCAGGGCCTTGCTGCGGGCCAGCGCTGGTCTCGACGGAGCGCCCAAACGTGGCGATGGCCCCCACGAGGGGATCTTCGAAGTCTGCGCGCATGCCCATCTCGCGCACGAAGGGTTGCTCGAGCCACTCTTCGGTTGTGCGGAATACCGTCGCCGGAACGACGGGCGCGAGCCGCTCGACCCAATACTCCGAGCTCTGCTTCGCGAACTCCTCCACCAGGAGCGCCGTGAGCTTCCTGTTCTTGCGGATCCCGAGGCTCCCCGATCGATCGAAATCGCTATCGCTGATGCCGGCAACGCGAACCGCTTCGTCCCAGAGCCCCATCGCGCGGAGGAAGGCCGGCTGATGTTTCCGCGAGCTGCAGATCACCACCAGCTTCTTGGGCCCGTCCGCGCAGTCATAGGTTCGGTTGAACCAATCGAGTCGCTTGTCCGCGATCATCTGCTCGAGCCAGTCTCGGAAGAACAGCTGCGGGATCCACCGAAGCCAGGCCGGGACCGGATTGTTGCCCGGAAACCCGTTGATCAGGTGTGCGGTCTGCGCCTGGAAGAAAGCCCCCGCCAGCGAGACCTGGATGTGATCCCCACCGCCGGTGCGGGCTCGACGCCCGACGGCCAGGCACGTGGCACTCGCCGCGTGGATCGCGGCGTAGGTGCTGGGCAGCGGGGTCGTGGTGTACTTGGTATCTCCGGGCTCGAAGAGACGGTCGTAGAGGTTCATGTCGGTGAAGAGCCCGGTCGCGGCTCCGCAACGCCCATCGTCGGGCGGGTGCTTCTCGAGTGCGTCGAACTCGCACATCGTCACCACCAGAAGCGATGGATGCTGGGCTCGCATCGTGGCGGGGTCGAGTTCGGCGAGTCCCGTGTCGTAGGAAAGGATGACGACGTCGGCACATGAGACGAACTGCGCGACATCCGCCGCGGCTGCAATCGGCTCGAGCACGCGTTTGTTCCTGTCGATGCCGGCCCTGGACCGGGCTTCCCGCGACTGAGCCCGGGCTGCGGCATCCTCGATGGGCGCGTGATCCGGGTGCACGGCGACCTTGGCCACCGAAGCGCCCTGGTCGGCCAACAGCATGCCGAGCAGCGAAGCCGCCCAATTCCCTGCGGCGGAGATCTCCAACACGCGCAGCCCCTCGAGGGCGCTCGATTCAACGGAAGCCAAGTTCTCTCCTTGTCGCAGTCTCCCCCGAGCCGTCTCTCCAATCGGCTTCTGGTTTCTGCGGGTCGATGCCCCGACGACCCTCCCATACCCCCGATCCCAGCAACAGGTCAGCTGGGTTCAAGAATCAGGAAATGCGGCTCACGCGTGTCAGTTCGAGTCGGGCGCAGCGCGGTGGGCAAGGCGCCACTCGCGCGGCGCGATCCCCGTCCAGCGCCGGAAGGCCTTCGTGAAGCCGCTCGTGTCGCTGAAGCCCAACTCGTCGGCGATCTCCTCGACCGAAGCCTCGGTATCCCCAAGGAGCGAGGTGGCCCTGCGAAGCCGGAACGAGTCTTTCAGGCTTTGAAACGTCGCGCCGTCGGCCTTCAACTTTCGCTTCAGCGTTGCACGAGACATGTGAAGCGCCGAACAGACTTCGTCCAGATCCGGGACATCCGGCTCGCGCGACTGAAAGACGCCCCGAACCTGATCACTGATGTTCGCATCGAGGTCCGCGCCTTCGAGCTGACGAAGGGCGATCGCGCGGAGTTCGCTGCTCGGCGAGAGCAGCGGCAGATCCAGATAGTCGGAGCAGAGGACCAACTCAAAGTGTGGTGCATCGAATGAGAGCGTCATCCCTGGCGGAAGCGCCGCGCGATCCAGCGAGAACCCTTCCCCCGAATGCGTGACCTTGAGCTCGTTGGCGAACGGCGTCGCCTCCACACCCGCCATTCGCCGCCCCCGCAGTTCGTGGCCGAGCAGCATGACGATCGAGTTGAAGCAGTCGACGCTTGTGTCGATCTCGACATTCGGGTCGGGTGGGCTGATCAGGACCACCATCTCCTTCCCCTCGACTCGCACCACGAGCCGCTCGCTATTGCCGAGTTGGGGTCGGGAATAGCGAAGCCCCAGGTCCAGCCCCTCGCGCAGGGTCTGACTGTTCTGCGCAAGCATTCCCGCGGCACCGTGACGCAGTTCGCTCGCTCGGCGAGCGAAACGATAGGCATGGTGCGGGTCGGGTCGCTGATCGAGGAGACTTCGAATCAAGCGGTAGTACGTCTTGCTCCCCACGAACCTGGGGAGCTGCACGACTTCTTCGGGCGACAAGCCGGCGCTAGCCAGGACCGACGAAGCATCCAGGCCGCATTCAGCGACGAACTCGAGGAACACCGCGAGATACTCGGCCGCGACCGTGTGTCGCCCCTCTCCGATCTGATCGACTCGACTGCCCACGAGGGGATCTTAACGGAGACCGACTGGACGCCAGCGGGGCGAGCGAGGCCGCGTGGCTGCTGAGCTTCTTCGCGCCCACGCCGTGGCGCGTTCTCGCGGGATATCATCGGGACAGGGACGCGAGGCGAAGCGACCGGGACGCCTGTCGTTGCGCTGAAACGGGACCACCCCACGCCCATCGCGATGGACTTGCTTCCTGCCCCGACGCTCGATGCCCTACGCGCGACGATTCGGCGAGAATCTTCACCGCAGTGAGCCCGCGCGACTCTCGATCCCCGAAGCTTGGCGTGAACAGTCCCTCTCGATCCTTCGCTGTATCTCGCCGTTTCGCCGCGCTCCACACGGCTCTACGAGGTACGAGAGACGCAAGTCATTGATTTCGCTTGCGCCTCAGCCAGGCTTCGAACCTGAGGGTCGGGGGTTTGTTTGGAAGCAGTGCTTCCAAGCCCTCCCGGCGTGCCGTGGATCCGCTCACTTACGTGCGCGTTGATATCACGTCGTCAGGTCGGCTCTCCGTCTATCGCGATGCGCGCATCGCTTCCGAAGCCACGAAGTCATTGTTTCGAATGCAGGTTCGCTGGGAGCGCCCCGCGCTGGTCACGTTGCGGCGGCTGCTCGAACCAGGGAGCGAACTGCGCGCGCGTCTATCCGCGATGGGATTCGAAGCGCCCGAGGCGTAGCGCCGCCGGGCATTTCCCGAACCCGCTACGCCTGTGCTTGTGCGGCAAGCCGGTTCACCCTGGCCTCCAATTCCTCTCGGTAGTACGTGTTCGGAACGGCATCCAAGATGCCTCGCGCTGCCCATGCGACATCCTGGGTCGAGACGAGTGAGAGGCTGATCGGGTCGGTGTTGTACTGGTAGTCGTTGCCTTCGGGCGAACTCACGTTGCGGATCTTGTTGTCGACCGCGTAGTCGTGGAGCGCGTTGCCTGGACCCGGGGTGGCGATCGAAAACGAGAGGCTGTCGGGTCGGATGCGTTCGACCAGGCGCACGGTGCCTTCGAGGTCTTCGCGCGTCTCGACAGGCGCGCCGAGCATCACGAACGCGAGGGTCCCGATGCCGTACTCGTGGCAGAGGTCGAAGGCCCGGATCGTCTGCTCGAGCTTGATTCCCTTGTTGTAGAAGTCGAGCACCTTCTGGGATCCGCTCTCGACACCGAACGCGATGGCTTCCACGCCGCAGCGCTTCATCTGTTCGAGCAGCGGCGCGGAGATCTGATCCACCCGCGCCTGGCAGACCCATTTCGAGTCCGGAAGGCCCGCCTCGGCGAGCTCTCGTTCGAACTCCACGAAGTAGTCGATGCCGCCCAACACCATGGTGTCGTCCTTGAACAGGAAGCGTTTGTAGCCGAGCGTCTTCGAGACGTTCGCCATCTCCTGCGCGACGCGCCGGGGGCTCCTTCGTCTGACCTTGTTGCCGTGGACCTTGTCGAGCATCGGTTTGCAGAAGAGGCAGCTATAGGGACAGCCGCGAGTCGACATCATGCCGACGAACTGGATCTCGTCGTCGAAGTACTTGTCGTAGTCGACCAGCGTCCGGTCGGGGTCGGGGAACACGTCGAGGTCCGTTTCGAACCCCCGCGCGGGTCCGAAGACGACTTCGTCGCCCTTCTTGGCGGCCGCACCGGCCACTTCATACAGGGGCGAGCCTTTTTCGAGCGCCTCGACGATGTCGACGATCGTGTACTCCCCCTCCGCGATGACGGCGGCGTCGAAGCCCTTCATCACGGCATCCGCCGTGCTCAGCGTCGCGTGGGGCCCCCCGATGATCACGGGGAGGTCGGGTCGGCTTTCCTTGATGCGGTCGAGTACGCGACACGCTCTACCGAAGAGCACGGTGCTGGAGCTGATGCCGACGAGGTCGGCACTCTTGACGGCTTCGTCGACCCGTTCGATCGCGTCGATCGCCAGGTCGAAGAAACGAACCTCGTGATCGTGTTGCTTGAGTACGGCGCCGATGTGCAGGAGCCCGAGCGGCTCCTGTAGCTGACCGAAAGTCGGGTAATCCCATCGCGGGTAGATCAGTACGACGTTCATTCGCTTGTGCTTCCCATCGATTTCGTATCGGTGAACTCTGCGTGCACTGCGTATCGATCATCCGAGTCGAATGGATGTCGCGTTGGACGCCTCGAGTCTTGAATGCCCGGTGGGTGCGCTTGCGCGCATGGGCCGGGACCGACTCTAAGCAACATCGACTGGTCGATCGAGGACCAAGCGGATAACTCATGTGACTCGTGGCCCCATGAACTCGATTTCGTACATCTTCGGGAGTTCATCGACCAGGTTCGTCGTATCGTGTGTCTTTACGACACGTAGCCGGACGATTCCGCGGCCGCGCACAGGCCGTGTGCCCACCGACCCTGGGTTCCACCCAGGAGACGATGAGCACGGCCGACGACGCGCGTGAGTTGCGCGCTCTGGCGGGACCCCGCGGCGGTTCTCGCCGGGGTGGTGAGGCGCTATTGGGGCTCAGCCCCCGGGCGCATAAGATTGTCTATGTAGCGCCAAGCGACGACGAGATGACTTTCAACCCAGCAGGTGCAATGTCGATGGCCCCAGGAACTTCATCGGGCGGCGCACTGGGGCATACCCTGTACCTCCCCTACACGACGATGGGCGTCTTCACCGTTTCCGCAGGAACGCATACGTTCTATGCGCTAGCAAGAGGGGCTTCCCCTTGCTGCAACACCGGCGATGCGAGTGTGCAATCCAACGGAATCACCGCTGTGTTCGTTCCCGAGAACTACAGCTTGCCCTGATGCGTTCCCACGTCGGGGAAGCGCTTCGAAGCGCTCGAGTACGCGAGCGGCGGCGATTCGCGCATTCGCATCACACTCTTTCGGCGAGATCGTCGAATACCCAGCTTGAAGCTCCTGCGCATATGTACCCCGTCACCCGCGACCTACTCGATCGTGAAATCGTCCCAGGTTGCGTTGAAGCAGTCGTCGTCTACCTGATGCTCTACGTCGACTCGAACTCGCGTGCCTGCGTGAACGCTGATATCGGCCGATAGCTTCGTCGGCGCCAGAGCGACAGGGTTTGTTCCGGCCTCGGGCTTGAACAGCCTGACGCCCCGAGCGGCCGCGCCCGCGGTCTCGATGAGGCCGTTTTCGACATCGAGTGCCGCGCTATCGATCGCGGTTTCGATCGTGTCGTAGAGCCTGACGGTATAGGTGTCGGCAGTCGTGTACTCGCGATTCGCGGTCGCGACGTTGCTGCTGGAGCCATCACCGAAATCCCGGTGGTGACCGGTGTGAAAGCAACCGCCAACCCGAAGAGCAGAGCAACGACGAGGGCGATGACGACGATCTCCAGCCGATAGATGCGTAGCTGTCGCCAGAGCTCCATGGGTGCCCCGTCCTCTGGTAGGCCTGCGGTCCGGTTGCCGGAGAACCTCCAGGCTCTGGGAGCTTCCGAGGCGGTGCAGCAGCTGTCAAGACAAGGAACCGACTGCTTCAGAGGCAGGGGTTCGTTTGGAAGCAGTGCTTCCAGGCCCTCCCGGCGTGCCAGTCGTTTCGCGGGTCCATTCCCGGCCAAAACAGATGTTCGAGGCAGCTGGATTCGAATCCGGTGGCTGGAATGCGTTCGGTAGCGGCCCTACCGGGAATCAGATCACGCGACTGCACTGGCCTGGTCGCGCGCGCGCCTCTTTTCGACGAGGCGATCACGAAGGGCCTGTGCGCCGTCGTTCATGAGTAACATGAAGAGGATGAACATCATGAGTCCGTCGGAGAAGTGACCGCCGGAGCCGTCGATCGCGAGCTTCACCGCGATCACGATCAGCATGCTGAGCGTCAGGAACTTGGTGTGCGGGGAGCGCCGGATGATGCGAGAAATCGGCACCATGCCGGCGATCATGATCCCGTTGGCGACGAGGATGCTGGTCACCATCCAGCCAAACTGGGTATCGATGTCCATCAGCGACATCATCAGGAACACCTGGTCTACGCCGAAGACGCCGAGCAATAGCTGCACGCCGAGCAGCGCGAACGCGATGCGGAACCCGCGCGCCAGACCACTGGTGGAGCCCTCTGCGTGCTCGGCTTCGTGCTCGTGCGAGCCGTGCGCCGCTTCCTGGAAGCCGTGCCAGTACTCGTAGATCACGATCGCCATCACGACGCCCGCACCCAGAAAGAGCAACAGGTTTCGCCACACGAGCTCTTCCGGATGCTCGCTGAACCAGCGGTTCGGCAACCACCACAGGTCGGCCTGGGGCTCGAGCAGAAAAGCGAGCGAAGACACCAGGAAGATCATGGCGACCCGGATGACCGCGGCCACGAAGAGCGTGATCGATCGCGCCCAGAAGTGGGCACGCTCCCCGAGCCCGAGCTTGCCGATCTGCACGTCGGCCAGCACACCACCGTCGACGCCGAGGACGGTGTTGGCCACCGTCGCCATCAGGAACGCGAGCATCACTTCCATCGAACCCCCTCCAAACCGAAGAACTCCGCAGGCCGCGGAGCGCCACAATGGTAGTGGCGAGGCCCTCCGGGAGCGAAGTCAAAGCCTGATATCATGCAACGCGGAGACTTTCAGGAGGGCAATGACATGAAGCGGACACTTCAGGTTCGCGAATGCATGAGTCGGCTGCCGGTCGAGTTGCTGGAAAGCGAATCGCTCAGAGAAGCACTCGAGCAGATGGAGAAGGCCGGCATTCGCCACATCCCGGTCATGAAAGGGATCAAGCTGCACGGCATCATCGCCCGGCGAGACATCGAAACCGCTCGCGGCCAGTTTGGCGATGACGCGCTCGATCACACCATCGAATCCGCCTGCTCGCACGATCTCCTCGAGGTCCCGCCGACCGCAACCATCCCCGAAGTCACCCAGGCCATGCTCGAACGCAAGGTCGGCAGTGCACTGGTGGTCGACGGAGACATCATCGTCGGAATCTTCACCACCACCGACGCACTCCGTCTGCTCGCCAACTTGTAGGCGATTTGCGTTCTCAGGAGCACAGATTCACGCAGCCATGTCGAATGACGAACTGAGATACGCATTCATCACCGGTGCCGCGAGCGGCATCGGGCGCGCCACCGCAGAGCGCTTCGCGGAGGAAGGTTGGTGAATCGGCGCCGCGGACGTCGACGCCGTAGCGCTCCGCCAGGTACTCCGCGACGAGCCGACCGGTAAAGCCGGTGGCTCCATAGACGATGACGTCGAACTCTCGATCTCGACTCAAGTGAATCACCGTACGAACTCATTGGTGTGCCCGGGACGATCGGCACCAATGACCAGTTCTGGCACCCGGTTTTCAGGCCCCTGAGATCACACCGTATGATCGAAAGCACGCTTCGCACACTCGCAACGACCCTCACCCTGATGGCGGGCTGCGCCATGCCCACCGCGGAGCCCGCAGACCCGCTGGCCGGTGCGAACTTGTTCGGGCGTGTCACGCAATACGCCGACCTCGGTGACCATCGCACCGGCGGTCGAGCGGATTCCGAGACGACCGCGTGGCTCGCCAGCGAACTAGAACGTTGGGGCTACGCCGTCGAGCTTCAACCGTTCGACGTCAAACAGTTCTTCCCGGCAGAGCAGTCGCTCGACGCGAATGGACTTCGTCTCGAGGTCTTTCCTCATTGGCTGCCGAAGCCAGCAGACTCGCTCAAAGCGCCACTCGTGCCGCTGCGCGAAACAGACCTCGAAGGAAAGATCGCCTATCTCTCGCCCGAAGAAGCGGGAGAATGGTATCGCGTGCGACCTTCCGATCTCGCCGTGACCGCAGCATCGAAGGGCGCGCTTGCGCTCGTCGTGGCGTTGCCCCATCCGTCGGGCGAAATCTACGTTACCAACGCAGCCCACCCGTTCCTGGACGCTGCTCTTCCGATTCCAACCGTCGTCGTGGCAGCGCGCAACGACGAGAAGCTTCAGCCGCTACTCGGTTCGGAGGAAGTCGTGGAACTCGAGAGCAAGGGGGAGATGCGGGAGGTCACCGCGCACAACGTGTTGGCCCGATACCCGGCCCGTGAGATTCCCGGCGCTCCGTGGACCGTCATATCCACACCGACGAGCGGATGGTTTCGCTGTGCGGGCGAACGAGGCTCAGGCGTTGCGCTCTGGCTTGGTCTCGCTGAATGGATCGCCCAGGGTAACCACGGGCAAAAGAACTGGCTCTTCGTCGCGAACAGCGGCCACGAACTCTCGTTTGCGGGTGCTCACGTGAGCCTGCCCGCCGTGCCGCCTTCAGAGGATGTCGCCCTCTGGCTTCACCTGGGCGCATCGATCGCCGCACGCGCCTGGCAGGAAACAGCCGAGGGGCTCGAACCCATGAACCGGGTCCACGACTACAACCAGCTCTTCTACAGAGACAACCTCTCGTCGCTCGTCGACGCCACGTTCGCTCGAATCCCCCAACTACAAACGCTGCCATATCAGCAGATGCGGCCGGGCCGGTCCGAGCTCAACGAGATCCTCCGCGCGGGATACCGCGCGATGGGCTTCGTCGGCCCCCATCGTTTCTTCCATACGCCACTCGACCTGCCGAGCGTGACATCCCCCGAACTCCTCGAACCCTACGGCGAGGCGCTACGTCGGCTGGTTCGAGAGGTCGCTGCGGACTGACGGGTAGAGAGATAGAGGGGCGGATTGTGCCGAAAAGCGGCTTCGAGCCCTGCCCCGCCGACAGGCTCTGCATTGCTGGCCACTCGGACTCAAATGGAGGCTCGACCCGCAAACAGGTGCAGGGCACCGATCTGGAACCGTGTTGCAGCGCACCTACAGGTGAGATTCAGAGAGCTTTGTCGCCGCGGTTACTCGGCGGTGGTGACACTCGGAAACACGCCGCACACAGACATACTGTGCAGCAACATCCGGGGAACGCGTTTCGTTCACATCCAAGTGAAGACATTCGTTCCCGGAAGTCGTACCTGCAGTGTAGGCATGAAAGCGGAGAAGAACTTCGGAGAGAACTTCTTCTGGGTCCTTGGTGGAATCCCTCGACCTGATCAGTCAAGCGATTTCGAGTATTTCGTGATTCCTTATTGGTGCCAAGCTGGATGACTGATCACAGGGCGGGACGTGACTGTTCTCGCGGGTCGCCCAGGGAGCGTGAGCCGGCATCCGGCAGGCCCAGGTCATGAGGCGTCCCTGCAACGGGACACGTACGGAAACCCGCGCCTGCTCGAACGCGAGACGCGCATTCTGCAGGCGCTGGACCACCAGGGGATCCCGGTCCCGGAGATCCATGGCTGGAACCCGGAATTGCGCGCCACCTTGATGGCGCGCGACCCCGGTCGCTCGGACCTCGATGCGCTCGAACTCGACGACATCATGCCGCCCCGGCCAGAAACACCAGCCGCGTGCACCCTCGACGAACTCGACCGGGTGCTCGCACAGACGGGGCGTCCTTTCGAAGACTGCGACGACCCGCTCACGGTGTACGGCATCGATTGGTTGCGACGCTTCGCGCCGGAGAAGGTCGCGCGGGTATCGCTCGTCCAGGGCGACACGGGGCCGGTGAACTTCATGTTCCAGGACGACCGGGTGAGCGCGGTCGTGGATTGGGAACTCGCCCACTACGGCGATCCGCTGGAAAACCTCGGCAACATCATGGTGCGCGAGTTCTACAATCCAGCCGGCGGGCTGGACGGCTTGTTCGAATCGTACGAGCGCGAATCCGGCGTCACCTACGACCGCTTTCGCGCCCGCTACTACGCGATGCAACAAGAACGTGCGTGGGATGCTCGCAGCCGCGATGGAACTGCCGATCGCCAGGCCGGAGACACCCGATGATTCGGGTCCGCCCGATCCGCTCGTCGCGGCCGCGCTATACGCGCAGCAGCATGACGTCGCCCCGCGGCTCGAAGATCCCTTCGCGCAGCAACGTTCGGTGCAGACCATGACGTTGATCCGCTTCCTGACGCGCAAGACCTACCGCGACGAATGGCGGCCTGAAGCTCGGCGGGAATCTAGTCGAGAATCGGGTCCAGCCTGTGGAAGAGCGGGTTCTCACTGTCGGGGTCGGTACCGGCCACGATCATCGAGAACCGAAGCAGGCGGCGATGCATGGCACGGACCCACTCGTCGTCGTGCTCCGCGTCTGCGGCTTGGATCAACTCCATGGCAGCGGCGTCTGCAGCCGCGAGGTCGGGCAGCGTCCGACCCGTGAGTGCGCTGATGTCTGCGATGGTTTCGGACTCGAACCAGTTTCGGTAGCGAGCGTGGTTCAACAAGAATTTGGGGATCGCGCCCAGCAGGTCGCGCTCCCAGGGCTCGAAGGCCGGCGAGGTCTGCAGGCGTTCGATGTCGATGATCAGCTTTCTGAAACCGGAATCTTCCCACGGTTGGATCGTGGGTTCGGGAAGATGCAGATCGTAGTCGAGTTTGATGCCCTGCAGCTCGGCGATCGCTTCGAACGCCCGTCGCGAGATGCTCGCGTACTCGAGGACGCCCTCGATCCAATTGCCCCCGGCGGCCTCTGGCATCATGAAGAACTTCGCAGCAATCCCAGACAGCTGCAGGAAGTTGACCGTGTGATAGCCGACCACACGCAGATCGACCTCCTTGCCGCTGACTTCGGCGTATTGGCGGTAGAGCGCTGGGATGTCACCCATGTTCTCGTAGGGATGACGCCCCCGGAAGCAGGCGAGATCCCAATGGGTGTCTCCGATCGTCGCGATCTCGAAGTCGAGCAGCGCCAGGACGTCCGTTCCGGCAGACATGAACTGGCCAGCATCACCCGCGATGAAGCTCGCTTCCGTTCGATGCTTCGGAACGTTGCGTCGCAGCCAGAACTGCAGGAACTCGAGAGGCGGATCGATGTTGCCCGCTCGAGTGCCCATCTGGAACATGCGCTCGGTGGCGCGAAGCGCGATGTCGTCGGCCGTGCTCGGCGGTTTCGAGAGCTGGCGGATGTGAGTGAACTCGCTGACGGGTACGTCATGAACGTCCGACAAGTGCTGCATGTAGTTGAGCATCGCCTGCCAACGTTCGTCGCTCATCGTCGAGGGGTTCTCGATCGCCGTATGCAGCATTCCCGGAGCGCGGTCGTCCGTGTCCACCCAGTCCATGACGAACGCCTTCGGCGAGTCGACCCAACCGTGGATGTGCGGCACCCGGATGCCATTGGCTTCGAGGGCCTGCATGACCTCCATCTCGAACCGCAGGTCGTCCTTCCCTGCGATCGGGCGGTTGCCGCGAAAGAGAACGGCCCCGGTTGCTCCGTCGACGCTGTAGGTGACCTTCCATTGCGGGCGCCAGCGCTCCAGGCGCGTTACTTCGAGCACCTCGCCACCGAGCTGCTCGCTGATCCATTCCGCGATGCCCTTCGGGCAATCGATGTCTTCCACCTGGTCATTGCGCACTTCGAGCTTGGCTTCCGTTCCCATCGGGGCCTCCTGTCAGGTCGAGTTCGTCCGCTCGACCTGGTCGCGATCCGGTTCGAAGTTGGGGTTGATTCGTAGCGACAGCAACTGCAATTCTGTGTTTCTCGCGACATCGACATGGAATCGAGGAGGCGCTTTCTGTGCCGTGGGCTGCAAGAAGATCGCTGAGCTGCGCTTCGCCGCCGCGAACGGCCAGGGACGCCGAGTGAGGGAGCGAAGCGAATGAGTGATCCGCAGACAGAGGCGAACCGCGCTTCGGCGCGCCGATTCATCGAACAGGTCGGACGGGGAATTCTCGACGACTCGCTGCTCGGTGACGATCCGAAGTGGTGGGTGCCCGGAATTGGAACCATCGACCGCCCCACGTTCGAGGGGTTCGTCCGCGGTTTCCATGACGCGTGCGCGACGCCCCCGGACATGAAGGTCACGGGCATTACCGCCGACGCAGACCGGGTAGCGGTCGAAGCGACGTGCCAGGCGCAGCTTCGCGACGGCACGCAGTACGACAACAGCTACCACTTCCTGCTCGTGTTCGAGGACGGCAAGATCGTGCTCGCCAAGGAATACAACGACACGCGCCACTCCGCAGAAACGGTCGGGGCGATGCTCGTGCGTCAACCTACAGCGTGATCTCGTGGACCAGCTGGCCCTGGTCGACGCCGGCCAGAAACTTCCTGGTCCCTTCGTAGTAGGGCCTGGTTCGCTCGTTCCAAGCAATGAGTTCCAGGATCAAACCGGGAATCGCGCTGGATTCGCAATAGATCATGCCGCCCTTCTCGTTGCCGGCCTGCACCACCACTTCGAAACCGCTGTCCATCAGCTCTCGATAGGCCGAACCATAGTCGTCCACGGCGAAGCAATAGTGATGGGCTCCCCGATTCCCGCGGTCGAGCATTTCCTTGTAGATGGAAGGACGATCATCCAGCTGTTCGATCAACTCGAGCTGGATTTCGCCGAGATAGCCGAAGCCCAGGTTGAGCCGCAGGTCTTCGCAGGATTCCCCGCGGTACTTCGCCCCCCTGAAAGGCGTGACGTCGCGAGCCACCGCAAAGGGGCCAACACCCATTTGGCGATTCCAGGCCTGCATCGCGGCGTCGATGTCTTCGGCGACGTAGGCGACCTGTCTGATCGGACCGAATCTGGATTCCAGTAGTGCGGCATTCATGATGAACGTTCTCCTGCCTTCGCGACGAACGGCACTCTGACCCCAATGTCAACGACCGAGCAGTTCCTCGAGGCGCTCGAGGACACCGTCGGGCGTGAGGCCGTAGTGGTCGTGGAGTTCAGGGGTCGAGGCGACGAGCAAGGCCTCGTCGGGTAGGCCGTGAATCGACAGATGCGCCGTGCTCCGGTGTCGAACGAGCACCTCCGCAACAGACGCGCCCAGGCCACCGACGACGCCGTGTTCTTCGACGGTGAGCAAACGCCCGCTCGATTCGGCCGCAGCGATGATGGCCTCTTCGTCGAGGGGCTTCAGGAAGAGTGCGTCGAGCACGCCGACATCGTGGCCGTTGGCCTGTGCGCGCTCGGCCGCAGCGAGAGCACACGGAACGCCAATGCCCGTCGCGATGATGGTCGCATCGCGGCCCTCTCGCGGTCGAAGGAAGCGGCCGTACTCGATCTCGGGAGGCTGCGAATAGATCGGCGCCTCTTCCCCCGCGCCGAAGCGGAAGTACACCGGCCCCGGATGCTCGAGCGTCGCTCGCATCACCGCCTCGGCGGAAACCGGGTCGCTGGGTGCCACGACGGTGAGGTTCGTGATCGAACGCGCGATCGCGATGTCCTCGACCGCGTGATGACTCGTCCCGAAGTAGCCCATCGCCAGCCCCGACCACCCCGACAGGATGCGCACGGGCACCCGCGTGTAGGCGAGGTCGGTGCGGATCTGCTCAGCACACTTCAGCGCACTGAACGCGCCGATCTGAAGCACGAAGGGGATGCAGCCCGACACCGCGAGTCCGGCCGCGATGGACACGGCGTTGCACTCGGCGATCCCACAATCGACCACACGATCGGGAAAGACGTCGGCAAAGTGGCCGACGATGGGAGCGCTTCCGAGGTCGGGAGCAACGGCCACGATGCCCGGATGTTCGTGGCCCAGATCGATGAGCGTCTTGCCGAGTGGAGCCCAGCCCGAAAACTCGCCTTCGTCGGCGGTAAATGAAAAGACTTCGTCAACGTTCCCCATCACAGCCGCTCCTTGATCTCGTCGATCGCACGAGCGCGATCCGCCGTGCCGAGAAAACCGACATGCCACTTGCGCGGTTCTGCTTCCATGAAGGAAACGCCCTTGCCCTTGAGCGTCCGCGCAACGATGCAGGTGGGACGGACATCGGTCGGGTCCGGCAGGCCGTCGAACGCTCGAACGATCGCTGAGACGTCGTGGCCATCGATCTCCACCGTCCGCCAACCGAAGGCTTCGAAGCGCCCTGCGACGGGCTCGATGTTCATGATCGACGACGTCTCGCCACTCGCACAGGAACCGTTTGCGTCGACGATCGCGACGAGGTTGCCGAGGTCGAAATGCGGAGCGGACATCGCGGCTTCCCAGACCTGCCCCTCGTGCAACTCACCGTCGCCGAGCATGACGAAGATGCGATGGTCCTTTTTCTGTAAACGTGCGGCGATCGCCATGCCGACCCCGACCGAAAGGTTGTGCCCGAGCGAACCCGAGCTGAAGTCGATGCCCGGTGCGCTGTGCATGTCGGGGTGATCCTGGAGCCGAGCTCCCTTCTTTCCGAAAGCCTCGAGCCAGTGGGTCGGGAAGAACCCCAACTCGGCAAGCAGTGGCCAGAGCCCGACCGCGATGTGTCCCTTGCCGAGCAGGAAGCGATCCCGATCGGGCCAGGCCGGATCGCTCGGCTTGAGGCGCAGGGTATGGCGGTAGAGCACGGTCAGGATCTCGGCGGCGGAAAAGGTGCTCGAGTAGTGACCCAGCCCGGCACGATTGATCATCTCGATCACCGCAAGCCGCAGCTCCTCCGCAGCGCGACGGAGACTCTCGGCTTCTGCTCCGCGTTTTCGTTGCAGGACCTCTTCCGGGGGGCGCTTGGTCATGCTCTCTCCAATTGACTGGCGCGCTCAACGCTGCGACGGCACCACGCCGCCGTCTACGATCACGTGCTCTGCCGTGATGAAGCTCGCCTCTTCCGACAAAAGGAATCGCACGACGCGTGCGATCTCCTCGGGTTCACCCATCCGGCCCAGCATGGACTGACGCTCGTAGGCCTGCTCGAGGCCCGGGACGTTGGCCATTGGCTCGTCCTGCATTGGGGTGCGGATATAGCCCGGACAGATGGCGTTGACGCGAATGCCATCTGCCGCCAGGCCATCGGCAAGCGACCGCGTCACCGACAGAAGCCCCGCCTTCGATGCGCTGTAAGCCGGGTTTGCGCCGTTGCCCAGGATCGCGTTGACCGATGCGATGCCGACGATCGCCGAGCCGGCGTGGCTGCGAAGTTCGGAAAGCAGCGCTTTGATGATCAGTGGATAGGCACGCAGGTTGATGTCGAGGACGAGATCCCAACTCTCCACATCGAGCGCGTCGATCGGCACCGGGTGCGATACGCCCGCCGAGTGCACGAAGCCGCCGATCGGACCGACGGCCTCACGCGCGGCGGCGACGACCGCGGGAAAACGCTCGCTCTCCCGCACGTCGATGCCAGCTGAACAGGTCGCGACAGCGAACTCGGATGCAATGTCCTTCGCGACGGTCGCGGCAACCTCGGCGTCGACATCCCATATTGCCACCGGCCGCCCGACCTCCGCGAGCGCCCTCGCCGACGCGCGCCCGATACCAGACGCCCCCCCAGTCACCACCACTGCTGTTCCCGGACTTGCCAATCCCGTCATCGCGTCTCCTCTCGGTCCATTCGCATCGGGTGCTCCCGTGTCGTTGTTGATCGACGTGTCAGGTGTTTGGCTCGCTCGTGCGCAACAGGAGCACGGCGTCCGCCCAGTAGCGTTCGAAGACTTCGTCGACACCGGCGCTCGATCCACTCTCGATCCATTCGGCCAGGTGAATTTGTTGGAGCATGACGATGCTCTTGCCGGCGCGCCGTGGATCGTCGACGCCGAATTCTCCGTTCGCGATCCCTTCGCTGATCATGTCGATGACCGCACCGACGCCATCGCTCCATCTGGCGGCACCGCCTCGGACTCGCCCTGCAACCGCTTCTGGCATGAACCAGGCGTGTCCCGCTCGCAGGTGCATCCGGAGATAGTTCTCGTGCTCCATGAAGAAGGCGACCGATTGCCGGTCGCTCGCAGCGAGTCGATCGAGCGCGCTGCCTTCCGACGACGCGTAGGACTCGGCAGCCCGCACGAGTTCGCCGAGCCTCAGCGCGTGAACGGCGTCGACGATTTCCGCCTTTCCCTTTCGGAAGACGGAGTAGACGGTCGTGACCGCGAACCCGGCATCGCGAGCGATGTCCTCCATCTTGGTGCCGTCTGTTCCGTGAACACCGAAGAGGGCTTCGGCGGCCTCGGTGATCGCCTCGCGATACGCCTCGTCGCGCAGCATTCGGGCACGGGCCTTGCCGGTCGGAATTCGGGATCGCCTCGCCATGGTCCTGAGTGTTCCAAATCATAATTCGGATTGCACATTTCCGTATTCGAGATGATCACGCGCCACTCCCAGAGCGCCCCCAGCTGGCCGTCGTTCTCGCAGGCTTCGCCGTACAGATGGCGTGCTGTGCGCATCGGATCGCTGGAGGAGGCATCCCCGTATCGCCGAATAGGGAGCCCAAAGCGTCGTGGCCGAGCGCGTGAGCGCGGCCGAAGCCAACCGATACGGAACCAAATGCACTTCGATCTACTCGCAGTCGTCGTCTTGACGGCCTTCGTTCAATCGCTCTTCGGTGTCGGCGTACTGTTGTTCGGTACACCGATGCTTCTCGTGCTGGGATACGACTTCATCAGCACTCTGGTGATCCTGCTCCCCATATCACTGGCCATCAACGCGTTGCAGGTGGGCCGGCATCGCGCCTTTATCGACGGGCGCTTCTACAGGCGCATTTTGACCACGACCGTACCGGGCGTCGTGCTCTTTCTATTCCTGGTGACACAGTGGCAGGTGAACGTGAGCTTGATCGTTGGCTTGTTCTTGATCGTGGTCGCCATGGAGAACGGGTCGAGTCGTCTCGGGCAGCTACTCCAGTCACTCTTTCGTCATGAGCGCGCGTACTTCAGCGCGATGGGTGCTGTTCACGGGATGACGAATCTCGGTGGCTCGCTGCTCACGGCCATCGTCCACAACCGCAACTACGAGAAAGACGTCGCTCGCGTCACGACTGCGGTGTCCTACGCGACGATCGCCCTGTTCCAGCTCATGACGCTCGCAGCCTCGGGGGTACCAGCACAGGCAGTCTCCGCTGCAAGCGTTGCCTACGTTGGCTCGGGCGTGGGCACCTTCGTCCTGACCGAGCGACTGGTTTACGCACGGCTGGATACTGCGCGTTATCAGCGAATCTTCGCGACGTTCCTGCTCGCATCGGGAGTACTGCTGGTCGGGAAGTCGTTCCTGGGTTGACGCTCCCCTCTCCCGTCTACGCGCGGAGGGATGCGCTCGCTTACGCCCCTGCCTCGCGGGCCTTTTCGAAGTCGAACCCCGGATAGTCTCCAGCCGCAACGCCGGCGAGGCGCTCGTAGTAGATCGAGCCGCCCAGGTACACGGAGAAGTAGCGGGGCTTGCCAGGAACGTTTGCGCCGGTCCACCAGGAGTCGGTACGCGGGAAGAGCGTGAAGCTCGCGAGTCCGGTGACTTCGTTGCCCCAGGCCTCTTCGCTTTCGGCCGTGGGCTCGGCGGTGCCGTAACCGTGCTTGCTCAAATGGCGCATGAAGTCGCCGATCCAGCCCATCTGCCGTTCGGCGCCCAGGGGCATGTTGTAGAACACGCCGGGCGATCCGGGACCGTGGATCATGAACAGGTTGGGGAAGCCGCGAATCGTGAGGCCCAGGTAGTTGTGGAAGCGGTCGGTCCACCTTTCCTTCAGGCTCACGTCACCGCGTCCCTTGGGGTTGAGACGCAGCATCGAACCACTGATGGCATCGAAGCCGGTCGCAAGCACCAGCATGTCGATGGGATGCTCGCCTGACCGGGTGACAATGCTGGTCTCGCTGAACCGCTCGATCGGATCCTCGTGCAGGTCGACCAACGTCACGTTGTCGCGGTTGTAGGCCTCGAAGTAGCCGTCCTCGAGGATCGGGCGCTTGCAGATCACGAAGTGGTCGGGCATCAGCTTCGCCGCGACCTCCGGGTCTTTCACGATTTCGCGGATCTTGCCGCGCACGAATTCGGCCAGCGAATCGTTGGCTTCTTCACTGGTTGCGATGTCGCTGTAGAGGTCGAGAAAGAACTTGAAACTGCCCCGCTGCCACAGCTCTTCGTACAGCGCTTCGCGCTCTTCGGGGCTGTCGTCGAGGGCCGACCGCTCTTGCATCTCGTGGGGAAAGCCGCCGGTGTTCGCGAGCATCTTCGCCTTGATGGCTTCCCAGTTGTCTCTCGCCTCCGCCCTTTCCTCGGGTGTGAGCGCGCGGTTGGCCGCGGGAAACGCGTACTGCGGGGTGCGCTGGAGCACCGTCACGTGGTCCGCTTCCTTGGCGATCTCGGGGATCGCCTGGATGCCAGACGAACCGGTCCCGATCACGGCGACGCGCTTCCCCTTGAAAGAAACCGGCTCGTGCGGCCATTGGCCCGTGTGATAGGTCTCGCCCGCGAAGTCGTTGATCCCCGGAATGTCGGGCTTGTTCGTCGTCGACAGCGCGCCCACCGCACAAATCAGAAACCGGGCCGAAGCACGCTGGCCCTTGCTGGTTTCGACGGTCCAGCGCTGCGTCACCTCGTCATAGCGAGCGTCTTTCACCCAGGTCTCGAACTGGATGTCGCGGCGAAGGTCGAACTTGTCGGCGACATGCTCGATGTAGGCCAGCACCGCGGACTGTTCGGACTGGGTCTCTTCCCAGTCCCATTCCTGCATGAGCTCTTCGGAGAACGTGTAGCAATAGAAGGGACTGCCGGGACCGTCGACGCGTGCTCCCGGGTAGCGGTTGTACCACCAGGTGCCGCCGACGTCGCTCGCGCCGTCGTACACCCGGGCGGAAAGGCCCATCTCGCGCAAGTGGTGCAGCGCGTACATGCCGCTGACTCCGGCTCCGATGATGACCGCGTCGTAGTGTTCGGCCTCGTTCGCCATTCTCTTCTCCTGCGCGCTGCATGGGATTCTCGGGGACGTGGCCCCGTAGTCTATGCCGTCGGCCGCGGGCAGCACGGGTCTACGCGCGAACCACCTACTCGCGTTCCATCCTTCGTCTCGCCTGCGAGGAACGCCGCCAGGCTCGCCGCCACTTCGCGAGTCCGGACCACGCCGCGGCGCATTGTCGCGCATCGGCACCAACGCTTCCTACTGATCCTTTGATAAGGTGAATGCACAGGAGTTTGGCTCCCTCGCGACGCCGAACTTCCGCAAGGGTGCTCGAGTGCCTGGGGCCTTCCCGAGCGAGATCGACGCGATCGACGGCCCAGCTCGCTGCACTGCCACCACTGGAGCAACCACGAAAAAGGAGGCAACGTGGCAGATCAGGACCCGGACTTCATTGGTCGCCGCACGTTCCTGAAGGGCTTGGGAGGGGCCGCCGGTCTTGCTGCGCTTCCCGCCGGTGCTTCCGCCACCGCAACGACCCCGAACGGTGACGCCTATGACGTGATCGTGATCGGTGGGGGCTTCGCGGGTGTGACCGCGGCACGTGAACTCCAGCACGCGGGGCTGCGAACGTTGATCCTGGAAGCGCGCAACCGACTGGGTGGGCGCACTTTCGCCGCGCGGATCGGAGATGAACTCTTCGAACTCGGTGGCACCTGGGTCCACTCCACCCAGCCCCACGTCTTCGCAGAAGTCAACCGATACGGACTGGAGTTGGTCGATACCAACGGCGGCATGCCAAGCCAGGTGTTGTGGTGGGACGGAGACCGCGCACGACAAGCTGGTATGCGTGAAGTCCTGCCCGTCATCAAGGAAGCGCTGTGCGCATCGGACGATGCGGCAATCGATGCGCCCTTCTCGGTTCTCCAAGCACTGGCCCTGCTCACGCAGCAAATGAGGGACTACCACGCCGGAGCTTCGACAGCCTTTCCCAACCCCTACGACCCCTTCTCGGCAGACACCTGGGAGCAAGCCGATCGTATCTCGATTCGCGATCGCCTCGACGAGTTGGACCTGCCGGACCACAACGCAGGCCTTCTCGAAGGTGTGCTCGGAGCCAGTGCCCACGGAGCCTTTCACGAGGCGAGCTTCGCCGAGATGCTCCGCTGGTGGGCGCTCTCGGGAAAGGACCTCGAGCGCTACACCGACAGCACGGCCCGCTACCGCTTGCGCGACGGCACCAGCAGCTTGATCGAAGCCATGATCGAGGACGGGCGCCCGGACGTCCGCCTTGGCAGTCCGGTGGCCGAGGTCGTGCAAGACGAAGACAGGGTCGAAGTCCGGACCGAAAGGGGCGAACGATTCACCGCACGCGCAGCCGTTGCAGCGCTACCGATGAACGTGCTCAGCGGGATTCGATTCACACCGGCCTTGCATTCGGCCAAGCTCGAGGCATCGCGGGAGCGCCATGCGGGAGCTGGGGTCAAGGTCTACATCCGGACTCGCAGCGAACTTCCCCCCACCGCGATCCTTGCGGGGGAGTCTGAACCCTTGTCGTCGATCTTTTCGTTCATCGGCGACGGTCATGGCAACAAGCTCGTAGCCTTCGGAACGGATCCCGCCAAGATCGACGTACACAGCCGAGCCGCCGTCCAGGACGAACTCCGTCGTTTCCTGCCCGACGTCGAGGTGACCGACACACTCGCCTACGACTGGAACCTCGACCCCTACTCGCAGGGCACCTGGTGTGTGCTCCGCAAAGGCCAGATGAAGCAGCTGGCCCACCTTCGGGAATCCCAAGGCCGCGTCTACTTCGCCGGGGGTGACATCGCTCATGGTTGGCGCGGCTTCATCGACGGCGCGATCGAAAGCGGCAACCGGGTGGCGCACCAGCTCATTGCGGAGTTCGAAGGGACGGACCCCAGGCGAACGACAGCGCCCGCACACGCTCCCGCAGCCGCGAACCCGGCCTTCCGATCGTGCGCGGCCTGCCATCCCACCGACGCGTCGGGCCAACCCGGAGTGGGTCCCAACCTGCGCGGCGTCTTCGGCCGGCCCGTGGCCGGCGATCCAACCTTCCCTTACTCAGCAGCGCTGGGCGAACGCAAGCATCGCTGGAGCGAGGCCGAACTCGACGCCTTCCTGCGCGATCCCACAGGCTTCGCCCCGGGCACGCGGATGCCGTTCGCTGGCCTCAAGGACCCCGCGGACCGCGCGGCAGTCATCGAGATTCTACGCGGCTTGAAGTGACGCTCCGGGGGGAGACTGGACGGTTCGACTCCACCTGCCTCAACGTTCGATGGGGTCGTCGCGCTGGACCCGCATCAGCATCGCCATGATC
This sequence comes from Myxococcota bacterium, assembly GCA_030748735.1. Classification (GTDB taxonomy): domain Bacteria; phylum Myxococcota_A; class UBA9160; order UBA9160; family UBA4427; genus DUBZ01. Next base: position 99,851 of record JASMLK010000058.1, on the reverse strand, counting down.
AGTCCGACCAGGACCGCACCGATCCAGAAAACGATGGCCGCCAGGTAGCTACCGGTGGCGTCGTAGATGCTCCCCGGCACCACCGGAGCCAGGCCGATGGCGAGCATGCTGCCCAACTGCAGGATCCCCCACAACGTACCGAAACGTTCGCCCCCGAGAATCGAGAGTGCGATGACGGGAAGTACGGCGACCTGTGTTCCAACGGCAAGCCCATGGAGCACGACGAACAGGCCCGCGATCGATACCGAACTTCCGAGTAGCAACAGGGCAAATGCAACCGCGTCCAGCCCCAGCGCCAGCCGCAAGGTTGTGAGGGGGCCGAGTCGGTCACCGATCAAGCCGCCCCCCACCTTGCCCACACCTGCGACCGCCAACGTTGCACCAAGGGCCACAGCCCCAAACCGGTCCGAGTGTCCAAGATCCACCAGCAGTGGAACCATGTGGACTTGCAGACCGAAGCTCGCAAGGCCCGGCAGCGCCAGCGCACCGAGCAGCAACAAGACACCGGGACGCCGGAGTTCCTGCTTCAGGCTGGGCGGCGCGACCTGCGGGTCTTGCGGCGACTCTTCTGCGGATTCGCGGGCGGGAGTCGTGAGCCTGCCCCTGGGCATGGCGAAGAGCAGGCACGGTATCGGGGCGAGCACCACCGCCGCGCCCATGGTGATGTAGGCAACGCGCCAACCGAACGCTTCCACCATCAACTGGGCCGCGGGTGCGATCACCATGGCACCCGCGCTGGCTCCGGCACCAACGATGCCCAGGGCAAGTGCGGTGCGCCCCGGCACCATGATGGTGACGGCAATGGTGATGGGGAGCAGCGCGCAAGCCGCGAAGCCCGGACCCAGAAGCAGGTTGGCCGCGACGAAGTGCCAGGGCTGGTTCATCAGTCCCAGCACGACGAAGCCACCAGCGAGCAGCGCGCAACCGATGGTCATGGGTACGCGAACGCCCCAGCGGTCTACCCCGGCTCCCACGAGCGGCGTCGAAAGGGCAGCGCACACCGCACCTGCGGCGATTCCCGAGGACAGTGTCTGAAGCGGCCAACCCTCGGCTTCCGCCAGCGCATGAAGAAAGACGCTAACGGAGTCGATGCCTCCGCCGATCACGAAGAAGAGCACGATGAAGCCCGCGACCAGCAGCGGCAACGACTCCCTCAAGCTCTGGTCTGGGGCGTTCGGGTCGGCTGGCCCTACGGGCTCTGGGTTCGACATGCATCTTCTATTCTGGTGAGCTTCCGATGGTATCACGATGCATACGCGAACTACCGGTAGAGCTCTCTTCAAGCCTCGAGATTGGGAATGCCTCGGTGATAGTCCGGGAAGATCTTCTCCTCGAAGTCCGTCCCCATCATCTTGTCGACACACATCACGCCCGAAAGGGACGCACCGTCGACACCCCCGCCCCAGAGCCGCTCGCCGTATTGGTCACCGGCGAAGTAGAGCCCTGCTACGTACGGTGACTGCACGTCGGGGCGCTCCTCGCCTACCGGGCGCCACAGTCCGTAGGCTTCGGGAGACGGGGTCCAGATCATGAATTCGAGATCGTCGTCCCAGGTAGGGAAAGTAGACCGCGCCCAGGCTTCGCATTTCTCGATCACCTTGTTGACCTTATCCGAATCCCGCATCTCGACATCGGTGAGCGCGGTCGAGAAGATGAAATCGTGCTTGCCTTCGGGCCCGCGCTTGGCGTTGCCTTCGCCATAGGCCGTGAACTCCGTCATGACCATGTCCACCGCGCCGATGTAACCCTCGCGAATTACCGCCGGCATGTAGATGAAGCTGCTGGGGTCGAGGCCGATATCCTTCCACACGCTGCGCTTCAGGACCCCCCAGCCCGTGAGCAGACCGGCACCCCAGAACTTCGTCTCGAGCAACTCCACCCAGTGGGCCGGAAAGTGTTCTTTGGGAAGAACGCTGAAGATGTACTTGGGCGGGATCGTGCAGATCACCTTGTCGGCGCGAAGGGTCTCCTCCTGCCCTTCGTGCTCGACGACCACGCCCTCGACCTTGCCGTCTTCGATCAGGACGTTCTTCACGCGCGTCGCGCGACGCACCTCGCCGCCGTGTTCGGTAAGCACCTTTTCCATCGCAAGCGGAATGGCGATGGGGCCGGGCTCCGCCGCTGTGGCAACCGAGCCCTTGACGAGGTTCATTCCGATCGCCTGGGCGATCGCCATGTAACCCAGGAAGTCTCCAGCGGGTGTCATGGCCGGTTCGGCCTGGGCGGTCTGGGAAGCGGCCAACACCTTGATGTAATCGTAGGCCTCCGGGTGGAGATCCTGGGATTCGAGCCAATCCTGGAGCGGCACCTTCATCAGCTTGGCCATGTCCTCGAACGAAGACGATGCCATCGAGCGCAGCTGGTTCATGGTCTTTCCGAAACCCTCGTCACTCATCCACGGATAGGGTTTTCCCTTTTCGACCTGGTGGGCCTTGCCGGGCTTGTCCTCACCTTCCCATTCAACGAAGCCGAAGCCCTTGTTCAGCGGCAACTCGACATCCGTTCCGAGGTGGTTCAACACGCAAGAGACGCGGCTCCGGTTGCCCCAGAACAGACCGTGCCCTCCCCCCTCCATCGTCCAGCCGTCGAGCAGGCCCTCGTCGAAGATCGTCTCCAGGTCGGGCGTGCACTTGCCGAGCATGCAACGCGCGTGACCGAGCGCCTTGCGGAATTCGGCGGCGTCCATTTCGATCCCGTCGACCTCGACCTTGTTGCCCTTCCCGACGACCGAAAAAGTGCGCCCGCCGATGAAGGGGGCTTGTTCGAGCACGACCACCTTCTTGCCGAAATCCTTCGCCAGCATGGCCGCCGACGTCATGCCCGCGACGCCCGAACCAATGATGATCACGTCGTTGCTGTTGTCCGTCATGTCCGCTCTCCCTATCCAATGCCTGTGTTCGAACCGGACGCCGCATCATCTGATAGAGCGCTCCCGCTTCGGTAGTCGCGTCGAGTGCTCACGTGCCCTGGGAAATACTCATGCCGCCGTCGGCGACGATGACTTCACCGCTGATGAAGGCCCCCGCCTTCGAGGCCAGGCATGCCGCCAGGCCGCCGATCTCGTCCGGCGTACCGAGACGACTGAGGGGTGTCATCTTTTCGGTGTGGGCCAGCAGCTCGGGGTCTTCCCACAGAGCCCGGGCGAAGTCCGTCTTGATGAGGCCCGGCGCAATACAGGTCACGCGGATGTTCTTGGGCCCCCATTCGACGGCGAGGTTGCGCACCAGCGCCATGTCCGCCGCCTTGGTGATCCCGTAGGCGCCCAGGGTCGAGTTGCCTCGAACTCCCCCGATACTCGAGATCACGATGATGGCGCCGTCGCGGCGCTCGGCCATCTCGGGCAGGACCATGTTGCACAGCCACAGATTGCTGCGCACGTTGTTGTGCATCATCTTGTCGAAGAGTTCGTCGCTGAGTCCGTGCAACGGGCCGTAATAGGGATTGGTCGCCGCGTTACACACGAGAATGTCCACCTGACCCCATTCTTCGCGGGCACGCGCGACCAAGGCTTCGAGTTCTTCTCTCGATGCGATGCTCGCGGCTTGCGCGATGGCTTGTCCGCCTTCAGCCCGGATCGCAGCAGCGACCTCCTCGCAGGCGTCGTGCTTGCGGCTGCTGATGACGACACGCGCACCACAGCGAGCCATGTTTTCGGCGATGGCACGGCCGATGCCACGGCTCGAACCGGTGATGATTGCGACTTTGCCTGTCAGATCGAATAGTGGATTCACGCGGTCACCTGAGTGATTTTGGGTTGACTGGAATGCCAGCACTGGCTGGGTTCTTCTGGGTGCGTCCACTCGGACGGGTTCGAAACGCGGTGGATGCGCTATTGCGAGTTGGTCTCGTCTGCGGGGGTCGCGGCAAGCCTCCGCAACTCGTCCCGGCGAACCTTGTTCATTGGGTTTCGCGGTAGTGCTTCGACGACGCGCACTCGCTCGGGAAGCTTGTAGACAGCGACATCACGTTGTTTCAGGTAGTCGGTGATCGCCTCGAGCGTGACACGCTGCTCCGGCCGGGGGACGACCACGGCGCAGACCTTCTCACCCATGGTCGGGTCCGGGTATCCCACCACCGCAACTTCGGCGAGCTGTGGATGGCCGGAGAGAACCGCCTCGACGTCTTCAGGAGAGATGTTCATTCCCCCGCGAATGATCAGCTGCTTGCAGCGGCCGACGAACCGGTAGAAGGCGAACGCATCGCCATCCCCCGCGATTTGGAACAGGTCGCCGGTACGGAAGAAGCCGTCTTCGGTGAAGTCCTTCCGGTCGAGACCGTCCGGGCCGAAATAGCCGTCGAAAACCGTGGCGCCGCGGACCAGCATCTCGCCGGTGTGTCCGGGTTCCAGGATCTCCTCGTCGGTCTCGAGATCTCGCAACTGGGTCTCGACGTGAGAAGAGACCCGGTTCTTCCAGGTGAGTTCCGACCTTCCGAAACGTGGGAACACCGCGGCTCGCAGCTCGGGATCGCTCACATCACCTGGGCCGCTCGCCAAAGCAACGCCCTCGTTCGAACCGAAGAGATTGACGATCTCGACACCGAAGTCGTCCGAATAGGCCCGGGTCATCGCAGGTGGCAGTGGCGCCGAACCCGAGGAGATCGTCCGCACCGACTCGAAGTTCGCGAGCGCTTTGAGCTTGTCGTCCAGCAGGATCATGTTGAGCAGCGCCGGCGGCACGACCGTGTGCTGGATCTCTTCCTCTTCGATCTGGCGGAGGAAGACGGCCAGATCGAGAGGGTGATGCAACACGAGCCGCCCACCGGATTGCAGCCAACTCATGAAGAGGCCACCGATGCTGGCCATGTTGATCAGGGGGAAGGGATTCAGCAGCGCTTCCCCCGGCCCAATGGCCGCCGCGTCGTAGGTCGCGTGCCCGATGGAGATCCAGTGATTGTGGCTACGCGGCACACCCTTCGGCACGCCCTCCGTGCCCGAAGTCCAGCAGATGGTGGCGACGTCGTCAGCCGAAACCAGCGTACGCTGCGCGCTGTCGGCGAGCGATGCGTCAGCTCCCGTGCCTTGCAGCCCTACACCGTCGGTGGCGCGACTCAAGGCGAAGTGCGGCTCGGCGACCTCGTCCCCCCAGACGAGAATGTCGTAGTCGAGTTCGTCGCAGCAGGCCTCCGCCAACCCCACATGGTCGAAGCCCTTGAACTGCGAACACGTCACGAAGGCACGTGGACGCAATCGCCTGGTAATGTGCGCGAGTTCGTGTTCGCGGAACTGCATCGCAACCGGGCTGATCACGACGCCGATCTGCAACGCTGCGAGATAGGTGAGGACCAACTCGGCGATGTTCGGCATCTGTACCAGCACGATGTCGTCTTTCTCGAGGCCGAGAGAAACGAGCTGATGCGACAGCGCGTTGGTCTGCGCGCCGAGTTCCCGGTAGCTCAGTCGCTTCGCGGGTCCGTCGACGAGAGATGCGCGGTTGTGCGCATCGACGAGCGCCGTTCGATCGTCGTGCTGCGCGACGTTGCGAAAGAACAGGTCGCTGAGTGTGGTGTCACCCCAGAGACCCTTGCTGTGAAGCTCGCGGATGGTGCGTTCGGGGGATACGAGCATCGTGCACGTTCTCCTGACGATGCGAGCAGCCTACGTCAGTGAGTAGCGTTATGCAAGTAACTAGACCGGCCCCCCTACGCCCCCGCAGCCTCGGAAAGGGCACTGACGGACTCGACATCGCGCGGCTCCAGCACGCCGTCGCACCTTCCGCAGGTCAGCTGGGCGCCGAGCCAGCCGCCACAGGTCTCGTGACGAACCAGAAGAGGCGGCCCCTCTTCGCCCGCCAGCCAGCGGTCGCCCCACAACAACAACGCCAATGCGAAGGGATAGGTTTCTCGTCCCTTCTCAGTGAGCCGATACTCGTACCGCAGCGGATGCTCCTGATATGCAACGCGCTCCAGGATCTCGTTGTCGACCAGTGTCCCGAGACGGTCGGTCAGTATGTTGGTCGCGATACCCAGGGACTGCTGCATCTCGTCGAACCGGTGCAGCCCGAAGAACTGACAGGCCAGAACCAGACCACTCCAGCGATCGCCCAGTAGGTCGGTCGCGTCGAAGACCAGGTCCGTGTCTTCAGCGGATTGCACGCTGCTGTTGCGTCGCCGGTTCAGCCGCCCTGAGGGTGCAGTTTCGTAGCCAGCCCCTGGCCCGTCCACGAAACTGCAATCGCCGAGCTTGATCTCCTCGGCGCAATGTACGCAGCTCAACATTGGCGCAGCCCGGTGGCCGCAGGATCGACGGACCAGGGCGGCGGGAAGCGTGTTGCTGCGCTGGCCCCAACGCGTTTCCCATTTCCAGATCATGACGACGGCCGGATAGAGGGACAGACCCTTGGCGGTGAGGTGATATTCGAAGCGATCGGGTCTCGTCTGGTAGCGCCTGCGCTGTAGCAGACCGTTTTCCTGCAGCTTCTTCAGTCGCCGGGTCAGCGTCGTCTTGGTCGCGCCGGTGCGTTTCCGATACGTCTCGAACCGAGTGGCCCCCAGAAACGCCTCACGCAACATCAGCTGCGTCCAACGGTCGCCGATCACCACCAGCGCGCGAGCAACTGAGTTGTTCGGAACCATTGCGCTGCAGCCCCCCCTGGCCAGTCGGGAACCGTCGACGATAGCAGTAGGAAGACAGCACGGACCGCAGGCGTTCGAACGAAGAACGCAACGCAAGCGTCCTCCATCTGAACACTGCGGCGGTGAACCCGCTTCAGACGGGTGAAGCGCCGGCCTTGGGTTGGGAGTCGACCGGCCGGATGCCGATGCGCGTGTCCTGAATGAAAGAACCGGACTGCAGGTGATTGATGCCGAAGTGAAGCTGCCCTTCGCCACCGGCCATGTGAAGCGGATTCATCAGGCCGGGAATGAGCCACTTGTAGCTCTTGTGGTCCGGGAACTGGGTCGGGTCCCAGCCGTGGAAGTAGTAGGCCACGCCCGGACGCACCATGGTCGAATGCTTGATGCGCATTTTCACCTTGCCGAGGTTGTTGAAGAGTTCTGCGAACTCACCGTCGGCGAGTGCCAGCTCGTTGGCTTCGGCTTCGTTCAGGTAGAGGACCGGTTCACCTCGTTGTAGCCGCAACATCATCGGATTGTCTCGCCACGTACTGTGGATCGACCAGCGGCTGTGAGCCGAAATCAGTTGGAAGGGGTGGTCGCCGCCCGCTTTCGGGCTTTCCTTGTGCGTGGGAAGGGCTTCGCGGGCTTCGAGGAACCAGGCGTGGTCGATGTAGGCCTGCTGGCGTCCGGTCAGCGTGGGCCAGCGCCACTTGTGTTCGGTGAAGTGGGTCAGGGTCGTCAGCACGCCGTCGCCCTTCCAGTCGGGGTTGAAGTGCATGGTCGGACTGAGGTTCAAGCCGGCGTTCTTGAACTTTTCGATTCCAGTCTTCTTGAGATCCGCGATCTGCATCCCCGAGCAGGAGGGGCTGTTGTCGATGACGAGCTGCGTGACAGCTTCGGCGTCCTTCGCGCCGAAGGCGCCATTGAAGCTGTAGCTCTGGTGGAGCTCCTTCCAGTCGACGGGGCGCTTGCCGCAACCATCGAAGACGGGTGTATCTCTGCGCTTCGCGATTTCCTCGATCTTCTTCGAGAGCAGCCAGAAGATCTCCCATTCGTCCTTGCTCTCGCCGAGTGGCGCTACCGCAGCGTCGCAATAGTGCAGGTACGGCACGTAGGCGAGCGTGTACTTGATGCCGGGCTTTTCGTACCAACCCGCGGCCGGCAACACGTAGTCGCAGTGCATGACGGTGAAGTTCGTCTTCTGGTCGAGTCCGATCGCGAGGTCGAGTTGCGGCCACAGGTTGTCGAGCATCGCCTGGGTCTGGTTCGAACGGCGCAGGAGATTCGTCCCGCCCTGGATGTAGATCTTCGGCGGGCCGCCACGCGGCAGCGGGTGCTGCCAGCCCTTCGCCTCGGCTTCCTTCACATAGTCGTCCAGCGGACGCGGGTAGATGCCGTCCATCTCGCGGTTGAGGCTCTCGGCGATTCCCTGATGGTGGTAGTCGACCGTCGAAACGTTGGTGGCGCAGATCAGTTGCTCCTCACCCTCCTTCACCTGATTGAAGATCACCTCTTCCTGGCTCTTTCGTCCCATCAAGATGTCGACCACGATGTCGTAGGCCTTGTCCATGCTCATGGTGCCGAGAATCATTTCGAGCTGGCCGAGCATTCCGGTGCGTTCGAGCTGCAGCGCGGAACCAAAGCCCGCCATCCCCATGAACCCACAGGCCTGATAGCCAGCGCCCCTCTTTCCGAGGGCGCCCTTCATCGTCAGGCACAGGATCTTGGCTCGGTTCATCAGATCGGAATGCAGGAAACGATTCGCCCCCCAGCTCGAAAGGATCATCGGGCGCTCGGCCCGCGCGAAGCCGTCGGCGAACTTCTCGATCAGCTCGGGGGCCAGGCCGGTGATCTGCGCCGTGGCCTCGAACGTCCACGGCTCGAGTTGTTCTCTTAGCAGGCTCCCGACAGTCGAGACCCCGACCTGCGAGCCATCCTTCAGACTCACCTCGAACACACCCTCGATGGGGGGCGTGAACCCCTCGACGATCAATCGGCCACTGTCCGCCCCTTCGGAGCCGGGGGCCTCCTCGGGGCGCTGCCGATCCGGGTTCCAGAGGAAGAGAACGTTGTCTTTGCGCCCGTCGTCCGTGTCCGCGAGCACGTCCTTGCCGCGCAAGAAGCGGCCGGTGTCGAGACGCACGAGCAAAGGGAAGTCGCTCTGCTCACGCACATAGTCTTCTTCGAGCCGCCCGGAGGCCCAGATGTGGCGGGCCACGGCCAACGCCAAAGCCGCGTCCGTGCCGGTTTCGATGGGGAGCCAGCTGTCGGCATGAATCGCCGTCGCCGTGTACTGGGGATCGATCACCGTGAGTTCACTGCCGTTGTGCCGTGCCTCGAACAGGAAGTGTGCATCCGCGATCTGGGTCACGGAGGGGTTCATCATCCACACGACCAGGAAGTCGGAGAGGAACCACTCGTCACTCGAACCACCGATGTGCGGCATGCCGAGCGCGAGCGTCGCACCGATATTGAGATCGCCGATCTCGGCCCACATGTCGGGGAACATCCCGCCGGCCTGCATCTGGAACTTGAAGCGGCCAACGGTCGTACCGCCGTGGTCGAAGTTCGGACCGAGGTCCTGGTAGATGGTGTCGGTTCCGTGCTCTTCGACGATGCGGACCATCTTCTCGGCAATCTCATCGATCGCCTGATCCCATGAAAGCTGCTGCCACTTACCAGAACCGCGCGGGCCCACGCGCTTCAACGGAACCATCAGCCGGCTTGGCCCGTACATGACCTCGGTGTAACAGGCGCCTTTCTGGCAACCGCGCGGGTTGTGGTCGGGGACGCCGGGTTCGGCGGCTTCGTAGCTCGCGCTTTGTTCCTCGCGCACCACGATCCCGTCTTTCACATAGATGTCCCAGGCGCAGAGGCTTCGGCAGTTCGCCCAACCGTGGGACCCCTTGGTGATCGAATCCCAGGTCCAACGTTCTCGGTACAGATCCTCCCAGCGACGCATCTTCCGGGGTGCGATGGGCGGCCCCGCGGACCCCGCGGAAGGGTCAGCGGCAGAAGCGAAACGGAGATGAAACAGGGGCAGGCCGACCGTGCCCGCACCCGCGGTGATACCGGCCAACTTCAGGAAGCTTCTGCGGCTGGTTCTCGATCTTGAATCCCGACGATTCGGATCGGCCATGGACGAGGTCTTCTGTTTCCCGCTCGGCCCTGCTAGTGTACAAACGTTCGTTCAAACGGCTAGTCAGACATTTATCGGAGGCCGGGTGCAACCGCAAGTGACAGCAGCGATTTCCCGGAAGCAATGAGTCTCGGCCTGACTCGCAGAACCTTCCTCCGAGCCAGCGGCAGTGCCCTGGCGCTGTCCCTCCTCAATCTCCGGTTCACCAACGCCAGCCAGGCGGCTTCCGGCGCGGGCGCCACGCGATACGAGACCTTCGCGGACATCTACCGCGAGCGATGGACATGGGATCGCGTCGCCAAGGGGACCCACTACGTCAACTGCGGTTACCAGCGCGGCTGCGCGTGGAACGTCTATGTAAAGGACGGGATCGTCTGGCGCGAGGAGCAGATCGGCGACTACGAGCAGACCAACCCCGACGTCCCCGACTTCAACCCGCGCGGTTGCCAGAAGGGTGCCTGCTACAGCGATCGAATGTACGACGAAGGCCGCTTGACCCATCCGCTCAAGCGGGTCGGCGCGCGCGGGGACGGCAAGTGGAAGCGCATCAGCTGGGACGAGGCACTCAGCGAGATCGCCGACCGCACGATCGACGCAATGGTGTCGGAGAAAGACGGCCCCGGTTCGGTCTACTGGGATCTCGGGTCCGGCATGAGCAATGGCTGCCACGCGCTCGGGCTCACGCGAACCGGCTACGTGCTCGACACCCCGATTCTGGAGAACACGACCGAGATCGGTGACCACATGCCCGGCGTCACCACGACCACCGGCAAGCTCGTCTTCAACAGCTCGATGGACGACCTCCACTACAGCGATCTGATCCTGATCTGGGGAGGCAACCCGAACTACACCCACATCCCCAACGCACACTTCATCTACGAGGCCCGGTACAACGGGGCCTACGTGGTGACGATCACGCCCGACTACAACCCATCGGCGATCCACGCCGACGAGTGGGTGCCCGTCAATCTCGGCAGCGACGCCGCACTCGCGCTCTCGATGGCGCAGGTGATCGTCGAGGAAGAGCTCTACAAGCCCGACTTCATCCGCGAGCAAACCGACATGCCGCTGCTCGTGCGTCTCGACAACGGGGAGTTCCTGCGAGAAAGCGATGTCGAGCGCTTTGGCGACGACGACTCTTTCTACATCTTCGACACCGCTGCGGGAAAGGTCGTCGACGCGCCGAAGCGGAGTCTCGCACTCGGCAAGACCCGACCGGCACTCGAGGGCGTCTACGACGTCGAAACGCTCGCAGGTCCCGTCCAGGTCACCACCGTCTTCGAGCAGCTGAAGGTACAGCTCGCCGACTACCGGCCGGAACAGACCCGGGCCACCACGGGTGTCGCACCCGGTGTCGTTCGCAATCTGGCGCGACGCATCGCCCGCGCGAAGGCCTGCTCCAACGTCTGCCAGACGAACTTCTCGAAGTACTACCACGGCATGGAGATGGAGCGTGGCGTGCTCCTGGTGTTCGCGCTGACAGGCCAGTTTGGTCGCAGAGGTGCCGGCTATTCGGCGATCCCGCAGCTGTCGGTGTCGGGCGCGAGTGCGTTCACCCCGGTCAGCGGGAAGCACTCGCCGAAGCTCGGCATCGCACTGATGACCGCTCCCATGGTGCCGAAGATCCTGCAGATGAAGCTCGCCGGTTACTCGGACGAGATGCTTCTCTACGAGATGGCCCGCCTCGACTACGCGCGCGGAAACCTGGTCGCAACGCCGCTCTTCCACTACCAGCACGGCGGCCTGAAAGGGCTCTACGGCAGCGCCAGAAAATGGGACCCCTACGTCGATCGCGACTTCCGGGACTACCTCGATGAAGCCGTCGAGCGGGGTTGGCAGTTCGTACCGAGCGGTGCGCCCCGCATCATGTTCAGCGCCGGGGGAAACATGCTCCGCCGCGTTCGCGGTTATCACAAGATGGTGGAGCACATGCTCCCGAAGCTCGACCTGCTCGTCACCATCGATTGGCGCATGAGCAACACGGCCCTCCACAGCGACTATGTGTTGCCGGCCGCCGGATGGTACGAGAAGGACGACATCACCTGGGCCTCGGCCATGGCTCCCTTCAGTCACGTCACCACGGCCGCAGTCGAACCGGTCGGTGATTCGAAGACGGACTGGGAGTTCCACTGTCTGTTCCTGAAGAAGATGCAACAGCGCGCTAGAGAGCGCGGCATCAAGACCTTCATCGACCGCCACGGTGAAGAGAGGCGCCTCGACGAGGTCTACGACGACTTCACCTTCCAGGGTCGCTTCCGCGAGGACAACCCAGAAGATCTGCTGGACGAGATCCTCGCGATGACGACCAATCTCGGCGACGCGAACTGGAAGGAGCTGAAGGAAAAGGGCTACCTGCGTTTCACCGGTCTAGGAATGAACCCGACCTATATCGGCAATGCGGCCGACATCGAGCCGGACAAGACCATCGTGTCGAACAGCTGGCACGTACAGAAGAAGATCCCCTGGCCGACGCTGACGCGTCGCATGCAGTTCTATATCGATCACCCCTTCTACAAAGAGCTGGGAGAGGTGCTCCCCGTCCACAAGGACAACCCGGCCCTCGGCGGCGACTACCCACTACAAATGACCGGTGGCCACGCGCGCTGGTCGATCCATTCGATGTGGCGCGATCAACGCCTCATCAACCGCCTGCAACGGGGCGAGCCCGCGGTGTTCATCGGCGCAAAGGACGCGGAAGCGCGTGGCATTTCCGATGGAGAGGCGGTGCGGGTCTACAACGACATCGGTGAGTTCGAGCTCCAGGCGAAGGTGTCGCCGGCACTCAAGCCCGGGCAGGTTGCGGTCTACCACGGTTGGGAGCCCTTCCAATTCAAAGGGAAGAAGTCACACCAGGCACTGATCCCCAGTCCGCTGAACCCGATTCAACTGGCCGGTGGGTACTTCCACCTGCAGCCGATGGTCCTGATGCAATCGCCGGGCTGTACGGACCGGGGAACACGGGTGGAAGTGGAGAAGGCCACGGTTGCGTAGTTCGAGGCGATCGGCGCAGAAGCGCATCGCGGTTTCGATTCAGAAGGAGATGCGGTCATGAGACTGAAGTCACGCGGGCTGGGACGTAAAGAGTTGGTGATGGATTTTCGCGAGTATGCGCCGATTCGCGAAGACGACGAGGTCGTCATGGTGGGAACGATCCGTGATCCCGTGAACTGGGACTTCTCCATCCGCATCTGCGAAGACGACATCGCCGGAGTCATGCGCCTGGTCTTCAGCAAACCCATGCTCGGCATGTTGCTGCGCCGAATGTTCAGGCCCAACAAACACCACTGGACCCAATCGCGCGAAGAGCACGTCGAAGAAGGAAAACGGCGACGGATCGCTGCCCAGCAGAAAGCTGAAGACCGCATTGCCGCAAACGCAGAAGCGGCAAGAGAAAGAACCGCGGACAACACGCAAGCCCTGGCAGAACCAGCAGCTCCGAAGACCTAGCCAATCGCGGGCACCCGCACCCCGCACGTTTGCCGCGAGAGTGCAGACTGGAGACGAAGATGGCAAAGGATGAACGCTTCGATGTCGTCATCATTGGAGGCGGCCCCAACGGGATGGCGAGCGCCGCCTATCTGGCGAAGAGCGGGCTCAGCGTGTGCGTGCTGGAAGAAAGAACGGAAAGCGGCGGTGCCTGCGAGACGCAAGAGCCGATCCCCGGCGTCCGCATCTACCCCCATGCCATGCTGATGTACGCATCCGCCGCGCCAGGCTTCGAGCAGCTGGAACTCCACAAGTTCGGCTTCCGCATGGAGTGGGATCCCGTAAGCCCACTCGAGATGAACCAGGGGGGTCTCGCCTGTCGCGACGGCTGGCGCCAGATCACCGAAACGGATCAGATCGGCTGGGCCAAGATCGGCGGCATGTTGGGTCAGCCGCCCTTCACAAGGGAACTCATGCGTGCCGCGTTCTACTGTCCCCCACACCCTCCCGAAGTCGAGGTGACAGACGAAAACACGCCGTACATGCAGGTCTACAAGAAGCACCAACCCGACATCTGGACCCCCGAACTTCGCGACATGACGATGTTCGACCTGATGGACGAACATCTCGAAACCGAGCACTTCAAGACCGCGATGGCTTTCGCAGCCTGGGCGTCGGGAGCCGCGGGCCACTGGGAAGGTGTCGCCATCCCCGCGGCACTGTGCGTTCAGCTCCTCACCCTGCCGAGCATGGGAAGAACCAGCATCCCCCGCGGCGGCCTGCACGGCTACTTCCATGCGATTCTGCGCGCAGCCGTGCATCACGGAGCCACCCTGCGGACCAGCTGTCCGGTAGAGGAGATCCTGGTCGAAGACGGTCGCGCCGTCGGGGTGCGACTGCGAGACACGGCCGTCACCGGTGGCAGGACGATCCACGCCAACAAGGCAGTGATTGCAGCCTGCGACGTACACCAGGCTTTCCTCGACATGGTGGGACCACGGCACCTGGACCCCGCGGTGATCCAGAAGCTGAAGGACATCAGCCTCAAGAACCAGACACTCTACGTCTCCACCTTCCACACGAAGACGCCGATTCGGTTCAACGAGACCTTCGCGACGAACGCCCACCACACCAAGTATGTGGGGCCCCATCGCCAGCCCGCAGCCGGCGTCTTTCCATGCGACTCGCGAGAGCTCTACTACGCGTGCGTAGCAGACGTCGACGGTCACAAGGCACAACCCAGGGTCCCGGTCGAAGATGTGATGTGGTTCCAGACTCCGTCCCAGGCCTTCGACCCAACGGATTGCCAGGGCGAGTATCCGAGGGGCTACATCTCGAGTGCTTTCGAAATGGCGGTGACGTCGCCCGACTACCACCTCGAGGGCGAAGATGCGTTGCTCGGATACAAGTCGGATATGGACCGCTATATGCGGGATGCCTATAGCCAGGTCTACGACGGACTCGACGACGACAACGTCATCCACCACTGGAGTGCGACCGGCCGCGAGGTCGAGTTCCGCAACACCGGCCTGATCGGTGGCACCTGGTGCGGAAGTCGCCACGACGAAGATCAGCTGTGGACCAATCGCCCGATCCCCGAGTTGTCGCGCTACCGCTCGCCGATCGAGGGCCTCTACCACGCGCACCAGACATCCGGTCATCCCGGTGGGCTGTGCCTCATGGCCATCCCCTACAACCTGATGCACATCCTGATCGAAGACGGCGTCGCCGACCCCGGAGACTGGTGGTACGCGTCGCCCTACTACATGCCACAGGAAGGGAAGATCCCCGCAAACCGACGTTGAGCCGCAAGTCAAGAAGCGCGAGGCATGGAGACAAGAGGATGACCGACTTCAAGTACGAGTCCCGATTCGAGTACGACGCAAACAACCCCTTCGGCCACATGCAAGAAGAGTTCCCCGACGAGAGCGAGTTCGACGTCACGATCATCGGGGGCGGCCCCAACGGGTTGATCGCCGCAGCCTATCTGGCAAGAGCCGGGCTCCGCGTCGCACTGTGTGAACGCCGATTCGAAGTCGGCGGTGGACTCTCCACGGAAGAAAACCTCTTCCCCTGTTATTCCTCCAACCCGCACGTGCTCTACCACATGATGGTGGACTACATGCCGGCGATTCGGGACTTCGACCTGAACGCGCAGGCGTTGACCTGGATCAAACCGAATGCCCAGACCGGCATGGTCTTCGAGGATGGCTCGTCGGTTCTGCTGGCCCAACAAACCAACGACACCAAGGATTCGATCAGCAAGTTCTCGTTTGCCGACGCACAGACCTACGGCAAGGTCGTTCGCGACTGGAAGCGAATCGTGAAGGACATTCTGGGGCCCGCCACCTACCTGCCCCCGATGCCGCCGATCGAAACCACGATCGCGATGGAACGGACAGCGCTGGGTCGCAAGATGCTGGAGATCGGCGAGGCGACCCCACTCGAAATCATCAACGAAACCTTCGAGCACGAAAAGGTGCGCACGTTGATGCTCTACGCGTCGTGCATGTGGGGGCTCGATCCGAGGGAGTCAGGGCTGGGGTTCATGGTCCCCCTGCTCCTCGATCGCACCGTCAACAAGTGTTACTGCTACGGCGGCTCTCACAAGTTTGCCGGTGCGCTCGCGCGCGAGGTCGTAAAGGGTGGCGGACTGATCCTCGAAGCGGCCGCTGTCGACAAGATCTTGCTCGAGAATGGTCGTGCCGCTGGAGTACAGCTCGCCCACGAAGGCCGCGTCCTGCGCAGCAAGGTGGTGATGTCCACACTCGACCCCGAGACCACCTTCTTGGACCTGGTGGGGCGAGAGCACCTTCCGAGCCAGTTGACCGAAGATGTAGAAGGCTGGGCGTGGGACAAGTGGAGCTTCAACACCCTTCACATCGCAACGGACGAGCCTCCCCACTACGCGTGCGATGACCCCTGGATCGACAAGAGTTTCGCCACGGTGGTGGGCATCGAGAGCGTCGACCAGTTGTTGGCCCACTGGGACAACGTGATCGACGGCAAGCTCGACCTCAACAGCTTCGGTGGTCATTCGACCTGCGAGAGCTTGTTCGACCCAACGCTGTCCGACCAACCGGGCAAGTACGTCTCGATGTACCAGATCCACGCCCCCTACGACCTCGAGGGTGGCTGGCTGAACCGACGCGCGGAAGTCGAAGCGGCCATGCTGGCGAACTGGCGCAAAGCCGCGCCCAACATCAACCCCGACACGATCATCAGCACGAGCATGGAAGACCCGGAGGAAATCCAGATCCGCTTCCCCCAGATGCGCCGAGGATCCATCAAACACGGCGACTACACCCCACTGCAGATGGGATGCTTCCGGCCCAATCAGGATTGCTCCGAAACGAACACGCCGATCGAGGGCCTGTACACCTGCGGCGCCTCGACCTTCCCGGGTGGTCTCGTACTCGGGGGGCCCGGTTATCTCGGTGCCAACAAGGTCGCCGACGACCTCGGTGTAAAGCGCTGGTGGAAACCAACGCCGGAAATGGAGCGTTACATCAAGGACTACCTCGAGGAGTAGTCGCCCTGGAGAAAAGACATGTCTGAACAGAGCTACGACGCAATCATCATCGGTGCCGGCTTCGGCGGAAGTTCTTGTGCGGGGCTGCTCGCCAAGCGGGGCCTCAAGGTTCTGCTGCTGGAAAAGAACGCCGTCGCCGGCGGCAAGGCACTCAGCCTTTCGAAGAGCGGCTTCACCTACACGGCCTGGGTCGTGATCGGTGCCCCCGTCCAGGACAACCTCTACCAGGTCGTACTCGACGACCTCGGTGTCGCGGACCTTGCCACCCTCATCGTACCCGGCCAACAGGGGAGCATCTATCGCACCCCGGGCGACAAGTTCGTCCGCATGCCCGATGCCCCGAGCGAGCAACTGGACCCGACCATCATCTTCGACTGGCTCGAGATCGAGGAAGAGAAGCGCGCGTCGGCGCTTCAGTTCATGGCCGAGATGACCCTGATGCCTCCGGAGAAGGTCGCAGAGCTCAGCGGCACGAACTTCGACTCGTGGCTCACCGCCGCGAATCTGCCGACCCCGCTCTATGCCTTTCTGGTAAGCCTGTGCTGCGATGGGATGTTCATGGTGCCCGTCGACTCACTGGACGCCGCAGAGGCGATTTCGAGTTTGCAGGCGATGTTTCTTCGCGGAGGTGGCGTGTTTTGCAAGGGCGGCTTCGGCCGCATCGCCGAAGCCTACTGCGAGGGCGTACGCAGACACTCGGGTGAGGTGCTCATGAGCACTCGCGTCGACGAGATCATCGTCGAAGACGGCCGTGTCGTGGGAGTCGCAACCGACAAGGGCCGGTTCGAGGCGCCCATCGTCATCAGCAACGCCGGCCTACAGCCTACGGTGTTGAAGCTCGTCGGCGAGCAACACTTCGACGAGATCTATGCGAACTACGTGAGAGACCTGGTCCCCTCCTACTCGCTGATCGGCTACCGCTACTTCCTCGACAAGCCGGTTACGGATGCTCCCTTTGGCGTGATCTTCTCGAACACCAGCCCATGGAGCCTCGAGCGGTTCAATGAGGCCTGCGCGGGAAAGGCATCCAGAGAGGGTGTTCTCTACTACGAAGTACCCTCCAACTACGACCCCGATGCGGCACCAGAGGGGAAGCAGATGCTGATGACGGGTTCGTTCTGCCCGCCAGACCCCGAACTCAGCAAGCAGGAACTCGAGGCCTGGGCACACGCGGGCGAGCAGACTCTCTTCAGCGCCTTCCCCGAGCTCGAGTCCTGTATCGAGTCGAAGGACTTCTACTCGACGCGCAGCGTCTCCAACGCAACGCGCGACGCGGTGCTGCCCGGGGTTGGGGGTGAGACCATCGGGTTGGGCCAGATCGTGGGCCAGTGCGGAGAGCAGAAGCCATCGATCCAGGCTCCGGTCCGCGGCCTCTTCTATGTTGGCTGCGACGCGGGGGGAACGGGTGTGGGAACCCAGCAGGCGATCGAATCCGGCATGAACGTTGCCGACACAGTTGGGCGATACCACGACGATCACCAGGCGAGTTGAGGCTAGCCTGCATTTCTCACCGGGCTAGACACCCGAATACCGCCACCAGTCCGCCGGTGGAGACAAAGACACACAGCACAAGAACGCCCGGCGCATTGGCCGACCTGGGCATTGGGAGAACAAGTCAGTGAAGGACTTTGACGTCATCATCATCGGAGGCGGGATCAACGGGCTGACCGTTGCCGCCTATCTACAAAAGGCCGGCCTGTCGGTCGCTGTCTTCGAAGCTCGGGGACAATGCGGAGCCTTCTGCGACACGGTCGAACTCGGGCGGCCGGGCTTCCTGCACAACACCCATGCCCAGTGGATCGTTCCGGCCATGAGCCCCGCCATGGCCGACCTCGAGCTCGAGCAATACGGCCTCG
Organism: Myxococcota bacterium; assembly: GCA_030748735.1. Taxonomy (GTDB): domain Bacteria; phylum Myxococcota_A; class UBA9160; order UBA9160; family UBA4427; genus DUBZ01. The sequence continues at coordinate 81,343 of JASMLK010000058.1, read as the reverse complement.
ACTTGCGCGGCTGCGACGTGCTGTTCGCGAAGCCCTTTCGCGATGGAACCAACTCGCTGCTGGCCCTCGACCCGATGCAGTCGCAGGCCAGCATCGCGCGGCACTCCGAGCACGATGCCGGCGTGGTGGCGAAGATCGGTGCCTACCAGATGGAGCACGGTGCCGAGGCCCTGGAGATCAACCGCCGGGCCGTCTTCGGGCTTCCGACCGAAGAACTCGCCGACCTGACGGCCAACTTCAACGACGGGCTCATGAAGTCGCTCGATGTTCCGCTTTCGGGCGACGATATCAGTCGGATGACCGGCTTCGAGCTTCTGGAAACGCTCTTCGAGTCGGAACACACCAAGACCCTGCCCGGTGCGCTCGGCGAGTTCACCGGACAATGGCCTCTCAACCGGCGTGTGGGCCCCACCGTGATGGGGCTCGCGGGGCTCAACCCGATGGCGGTCCACACCGCCAAGGGCGGCTCGCACGCGCTCACCCATTCGCTGGTCAAGTGCTTCGTCGCCAACGGCGGAAAGATCTGGACGACGTGCCCCGTCGAGAAGATCCTGATGGAAGACGGCCGAGCGGTCGGCATTCGGCTTTCGGAAGACGCCCTGCTCCCCGGCGAAGAGATCCGCGCCAACACCATCGTGTCCAACCTGACACTGGTGCCGACCTTCCTGCGGCTGCTCGGTGAAGAAGCGATCGGCGCAACCTGGGCGCGGCGCATCAAGTACTTCAACTACGACGACCCGCAACTACTCGCAGTGTGTTGGGCGCTCAAGGGCGATCCCGTCTTCGCCTCGGCCGACTACGACCCGGGCATCCAGCGTTGCTGGGTCGGCTACTTCGGTGGAGACAGCCTCGACGAGATCCGCACCATCCAGGCCGAAGCCGCCACTGGAGTGGTTCCCTCGCGAACGATGGGGGGTTGGTTCAACTTCACGCGCGCCGACCCCACCCAGGCACCACCCGGTTGTCACACCGTGTCGGCCTGGATGACCGTGCCACCGCGACCGCGCCGCTGGCGAAACAAACGTCTGCCGGGCTGGGATTCCTGGCGGCAGGGGCTCGGAGAGGCCCTGGGCGACGAGATGACCGAACTCTACGAGCAGTTCGCACCGGGCTTCAAGGACCTGATCATCGAGCAACACGTCAATACGCCGATGAACCAGGAAATGATGAACCCGTCGGCCGTGCGGGGCAACATGATCGGTGGCAGTGCGATCCCCGAGCAGTACGGAGCCAACCGACCGCTGCCGGGTGTCGTTCAAAATGGCGTGTCGCGCAGCTTCATACCGGGACTCTATCTCTCGAATTCGATCCACCCGTTTGGTGCGACGCACCTCGCGAGCGGTTGCCTCACTGCCACCGAGGTCGCGGAAGACCTCGGCTGTCGCAACCGCGATTGGTGGGCCGCACAGCCCTTCGACTGGTTCCTGACCAACCTGCCGCGAATCCCACTGAATCTCGGTGTCGACGATCGCTGGAAGAACGCACCGTCCGGAGAGGAGACCCAGTCATGAGCGGGACACAGAAGTACGATGCAGTGGTGATCGGTGCAGGGCCGAATGGACTGATCGCGAGTGCCTACCTCGCAAAAGCCGGCAACAAGGTTTTGCTCCTCGAACGACGGCACGAAACGGGAGGTGGCCTCAACACCGATGAGTACCACGGCTTCAGGCTCAACCTGCACGCCACGTATCACATGATGGCCGAGCAGATGCCCGCCTATCTCGATCTGGGCCTCCCCGATCTCGGCGTTCGCTATTTGCAGCCGCCCGTCGGTGCAGCTTTCCCCTTCGCCGATGGTCGGTCGATGATCTTCACCGGTGATCCCGCGGAGACCGCCACCTCGATCGAGACCTTCTCTCCCGACGACGCGCGTTGCTACGTACGCATGTGGGAGGAATTCCAGCCCATTCTGGATCAGTACCTGATCCCGATGACGTACGAGTTGCCCGAACCCGCGCTCGACCAGATGGTGGAATTCGAGAAGACACCTGTCGGCAGCCGGCTCGCAGCGATCTCCGAGTACAGCTTCATCGAGATGGTGGACGACTACGGCTTCAAGGACCCGCGAGTGCGCATGGCGCTGCTGTCGTTGCCTGCGATGTGGGGACTTCATCTCGACGAGCCTCTCGGCTTCCTCTTCCCCCTCTACCTGTGCCGAATGCTCAACGCTTCGCTGGTAAAGGGGGGATCGCATCGGCTCTCTTCCGCGATCTATCGCTCGTTCCTGCAGGATGGTGGGCGCGTCATGGACATGAGTGAGGCGCAGAAGATCGTCTTCGACGGGGATCGTGCCGTTGCCGTGGAAGTCGACGGAGGAGAGCGTTTCGAAGCAGACGCCGTGATCTCGACCCTGAATCCCGAGCAGACCTTCGGACAGCTCATCGCGGAAGAAGATCTGCCGGAAGACGTCGCCCTCGCGACGCAAAACTGGGAATGGGAAGAGCGAACCCTTTTCGGTCTGCATCTCGGCATCCACGGAAAGGTCGGCTATCGCGCCGAGGACCCGAGAGTCGACGACGCACTGGTCGTACTGTGCGGGCTCGAAACCGAGGACGAACTGCATGCACACCTGGCCCGGGTCGATGCGGGCCAGGAAACCGAATGCGATTGGCTGCACATCACCGTGCCCAGCCGCTTCGACGCCACGATGGCGCCACCGGGACACCAGCTGATCCGCGCCGAAGCAGTCGTTCACTACGACCAGCCCTGGGAAACGGAGGCAAAGGCCTTTGGTGACAGCGCCATCGCCCGGCTACAGAAGTTCGCCGAAGTAGGCGACATCGTGCTACGGCGCGAATGCACACCCAGAGACATCGAACAGAAACTCACGACGATGAAGCGAGGCTCTTTCAAGCACGGCGCCTATTCGACCCTGCAGATGGGCTACCTGCGCCCCAACGATCTGTGTTCCCACTGCGCCACTCCGATCCCCGGGCTCTTCGTGGGCGGAGCTTCGGTCTACCCGGGCGGCATGGTGCTCGGCGGCCCCGGCTACCTCGCTGCGCGTGTCGTAGGCGAAGAGCTCGGTCGCCCCATCCCTGAGCGCGGCTGACTCTGACCGAATCTTGTCCGCATTCCCAATCTGGGTCCTGTATCGAGTCGCATCGCTCCCAAGCCCTCCGAGTGTGCCGCTAGAATCAGACCGCTAGCGCCATGACGATCTCGATCGGCACTCGAACCGGTCGACGACGATGCGGCGCTGCGGAGGGCCCGTGAGGATCGCCATCATCGGCGGTGGCAGTGCTGGACTCGTCACCGCTCATCTGCTCGACCGGGTACACGACGTGACCGTCTTCGAGAAGGCGTCGGTCCTGGGTGGTCACGTCCGCACGTTGAACCGCAACGTCAGCTGCGATCTCGATGCGAACTTGATCCTCGACGCGGGCGTCATCGAGTTCGAAACACGTAACTTTCCGACCGTGATGCGGCTGTTCGAGTCCCTCGGCTGTGTCACGCGACCCGTACCGGGAACCACGACGTTCTGGACCCACGACGGCGTGCATCATCTCTCTCCCGGTTCGATGAAGCGCGCCGGCGGATCACTCGGGCAGCGACTGCGACAACTGATCGACCTGCTCGAACTCAAACTGCAGGGGACCCGCTTCCACCGACGAACCAACCTCCCCGAGACCGTACTCGACACGCGCACGTTCGGAGACCTTCTCAGCGAGGCGGATGCCGATCGTTGGGCGGCACTCCTGGCCACCTACGCCTACTCGATCCCCTACGAACGCGTGCGCGAGATGCCCGCGGGCCTCACGATCCCGATGCTGCGTGCGTTCGAGCACGCGCAGTCGTGGGTGAGCCTCGAAGGGGGTTCCTGGGATTATCTGGGCCGTATCGTCGACCGTTTTTCGGGAACGCTGCACACCGATGCCCACGTCGACCGCGTCACGCGCAAAGAGCACGGGGTGACGGTTCACATGGCATCCGGTGAAGCGCTCTCGTTCGACAAGCTCGTGATCGCCGCCCCACCCGACCAGACGCTCGCACTGCTCGCAGACCCCAGCGAAGCCGAACGACGACGCTTCGGGGCCTGGCGGGCGAACCACATCCACGTGCTCATTCACCAGGACCGAGGTCTGTACGACCGCCGCGGCGTCGAGGTGATGACCGAGTTCGACGTCATCGAAACCGCGCCCCACCAGGGTGGCTACAACTGCTACCTGAACGTGCTGTGCGGCGTTCCCGAAACCGAGGAGCGCGCGTTCGGGTTGGCCTTCGGCCTCGACGAGTGGATCGACTCCGAGCAGGTGATCGTGCGCCACGAGCACCACACCCCCGACTACACCGTCGAGTCACACAGGTGGCATCACGAAGTCTCGGCCACCAACGGCGAGAACCACACCTACCACGTGGGCGCCTGGTTGGGAGACGGGCTTCAGGAAGGCGCGGTTACTTCCGCACTCGCGGTCTCGAAGCTACTGGGCGGCGACACGATTGCCTGAACGCCCCAGCCTGCGGTTCAGACGAAGGCATCACCGGTGAGTTCACCGTAGAGGTTCGATCCGGTCCAGATCGTACCCGCGAACCCCGCGTAGCCCGAGGTCGCGCTGCAGAAGTAGAGCCCGGGCACCGAACTCTGCCAACCGAGGCGCGCGGCGCCCATGTTCGCAGGAGTCATGTTCGAGCCATAGGAGTTGCCGCGAGGGCTGTTCACGAAACGCTCGTTGGTGGTCGGACTCCCGAGCATCTTGAATACGATGTGATTGCGAAGTTTCGGCACGTATTCACGCTCGACCACGTCGAGGATCGCATCGAAGATCTCGCGCTTCGCAACGCTGTACTGCCGCGGCTTCGAGAAGCGCAGGTGCTTGAACCGCTCGTAGTCGGCGACCGTGAGGAACTCGACGATCTGCTTGCCGGGCGGGCAATCCGTCCGGTCATCCGTGAGTAGCGTCGGTACCGTCACCGCGAAGCTCGGTCGCGAATAGTCACCGCGCTCGAGCATGGCCTGGAAGGCAACGTTGAGGTCGGGTTCGTCCGAGTGGAAGAGATTCGATCGGCCGAAGCCGTGGTCTCGCAGGTCGATGCCATCCACCACGCAGTAGGCCATGAAGTTGGAAGGCGAATACTCGTAGGTGAGCTGGCTTCGGACCTTCCGCGAGAAGCGCTCCATCCCGAGCATTTCGCCGACGCGCCGCGGGTCCATGTTCGCAACGACTTCGGCGCCGCGCAGTTCGTGGACCGGCCCTGTTGCAATGCCGTCGTCGTCGACCTCCTCGGCCACGACGCCACTCACGCGCCCACCCTCGACCACGAAGTCGGTCACGCGATGGTTGAGCCGCACCTCACCGCCAGCACCCCCAATGGTCGCCACCAGGGCCTCGACGACGTGCTCGAAGTGACGCGTAGGGTAGTAGGCACCGCCCATGTAGCCGGTGAAGAGCATCACCCACGCGAAGAACGAGAGTTTGCCGGGCGGCAGCAGGAAGTCGGGCCACTGCAACGCGATCAGGGTTTGTGCCTCGAGCGGCAGTTCGAACGCGTCGAACACGTCTTGCAGCGTCGCGTTGCGATAGCGCAAGAGCCGTCGAAAACGGTGGAGCCGGGGGATCATTCGCAGCACCCGCGGAGCCGGGGGAAGCGCGTCGATCTCGCGCTTGAGTGCGCGCACCTCGCAGAGAAAGGCCCGACAACGATCCACGTCGCGCGGAAACGCTTCGGCTAGCCTGCTCGCGAGCAGATCCCAATCGTTGGGGATGTCGATTGCATGCCCGGGCATCCGCATGCGATCGAAGCCGTTCGGGTCGAGACGTTCGAAGGTGACCTCGTCTTCCAGCCCGAGCTTGCGCAGGAAGCGCCCGACGGTGTCTTCCGCCCCGCAGTTCCACACATAGTGAAGCTGGGCGTTGAAGCGATAGACGTCGGGGCCGTGGGTGTAACTGAAGGTATGCCCGTAACCGCCGGCGGCGTAGTGGGCCTCGAGCACGACCACGCGCTTACCCGCGCGCGCCATGAGCGCCGCGAAGGCGAGCGCGGACAGACCGCTTCCCACGACCAGGTAGTCGGTCTTCATCACTGCGCACCCTGCGACGACGCGGCCAGGATCTCGCTCGTCTTCACGAGCCGGATCGTGGGAGGCTCGAACGCTTCGGCCAGCTGGTAGCGGACCGCGAGGAGACCTTCGCGATGACCGGCGGTGTCGAGCCAGTTTTCGACACCGGGATCGCTGGCCGACACGACCACGCGGTAGCGGCCATTCCGCTGCTCGATCTGGTGATTGTGAAGCGAGCTGGTGTGGTGCGCAGACTCGATGCTCTGCAACCAGCTGTTTTGAAGGGATACCGACCAGTAGTCGACGTTGGGCACGACACCCTCGACGATCAGCGCTTCGCCTTCGGCCAGCGCAAACCCGGTGCCGAGGTACTGGTTGTCGCTGGTGGGATAGAAGATGCCGCCGAAATCGGCGTTGTACTCACTCGGCGGTTCTTCGGTGTTGGGTTTCTTCGCGACCATCTGCGCCAGGGCGACCGTGCCGTGGAGGGTGCCGGTAAAGAAGGCCGTCGCCTCGCGAAGTGATGCTGCGAGCTGCGCGTCCTCTTTGGGCGTGGGGGCGACCGGTTCGAGGTTACGGATCGTGAAGCGCGCCTCGCGCTTCGTCGCCCGATCGTGGAAGTACTGCCGGACCATGACCATGTGGACGTCGTCTTCGAGCGCGATCCAATCGGCGCGTTCGTCGAGCTCCGGCCGCTCGCGGCTCAGCAAGAGACGGAAGCGCCCCTCGTCGTCGAAGCGCATCGTCTCGCTCGACACATTCCCCGCTGCGCGATTCCATCCGTTGAGACCGCGCCCATACAGCATGAACCCCAGGTACTCTGCGTCGTTGCGCGTACCGCGGATCTCGTAGCCGTGCTCGGCAGAGAGCTCGGCGGTGTGATAGACGGCGTCGGGAGTGTCGCCGAGAAACTTGCGGTGGTCGGACATCCAGTCGGTGAACCGCGGCTGTCGCACGTCCCCCTTGGCGACCTTCATTTCGAGGGCAGCCGAAAGCAGGTCGGCCAGGAAGGCCAACCCTTCCCGTCGCTCCCCTGGATCCGGGGTCGATGAGAACACGTGCTCGCCCGCAGCTTCGAGGCTGATCGCGAGTTCCCGCCAGGCCGTCGCGGATGCGCTTCCCTCAGCCCACTCGGCCGGAGGAGCCGAAACCACTCTCTTCGCGCTGACCGTACCCAGGAAGTACGCACCGACCAGCAACACGCATACGGCGACGCCAAGACCAAGTTTCACTTTCACGCTCGTACTCCCCAGCCGCTTGCTCCGTGATCAGCGCGGTGCAACCTCGTAGAACCACACGTCGCCGTTGCGGACGGCTTCATCGGGATCGCCAAACGACGCGCCGTCCAGGTACTTCTCCGAGAGCTGCCGGATGACGGGTGCCACCATCGGCCCCTCCATGATCCGCACGAGCCTTCGCTCGTAGATCACATCGTCCACGCGAAGAAGGATGCGATCGTCCTTCTCTATTTCGTGGGGCCACTGTTTCCAGATCTTTCCGAAGGTCGAGTTCATGTAGCCCGACACGATGTACGGCTTGCCCTCGTGCTCGGCGACCCACGTGATACGCGAGCGTGGCGGATCGAGGAGTTGAAACTCGACTTCCTGACGCGTTCGCATCGGCGACCAATCCGGCTCGGGGCCCGTATGGAGTTCGCCCGACGCAAAGGGACCTCCCGCGATGATCGAGACAGGGCCGTCGTGAAAGCGGGCGTAGACGAGGGTGATGGCAACGACGGCAACAACGAGGCCAACGAGGCCACCGAAGATCTTGAGTACAACCTGCATGGCGTCTCTCCTTGGCTGAGGGCGAGCAAGGATGCGCGCCTGCGAACCGCTCGGCTCTCGAACACCCTAGCTACCTCGAGTGTGACGAAACAAGGCCCGACCGCATTGGTCCATATCGAGCTTCGATTTCTTGGGAGAACGGCATGAACGAGATGCTCGGCTGACTCGACGCGAACCAAACCCTGCCGACCGCCCTCGATTGGGCGACCAACGTTCTCCTCGCAATCGCGATACTGCTCATCGGCTATTGGATCGCGGGCCGCATCGCTCGACTGATTGCCCGAGCCGGCGAGCACTACGCGCAGCTGGACAGCACCCTCTTCACCTTCCTCGGCAGCATCGCCCGCTACGCCGTGCTGGCATTCACCTTCATCGCTGCACTGAATCGTTTCGGCCTGGAGACGACATCGATCGTCGCACCGCGCTCGCCCTTCGTACCGCCCGCAAACACCGAGTCTCGATAGCCGGCGCCGACGACATGTACCCGTGTTTCCGCGACGCCCAACTTGTCGACCAGTGCGTCGCGATGACCACCGTGCAGAACCACGAAGCGCTCGTTGCGCGAAACGGAGGCACGTACCTCCGCAGCGCGATTCGGACACAGTTCCATCTGCCGAAGTCCAGTCGCGTGGCAGTGCGTCACCACCGGCACGTCGGGAGCCAGGTCCTTGACGAGTCCACTCATGCACCACACATGATGCGAATGAATGACATCGGGTTGGACGCGCTCGATGACCGGCGCCAGATGGGCGATCCACTGCTCGCGATAGCCAGCCCATGCAGCGTCGTCCAGCGTCGAGAACACCGTGCTCGGGTACGGCATCACGTCGCTCATCCCCGACAGCCTATGCCCCTTGCTCCGAACGCGCTTCCAACGCTTCCCATCTTTCGAACAGCTCGCTCGCCAGTTCACGAGCGGCTTCGAGTTGCCGCGTCAGTTCCGCGACGTCGACCGAGGCATCCTTGTAGGTCTCGGGGTCCGAGAGCCGGGCCTCGATCGCGGCGACTTCGGCATCGGCGGCTTCGACGCGTTCTACGAGCCCTTCGAGTTCTCGCTTTTCCTTGAACGTCAGCTTCTGGCTCGGCGCAGGGGCAGACGCAACAGGCTTCGCAGCCGCTCCGGGCTTGACGAAAGCTGCACCGACACTCGCACTCGCAGCTCGCCGCCTCTCTGCTGCCCTCTTCTCGGCGTACTCGGAGTAGTTGCCCCGAAACAGCTCGACCCGCCCCTCCCCATCCGCCTCGAACGCCAGGATCGAAGTCGCGACCCGGTCGAGAAACCAGCGGTCGTGGCTCACGATCAGCGCGCTGCCTTCGTACTCGAGCAACATGGCTTCGAGCGCACCGAGCGTCGACACGTCGAGGTCGTTGGTGGGTTCGTCGAGGAGCAACAGGTTGGTCTTCTCACATAGCAGACGCGCGAGGCAGACGCGCGAACGCTCGCCCCCCGAGAGAACGCCGACCTTTTTTCGTTGGGCCGCGTTGTCGAATAGGAAACGTTCGAGGTAGGAGCCGACTCGCAGGGGCTCGCCGCCCTGCTCGACGTAGCCCCGGTCGCCGGTTGCGGCTTCGCGCACGGTTGCATCGTCGTCGAGGCCCGTGCGTCCCTGATCGAGACTCCCGATCCGCGTCGTGGACCCCACATCGACGTTGCCACTCGCAGGTTCGAGTTCGCCGAGCAGGCAGAGCAAGAGGCTGCTCTTCCCGATGCCGTTGGGCCCCACGATGCCAATGCGATCCCCGGCCGACAGCGCGAGGTCGAGGGAATCGATCAACACGCGCCCATCGCGCTGCAGGGTGAGCGCATTCGTCTGCAGGATCGTCTTGCCCTGGCGCATTGTCTCGGCCCGAAGGTCGGCAACGCGCTCTGCCTTCGGAGCCTTCTTGCCCAGCGCTTCGTGGGCCCGGTCGATTCGCGCCTTCTGTTTGGTTCGGCGTGCCTTGGGCCCGCGACGCAACCACTCGAGTTCTCGTCGCAGGAAGTTCTGTCGATTGCGTTCGACGCGTTCACTCTGTGCGACGCGCTCGGCCTTGGCCTCGAGGTAGGTTTCGTAGCCACCGTCGTAGCTGTCGAGTTCGCCGTCGTGGAGTTCGAGGGTCCGGGTCGCGACGTGGTCGAGGATGTAGCGATCGTGGGTGATCAAGAGCAGCGCGCCGCGAAAGCGATCTCGCAAGAAGGTTTCGAGCCACTCGATCGTTTCGATGTCGAGATGATTGGTGGGCTCGTCGAGGATGGCGAGGTCTGGCTCGCCAACCAACAAACGCGCGAGTGCCACACGGCGGCGCTCGCCACCCGACATGTCTTCAACGAGACGTCCGGCGTCCTCGATCCCGAGATGATCCACGATGGCTTCCGCCTCGTGCTTTCGCTCCCAACCGCCGAGTCGCTCGACCGCATCAACGGCCTCCGCCTGACGATGAACCAACGCCTCCATCGCAGCGTCGCTGGTGGTTGTCGCTGCACTCGAGATCTCGGCCGTCACCTCGTCGTAGGCGTCTTTCGCTTTTCCCCATGCGACGAGATTGCCGAGCACGACTTCGCGCGCCGTCATGCCGGGTTCGAAACGCGGCTCCTGCTCGAGGACATCGATCCGCGCACCGCGGCGAAGCGAAATCTCACCTCCATCACGGGGTTCGAGACCAGCGATCACACGCGCCAACGTGCTCTTCCCGCTCCCGCTGTTTCCCACCAGGCCAACCCGTTCCCCGCGTCGAATGGTGAACGTGGCGTTGGCGAGAATCGTGCGGTCGCCGAAGGTCTTCACGATGTTTCGGCAATCGATGACCGGCATGGCGCGCGAGCTTACCAGCCCGGAAGCGGAAATGTCCGGAGCATCAAGCGCCGCGAAAGACGGGATGAAACACACGCGGCTTGCGCTTCTTTCGCTTGCAGCGGGTGTCGCCGCTCAGAAAGGAAAGACCGATGCCGCGACGAGGAGTCGCTGTCGAGTTGGGCCCCGAGCGGTGCCAGACGTGGTTGTGGATCAGCAGGGCTTCACCGGCTTCGACGGGCACGGGCACTGCGCGGCGCTCGGCATCCTCTGCTTCCAGTTGGTCGGGCGGCACCGTCCCACCGAGTTCGGTCGCGAGCCCGGCGTGATGACTTGCCGGAACGAACTCCACGCAGCCCGCTTCGCGCGGCGCCGGGTCGAGGGCCGTCCAGATCTGCAGGCTCGGCGGTCGATCGATCCCCCAGAAGGCACCGTCGTCTTGATGCCATGGCAGCGCCATGCCGGCGTGCGCCGCCTTGTTCCAGAGGACGGCGCGATAGAGCGTGACGTCCCGGCCGAGTACGGCATGTGCGATTCGCGCGAACAGCGGGTTTTCGATCCACGCAAGGAAGAGCAGGTCGAGTTCGAGCTTCTCGAGCTTGCGGTAGCGAAGCGAAGGACCAACCCAACCCGCGCCAAACTCGAGATCTTCGTACCGCCCCGTCGAAGAGTCGTGCTGGTAGAAGAGACCGGGGATGGACCGCTCGCCCAGCATCAGCTCATTCGATCGTGCAGCGAGCGCGGCCACCCCGTCGGGTTCGAGTACTCGACCGAGGCGCGCGTAGCCCCGCTCTTTGAAGTCAGCGAGAGGCGCTTCGATGTCGATGTCTGCCCAATGTGAAACCAGCATGGAGGCACTCTAGCGATTGCTGGTGCGGCGGCATCGCAGAGTCCTCTGAGCTCTACCGCCGTAGGACCCGTCACAGACCCACCCTCCGCTACGCTGCGACCCCGACTCGTGCTTGCCCACCTGGCAGGTGACTCCAGCCCAGTCGACGAAAGGCCATGCCAGCATGAAGCACAAAGCAGGATTCGTCGCAGTCATCGCGCTCGTCCTCGCCACCCTGGGATGGAACCCCTTCGCAGCCAGGCGTGACCTGAGCGGGCTGCTGGTCGAGGACTATTCGGAGTTCGAGACTGGTGTGGAGCGCCAGCCGAACGGCATCTTCCTCGTGCGTGCGCTGACGCGCATGCCGAAGGTCAAAGCGAAGATGGTCCGATGGTGGTTCGCGGACTACATGCAGACGACCGAGCACTACAAGCGCTGGCATCCAACGGCGCACATCTGGATGGATTGGGAGAACAAGGTTCCGGGCGAAGTCGTAGGCGCAAGCCATCTCGTGCACGAGTACATCGGACCGGAACTCGCCAAGCTGCGAATTCAATTCATCCCACCGGAAGAGCTGCTCGGCGAAGTCGAAGATCGAGCAGATCGCTGGATCATCTGCGCGCGGCCGGGGCTTCTCGAAGAACCCATCAACGTCGCCACCATGTGCCACATCATCCGAGACATGGAATGGGGCGCAGAAATGCGCTCGGTGTTCTGGATGGGCGATGTAGGCAAGCGCGAAGGCAACAGGGTGGTCCCCTCGTTGGAAGGGGTCATCGGCAACACCTTCCTGGCGCGGTCGCTGGCGGTCGACGAGACGGCCGCGGTCTACCTGATGACCCACGCGATTCAGGAGATGGGCTATCTCGCGGACTTCCTGCCGGGCCTGTACGCGGCAGAAACGGGCGAGGGTGCTGCGCGGTAGGTCAGCTCTCGTAGTCGACGAAGATGGGCGACGACCACGCACGTTCCTGCACGTCGGCCAGGCAATCGTCGCTGGGGTCGGAACCCGTCCCCCGTCGGCACGGCTGCAATGAAACAGGCCGTCCGCCCACGAACCGGGTGCGCAGGTTCGCGCCGTTGATCGCCGGTGTGGGGTGCTGCAGCGCGCGCACGTAGTAGACGGTGTCGCGTCCGAGTGCTTCGAACTCGGGGTCTTCGAACTGCACGGCACAGCCGGCGGGACCAGCCCGTCGAGGCAGTCGAGGACATCGAGGGGAAGGTTGGGGTCGTCGTTTTCCTGGATCATCAGCGCTGCTGTCGCGCCCTGCGCGTAGAGCGCGCAGAGACCTTCCGTGACACCCGAGCGCTCGACCTCGACCCGAGCCTACCGGGTGATGTCGACCAATTCCCTCGGCCGTTGCGTTTCGACTTCGATCAGCGACGTGTAGAGCTTCATTCCCGCTCCTCGCGTAGCGCCAGCGGACACGGCGGTCGCGCGATCCGCTACAAATTCCATCCTCATTGGAGAGTCCACCAAGGAGTAGCCTCGTGCGAATCGCATTGCTCACCATCTTGATGGGATGGTTCGCGGGAACCGCGGCCGCCAGCACCGACGTTTCGGCAGCGCTTGGCAAAGACCCGGTTCCCGATCCCGCCTTCCCTCCCGCTGTCGAAGAACTCACTTTCGAGAGCCATGGGGCGCGGCTTCCCGGGCTCTTGTATCTCGCGAACGGCAAGGGGCCCCACCCCACCGTGGTGCTGCTTCACGGGCTGCCCGGGAACGAGAAGAACCTCGACATCGCCCAGGCGGTCAGGCGCGCAGGTTTCAACGCGATGTTCTTTCACTACCGCGGGGCCTGGGGGGCCGAGGGGAGTTACCGCCTTACCGGGCTGGCCGACGATGTCGAAGCCGCGGTGAACTTCTTGCGCGACAACGCCCCCCGCTATCGCGTTGCTTCCGACAAGATCAGCTTGCTCGGGCATTCGATGGGCGGCTTCGCGGCCCTCGCCTTCGGCCAGCGGAGCAGCGCTGTCGCGTGCGTTGGCGCGATGGCGCCGGCGAACCTCGGAGCAATGGCTGCAGGCATCGAGAGCGGCGACCCCGCTTCGTTGGGTTTTCTCACCTATGCCGACGCGCTCTTCATGCTCGCGGACTTCGACGGCAGGGAGATGCGTAAAGAACTCACCGCAGTGCCGGTGAAGGAACTCGACACGAGGCTCTTCGGCCCGGGACTACGGGGCAAATCCGTCTTCATGATCACGGGCTCGCAAGACAAGGTCCTGCCCCCGGCAACCGTCTTCGATCCGGTCGTGAATGCCTATCGCGGCGACGAAGCGATCGACCTCGCGCACCACACGATCCCCGGAGATCATTCCTTTTCCCAGAGCCGCATTCGCCTGACGCGACTCGTGATCGAATGGCTGGCGAGTCGCTGCAAGTAGCGTCACCTGAGATGTCGCATCACGGGCTGCTACCAGCCTCGACCGCGAAGTGTGCGGCCACGACGGTCACCAGGTGCTCGGTCATCACCGACCAAGCGCCTTCGCTGATCGCGCCCTCGCGCTCTTCGAGCACGCGAGACCAGTCGGAGATGCCGTGGAAGAGAAGTCCCGTCAGCGTCATCAAACGGGGTAACGCGAATGCGCTCGGGGTCTCGGGGCCGGCGGCGGTAGCGAGACGAGCAAGCCGGCGAGATGCCGCACGACCGCGTGCCTCATCGAGCCGAACGAGGGTGTGTTCGGGATGTCCGATCAGCTGTGCGCTGATCCGGACGTAGGCCATCCCACCATCGGGGTCCTGCGCCTTGCGAACGACCGGCAGAACGAAGGCTTCGGCGAGCCGCCGCAGGTCTGCGGCTTGCCCGCGCTCTTCGATCTCGTCGAGTAGCGCGTTGCGGTGTTCGCTGATGGCCGGTGTGTGGCGATCGAGGATCGCGATCAGCACCCCCTCCTTGTCCCCGAAGTGATACTGGACCGCGGAGTGATTCCGCTGACCGGCCTCGCGCCCGATCCGCTGCAACGAGACGGCGTCGATCGCGCCGGCGGAGAAGAGCTCTTCGGCGGCCCTCAGGATGCGGATGCGCGTGGCCAGGGTGCCCGGTCGAAGTGCCGGCTCGCCAGTATTCAGATGATCTTCTGAATCCATATCCTTCCTCGAAATGGCCTTGTTGTTCTGATTCGTCGATTTCGCCGGCGTGGTCGATTCAACTCTGGATACGTTTAAGTTAGTTAGCTTAAATATGTCATCGCCGACAGGAGAAGCCCGGATGTCGAACATTGCAGTCGTAACCGGAAGCGCGTCAGGTATCGGAAACGCAGTGCGCCAACTGCTCGAAGCAGACGGGATGCGTGTCGTCGGCGTCGACCTGCACGATGCCGAGGTGATCGCCGACGTCTCGACGCCCGAGGGGCGGAGCAAAGCGGTTGCGGGCGTACTCGAAACAGCGGGTGGGGCGATCCAGAAGCTGGTCGTGGCGGCCGGCGTTGGCGGTCACATCGAACAGGCGGATCTCGTACCCAGGGTGAACTACTTCGGTGCCCTCGCGGTGCTCGACGGGCTCGCGGTCGCCATGAAGGGCCAACCCGACGCCGCCGCAGTCGTCGTCTCCTCGAACTCGGCGCAGATGCCCGGGCTCATCTCCGAAGATTCCCCTTTCATCCAGGCCATGCTCGACGATGACGAAGAGCGCGCGATCGCCGAGCTGCCCGAAGCGGGTGCCGCCCTCGCCTACCCGATGTCGAAGCACGCACTGGCGCGCGCCGTGCGCAAGCGCGCAACCGAATGGGGCGAGGCCGGCGTTCGCCTGAACGGGATCGCACCCGGCACTACCGAAACGCCCCTGTTTCGCGGTGCCGCCGACCACCCCGTGTTGGGACGCAGCGTCGACGCATTGCCCATTCCGCTCGGCCGACGCGCGAAGCCCGATGAGATCGCGCGCGCCATTTGCTTCTTGCTGAGCACGGACGCTTCGTACGTGCACGGCAGCATCATGTGGGTCGATGGTGGTGGGGACGCGGCAATGCGTCCCGATGGTTTCTAACCGGCAAACCGGCACTCCAACGAACTCTGCCAGAACCCTCACGCTCGAAAGGAAGTGACCCAATGGAAGGTCTCAGCTTCGACTTCGCAGGCCGTCGCGTGCTCGTCACCGGTGGCACCTCGGGGATCGGCCATGGTGTTGCGAGCGCGTTCGCCGACGCGGGCGCAGAAGTCATCATCACCGGACGGCGAGCCGAGGCATCCGAGTACGATCGCGATCTCACACGCTTCGACTACCGGCAGGTCGAAATGACCGACGGCGCGTCACTCGACGCGCTCGCGGGCGGCATCGATCGACTCGACGTCCTGGTGAACAACGCGGGATCGAACCTCGTCGCCAAGGACGAATGGAACCCCGACACCTTCGCTGAAGCACTGCAGTTGCTGCTGGTCAGCAGTTTCCGGCTCTCGGTCGCCCTCAAACCCGTACTGGTGAAGAGTGGGATCGAAGGCGGCGGCAGCATCATCAATTGCGCGAGCATGTCCGCCTTTCGCGCGGTGCCGCTCGTACCGGGCTATGGCGCGGCCAAGGCCGGCATCGTCCAGGCCACCCTCAACATGGGTGTTTCGTGGGCGCGTGAGAACATCCGCGTCAACGCCGTCGCCCCGGGCCTGATCGAAACCGGCATGACATCGGTCATGAAGATGGAAGGCATGGAAGCCGTCGAGGCCGCCGAGTTGGCACGGGTCCCGATGGGACGTTGGGGCGTGCCCGAAGACATCGCACCGAGCGTGTTGTTTCTGGCGAGCCCAGGCGCACGCTTCATCATCGGCCAGACGCTCTGCGTCGATGGTGGTTTCTCGGTGATGTAGCCATTCCCCCGGCCCGGCCCCCGACTCACCGACCACGCACACCAGGAAATAGCTGAAGGAACCTCGCCATGAGCAACCGAGGAGAACCGCTCTACAAGTCCCGCCCCGTCGCCCCCAGCCCCGCGCGCTTCGGTTGGTGCACACGCGTAAACGACTTCATCTCCATGTCGGAGGGTTGTTCGAACACGTACCTGATCGAGACGCCGGAAGGGAACATCCTCATCAACTCGGGCATGGGACTCGAAGCGCCCGTCCACCAGAGCAACTTCGCCGAACTCGCGGGCGAAATCGACGGCACCATCAAGTACGCCATCGTGACGCAAGGGCATACGGATCACGTTGGGGGCATCCAGTACTTCCGCGATCGCAACCCGGGCCTGCAGCTGATCGCTCACGCGAACAACGAGGAGCATCAGACCTACGACGCGCGACTGGGGGGCTTTCGCCAGGCGCGGTCCGCATTCCGCTTCACCGAGGCCTTTCTCGAGGCCTTCGAACACTTCGCCGCTTCCGGCTACAAGGACATCAACCGGCAGGACCGCCCGACCGCGGACATCACCTTCGAAGACCGCTACGAGTTTTCGATCGGTGGCCTCGATGTCGTGGTCATTGGACAGATGGGCGCAGAAACCAACGACTCCCTGGTCGTCTGGCTTCCCCAGCACCGCATCGTCTTCACCGGAAACCTCTTCGGCTGTCCGTTCGGTCACTTCCCCAACCTGGTGACGATCCGCGGCGATCGCTACCGCGATGCGCTGGTCTGCGCGCAGGCCGCACAGACAGTCCTCGACCTCGAACCCGAGATGATCCTCTACGGCCACCACGAACCCGTTGTCGGTGCCGAACTCATCCAACGAGAAGTCACCGCCTACCGCGACGCGATCCACTACGTCCACGACGCCGTGGTCGAAGGCATGAACCAGGGCAAGGACCTCGCGACGCTTCAGCAGGAGATCACCCTCCCCCCGGAATGCGAAGTGGGAGAGGGCTACGGCATGGTGGCCTGGAGCATTCGGGCGATCTGGGAGAACTACGCCGGCTGGTTCAAGCACGAATCGACCACCGAGCTCTACAGCGTTCCGCAGAAGGCGATCCACGCCGATCTGCTCGAACTCGCCGGGGCGCAGGCGATCATCGATCGGGCGGAGAAGAAAGCGACAGCGGGCCAGCGCGAAGAAGCCCTCCACCTGCTCGACATCGCGCTCTCGGCCGAGCCCGGCAACGAAGCCGCCACCGCTCTTTCCATCGACGTGCACGAATCGCTGCTCGAAGACGCCCGCACCTTCCGTACCACCGGCAACTTCTGGCTCGAAGGATGGCTGGAACAACAGATCAAGTTGCTGAAGGGCGGGAAGAACGTCTCGTTGCGGGAAGTGTTGAAGTAGCCGGCCACGGTCGACAACCCACTTTCAAGTACGGGAGCGCGCGGACTTCGTCGTGCTGGATGACAGCCCGCTCGAAATCCCGATCAACGAACTGCACGAGATCGTGCCGCGGGCCGTGGTCGTAGGAGGGTTCGTCGAGAACGGTGCGCTCTGATGCCCTGAAGTCAGCCCAGGTCCGCGTCTACCATCGCGGCGACGTTGAAGCCGGAATCCACCGCTTGATGGGTGCCAGCGCCTCGCCCGCCTGCATCGCAGCCTACGAGATACAAGCCCGGCAGCGGGGTGCGGGGGTCGGGCTTCATGCTGCCCACCTGGCCCACGACTTGAGCCAGCCCGACCGCTTCTCCGCCGCAACCGGGTAGCACCGAGTCGCGACTCAGACTCGAGATGGCTCTGGGGCCGTAGGGTTCCTTGCGGATGATGTGATCTTCGAGGTCGGGCCATAGCTCGTTCAAGATCTCGTCGGCGCGCTCGATCGCTTCCTTCCACTGTGTGGACCTGGGATCGGGCGAGCAGAAGACCTGGCAGTTTGCGATCTGATGACCGGGCACCGGAGACAAACTCGGATCGAATTCCGACGGAACGTCGACTGCGATCAACGGGACGTCGGGCCAGACACCGCGCGCCATGTCCTGATAACGCGCTTCGTCGAGCCAACTCTGATCGGAGAAGATCGGGATCAACGCCGCGTCGAAGATGCGCTCGTCGAGCACGTAGCGATAGCCGGCGATCGCCCAGCTGGGTTCGAGTGCGGTAACGCGATCGACGTAGTCGCTCGGGAAATGTTCGGCACCCGCAAGCGCGAGCACCGTGGGTTGAATGCCGGCGTTGCTCACGATGGCATCGGCCCGCAGTTCGCCGCGGTCCGTCTCGACTCCCACCACACGGCCGCCATCGACGACGATCCGCTTGACACGCTGACGGCTGAGAAACACACCCCCTTGCTTCACGACATAGTTCGCGCAGGCTTCTGCCAGGCGCGCATAGCCACCGACGCTGTAACGCCCCGCACCTCCGAGCACTTGCTGCCGCATCGCAAGGATGGCCTCGGAGGCCGCGAGGCGATCGACGGCCACGACGAACAACGTGTTCAGGTTCATGCAGATCTGGCTCTCGAGCCCGCTCGGAAGACCGAACGGCTTCATCCATTCCAGCATGCCCACGTCGTCGAGCGCCGCGATCTCGTCGTCGGTGAGTGACAATGCGGTCGCATAAAGCTTTGCCATCGCGTCCAGGTCTTCGTCGGTTGCGTCGAAGACGCGGCGCAGGTCTTCCATTTCCTTGGGAGCACCGGTCTGGCGAAGGGGGCTGTACATGACGCGCCACTCACCGGCCGGCGTCTTGTAGCGCACCGAAGCGGCGTCGCCTTCCGGGATGAGGAACTCGACCTGGTCACCGATGTCGAGTTCTTCGACGAGTTCGTGAAAACGCGAGTCGTGTGCCGGGATGCCGACCGCGCCGAACATCTCGAAGCGGTATCCCTTGCGATCGACCGTCTGCACCTTGCCGCCAGCGACGGGGGTCTTGTCGATCAGCGCGACACGCCGCCCCGATTTGGCGAGCAGGGCCGCGACGGTAGCGCCGCCATAGCCGGCGCCGATCACGCAGACGTCATAGTGCTCCATGGGTCACTTCCATCGATCTACTTCTCCTGGTGCTCCGGGCTGGGGGATCGATCACACATGATCCGGTCTATCGCGTCAAGGAAAAGACGGCCCATGCGAGCAGGGCTTCGAACGTCCTATTCTCGCGACCCGTGGCCGTGAAGAGCACGGCACCTGTCCCGGCATGGAGGCGAAAGCAATGCGGAACACCATCGGCAAGAAGAACATCCTTTTCGGTCTCGTCTACTTCCTGACGACCCTCGGTCTCGGGATGTACCTCGCGAACAAGGGACAGGCACAGGACCCGGACTGGGCCCAGAGCACGGCGAAGCATCTTCTCGCGACGGCCCACTCGCACGGCAATCTCGAGGCGCTGCTCAACATCGTGCTCGGCTACTTGATCTGCCGTGTTGGCGATCCAACCGCAATGCTCACCAAGGCTGCTTCGATCCTGCTGATCGTCGGAGCCGCATTTCACTCGGGAACCATCTATCTCGCGGGGGCCGGGCTGGGTGCGGCCATGAATTTCACGCCCATCGGCGCGCTTTCGATGGTCGCGGGAGTGGCGGTGATGATCCCGATCGTCGCGCAGGGCCTGGGCAACGAAAGCTGAAGCGTCGTCGTGCACGACACACTCGAGGCCCTGAACCGCTTCTTCGCCGCCCTGCCCGCCAGGCTTCTCGAACGACGCCTGGTGGTATGGAGTGTTGCGATCTCACTCGCGGTCGTGACGGGCGCCGGTCTCGGCCGGCTCGAGATCGACATGACGATGGAGTCGTTCTTCTTCGAGGACGACCCCGTGCGCCTGCTCCACGAGCGATTCAAGGACACCTTCGGTAGCGACGAGGGGGTCTACATCGTCTACGAAGCGCGGGATGGCGACGTGCTGTCGCCGGCTTCCCTCGAAGCGGTCCGCAGCGTCGGGCAGGCCCTGCTCGACGCAAGTGACGAGCCGAGTTCGCCGGACACAGCCGCCCTCGAGCACATCCTCGACGTCACCACGATCATCAATGCCAGCTACCTCGAGGTTCGGGGCGACACCCTCGTCTCGCGCGACTTCATCGAACACATCCCGGAATCGACTACAGAGCGCGAAGCGCTGCGTCGTCGAGCGCTCGCCCACAAGGACTACCCGCGCTTCTACATGTCGGGCGACTCGCGCTATGGAGGCATCTGGATCCGCACCGACCTCGGCGCCCTTCCACCCGAATCCAATGGCGAGGACGCGATCGAAGGAGCCTTCGACGCGGACGAGAGTGAAACCGCGCTCCCCAGCAGCAAGCCGACCACGATGGTCGAGTACGCCGCATTCGCGCGTGCCGTCACAGGGGTGACGTCGAGCCCCCAGTTCGCACAAGCGCTCGACTTCCACGCCGTTGGCAACCCGATGATCATGGGTTTCTTCAACGACGTGTTGGTCGACGAACTCGACGCCCTGTTCTCGGGCGCACTGCTGATCATGATGGTGGTTCTCGGTGTGCTCTTCCGATCGCTTTCCGGCGTCGTCTGGCCGATCGCCATCGTGGGCTTCTCGACCGTCGTCACCCTCGGTCTCCTGGGATGGTTCGGCTTGAAGCTCAGCCTGATGATCAGTGTGCTCGTGATCCTGGTCCTCGTCGTGGGGATCGCGGACTCGGTGCACATCATGTCCGGCTACCTGCATTGGCGCCGCAAAGGCGCGGAGCACGCCTCGGCGCTCGAGCACGTGTTCCGCAAGTCCGGGCTGGCCTGCCTGCTGACCAGCGTGACGACTGCGCTCGGCATGCTCTCGCTCGCCTTCGTTCCGCTCCCGCCGATTCGCAATTTCGGGCTGGCGGCGGCGCTGGGCGTCACGTTCGCCTTCGCCTTCACGATGGTGTTGCTGCCGCTCATGCTCGACTCGTGGGCCCCCGTTCGTCGCGAGGCGTCGACCGCAGATTCGACCCGCACACCGTGGGTGCAACGCATGCTCCGCACCCTCGAGCCCGTCCCGAGCCGCTGGCCCGTACCGATCGTCGTCGTGTTCGCGATCGTCGGCGCGATTGGGGCCTATGGCGTGAGCCGGGTCCAGGTCGACTCGAACCTCGTCGAGATCATCCGCCCCGGACTGCCGATTCGTGCGGCCCACGACCTGGTCGACCGCGTGATGGGTGGCACCCAGGGCATGGAGATCTACCTCGACTTCGGCGAAACGGATGCGTTGAAGGATCCACGCGTGCTGAACGCGATGGAGGCGATGCAACTGCTGCTCGAGGAACAACATCCCGAGTTCGTGGTGCGCACGGACTCCCTCACCGACGTGGTCAAGAACACCTTCCAGGCCATCAACGAGGACCGCGAGGAGATGTATCGCATCCCCCAGGAGCGTCCGATGCTGGCCCAGACGCTGCTGCTCTTCGACCTCGCCAACCCCGAAGACCGCGAACTGCTCGTGCCCGACGACTACAGCGAGGCGCGGATCAACGTAAGGATGTTCAACTACGGGTCGTCGGAATACGTCGAGTTCTTCGAGACCGTTCAGGCGCGTGCGCAAAGCGTGTTCGATTCGCTCTCGAAGGACTACCCGGACCTCGAAGTCGGGATCACGGGGAGCCTGCCACTCGTCATGCGCATGGCGGACTACATCGGTCGCGCACAGATCCAGAGCTTCGGCCTCGTGCTCGTCGTGGTGACGGTGCTGCTCTTGATCGTCTTCGGCTCACCCCGGGCGGGGCTCGTAGCCATGGTCCCGAACGTCTATCCGGTGCTGATCACCTTTGGTGTCATGGGGCTCTCGGGAATCCCGCTCGATGCCGACACCCTGATCATCGCACCGTTGATCATCGGGATCGCGGTGGACGACACGATCCACTTCATCACCCACTACCGCGCCTTCGCGCTCGAAACGGGTGACACCCGACGTGCGATTGCGTCGACCATCTCGGAGGTCGGACAGGCCATCACCTTCACATCCGTGATCCTCGTGCTCGGGTTCCTGATCCTCACGACCTCCAAACACCAGGGGATGGCCCACTTCGGCTTCCTGATCGGGATCTCGTTCACCACCGCCCTGCTCGCCGATCTCCTCTTGCTTCCGGCCCTGCTCGAATTGTGCGGAGTGCGCTTCGACAAGCAGCCCCGACACGCGTGACATACATAGAAGCGTCGTCTCCACCCATCGTGTGAATGGAGGCGCCTGCCTTGGGAGAAGATCGCGATGAACGACGTAGCGTGGCGCATTGCAGTGATTCTGGTGCCGACCCTCTTGCTGGCTTTCCTCGTGGCCCCCGTGCCGACTGTTGGCGCAGAACCCTCCGACCATCGCACCCAGTTGGGCGAAGCCTGGGGCGAGTTCGTCGCGGGTCTCGAGCGCGCGCAGGCGAGTCTCACCGACCCGAAGGATTTCCCACCGGCCCCCACCGAACGCAACCTGGCGGAGGGGTACCGCTATGCGCTCGGCCATATCGGGCGCATGATCGAACTCGAGATGCGCATGGACCCGCGCTTCCCCGAATTCCATCGCTCGATAGACATGTTGCGCAAGTGGACCGCCGAAAACCCCGACACCATGTACCTGAAGGCGCCGCTGGATCCGAACGCCTACTACCGGGTGCGAGGGACTGCCGCGGACACGCGCGAATGGCGCGACTCCTCCCGCGGACGCACGGGCCCCAAGGCGCCGCGCATGGTTACCTTTCAGACGATCACCGACGTTCCCGGAGCGACGGGTGAGCTAGCGGAAATGGCGCAATGCAAGAGCCAGACGCTCGCATTCATCAACGTGTTCGATTTGAAGCTCGAGGGGAATCGGTTCGAAATCCTGATCGGTCCGGAAGAGCCGGCCGACCATCGCGGCAACTTCCTGCCGACCCGCAAGACCATGACCTGTGCGTCCACGGGTGAAACCGGGTTGGCCGAAGCGCGCTGGCTGGCGGTTCGAGAGATCTTTTCGGATTGGGAATTCGAAGCCGCACTCGAGTTGGACATCGTTCGCGAGGACGCCATCGGTGAAACCAAGGCACCGATCGACGCCGCCTTCGTTGCGAAACGCTTGAAGCGAATCGGAGATGAACTCCCGAAACAGATCCGCTTCTGGAACCTCCTGCAGAAGTTCCCCCTCGAAATGCGGGACGACGCCAATGGAGACGGCCGCCGCAACCTGCCCCTCAACGGCATCAATCAACCGGCGCCGCCGTTCACGGCCGGGGGAGTGGCGGGCTCGCGCCAGCTCTACGCGAGCGGCTTGTATCAGCTAGCCCCCGATGAAGCACTGGTCGTCAAGGTCACGGCTCCAGTAGAGCCTCACTACATCGGGATGCAGCTGGGCAACCTCTGGTTCGAGGGGCCGGACCAGCAGAATCACGTCAGCAGCTTGTCGGGACATCAACTGCCGGTATCGAGCGATGGTTCGCGGTACTACATCATTTCGATAGCCGATCCGGGCTACCAGGGTTGGGTCGCGACCACCGGCTACGACTACGGACAACACGCGATGCGGTTCGTCTTTCGCGAGGATCCGCCGGCCGACAAGATGCCCACCGCCGAAGCCTTCGTGACGAAGCTGAAACGCCTGGATCAGGTTCTGCCCGCAGACACACCGCGAATCACGCCCGAACAACGACGAGCCGAAATCGCCATCCGCCAGGCACACATCAAGCGGCGTTGGCGGGCCTACTGATCGAGTTGCTTCACCGAGGCGCCATCAGCCGGCTGGGCAAAGCCCTCAGCTCGGAGGACAAAGAGCGCAGAGCTTGTTCCCGTCCGGGTCCCGCAGGTAGGCGAGATACATCCCGCTCTCGCGCGGCCCCGGAGGCTCCTCGACGGCCGTTCCACCATTCGCAACACCGGCCGCGTGCCAGGTGTTGCCCTGCTTGGCGGACTCCACCCTGAAACCGATCGTGCTTCCGTTGCCATGTGACGCGGACTCACCGTCGATGGGGATGGTGATGGCGAAGACGCCGTCGGGGCTCACGTAGAAGTACCGCCCGTTGTTGTCGACGCCCGGACCGAGGCCGAGGGTCGCGAAGATGGCGTCATAGAACCGCTTGGATGCCTCGATGTCGCTTACGCCAACCATCACGTGACTGAACATGAATCTCTCCTGTGGGGTCCGGGTTTTCGTTAGCGGCCGAATCCGCCCGCGGCGAAGCGGCCGATCACCGCGACGAATCGTTCGAACTCGTCCACCACACTGCGTTGAACCGTCAGCATCGCGGCGAGATCGACTTCGTCTACGCGCCCCTCCATCGCGAGGTTGGCTTCTCCGCGGAGCGTGGTCCAGTTACGGTCGATGCTCTTGCGCAGACCTGCGATGAACTGTCCATCCTCCCCGCGCGAGGGGTCGACCGCCGCCTGGTACAGAGAGGCTTTGCCGAAACCCACCCAATTCGAATCGAACAGCTCGACCGATTCGGCGAGTCGCTTCCCCCTCTTCTCGGGCTCGATGCCCGCGTGGATGAAGACGATTTCCTTCATCACCCGCTCGGCCAGCATGGTGGGCTGCCCCGAACGTCGCGACACATCGCACAATTGGTAGTTCGTCTTCACACACTCCGCGTAGTAGACGTCCATCAACTTTTCGACCTGACTGATGAACCGGGCCGCCAGCTTGTCGAACCCGGCGAGAACCAACGGGTCGCCGCGCGGGCTTTCGGGCGGGACGAACTGCTGGGCGCGTCGCAGGTAGTCGTAGGGGCTTGCGAGTGCGAGCTTGCGTACGGGTATCCAGGCCTCATCGATTGCGGCGAGCTTTAGCCTTGCTTGCTCGTTCGGGGGACCCGCAACGGAATAGTACGTGCTGCCGCGGTTGAGCTGTTCCAGAATGCGGTCGATCTCGTTGACCGGGCCGTGCATGTCGCGCTTCTGCACGCCCGCGAGATGCCGCTGATAGAAGACGTTCTGCTTGCTCAACCTCTCGGCTAGCGCGCGCATCCGCCCTGCTTCACGGTTCGCGATGCCGATCTCGTAGGGCTGCCAGTCCACGGCAATGGCTGACGTGCTCCATGCGATCGGAGTCAACGCGACCATGATGAACCCGACGAGCTGCAGAATCGCAGGGCGCAGGGTTGCGCGGTGGTGCAGTCGTCGAACTCTACCCTTCATCGATCGATCACAGGCGGCGTGGCGAATCATTGAACGGTCCCTCTCGATTGCTCGTGAACGCTGTTCCCTATCGCACCGCAATACTACTTCGGAGGCCGAGGCACGGCACCACGGATTCCGGACTCGAAAGCGCGACGTCAGTCGCCCGCGTGTTCGGGGGACCCCGGCGCCCGGTAGTGGTCGATCGGACTACGCAGACCGTCGCTGCCGTAGTAGTGACCTCTTCCGCGAGGCGCATCGAACAGCAGTTTCATGATCACCCGCGCGCCGTCTGCGGGAGTCTTCATGCCGGCTTCCTCGGGGGTTCGTGTACCGAGCGTTTCCCTCCCGAGATCGGTGTTGATGTAGCCGGGTGTGCAGGCGTTGACGAACAGTTCCGGATGACGCCTGGCAAGAAAGATCGTCAACACGTTCGCGCAGGCTTTGGACAAGCCGTAGGCCGAGTCGCTGTCCATCCCGAGAGACGCGAAGTCATCGAGTTCGGCGCATTCCTGCATGAACCGCTCGAGTCGCTCCCAGGTCATGTCCTCGTCGGTAAAGAAGGCGTGTCTCTGCGCGTCACATCGGGTCACGAAGTTCGGGCCCGAAGCCGAAGTGACGTTCACGATCCGACCGCCTGCCTCGACCCGCGGCGCGAAGACCTCGCATACCCGGTGAATGCCACGGACGTTCACATCCAGCACTTCGCGCACACTCCCCGTGATTGCGCCCGCATTGTTGACGACGCCATACAGGGGTGAAGTCGCTTCGCCGATCTGCGCTGCCAGCCGTGCCCCGGCTTCCGACACCGACCGATCACTGCCGACATCGATCTCCAATACATGGATTCGATCGGGCCAGGATTCATCGCTCGCTTGCAGGGCCTCTTTGGCGGCCTTTCCCCGGTCGGAGTTCCGGGACCCCAGAATCACCCGGTACCCCGGCTGTTCGCGCAGGATGGCCTCGACGACGGCCAGGCCGATGCCCTTGTTTGCTCCGGTTACGAGGACGGACTTCATTCGTTGCACTCCAGTCTGTCGCAACGACCTGCTAGTCGAAGAAGAGCCGCAGCGTTTCTTTCCGATGTTCTGCGCTCGGCTTTCGCGAAGTGAAGAAGCCGGCGTGGGCATCGCGGGCTGCCCCCCTGTTCAGCACGATCCCCCACAACGCCTCGATGCGAACCGGCACCATCGAATAGCGGACGTCGATGATGCGGTTTCTGCTTGCGGGGTCGAGGGCCAGATACCCGCTCGAATACCAACGAAAGCGTTCGATGTCGCGAGCTTGCTGGCTCCCTGGCGAAAGCCAACGCAGGTCGCGGCGTGGATCCAGTTTACTCGTGCTCTGTCCCGGAAACGATCTGGCGCTCAAGCCCAACCGTACGGCGTCGACGTAGTAGCGGTCTTCGTATTCATAGATGGTCTTCCAGAGCAGCAGACTCCCGAACGCAGGCTTCGCAACCAACTCGATCGGTTGATGCCCACGACTCGACGCAATTTCACCCCCCACCATCTCGGCACGCTCGCGTTGCGCAGCGCCAACGAGCAGGTAGGCCACGGCCCAGACCGCCGCAACTTGCGCGAACCGCGGCGTCTTTCGCATCGAAGCAACGACGATGCCGATCAACAAAGGAACCGTGAAGAGCGGATCGACCACCGACACGTTGTTCCAGGCAATGCGCAGGTCCGAGAACGGCCACAGCAGCTGCGTGCCATAGGACGTACAGGCGTCCAGCAAACCGTGACTCCCGTAGCCGAGGAGGCAGGCTCGATAAACCTCACGAATCGACAGCCTGCCACGCAACAGTGGGCTGGCCAGCAGGGCGCAGAGCAACGCACCAACGGGAATGAAGACCAGGGCGTGGCTGAACTGCCGGTGGTACTCGAGAAAGAACAAGGGGTCGCGCGGCGACTGGATGAAGACGTCGAGGTCCGGCGCCATGCCTGAAAGCGCGCCCAACAACGCGACCGGGCGCGCATGCTCGGGCCTGGCCACGATCAGGGCCGCAGCCGCCCCCAGCGCTCCCTGGCTCACCGGGTCCACGGGCACCCCTCGCCGGTCGGCAGCCCGAAAGCCATGACGACAACGCGCGGTGGATTCGGACGCATTCTGGGCACTCGCTCCTGATCTGCTCGACAGGCCGTTCGGACGCCCGCATGTGCAGCATCGCCCCTGCTCGCGGATCGAGCAACTCGCGCCCCCTCGCTATTCTGACACTCCCCCCAACCGGAGGCTCGGTCAGGCGATGGAACGCAAACACAAGGTCACCCAACTTTCGGCAAGTGACGCCATCTTCCTCGCGATGGACACGGGCAAGACGTGGGGCCATGTCGGTGGCATCTGCGTGCTCGATCCGTCCACCAACCCGCCGACGAAGATCACGCGGTCTTCTCGGCCGAAAAGACCTTCACGAGCAGCGCGGGGGCGAGAACGATGTCGGCAAGAAAGGCAAACACGATCGTCAGCGAAGTGAGCAACCCGAAGTAGAAGAGGTTGGTGAGGTAGGCCTGGGTGTAGATCGCGAAGCCGAGAGACAGGACGATGCTCGTAAAGAGGAGCGCCTGGCCGGTCGTTTCGAGGGTCTTGCGCACGGCGACCTCGACGTTTGCGGCCTCGTCGAAGTAGCGACGGAAGTTGTGCATGAAGTGGATGGTGTCGTCGACCGCGAGGCCCATGGCGATGCTTCCAACGAGAAGCGTGAAGGCGTCGAGGGGGATATCGGCCCAGCCCATGATGCCGAGGGCCAGCAGCACCGGCGTCAGGTTCGGGATCATGGCCAGCAGGCCGACCCGCACCTTCCCGATCAGCAACACCATCAACGGCGTGATGATCGCAAGTGCCATCCCGTAGCTGCGCAGCATGGTTTCGAGCACGGCCGTCATGGTCGCGCCAATCACGTGCACGATGCCCGAAGCCCGGACCTCCACGTTCGGGCCGAAGAGCCGCTCTGCGCCTTCGACCACTGCGCTGATGAACGGCGGATACGCCACCGCATCGCCGATGGGTACGCGCACCGAGATACGTCCGCTCTGAAACGTCGAATCGACGAGGTCTTCGACGTCGTCACTCCCGGCATTCTCGAAGAGCAACAACTCCTGCGCGACGAGGTTGCGATCTGTGGGAATCAGATAGAAGTCGCTGCGGTTCTCGTTGAGGGCGCGGTGGGTTTCCTTCAGCACGTCGGTCAGCGAGAGAACCTTACCGGCCTGCACGTCGTTCACGTCGAGGGTGTAGACGTAGTCGCGCAGGACATCGACCTGCGCGAGAAAGGCGGGGTCATGAAAGCCGTTGACCTCGCCCGTGTCGACCATCAGCTCGATGTTCCCCATGCCCCCCATGTTGGTGTCCATGGTTTCCATGCCGATCCGGGTCGCGTCGCCGTCGGGGAACCAATCGAAGGGACTGTGTGCAACGCGGAGCATGGTGGTTCCGTAGAGAGCCGCGGCCACGATCAGGGACGTAACCACCAGGATCGCTGTGCTGTGACGCGCCGAGAACACACCGACATCGACCAACAACTGCTGGGTAAAGAAGAGTGGTTTGGCCTCGCCCTGCCCCTGCCGCCGGCCAGGCGAAACCGCAACCAGTGCGGGCAACATCGTGAGCGAGAAGAAGAGCGCCACCATCACGCCAACGGGTGCGAAAACGCCGAAGTGCCCGATCGGGAGTAGCTCCGCCGCGATGAAGGAAAGCAACCCACCGGCTGTGGTCAGGCTCGTCATGATGACGGCAAGCCCGGAATGGCCGAGCGAGTGCGCCAGCGCGTCTTCCTTCGAAAGCCCCTGGCGCCGCGCCTGGTAGTAGATCGTCATGATGTGCACGGAACCCCCGACCCCTACGGCGAGCAGGAACGTCGGGATGATCTGCGTGGGCGATGTGAGCGGCGTCCCCGTCGCAGCCATGATCGACATCGTGACGATGACTGCGCAGATCACGGTGACGAGCGGCAAGAAGACCGCTCCGAAGCGGCGAAAGAGCGTGGCCAGGCTGACGACGATGATGAGCAGCGCCATCACGGTGAAGCGCCCCATGTCCCGCTGCATCAACAGCGAAAACTGATCCGTGAGCACGGGCGTACCGGCCACTTCGATGCGCAGCCCTTCACCACGGTACTCGTCGAGCATCGCGAACACCGTAGCGATCACCTCGCTCTCTTCTGCGCCGGTCAGGTACTCGGGTGGCTCTCCTTCGCTTTCTGAACCCGGCTCGAAGCCTTCGAGTGCATCCGTCACTTCCCCGAGTTGAGAATAGACCTCGAGTTCGAGCATGATCGTGGTCCACCGGCCGTCGCCAGAGATCAGGTTCTTTTCGTAGAGCGGGTTGGCGCGCGCCTGTTCTTCGATGGTCCGGATCGCCGCGTCGTCTTCGGGCCAGTCTTCCATCAACTCGCCGACGACCAGCTCGTCCCCCACGCCACGGGTCACGCGGGCGTTCACCAGACTCGTCGCTTCGACGACCAGGGGAACTTCGTTCTCGAGCCGCTCGTGCAACTCGCGAAGTGTTTCGAGGAACTCGCGCTCGAAGATCGAGGTACCTGGCTCGAGTGCGATCAGGATGAAAGTGTCGCGACCGTACTGCTCGCGAAACTCGTCGTAGAGGACGCGAACGGGGTCATCCTTGCGAAAGAAGCCCTCGAGAGACGCATCTATGTAGAAGTGCTTCAGCTGCGTGCCCACACCAACAGTCACCGCCAGCGCCAGGACGAGGATCCACCACGCCCGGCGATAGACGAAATGTCCCAAGGTCTCGAGAAGCGCTTCGATTCGGGCGTGCACGGGGTAGTTGAACTTTCGCAGCTGGAAGAGCTGTCAGCGAAGTGCTGTCAAGACACGTCGGGGAGCGCGGCGTGGACAGCGGCAGGTTCGTTCGACTCGCCGGGGGTGAACCGACGCAAGAAAGGTAGATAGAACACAGGCACGACGAACAGGGTAAAGAGCGTGCCGACGAGCATCCCGGCCGTGATCATCAGGCCGATGCTGAAGCGGCTGTTGGCGCCCGCCCCCGCCGCGACCAACAAGGGCCAGACCCCGAGTACGGTGGCGAAGGTGGTCATCAGGATGGGGCGCAACCGCAAGGCCGCGGATTGCAGCACCGCCTCCCGCCGCTCGAGCCCCGTCCTCCCCAGCTGGTTGGCAAACTCGACGATCAGGATGCCGTGCTTGCTGATCAAACCGATCAGGGTCAGCAGACCGATCTGTGTGTAGATGTTGAGGGTCGCGAAGCCGAGGGCGATGGGCACGGTGGCCCCGAAGATCGAAAGCGGCACCGTCACGAGCACCACGATGGGATCGCGAAAGCTATTGAACTGCGCCGCCAGCACGAGGAAGATGAGCAGCAGCGAGAGCGTGAAGAGCACCGGAAACGACGCGGTTTCCTGAACGAAGCGACGCGACCCACCGGTGTAACCATCGCGGAAGCTCGGGGGTGCGATGCGGGCGAGTTCTTCCTTCAGGAAGGCCAGGCCGGTCCCCAGACTGTTGGGCGGCCTCATCATGCCCTTGATCGTGGTCGCGTTCAGCTGCTGGTACTGCGTCAACTCGTTGGGTTCGACGCGTGAGTCGAGGGATATCACGGTCGACAGCGGCACCAGGTCGTCGCTCACCGTGCGCAGGTAGTACTTTTCGAGTTCGCTCTTGGTGAGGCGGAAGCCGCGCGCCGCCTGCGGGATCACCTTGTAGCTGCGGCCGGCCAGGGTGAAGCGATTGACCTCGGCCTCACCGAGCATGACACCCAGCGTGTCGCCGATCGCCTGCATCGAGATCCCGAGCCGAGCCGCGCGTTCGCGATCGATCTGCACGGAGATCTCGGGGCGATTGAAATCGAGGCTCTGGGTCACGAAAATGAACAAACCCGACTCGCGTGCCTTCTGGAGCAACTGGTTCCCGACGTCCAGCACCTCCTGATAGCTGGCCGTCGAAGCAACCACGAAGCTCACCGGCAGGCCGGCGTCCGAGCCAGGCAGAGGCGACGACCCGAAGCTGAACAACTCCATCCCGCTGACGCTCGAAAGCCGCCGCTGAAGCTGGGCCTGGATCTCCTGCTGACTTCGCTCGCGCTCGTCCCAATGGTCGAACACGAGCCCGCCGATGTTGAAACTCGGCGAACTCACCTGCCAGGAATGGTCGACTTCGGGGATCTCCGCCTTCCAGATCTTCACGACCTCGTCGAGGAAGTGGTTGATGTACTGCAGGTTGGCGTACTTCGGTGGGCTCGCGACGACGAACAGGCTGCCCGAGTCCTCGGCGGGTGCGAGTTCGCGTTCACCGGCCGTGAACAGGACCGGAAGGCTGACCAGGATCCCGCTTGTAAAGAGAAGCACCGCACCCCGGTTGTTCAGGCAGTGCCCCAGCACGAGCTGATAGCGCTCGATCAACATCTCGAAGCGACGGTCGAGCCAATTGGCGAAGCGCCCCTGGTGGTCGAGGTCGCTCAGCACACGGGAGCACATCATCGGGCTCAGCGTGAGTGCGACGACGCCCGAAACGAGTACGGCACCAGCGAGCGTCAGGGCGAACTCGCTGAAGAGCGCGCCGGTGAGGCCACCGATGAAGGCGATCGGCGCGTACACCGCGGCCAGCGTCAACGTCATGGCGATCACGGGCAGCGCCACTTCGCGCGCACCGGTAATCGCCGCCTGCATGGGCGACGCGCCTTCTTCGATGTGCCGGTGGACGTTTTCCACCACCACGATCGCGTCGTCCACGACGAGGCCGATCGCAATCACCATCGCGAGCAGGGTCAGCAGGTTGAGCGAGAAGCCCATGGTGAGGATCAGGAAGACCACGCCGATCAGTGACAATGGAATCGCAACCAGGGGCACCAGCACCACGCGCAAAGAACCGAGGAAGAGGTAGATCACGAGGATCACGATGGCCCCGGCCTCGAGCAGCGTGGTCACGACCTCTTCGAGCGCCGCGTCGATCGGGATCGAACCGTCCCAGTCGAGCAACAACTCCAGGTCCGCGGGCAGCGCGGCCTCGATCCGCGGCAACGCTGCCTTCACCGCGTTGGCGACCTCGAGGGGGTTGGCGTCCGGCGTAGGGGTAATGGAAACAAAGACGGCATCGCGACCGCTCGAGAAAGAACTGAACTGCGTGTTCTCTTCGGACAACTCGACCGTCGAGACGTCGCCCAGGCGGACACGCTCCTCCCCCACCTGGCGAACGATGAGTTGCTCGAAAGCCTCGGGGGTTTGCATGTCCGTTCGGGCATCGACGGTGGCCCGAACGAACTCGCCCTCGGTGGAGCCCGCCGTAGCGATGTAGTTGTCGCGACGGATCGCGCCATTGACGTCCTGCGTCGTGACGCCATAGGCGGCCATGCGCACGGGATCCAGCCAGATCCGCATCGCGAGGAACTTGCCACCGAGGATACGCGCCTTCCCCACGCCGGGAAGGGTCGCGAGTTCCGGCTGCACGTTGCGGGCGAGGTAGTCGGTCACCTGGGCGATCGCCATCTGCTCGCTGTAGAAGGCGACGTACATCAGCGCGTCGCCGCTCGTCGTGGTGGAAACGACGGGGCTTTCGATTTCGCGCGGGAGATCGCCGCGCGCCTCACGCACCTTTGCGATGACCTCCGACAAGACATCGCTGCTGTTCTCACCGAGTCGTGCGTGCACCTTGATCTCGGAGCGCCCGGGGTTGCTGGTCGACGTCATGTACTCGATGCCGCGCGCACCGGCGATGCTCAGCTGCAGCGGATTCGTGACGAACCCCTGCACGGTGCGCGCGCTGGCCCCCCGGTAGGTCGTCCGCACGTTGATCACGCTGCGCTCGAGTTCGGGAAATTCGCGCACACCCACGCGAAAGGCGGAAGCCGTTCCCAGTAGCAGCAGAAGCGCGCTCACGACGATCGCAAGCACCGGGCGCCGAATGAAGAGATCCGTGAACCTCATTCGAGCTGCACCGCCGGGTCGATCACGACCTTCGCGCCGCGATAGAGCTTGTTCTGGCCAACCGATGCCACGCGTTCCCCTTCGCGCAGGCCATCGAGAATGGCGATACGACCCTCTCGCGAATCACCCGTACGCACGACCCGCGGGCTGGCCACCAGTTCGTCCCCTTCCCCTTCGATGACGAACACGGTGTCGCCATGGAGCGAGTACGTCACGGCGGTTTCGGGCAAGGTCAGCAGTTCGGTCGGCTTCGCGAGGTCGATCGTGAGTTGGGCGAACATCCCAGGCAGCAACCCGCTGCCCTCCGCGAGCTTCGCGCGAAGCAACAAGTTGCGCGTTCCGGCGTCGACGCGCGTGTCCACCGCCTGCAACGTGGCGGGAAACGACTTGCCGGGAAAGGCAGCTGCGCGCACTTCGATGCTGAGGCCGGGGCGCAGTTTCGGGTAGTGGCGCGCGGGAACGGTGAAGTCGACCTCGAGTTCGCTCAGGTCCTGCAGCGTCGTGATCCGATCACCCGGCTCGACATAGTCGCCGGTGCTCACGTGAACGATGCCCACCGTTCCAGTGAACGGCGCGTGGATGCGTCTGTTTTCGAGCCGCGCACGCGTTTCCGCGAGCAGGGCGACGGCGCGGTCGTAGTCCGCCTTCGAACGGTCATACTGGGTCTGGGAGATCGACTTCTGCTTCAGCAGTTGGTCGTCGCGTTCGTACATGAGGCGCGCGAGTTCCAGGCTGGCGCTCTGGCTTTCGCTGCTGGCCTGCTCGACTTTGTCGTCGAGGGTCAGCAAGAGTTGGCCGGCTTCGACCTGGTCGGCCGACGAAACCGCAAGGGCGATCACTTCGCCGCTGACCTCGACGCTGAGCTCGACGCCTCGAACCGCTCGAACGGTACCGACCGCCTCGAGTTCGGTGTTCCAGACTTCGGCCGCCGCAGTCGCCGCTGCGATCGTCACCGGCGGCGGACCGAAGTGGCCGCCAGAGCCGGCGGCGTTCTGCCAGGATCGATAACCCGCAATGGAGCCGAGGATCGCGATGAGCAGAAGGATGGCGATCAGGTATGCACGCAACGGTGTTCCTCTCGAGGCCGGGCGCTAGGCATCGGCGAGTATCGTCTTCTTGAACTGGTCGCGCATTCCCTCGACGCCACCGGCGCGACCGCGTTCGACGTTTTCCATCTCTTCGGCGATGTTCCAGTGCACCCGGTCGGAGCCATAGGCCGTCCACACGAGTTCTGCGACCTCTTCTGGCTGAACCAGCCGCATGGGACCGTCGGGTGTGGCGGTCTTACGCATCGCAACACCCGGGCGTTCGCCGTCGGAGTAGTCGAGCGTGGCGGCGGAAAACCCGGCCATCGCCTGCTCGTATTCACCCTTGTCGCTGACATCGAGTCTTCGCGTCACACAATTCGAAGGACCGAGCTCGCTTTCGAGCGAAACCAGGCCGGCTTCGTCGATGTCGTATGCGCCCACGAACCAACCGCGCTGGCAGAACGGCTGCGCGGCCGCACGTCCGATCCCGCTCGCGCCGCCCGTGATGAAGATGGCCTGCCGGTCGCCGCTCCGCTTCGCCGCGCTCATGGCTACTCCTCGCTGAATGCGGCGGATACTAGTCCCTCACGGACGTGATGGGCCTGCGATCCGCACGGCTCGCGTCTCGCGGCAGGTCGCGGACCCTTGGGGCGAAGTGCTCCATAATAGGAGCATGAGCGACCGCTACTCCTTCCTCCCCGGGCCCGGTGCGGGTCTCGAGATTGCGCGCACCGAACTCGCTCCACGCACCGAAAACACAGGAGAGCCCGATCCATGTCCCAACCCACGAAGACCCGATTCACGATCATCGGCGCAGGCGCCGGTGGGCTGTGTGCCGGGATCCAGCTGTTCGAGGGCGGCGAGAACGACTTCCTGATCTTCGATCGCGAACCGCGTGTGGGCGGGACCTGGCAGGGCAACACCAGCGACTACTATCGAAACGCGTCGGGCCACAACGTCACCCAGTGGCCCCACGGTTTCGCCGTCTACCAGGAAAGAGCCGCCAAGGACGATCTTTCTTCGTTCGAAACGGGGCCGGTATAGAACCAGGGGCAGCGAATCGCGGCCCGAAACCATCCATCTCGAGGAGACGACACCATGCTGTCATCAATGGACGACTATCCGCTGCATCAGATCTCGGACGTCATGCGCTTCACTGCGACGAGCGACCGCAACTTCTACGATCGCTACTACTTCAACATGCACAATTGCAGCGATGAGCTCTTCGTCGTCTTCGGGCTCGGGCAGTACCCCACCCTGGGCGTACAGGACGCCTTCCTGCTGGTTCGGCACGGCGACGACCACCGGGTACTTCGCGGCTCGCGCACGCTCGACGACCGCGCCGACATTTCCGTCGGCCCGATGCGGATCGAAGTGATCGAAGGACTCCGCAAGCTGCGCGTCGTCGTGGAGCCGAACGAGCACGGGATCGAAATGGACGTCACCTGGTCGGGTGAGCACGACGCCTTTCTCGAACCGCGCCACTACATCCGCAAGCAGGGGCGCGTGCTCTTCGACAGCATGCGCTTCGCGCAGATGGGGCGCTGGGAGGGGCGTCTACGCGTGGGCGACGAGGAGTGGACCGTCAGCCCCGACCAGTGGATCGGCAGCCGAGACCGGTCCTGGGGGATTCGCCCGGTTGGCGAAGCAGAACCTGCGGGCATCCATACGGGCACGCCTTCGATGGAGGGAATGTGGAACTACTTCCCCATGCTCTTCGACGACTTCGCAATCCTCTACCTGATCAACGAAAACAACAACGGCACGCGCACCACCGACGAAGCCGTTCGCATCTGGAAGGAACCGGGGCGCGAACCCGAATGGCTGGGACGCCCCGAGCACGATCACAAGTTCAACCTGGCGGCTCCCTACAAGGCGAACATCCAGGAAGGCGTGATTCGTTTGCCCGATGCACCCGGCGGGCCGCTCGAGATTCGCGGCACCCCGCTGTCGCAAACCTACCTGACGGCCGGCACCGGGTATGGCCTCGAACAAGACTGGCGCCACGGCATGTACCAGGGTGATCTCGTTCTTCAGAACATCCACTGGGACGTGAACAAGGACGCAGACAAGATGCTCGGGCTGGTCGAAGCCCCGGCGAAGTTCGAGATGGGTGACCAGACCGGCTACGGCATGATGGAATTTGCGTTCTTCGGCGAATACGATCGCTACATGCGCTGACCCTCGAAGCGGAGGCCCCTTGCACCCCGACGACCTGTTCCACCCCCCGACCAACGACGATCCCTTCTGGACCGAAACCTGCTGGTTCACCTTTGCGGTACCCGAGCGGAAGTTGTCGGGACAGCTCTACCCGTTCTTTCGACCGAACCAGGGCGTGTGTTCGAGCGGTGTCTACCTCTGGGACGATACGGCGAGCGACCTCTGGAGCTGCCACTATGCGAAGAACCTCTGGCACATTCCCATCCCCAAGGATGCAGACCTCGACGACATCGAGCTGGCCAGTGGCCTTCACTACCAGAACCTCGAACCGCTGAAGCGTTATCGTGTCCGCTATCGCGACCTCGACGAAGGGGCACTCGAGATCGACCTCACGTTCGAGGCGGTCTGCCCGCCCAACTACCTGGCTGGCTCACACCTCGACCAACCGGGCCACTACACGGGAACGATTCGCCTGCACGACGAGGAGATCACGGTCGACGCTCATGGGATGCGTGATCGCTCGTGGGGCGTGCGCTCCCAGATCGGCCACGACATCCACAACTCGGGTGCCATTCGCGGTGGATACAGCTACGCGACGGCGTCCCCGAGCGAGGCCTTCCACGCGATCACGATGGCCTTCCAGGACGACCAGTGCATCCCGATCCACGGCTTCCTGCTGCGCGACGGGGTCTACTCGAAACTCGTCCCGGCGAAGGGCGGGCGCACCGTCCTCGAACGGGAAGACGGCGCGCCCACTCGCGTTCGCCTCGATCTCGAAGACGAACTCGGCCGCGAACTCGTCGCCGAAGGGCGCTGCCAGAACCGCATCGGCCTGCACCTCAACCCCAATCTCTTCAGCTGGAACTGTCTCACCGAGTGGAGCTTCGACGGCATGACCGCATACGGTGAAGACCACGACAACTGGAGCGCCTCGGCGGCCCGCCGCCGTTTTGCTCCCAAGGCCTCAACGCCGTGACGAGCGGCAAGACTCGCGACATCGAAACGGTGAAAGACGCCCTCGAACGCTGGCTGCCCGAGGCCCTGGGCGTCGAGATAGCATCGATCGTCGAACTGGCAAAACCCTCGGGCAGCGGTTTTTCCAACGAGACCTTCGTGTTCGACGTGCAGTGCCAGACCGCCGACGGGGAGCGCACCCGCGGCTTTGCTATGCAGGCCGCTCCGCTCGGCGAGGGACTCTTCCCCGAATACGACATGCCGCGCATGTTCGAGTTGCAGAAGCTGATCAGCGAACGATCCGAAGTACCGATCGCCCGCATGGTGGCCTGCCACACCGACTCCGATCTCCTGGGAGCTCCCTTCTACCTGATGGAGCGCGTGGACGGATGGGTGCCGATCGACAATCCCTCCTACCACGCCGAAGGCTGGCTCCACGATGCTTCGCCCGAAGACCAGGCGGCGGTCTGGTGGAGCGGTGTCGATGCGATGGTGAAGCTGCGCACGATCGATCCGCAGACCATAGACCTTTCCTTCCTCGCGAAGGGTTGGCACAAGCCGGGTGTGGAGACCAAGCTCGACTCGTGGGAGGTCTTCATGCGTGGCGTATTGGGTGAAGACCAGCAAGCGCCCCTGCTCGAGGAAGGCCTGACCCGGCTGCGAAAGCGAATGCCGGCCGAAGGGCCAACGGGGATCACCTGGGGCGACGCCAAGCCCGGCAACATCATCTTTCAGGGCACCCGGGCCACAGCTCTGCTCGACTGGGAACTCGCTAGCCTGGGACCACCCGAAGAGGACATCGCCCACTGGCTCTTCATGGATCGCTTTCTCTCCGAGGGGCTGGGGGTGGAGCGCTTGCCCCACCTACCCGGGCGAGAAGACACCTATACACGCTACGAGGAGCTGAGCGGCCACGAACTGTGCGACGTCGAGTGGTGGGAGCTGTTCTCGTCCTGGCGCCTCGCCGTCATCATTCAGCGCATCATGTGCATCTACAAGAGGCTCGGGCTGCTCCCCGAAGACACCGACCCGTACGAGGTGAACGTCGCCAAGGGGTTGCTGGGCACGATCCTCGAAAACCACGGCTGAGGCCGCAAAGCATCTCGCGGACACGAACAAGGAACCGAAGATGGAATTCGACGACCTTCTCTACGAGAAGGCCAACCACATCGCGAAGATCACCTTCGACAACCCCGAAAAGCTGAACGCGATGACGGGGCGCATGGTCGAGGCCCTTCCCGCAGCCATCGACAAGGCACGCCAGGACGACGACGTCCGTTGCGTCGTCTTTACGGGACGTGGGCGCGGTTTCAACACGGGCGCAGACACCGAAATGCTGATCGCGTTGGCCATGGGGAAACCCGTGCCCGGCGCGGTCGAGATCGAGAGTCGGCGCAAGGACCTCGAGCCGATCGGCTGGTTCGGGGTCGAAGTGAGTCAGCTGGAAAAGCCCACCATCGCGGCAATCAATGGTCCCGCGGTCGGGGGTGGTTTCGCGATCGCAATGGCGTGTGACCTACGGGTGATCGCCAGCGACGCGAAGATCGGAATGGCTTCGACCCATCGCTACGCGTTGCCGCCCGAAGGCGGTCTGACCTGGCTCCTGCCTCGCATCGTCGGACTCACCAAGGCGTCCGAGCTCCTCTTGACGGGCGACCTGCTCGAAGGAGACGAAGCCGAACGCATCGGCCTGGTCACCCGCTCGGTACCCCGCGAAGAAGTGATGCCCACCGCAATGACCTACGCCGAGAAGATCGCGGGCAATGGCCCGGTCGGCATGGAACTCACCAAACAGCTGATCTACCGCGGACTGCGCGAAGACAACATCGCCACCCAGGTCGAACGCGAACACGCCGCCCTCGTGCACGGCTTCAAGACCGAAGACTACACCGAGGGGGCCCGTGCCTGGTGGATCGAAAAGCGCAAGCCGGTCTTCAAGGGGCGC
Source organism: Myxococcota bacterium (assembly GCA_030748735.1). Classification (GTDB taxonomy): domain Bacteria; phylum Myxococcota_A; class UBA9160; order UBA9160; family UBA4427; genus DUBZ01. Next base: position 42,154 of record JASMLK010000058.1, on the reverse strand, counting down.
TGATCGCTCCTTCGACTGCAATTCTTCATGCGTATCGGCCCGGGCATCGCCACCACAGGCACCATCCCGCGACACCTCGTCGTCGGCTGGATCGACGAACAATCGCTGGCCGTCAACGTGATGGAGAACCTGAAGAACCTCTACCGCATGGGTGCGAACGTCGGGATCGGATCCGACATCGGGAATCCATGGACCCAGTTCTTCGGGCGCTACAAGGATGAACTCCAGCACTTCGCGAACGCCGGCATTCCCAATGCCGACATCCTTCGCAGGGCGACGTCGCTGAACGCCCAGATCATCGACATGCAGGACGAGATCGGCTCCATCGCGAAGGGCAAACGCGCCGATCTCATCGCCGTGAAGGGAGACCCGCTCGTCGACCTGCACGCACTGAGCGCAGTCGACGTCATCGTGAAGGGTGGGACTTTCGTAAAGGCAGATGGCATTGCGTTGACATGACGCCGCGCGAGATACACCCTTCGCCTTCACCAAGCTGCCCCAGGACAAGGAGACCCCCATGGCAGAAGCATTCATCGTCGACGCATGTCGCACGCCCCGCGGCATCGGAAAGGTCGGCAAGGGCGCACTCGCGCACTTTCACCCCCAGCATCTCGGCGCAACGGTCTTGAAAGCGATCGCCGATCGAAACAGCCTCGATACTTCGGAGGTCGACGACATCATCTGGGGAACCAGTTCGCAACGTGGCGACCAGAGTGGCGACCTCGGCCGCATGGCCGCACTCGACGCCGGCTATGACGTGAAGGCTTCGGGCGTGACTCTCGACCGCTTCTGTGGTTCGGGCATCACGGCCGTGAACCTCGCCGCAGCCGAAGTCATGTCGGGCATGGAAGATCTCGTGATCGCCGGTGGCACCGAGATGATGAGTTACACGGCGGCCACGGCTGACCCCACGAAGCCCCCGATGATGGACAACGGCAACCTCCGCTTGCGCGAAAAGCACCCGCAATCGCAGCAGGGTGTTTGCGCCGACGCGATCGCGACCCTCGAAGGGATCGACCGCCAGGCCGTCGACGAACTCGCCGTGGTTTCCCAGGACCGCGCCGCTCGCGCGATCGAAGAGAAGCGCTTCGACAAGTCGCTCGTTCCCGTCTACAACCTCGACGGTTCCCTCGCGCTCGATCACGAAGAGTTCCCGCGCGGCGGCACGACGATGGAAGGTCTCGCGAAGCTCAAGCCCGTGTTCAGCGCCTGGGCCGACATCCCGGTCGACGAAGCCGGGACGACCTACGGCGACTTGATCCGTCAGAAGTACCCGCAGATCACCGAGTTCGACCACATCCATCACGCGGGCAACTCTTCGGGTGTCGTAGATGGTGCGGCCGCACTGCTACTGGCTTCAGAGGACTACATGAAGCGCACCGGCATGAAGGCCCGCGCGCGCATCGTGGCGACCGCCAACATGGGCGACTGTCCGACCCTGATGCTCAACGCTCCGGTTCCCGCCGCGAAGAAGGTGCTCGCCAGGGCGGGGCTGAAGAAGGAAGACATCGATCTGTTCGAGATCAACGAGGCGTTTTCGGTGGTGGCCGAGAAGTTCATCCGCGACCTCGACCTCGACCGCGAAAAGGTCAACGTGAACGGCGGCGCGATGGCGCTCGGTCACCCGATCGGTGCAACGGGTTCGATCCTGATCGGCACGGTGCTCGACGAATTGGAACGCACCGACCAGCAACGCGGCCTGATCACGATGTGTGCCGGCGGCGGCATGGCGCCGGCGATCATCATCGAACGGGTCTGAGCGAAGACGCGAGCGGCTCGCGGCGGGCTACTCGTCCGCCGCGTCCACCGCCGCCATCACGTCCGCCGACGCGCCTTCGGGGGCCGCGACCTCGACGATCGGGTCGTCGACGTCGTCGTATTCGAGGCGGAGTGCCCGGCTCATCGTCGCGTGCATCGCGTACGTGCACGTGATGTAGGTGAACTCGAGAATCTCGGTGTCGTTGAGTTCTGCGCGCAGGGCATCGAAGACGGCGTCGGGTACGCGCCCGTTCTCGAGTACCAGGCAGTCGGTGTACGCCAGAACCGCGCGCTCGACGGGCGAGTAGCAGTCGGCTACCGGCCACGCGCGGATGGCCTCGATCTTCTCTTCGCTGAGGCCGACATCACGCGAGGCCTTGCAGTGCTGCGAGAAGACGAACTTGCTGCCCACCACGTAACCCGCACGGAGCTGACCGAGTTCGCGTAGTTGCGCTGAGAGTTCGCGGTTCGGACTGCGGTAGAACGCAAAGCCCGACGTCGTGTGATCGAAGGCGTCGGGCACACCAGCGAAGACGGTCCACCAATTGCCCGGCGTGCCAGTGGCCGTGCCGGGCTCTGCCACCGGGTCGCGGTCAGCGAAGAGCATGTCGTAGATGGTGATGGCAGTCGGGTGGGCGTCCTTGCGGGACACCTGTCGCAGTCTGGGCATGTCTGTGCTCCTCTCCCGGATGGGCTATCGGGTGGACTTGTGATAGCGGATCCTCGCGCGGGTGGCTGCGACGCTTCACCCACGACACCCCGATGCGTTCGGCGGCCTCCTGACCCTGATACAGTCGAATCTTCAACTCCAAGGACGAACCCATGAAGCGACGCACCCTCGGCGCGCTCGATGTCAGCGCCATTGGCCTCGGCTGCATGAGCATGACGGACAGCTACGGCAAGGCCGACCCCGACGAAGCGGAAAAGACGCTGCACCGCGCGATCGAAATCGGCGTCACCTTCTTCGACACGGCGAACGCCTACGGCCTCGAAGAGAACGCGGCCGCAGCCGAAATCGAGCTCGACGCTGAACGGATCGACCACCTCGACGCGCTCTTCACACCCGATCGAATCGTGGGCGATCGCTATGCCCACGCCTGGATGAAGTCCTCGGATACGGAAGATTGACGAAGCCCCGACCCGAGTCCCTGCTCACGCCCGAGTTCTGGACGTTGATGGCGTGCGCGAGCGTGTACTTCCTCGGCAACGGTGCGCTCAATGCGCTCTTGCCGCGCTACGTCGTCGACGAACTCGGTGGGACCGAGGTGACGGCGGGCGTGGTGATGGGCTCGATGGCGGTCTCGGCCCTATTCACCCGCATGTGGTTCGGCAGGCTCGGCGACATGCGCGGTGCGAGGCGCGTACTCGTCGTCGGCTCGGCATTCGCAACGCTGGCAATGTGTGTCCTGGCGGCGATTCCATCGGTGCCCGGTGCGATCGCGGCACGTCTCATCCTGGGGTGCGGCAATGCTGCGGTGATGACCGCGTCGACGATGCTCTCGATCGAACTGGCTCCCGAATCGCGACGCAGCGAGGCTGCTTCCTACATTCTCATTTCGTTTCACATCGGGATGGGGCTCGGGCCTTCGGCGGCCGAGGCCCTGCTCGCACTGTTGGGCTATGGGTGGATCTGGTTCGTGGCCGCCGGAGCCACACTGAGCGCCGGGTTGATCGCCACGCAGCTTTCCCATCGTCCCGGCGATCCCCACGCCGTCCCGGCGCCGCTGGTGCACCCCAATGCGCTTTGGCCGGGTTCGGTGTCGCTGTTCGGGGTCTTCGCCTTCAATGGTTTCATGATGTTCGTTCCCCTCTACGCGCGCGAAGTTGGACTCGACGATGTGGGGGCCATCTTCCTCGTGTCGTCGATCACCATCGTGATCGTGCGTATCGCCTTCGGTCGTGTCCCCGACCAGATCGGACCGATCCGCGCCGGCTCGCTCGCACTCGGCCTCACCGTAGTCGCGGCGCTCGTGGTGGCGTTCTGGAAAGCACCCGCCGGCTTGTTCGTCGGTGCTGCGATGCTGGCCTGTGGGCTCTCACTGCAGTCGCCCTCGTTCATCGCGGTCGCAGTAGCGGGGGTGCCCCCGAACGAACGGGGTGCGGCGATGGCGACCTACACGGGCTTCTTCGACATCGCCAACGCGGTGATCGGCCCGCTCTTTGGATTGATCGCGAGCGGTATCGACTATCGCGCCGCCTTCCTGACGGCGGGAGCGATGTCGCTGATCGCATTGGCGATCCTCAACGGCATCGTGGCTCCACGCTGGCGGGCAGCCGTCGCAGGCGCCGCACCGACAGCATCCTGATCTCCAAATCGAGACACCCGCGTTCGACGTACCACCTATCCGCGCAGAACGCGGCCCGCGGAAGCTCCGGCATCATAGGTGTCGCCATCGACTACGTGGGCGCCGTTGATGAACACGTGATCGATGCCTGTGGGAAAACGATCGGGCGTCTCGAAGGTGGCGGTGTCGCGCAGGCGCTCGTCGTCGAAGACGACGATGTCCGCCGCGGCTCCTTCGCGCACGAAGCCGCGGTCGGTCCAACCGAGACGTTCGGCCGGCGCTCCGGTCATCTTTCGCACCGCCTCTTCGAGTGAGAAGAGCCCCTCGCGCACGTAGGTGTGGAGCACGCGCGGGAAGGTGCCGAAGCTCGCAGGGTTCTGGTGGCCGTTCTCGGTGAGGATGGTGTCGGTCTCGATCGTGCAGAGGGGGTGAGCGAGCACTGCGCGTAGCGCGGCCTCTTCACCTTCGTGTCCGCTGTAGGTGTGATTCAAGACGCGGGCGTTGCGCTGGCTATCCACGACCATGCGCGCGTAGAACTCCCACGCATCCATCCCCGCGCGTTTCGCTGCTTCCCCCACAAAGAGCCCGTTGTATTCGTCGAAGCGCGCCGCGTTGGCGTTCATGATCTGGATGTCTTCCAGGAAGAAGCCGATCTTCGAGAATACGTCGTGCCCCAACGCCTTCACGCCTTCGAGCGCTTCCGGGTCCTGCAGGATCGATTCGAGATGAGGCAGCATCTCCGGCGGAAAGAGCACCGCCGCCGTCGTGTTGCCCGCCGTGTAGGGAAAGGCATCGAAGGCCACGTCGAGCCCGCGCTCCCGCTCGGCTTCGACGGCCGCGATCGCCTGACCGCAGGTCTTCCACGTCTCGCGCCCGACGAAGATGAGATGCGAAAGCTGCAGGCGCGCCCCACCCTCGCGAGCCGCATTCATCACTTCGTGGAGCGCGGCGATGTTGTGGGGCATCTCGCCGGGGTCGGTCTGGAAGACCGGGCTCACCCAGCTATACGCCTTCACGTGAGAGGTAAAGAGGACATCGGCAGCGGCCGCAAAGCCGGCTACCGCAGCCAGTTCCCGCGCGCCCGCGAAGATGCCGGGCGCGTAGCCGAGGCCCGTACTGATCCCCACACAACCCGCATCGAGGGATTCGCGAAACAAGCGCTCCATTTCGCGCAGAGCATCGTCGTCGGGTTCGGCCGGATCGAGCGCACCACTGACTGCACTGCGAACCGCACCGTGGCCCACCAGCTCCGCGACGTTCAACGGAACCCCCGTCTCTTCCAGGCCGTCGAGGAACTGCGCCATGGTGTCCCAGCGTGGTTCGACCGGCTCGTCGACCATGAGCAGACTGCTCTTGCGGGCCGAGGAGCGACTGCGGTCGCTGACCGGCGCAGGACTGAAGCCGCAATTGCCACCGACGAGGCTCGTCATGCCCTGACGAATGAACGGTTCGACGAGTGCTCCACAATCGCGGCCGGGCACGATCCAGTCTGAATGGGAATGGATGTCGATGAACCCGGGCACCACGAAGCTCCCCGTACAGTCGACCTCACGTGCCGCGGACAGGTCGGACAGGTCTCCAACGGCCTGGATCGAACCGCCGGTGATCGCCACGTCTGCAACCGACGCGGGCGCGCCCGTGCCGTCGATCACCTGGCCTCCGCTGAGCTTCACATCGCATTCCATCAATCGTCTCCTGGGCGCTTCGGTCGCACCGCAACGTAGCCAAGCTCGTCCGATCAGTGACTCAGCAAGCGGATGTAACTCACGAGTGCTTTGACGTCCTCGTCGCTGATGATGTCCTTCCAGCCCGGCATGTAGTCACCCTTGCCGTTCTTGATGACCCGGATCATCTCGAGGTTGCTGATCTCGTTCATGCTCAGGCTGTTGGTGTGGTCCATCGGCTCGATGTCGATCAGGGAAGTCATCACGCCGTCACCCTCCCCGTCGAGTCCATGGCATGCTCGGCAGTACTTCTGGTACAGCTCGTGTCCCTTTTCGGGGTCGGCCATGAGCGGGTGCTTCGAGGCGTTCAGAAAACGCAAGTACGCGATCAGAGAGGCGATCTCCTCGTCGCTGAAGACGTCCTTCCATTCGGGCATGGCGTCGCTGATGATGTTGTGCCGGTCGCGGCCAGAGATGAATTGGCGCCCCTCGCCCGAGATGATCTTTTTGAGCGCCACATCACTTCTCGTGCGAATGGTGCGGGTCAGGTCCGCCGGCTCGACCTCCATCTTCCTCGCGAGCGGGCCTCCTCCCTTTCCGTCGGGACCGTGACAGAGCAGGCAATAGGAGTTGAATAGAAGCCGCCCCTCGTAGCTCGACGGAGTTTCTGCAGACGCGGCACTCTGCAGCGCGATCGAAAAGATGAGCGCTGCCACGACCATTCCCGAGCGCATCGCACACCTCCTTTAGACTGAAGTCACGTTGAGATTATGAACCCACGAAGTCGAGGGCAACACCCTGCGCACGGAGCGACCCGGGAACGCTCGGTCGCTTGATGGGCGCAGATGGCCGCCCCGATCTCTTCGTCGCCATCGAAGCACCTCTCGAAGATCTCGCGGATCTCGCCAAAGCTGTTGTCGCAATGACCCTGCACCGGGATACCCATCACTGCCTCCTCGCGATCGCGCGCGCGTAGTCTACCGGGTGGCCGGCGTCATACGGCGAACGCGCGCCGGCTGGTCCCCTACGGTGGAGAAGCCTGGTTTGCTGTCCGCGGAGTGCAAGACGTACACTTCGAAGGCCTCACGACGATTGCTGAAGGAACACCCATGGTTGTTCGATCCACGATCCCGCTCGCCCTGCTCGCAGCCGCAGTCGTTCTGCTTGTGTCGGCGCCCGCCGCTGCAGACGAGCCCCGGGTAGAACCCGTCGATCTGAAAGCAGCCGAGCGAAAGGGGTTCTCGCAGTTCGGTGAAGACGGCGTGGTCGAGAAGATCTTCGAGATCATCGAACCGGGGCCGAAGTTCGCAGTCGAGTTCGGTGCGTACGACGGCATCAACAACAGCAACATGCGCAACCTGGTCGTGAATCACGGCTGGAAGAGCTACCAGATCGAGGGCAACAAGGGGCGCGCGCGACAGCTCGCGAAGAACTACGCCGACTACCCCGGCACGAAGACCGAGCAGGCCTGGGTCTGGCCGGGAAACATCGAGGTCCTGTTCGAACGCGCGGGGGTACCGAAGGATCTCGACTTTCTCGTCATCGACATCGACAGCAACGACTACTACGTCTGGCGCGCGATCCACGACTTTCGGCCGAAGGTCGTGATGATCGAAACGAACCTCGTCTTCCCGCCGCCCGAGCTGATGGTGATCGATTTTCACCCGATGAACTATTGGGACCAGACCTACTACATCGGCGCAAGCATGCAGTCGCTGGTGAACCTGGGCAAGAAGAAGGGCTACGAGCTGCTGTACCAGATGTCCTGGGGCCCGAACGTCTTCTTCGTCGCGAAGGAGTACTTCCCCCTCTTCGGCATCGAGGACAACTCACCCGAAGCGATCTACCGCCCACCGCCGGCGGAAGTCTTCGAGCGACCGAATGCCAACTGGGGTCGCAACGGCGTGCCATGGCCGAAAGGCAAGGAAACCCTCCGGTGGAAGAACCTCGTCATCGAGAAGAAGTTCCTCGACGACATGTGAGGCTCTGTGACCGGCCGGCCGGTCTACGCGTGAACGTCGTCGTCAGCAGCGTGTTCGAAGGACGACGCCGTCGCTGCAACCCAGGCGCGCTCGTATTCCAGCGGAAGGTCGTCGCCCAATAACGCGCCGTCGTCGAGGAAGTGGATGATCTCGCCGTAGTGCCGCGTCTCGAAAGGCGAGACCCGCCGCATGATGTACCACGGCTCGAGTGCCGAAGGAGACGTGAGTCCTGCAGCCGCGATCAGTTCCATCGCGGCCCCCACCGTTTCTTCGTGATAAAGGGCGACCCGCGCCGACTTCCTGCTCACGACCAACCCCTTGGTCAGATTCGGGTTCTGGGTCGCGATCCCGACCGGGCAGGTGTTCGCGTTGCATTGCCGCGCCTGGATGCAGCCCATGGACATCATCATCGAGCGGGCTGCGTAGAGGAGGTCGGCACCCAGGGCCAACCGTTTCACCACACCGAAGCCGCTCGCGACCTTGCCTGAAGCGATGATCTTGATCTTGTCGCGCACGCCCGCCCCAAGCAGGGCGCTATGAACGAAGGTGAGACCTTCGACGAGCGGACACCCCAACGAGTTGGAGAACTCGACCGGCGCGGCCCCCGTCCCCCCTTCTCCACCATCGACCGCAATGAAGTCCGGATGCAGACCGGTCTCGATCATGGCCTTGCAAACCGCCAGGAACTCACGGCGTTTGCCGACGCACAGCTTGAAGCCCACCGGTTTGCCACCCGAGAGCTCGCGCAACCGCGCCACGAATTCGAGCAGGCCGGTCGGCGTGGTGAAGGCCGTGTGCGCAGGGGGTGAGATCACGTCTGCGCCGAGAGGGACTCCGCGAATCTCGGCGATCTCGGGTGTGATCTTGGCGGCGGGCAGGATCCCGCCGTGCCCCGGCTTGGCGCCCTGGGAGATCTTGATCTCGATCATCTTGACTGCGTCGCGGGTGGCGTTCGCGACGAACCGCTCGGCGTCGAAGCGACCATCCTGAGTACGGCATCCAAAGTAACCCGTACCGATCTGCCAGATGAGATCGCCGCCCTGCAGGTGGTGCGGACTGATCGCGCCTTCGCCCGTGTTGTGCGCAAAGCCCCCTTCGCGCGCGCCTATGTTGAGTGCTTCGATCGCGTTGCCACTCAGCGCTCCGAAACTCATTGCGGAGATGTTCAGGATCGACGCGTCGTAGGGTTGCTCGCACGTCCCTTCACCGATCATCACCCGGGGATTCATGTCGTCGGGTTCGCACGGAGCCATCGAGTGGTTGATCCATTCGTAGCCGGTGGCGTAGACGTCGCGTTGCGTTCCGAACGGCAGGGTGTCCAACGCCCCCTTCGAACGCTGGTACACCACGTTGCGATCTTCACGCGCGAACGGGCGTCCGTCCGTATTCGATTCGATGAAGTACTGCTGGATCTCCGGGCGGATCTCCTCGAGCAGGTAACGCATGTGCCCGATCACCGGGAAGTTCCGGCGAACCGAGCTGCGGGTCTGGGACATGTCCCAGGCGCCCAGGAAGATGATGGGCCCGATCAGCAGCATCCCGAGCAGGGCAACCGGCCAGAAGTAGCCCACGACGACGACGGACGTGATCGCCGCCACGGCCGTCCAGACGAAGATGTCTCTCGCCGAGAGTTCACCGCCCGAAAGACCCCACACGCTGAGCGCAGCAAGCGGCCCCACGAGCAGGAACGCGAACAGCGCGGGCGGCCAGACCCAGGTCAGGACCGCAAGACACGAGACGACGATGAGGATGCCCGTGTTCAGGAAGGCTTTCATGGGTGCTGGCGGCTCCCGTTGGTTCGGCGCTGCACGATGCTACATCACCTGTTCGACCACTCAGGAGGGGGAGATCGTGGAACAGACGACGCAAAGCCAGAGACGGCCGATTCGCATCGCCATGCTGATCGCCCTGCTCTGCGCCGCGGCTCTGGGGGGTGCGCACCTGGTGTCCCGCGCCGATGGACCGGTGTTCGTGTTCGCCGGCGGGCCGCTGACCTCCGGCAAGATGGTGGAACTCGGTGACATCGATTGGAGCACCCTCGACGCAGTGCACGAACTCGAGATGGAAATCGTCGGCACCGCAACGTCGCGCACGCTCTGGTTCAGCGTCCACGAGCGTATCCCCTACGTCGCCTGCGATCTCGACTGCGTCGACGGCGAGCTCACGCGTTGGCCACAACAGATCGAACGCGACGATCGCGTGGTGCTGCGCATCGACGCGCAGCGCGCCGAAGGCCGCCTCACCCTCGTCCCTCACGGCACTCCAGAATACGAAGCCGTTCGAGCCGGGCGCGAGCGCAAGTACTCCGGAGAAGAAGGCGTCTACGCCGCCACCTCGGCCGCGGCACACGGCGCCGTGGTCGAGGTGGGCGAAGTGCTCACGGGAAGGTCGAAGCGTCCCGAGCCAGGAGACCGCTTGTATCGGGTCGATCCGCGTTGACGGCAGCTCGCGCGCGGTAGACTCGCGGGCGTGGCCAAGCAACGACTCCGACGATCCCCCGAAGAGGCCCGCAACGAGATCCTCGAAGCGGGTGAAGCCGCCCTTGCCGAAGTGGAGTTCAACCAGCTCACCGTCGAGCACCTGATGAAACGCACCGGGATGACCCGCTCGTCGTTCTATCACTACTTCAAGAGCCTCGAAGACGTGACGATGGCTCTCTTCGCACAAGTGATCCTGATGAACACCGCGGTGGCCACCGACCACGTCACGAAGCTCGAGCCCGAATCTCCCACGCGTGTGGGGGAAACCGTCGCAAGGGTCTGGAATGCTTCGGCTTATGGGCATTATTGATGCCTCGTCGACAGATTCCCAGGCTCCCGCGAAGAGCATCAGGAGGTTTTCCATGAGCGCAGCAAACACGATCCAGATCGAAGAAACCTCGCAGGCCGACGGCTGGGCACGCACCGGCCACATGCCACGGATCGCCATCATTGGTGCCGGCATGTCGGGCATCGCGTCCGTCGTGAAGCTTCGCGAAGCCGGCTACACGGACCTCACCGTCTACGAAAAGACCGATCGCGTCGGGGGGACCTGGCGCGAAAACACCTACCCCGGTCTTTCCTGCGACGTGCCTTCCTACTGGTACTCGTTCACCTTCGCGCCGAACCCCGACTGGTCACATCGCTTCTCCTATGGCCCCGAGATCCAGGCCTACATGGAGAAGACGGCCCGCGACTTCGGTGTCACGGACATCGTTCAGTTCAACACGCCGGTCACCGACCTCGTCTACGAAGCGCCGCGTTGGCGGCTGACCACGGGGAATGGCGACGAAGAGATCTACGACATCGTGATCTCGGCCACGGGCGTCCTCCATCATCCCGTCATGCCCGACATTCCGGGCCTCGACGACTTCGAGGGCGACTCCTTCCACTCGGCACGCTGGGACCACTCGTGCAGCCTCGAAGGCAAGCGCGTCGGCGTGATCGGCACCGGTTCGACGGCCGCGCAGATCGTCGGTGCGATCGCCGACGAGGTGGAGCACCTGTCGGTCTTCCAGCGCACGGCGCAGTGGATGGTTCCGCTGTCGCAGAAGGCGTACTCGGAACCCTGGAAGCGCACCCTGCGGACCTTCCCCTTCCTCCACAAGCTCCTCTACAGCTTCTACTACGTCCTCATGACGCGCGGGATCGGCGGCGCGGTGCTGGGCGACCCGAAGTCGCAACAGCGCATTCAAGACATGTGCGAGAAGAACCTCCACGATCACGTGAAGGACCCGGAGCTGCTCGAGAAGCTCACCCCCGACTACAAGGCCGCATGCAAGCGGCTGGTTCTGTGTTCGGACTTCTATCCCGCAATCACGCGCGACACGACCGAACTCGTGACCGAAGGCATCGAGCACATCGACGCCAGCGGCATCGTCACCGCCGACGGACGCCATCACGACCTCGACGTGCTCGTCGTCGCCACGGGCTTCGACCCCACGCGGTTCATCCTGCCAACCCGGGTGGTCGGTGAAGGCGGAGTCGATCTCGAAAAACTCTGGGACGACATGCCGCGCGCCCACCGGGCGATGAGCGTTCCGGCCTTTCCGAACCTCTGGATGATCGAGGGGCCGACCGGCCCGATCGGCAATCTCTCGCTCATCACGATCAGCGAATGGCAGATCGGCTACGTGATCCAATGCCTCGACGAGATGAAGCGCCAGGGCCTCGAGGCGATCGCACCGAAGCAGGAAGCCTTCGACGTCTACAACGCAGCCATGCGTGAAGCGGTGCCCAACACGATCTGGGTTACGGGCGGCTGCAACAGCTGGTACCTCGACAAGACGGGCCTGCCGAATCTATATCCCTGGTCGGCGAGCCGGTTCCGCAAGGAGATGAAACGGCCCGACTTCTCGGAGTACCGCTGCATCGAAGAGGTCTAGTCGGAGCGGATGAGATGACGAGCAACGCCCCCAGCAAGATGGTGACCCTCGAGATCTGGAAGGGGCCCGACGCCGAGCTTCGCGTCGGTGGGCTTCGCCTGGTCGCCTGTCGGCGCGAGATCGAGACGATCGACGGTGGTGTGACGCTCTACGTCCGGGACGACCCGAGCGAAGGAGAGCCGCGCGACCTGCTGCGCATCGACCTCTTTCGAAAGCGGCCGCACTACCACGCGCCGGCCGAGAAGCAGGAAGAGACGCGCATCGAAGCCGGCGACGGAAAGAACCTCGAATGGGGTGTGGACGCGATCACCACCCGCGCAGCCGAGTTACTCGCCGAGGGTGGCTACGCGTCGGTCGGGGACCAGCTCGATTCGGGCGCCCTCGCGGGCGCCGGCCCGGCCATCCGCAAGCTCCTCGACGAACTCGGCGACCCCAATGAGCGGTCGACCTTCGACGTGCCGGCGGCGCTGTTCGAGGGCTCGCGAAAGGCTTGAATACGACAGGGCCCGAGGCTCGTCGTACCGCCGTGCTGCACGTGTTGCGGAAGTTTTCCAATCGCAACCCGGCCCTCTCGCGGTAGCATGCGGCTCCACATCGGGAGACCTACATGGACAAGCGTCACCTTGCGACTCCACTGGCCGCCGGCCGCGCGGTGTTCTTGATGCTCTGGCTTCTGGCACTCGGCTGCACCGCTCCCGAAGCCATCGCGACCGAGCCTTCCAACGAAGCGGCGAATCGCATCCACTTCAGCATCACCAGCGGCCGCGACGTAGCCAACGATTGGGTCACTGCCGTGGTGGGAACTACCGCCGAGGATGCAGACGCTGCAGGCGCCGCCGACACGGTGAACCGCACCATGGCGTGGGCGCTCGAAAAGGTCCGGGCCGAAGCGAGTGTCAAGTCGAAGAGCGGCGGCTACAACACCTATCCGGTGCACGACAAGGGCAGGATCCGCCGCTGGCGCGCCCATCAGGACTTGATCATCGAGAGCGCAGACGTCGACGCGGTGACGAAGCTGGTTGGCGTTCTCCAGGCGCGCGTGCAGCTGCAGTCCTTTCAGTTCAGCGTCGCTCGCAAGACGCGCGAAGCGGTCGAAGGAGAACTCGTCAGCGAGGCCCTCGCCGCTTTCAAGGCTCGCGCAGAACTCATCCGGCAGGGCATTGCTGCCAGGAGCTATGCGATCGACGATCTCCACCTCGACACCCACGGTGGGGGCGGCCCCCGACCGATGAGGATGCGTGCCATGGCGGCGGAGGCCGCGCCCGCACCTCCCGCCGTCGAAGGCGGCAGCAGCCGGGTGCAGGTGACGGCGCGCGGTTCGATCATTCTCGAATAGCTTCGGGTCGTCGCGAAGGGACCCGGGCGGGCACCGCTGGTTTCAGCGAAGCGGCGGAAGCTGCGCCTCGATCTCCGCCCGTAGCTGTGGGCGTCCCTTGACGAGAAGCAGGTTCGTAAACCGCTTCTTGTCCGGGGTGAAGCGCTCGAGCAATGCTTCACGGCTGGTGCGCCCGAGCGGCTGAAGCCCGGGGCCACCTCCGCCCAGGTCGAACATCTCGAGTTCGAATGCGTCGATCTCATCGAGCAGCTGCTTTCCCGTACCGCCGAAGCCCGCGAGATGATGGGGCGAATACTCGACCGTGATCACGAAGTCGTCTGCGTCTTTCACCGTGCCCGCCATCCCGCGAAAGATCGCGAGTTCGGCACCCTGCGTATCGACCTTGACGACACTCGGTGGATCGGTCCCCGCGAAGTAGTCATCGAGGGTCACGGCTTCGACGTCGACGAAGGGACGCGCTTCGCCTTCCGGCTGATAGATCCGATGGTCGCCTTTGTTCTCTTCGGAAAGGAAGAGCCGAATCGAGCCCGGCTCGTTGGAAACCGCCTTTTGCTCGACCGTGACGTTGCTGAGCCCATTGAGTTCGACGTTCCTCCGGATGAAGGAAGCCGCGATCGGGTCGGGTTCGAAGGCGACGACACGCCCTTTCTCGCCCACGAGTCTGCCCGCGACCACCGAGTAGTATCCGATGTTCGCACCGATATCCGCGACCGTGTCGCCCGGCCGGATGCTGTTTGCGAGCCAATGGGTTTCGGTTTCCTCCCAGACCTTCTTCCCGAGGAGCCAGGGGGTGATCATGCCGTCGGCGGGGTTGAGGAAGAGTCGGATCTCGCCAACGCCCTCGACCTGCAACGCGACCGGCTTGCTCAGGTCGTGCGCCTGCGTGGCCTCGGCAGGTCGTGAGGCATCCGGCGGAGGCTGGTTTTCCTTCGCGTCGCCACAGGCGAAGAGAATGATCCCCAGAACGAATGCAATCGCGACGATGTGATGATTCACGGCGCGCGGATGCTATCACGGACAGTCGGTCGGGGCGCTCGACGCAGCCGCCACGGAAGCGAACGGGCTGGCGCTCATGGGTGTGCGGGCGGCTATGCTCGGCCGCCCGTAGCCCGCATCATTCATGGAGCCCGTAGCGAGAAGGCCGTGAAATGGCAGTGCTTGCGGGCTTCGTAGTAGGGCTTCATGAATAATGCGGACTACAGGCGCGCGCTGCGCCACGGAACACGAGGAGAGAGCGGCATGGTTTCGGAGACATTCGATCCCTCACGCTGGGAAGCGGTGGCGGGTTTCGCACTCGAGGACATCACCTACCACCGCGCGGTCGACCAGGGCACGGTGCGGATCGCCTTCAACCGACCCGAGGTGCGCAACGCCTTTCGGCCGCAGACGGTCGACGAGTTGGACCGCGCGCTCGATCACGCACGCCGCACGACAGACGTCGGCGTGATCTTGTTGACGGGCAATGGACCCTCGCCTCGCGATGGCGGTTGGGCCTTTTGCAGCGGTGGCGACCAGCGTATTCGCGGTCGCGATGGTTACAAATATGCCGAGGGCGAATCGGCCGAGTCGATCGACCCGGGTCGCACGGGTCGACTGCACATCCTGGAAGTACAGCGCCTCATTCGCTTCATGCCCAAGGTGGTCGTGGCCGTGGTGCCCGGCTTCGCGGTTGGCGGTGGACACAGTCTCCACGTGACATGCGACCTGACCCTGGCCAGCAAGGAGCACGCCGTCTTCAAGCAGACCGATACGGACGTCGCGAGTTTCGACGGCGGCTATGGCTCGGCCTACCTGGCGAAGCAGATCGGACAGAAGTTCGCGCGTGAAATCTTCTTTCTTGGACGCAGCTATTCTGCCGAGGAAGCCCACATGATGGGCATGGTGAATGCGGTCGTTCCGCACGCCGAACTCGAGGCCACGGCGCTCGAGTGGGCGGCCGAGATCAATTCGAAGAGCCCCACCGCGCAGCGCATGGCCAAGTTCGCCATGAACCTCGTCGACGACGGGCTCGTCGGCCAGCAGGTGTTCGCAGGCGAAGCGACCCGGCTGGCGTACATGACGGATGAAGCCGAAGAGGGGCGCGATGCCTTTCTCGAAAAGCGTGATCGCGATTTCGCGCGCTTTCCCTGGCACTACTGAGGCGGGACGCAACGACCTCAGCTTCGGGACCTTTGCATCGCGAGAGATCGAGATTTTCGAAACGTTGAAGCACGAATAGCGACTCGCCAGCCTTGCTGTGCCAGTCGTTCTCGCTTGTGCGCATCGTCGACGCATGTTTGCGCGGCTACCCTGCTCCTCCGACACCAACCAAAGAACCACCCGATCCCACAGTCGAAGCCGAGACGCGCCCTTGTCCAATACGACTCGAACCTGGTTTCCCGATGCCCTGAATGACATCGATTCAGAGGCCTTCAAGATCCCACTGCTCGACATCAACGTCACGTACATCGCCGGCTATGAACGCGACGCAATCATGCGCATCGTGCGGGGCGGGTAGCAAAACACGGGCACGAGGCGCGGAAGTCCTCCATTGAGTTAGCGTCGCCGTTGGATCATCTTTGGCCAGCACTCGAGTGTGGAGGGGTTTCGTGCAACGACGCCGTTGCTTCGTTCTTTCGTTTTCGTTGATCGTCGCGAGCGCGATGCTGGGTTGCAGCATGGCGGGCGCGCCTGGTTCGCCGCGGGTACCGGACGCACGACTCGCTGAATCGGCGGTCGTCGTCTACACCGCTCGTGAGATCGTGACGCTCGATGCGCGCCGACCGAGCGTCGAAGCCGTAGCCGTCGAAGGCGACCGGATCCTGGCGACGGGACGCCTCGTGGACGTCGAGCGCGAGCTCGCGGATCGGCCCTACCGCGTCGATCGGCGCTTCGAAGACGCGGTCCTGGTCCCCGGCTTCATCAACCAGCACGAACATCCGTGGCTAGCGGCCATCGCGATGATCGCCGAGATCGTTTCGATCGAAGACTGGGTCATGCCCACGAGCACGAAACCACGCGCGATCGACGACGCCGACTACCGGCGTCGCGTAAAGGCGCTCGTCGAAGCTCACGGCGACCCGGACACAGTGCTCTACACCTGGGGCTACCACCAGCTCTTCCACGGCGATCTCTCGCGTACCGACCTCGACGCGCTCGGCCCGAACATCCCAATCGTCGTACTGCAGCGATCGATGCACGAGATGATCTTCAAGTCGCGTGCCCTCGAGCTTTTCGGCATCGACCAGGCCCGGGTCGACGCCCTGCCCGGCAGCGCACGCGCCCAGAGCGACCTCGCCCGTGGGCATTTCTGGGAGCAGGGACTGATGGCGGTCGCACCCGTGGTCTTCCCCGACTTGCTCACCCCGGAGCGCTACATCCCGGCTCTCGAACGAGTCAAGGACTACTGGCATGCGGCCGGCAGCACCCTCGTGGCCGAACCCGGCGGTCTCGTTGCGCCCGCGCTGATGGCCATCCAGAACAAGATCCTCGGCGCCCCTTCCGCTCCGTTTCGCATGCACTACATCGCAGACGGTAAGACGATGGTCGCAGGACTACCCGAAGCCGAGGTCATTCCTGCAACGAACGCCCTCGCCGACTCGGCCGACGGCACTTCCCGTTTCTTGCCGAAGCAGGTGAAGCTCTTCGCCGACGGCGCGATGTTCAGCCAGCTCATGAAGATGCGCGACGGCTACCTCGACGGTCACCACGGCGAGTGGATCATGGACCCCGAGGTGTTCGAGAAGGCGTTCCGCATCTACTGGGACGCGGGCTACCAGATCCACGTGCATCAGAACGGAGACGCGGGGCTCGACATGGTGCTCGCTACACTCGAGTCGAACATGTCGCGCAACCCGCGTGAAGATCATCGGACGGTCATCGTCCACTTCGGTTTTTCGCGGCGCGAACAAGTCGACCGCATCGCTGAGCTGGGCGCGATCGTCAGCGCAAACCCCTTCTACACGATCGTGCTGGCGGATCGATACAGCGAGGTCGGCATCGGCCCCGAGCGCGCACGAGAGATGGTGCGCCTGGGCGACGTCGTCCGTGCGGGCATTCCGGTGTCGCTCCACGCCGACATGCCGATGGCGCCGGGGCAGCCTTTGCTCCTGATGTGGAGCGCCGTCAATCGCAGGACCGTCAACGGCAACGTCGTCGGTCCAGACCAGCGCCTTTCCCCCGAGCAGGCCTTTCGCGCGATCACGATCGACGCAGCCTATTCGCTCCAGCTCGAGAACGAAGTCGGGAGCATCGAAGCAGGCAAGCTCGCCAACTTCACCGTGCTGGCAGAAAACCCACTCACGGTTTCCCCCGAAACGATCAAGAGCATTCGCGTACTCGGAACCGTGCATGAGGGACGCGTCTTTCAGCGCTAGCCCGGATTATTCATGAACATCCGTAGCGAGACGGTGCAGATTCGTGCTCTGGCCACTTCGAGCCGACCGCACCCGGGAGCCGAACCGCAGAGAACCCGAATACAAGGAGCACGAGATGCCGACCGATGTCGAGATCGCGCAGTCTTCCTCGTCCCAGCCGATTAGCGAAATCGCCGACACCCTCGGGCTCGACAGCGCCGACCTGCTGCCCTTCGGACGCGACATTGCCAAGGTCTCGCTCGCCGCCCTCGACCGCCCCCGCACCCGCAAGCGGGAGTCGCGGCTCGTCCTGGTTTCGGCCATCACACCGACGCCAGCCGGAGAAGGCAAGACGACCACGAGCATCGGGCTCGCGGACGGGCTTTCGAAGATCGGCGAGTCGGTCTGCCTCGCGTTGCGCGAGCCCTCCCTTGGCCCGTCGCTCGGGATGAAAGGAGGTGCTGCCGGTGGCGGCTACGCACAGCTGCTTCCGATGGAGAAGATCAATCTTCATTTCACCGGTGACTTCCATGCGATCACGTCGGCGAACAATCTCCTCGCTGCGCTGATCGACAACCATCTCCATCACGGCAACGCCCTGGACATCGACCCGCGACGCATCCTGTGGCGACGCGTGATGGACATGAACGATCGCGCGCTACGTCAGATCATCGTTGGGCTCGGCGGGCCGGGCGGTGGCATTCCGCGCGAAGGCGGGTTCGACATCACGGCCGCTTCGGAAATCATGGCGATCCTCTGTCTTGCGGAGGGTGCCGAAGACCTTCGCGCGCGACTCGATCGCATTCTCGTGGCGTTCGATCGCAAGGGGGACCCCATCACCGCGAGTGCGCTCGCAGGCACCGGGGCGATGCTCGCGCTGCTGCAGGAAGCGCTGCAGCCCAACCTCGTGCAAACCCTCGAAGGAACGCCTGCCCTCGTTCACGGGGGGCCGTTCGCAAACATCGCCCACGGCTGCAATAGCGTGCTCGCGACGCGCCTGGCGATGCACCAGGCCGACTGGGTCATCACCGAAGCCGGTTTCGGTTTCGACCTCGGCGCCGAGAAGTTCTTCGACATCAAGTGCGCCGGCGCGGGGCTCGACACGGCGGCGGTCGTGCTGGTCGCAACCGCTCGGGCCTTGAAGATGCACGGTGGACATGCGAAGTCGAGGCTCTCTGAAACCGACCCCGACGCCGTCGCGAAGGGCCTTCCGAACCTCGAGAAGCACATCGAGAACATTCGGCACTTCGGCGAAACGCCCGTGGTCGCACTCAACCGCTTCGCGAGCGATGCAGATTCAGAAGTCGAGATCGTGCGCGCGCGTTGCGCGGAACTCGGCGTTCCCTTCGCGACATCGGATCACCACGCACGAGGCGGAGACGGCGCCGTCGAGCTGGCGCAAGTGTTACGCGAGCATGCCGAACACGGATCGCACCCCTTCCACCCGCTCTACCAGCGCACCGACCCGGTGGTCGCGAAGATCGAAACCGTCGCCACGAAGATCTACGGTGCGGATGCGGTGGTGCTCACCAAGGCCGCGAAGCGAGACCTCAAGCAAATCGAGAAACTCGGCTTCAGCGACCTGCCCGTCTGTATCGCGAAGATTCCCGGCTCGCTGTCCGACGACCCCAAGTTGCGCGGACGCCCCCGCGACTTCGAGATCACGGTTCGCGGCATCCAGATCAACGCGGGCGCGGGCTTCCTCGTCGTGCTGACGGGCGACATCCTCCGCATGCCCGGGCTCCCGAGCAAGCCGCTCGCGGAGAGGATCGACGTACAAGATGGGCGGATCACCGGGCTGGAATAGGCAGCTTGCGCCATCCCGTCTACGGGTCGGCGTTTCTGTTGATCAGCAACTGCCTGTAGCAACACGCTACCCGTACCCCCGACCTCGCAACCGCTCAGGCGATCATCCGCCGCAGCAGCGCCTCGCATTCCACCTGGTTCATGTAGCGCGGCACCGGATAGTTGAGGTGGGCTTCCCCGACCGCCTGGGCCGCGATGGCGCTGATGTCCTTCTCCTCGAGCACGTCGAGCTTGTCGGGAATGTCGATCTTCGACATCAAGCCACGCACGGCCGCGATGAACTTGTCGGCCTTGTCGCGATCGCTCGCACCTTCGCATCCGATCAATTCCGCGAGTCTCGCCAATCGGTCTTCGGCCTGCGGCTTCGAAAATTCGAGCACGTGGGGCAGTGCGATTGCGTTCGCTAGCCCGTGAGGGGTTCGATAGAAGGCGCCGAAGGTGTGCGCGATGGCGTGCACGTAGCCGACGCTCGTTCGCGTGAAGGCGAGCCCGCCGTAGTAGGACGCCAGACTCATCGCCTTGCGGGCGCCGAGATTCCCGCCGTCCGCACAGGCCGCCGGCAGGTGATCGAAGACCAGCCTTACGCTCGTTGTCGCGTATTGCTGCGTCGTGGGCGTTGCCGTGCGCGAGAGATAGGACTCGACCGCGTGAGTGAGCGCATCCATGCCGGTCGCTGCGGTGATCGGCGCGGGTAGGCCCGTCATCAGGCTCGGGTCGAGCGCCGTCATGATGGGGAGCAACTTCGCGTCCATGAAGAACTTCTTCGTGTGGGTTTGCGGGTCCGAAACGACGGCTACGATCGTGACTTCCGAGCCGGTCCCCGCGGTCGTCGGCACGGCGAACAGCGGCATCGGAGCACGCTTCACCTTCATCGGGCCTTCGAGTTTCGAAAGGGGCCCCGGGTTCGTAGCCATCGCAGCGATCAGTTTCGCAGCGTCCATCGGCGATCCGCCTCCAACGGCGAGCACGGCCTGGCATCCATCGCGCTTCAGCTGCTCGTAGCCGGCTTCCACCTGGTCGAGGGTCGGGTCGGGCTCGACACCCGAATAGATCGACCAGCCGAGGCCTGCGGCATGCAACGCTTCGGTCACGCGGTCGATCAACCCGATCTCGACCAGCACACCGTCGGTCACGATGAGGACCTTGTCGGGACCCGCATGTGCGATCGACTCGGTCAGCTCGGTCAGCGCCTGGGGACCAATGAAGGTGACCGGCACCTTGTCGGGCAAGAACTTCGAAATGATGCCGACGAAGGCGATGACGATGTCGTGCAGGAGCTTCTTCGCGGCGGTCATTGCGGTGGGTTCCTCGTTGATCGTGAAAGGATGAGGCGGTTGCCGCCATCGGGATCGTGCATCCTCGGTCCGAAAGCTCCGATTTCGGTCGGCGAGCAACGCTAGCGAGTTCGATTCGAACCGCTCGGTCCCGCAACTCGCTCCTCGTGCGCTCGCGTGAAGCCTGATGCTGCCTCGGGGTGGGGCACGCGGTCACAGGGAGCGCGATCATCACGCTGCCTATCACCTGGCCGGCGCCCTTTTCGGTTGCAGTTGCTCGCAAACGCCCAGCCGTCGTACCGATCTTCCTCATGCGCTGTACATTCCATCCAAGCAGCGCGAGGCGCGCGGCTCCTGTTCATACCGGGTATCCGTCTTGCGAAGGAGGTTGGACCATGCCCTCTCGCGACATCAAGCTGGCCAGGCAGGCGATGAAGACCCTCGCCGACAACCCCGACGACACCGCGCAGGCCATCGTGGTGATTGCCGCCATGGCGGGCAACTCGAACGACCGGCTCTTCGCCAGGTTCAAGAAGTCGCCGGCTGGGGGGCGCATCCTGCAGGAGCGACGCGACATCGGTCGCCTGCTCTGCGATCGCGAGCGGCTTCTCGCGTTGCCCGAAGGAACGCTTGGCCGAACGATCTGCGAGTGGTTCATCAAAGAGGGGATCAGCGCAGAGGGGCTCGTAGGAGCGAGTGAAGAAGCCTCCGAGCAGTTTCCCGACCGCGCAATGAACGACAGCGAAGCGAGCAAACTCTTCGGTTCGCGCTTGCTCGCGCTTCACGACGTCTTCCACGTCTTGACGGGCTACGACCGCGACATGCGCGGTGAGATGGGCGTGCTCGCGTTTACGATCCCGCAGACCTGGAACACCGGCATCGCATACCTCGTGTGGCGGGCGCTCGGGCGCAACGGTTGGTTCTCCGAACCGGGGCGCCTCATTCGCCAGGGCTTCTGGCGCGGCTTGCGTGCGAAGTGGCTGCTCGACCAGGACTGGGAAGCGCTGTTCGAACTCCCGATCGATGTCGCACGCGAGCGGCTCGGCGTGGGTGCACCACCGGTATACGAACAGCTTCGGTCGGCACAGGCCCCTCCCCTCTCCGCCTGAAAGTCTCTTGGCGGGGCAATTCGCCCGTTCGGCGCGATCAATTGGTGCGCCGTTCGAGGCAACCGGCCGTACGTCGCATCTCAGCGGCGGGCATAGCGCTTGCATCTTCACGACGGAAGCGCTGCCCCGAGGTGCGACTCCTGATGGACGTTGCCGTGAAGATCCAAGGTGTTCTGGACCGGTCCCTGGCCGGCTGCAAGAACCAGTTCGACCTGACCTTGCCCAACGACGCGACAGCCGGCGACTTGATCGGACGACTCGCCGAGCAACCCGACGCGCCGCTTCGCGACGCGATCGATCCCGGGCAAACCCGCTTCCCGCGTCACATCCGCATGTTCTCCAACGGCGAAATGCTCTCGACGTTGGGTCAACCCCTGGTCCGGCAAGACGGCCTGGGAGTCAACGTGAACATCGTCATCTTGAACCCGATGATGGGCGGCTAGCGCTTTCGTGGGCTGCCGTATTCGCGAACTGCGAGAGACCTGAAGCCAGCATCCGGCGCAGGCCATAGGGAGGCGACCATGCCGAAGCACGAGGCGATCGACCAGGCGAGCCAGAACGACAACGAAGACGTCTGGATCCAGAGTGCTTGCGGCATGTGTTACAACCAATGCGGCATTCGCGGTCATCGCGTCGACGGAACGCTCATCAAGATCGAGGGCAATCCCGACAACCCGATCGGACGCGGTCGTCTTTGCGCACGCGGCCTCGCAGGGATCCAGCTCCTCTACGATCCCCATCGCATCGACTATCCCCTTCGTCGCACGAACCCCGAGAAGGGGATCGGCGTCGACCCGAAGTGGGAACGGATCAGCTGGGACGACGCGCTCGACGAGATCACCGAGCGTCTCGCAACGATCAAAGAGAACGATCCCCGCGGTCTGTACTTCAGTGGCACGGTGATCTGCCTTGCTCCGCTTTCACACGCACTTGCGACCTTCCTGCCTGCGTTCGGAACACCCAATTCGTTCGTGTCCGACGGTCACCAATGCGGCAACGCGGAGCACATCCTCGCGCGCACCCTGCACGGCTCGGTGACGACGAACCCCGACGTCGAGCACTGCGACTATCTACTTCTCTTCGGTTGTCAGGCCGGCCTCGGCACCTACTACGCCTTGACCACAATGGCGCAGGACGTGGCCGACGCACGCGACCGCGGCATGAAGCTCGTCGTCGTGGACCCCTTCCTCTCGTCGGCAGCTGAAAAGGCAGACGAGTGGGTCCCCATCAAACCCGGCAGCGATGGCGCACTCGCCTGCGCGATCCTGAACCTGCTCGTGAACGAGTACCGCATCTTCGACGCCGACTATCTGCTCGAGCATGCGGACGGCCCCTATCTGCTGACCGAAGACGGTTGGTATGCGCGCGACCCGGGGAGCAACCGGCCCCTCGTCTGGGACATCGACGCCGGCAAACCGCGGCCTTTCGACGACCCGGAGTTGGGCCAGGTCGCCCTCGAAGGCGCCTACCAGGTGGAAGGCCAGACCTGCCGAACCGTATTCGAGACGTTGAAAGGGACGGTTGCGAAGTGGACACCGGAGGCGGCCTCCGAAGTCACGACGATCCCGCCCGACATGATCCGAAAGATCGCGCGCGACTTCGGCGAAGCCGCCTGCATCGAACGAACCATCGAGATCGACGGCCGCGAACTGCCCCATCGCCCCGCCGCAGCGCTGTACTTCAAAGGCGCCCACGGGCACGACAACGCGTGGCCGACGTCGATGGCGATCGAACTGCTCAACGAAGTCGTCGGCGCGAGCAACGTCCCCGGCGGACTGCTCGGCACCACGCCCGTCTGTGACGGACATCCCGACACCGGCTTCCCGCGTTGGAAGCCCGGTGCGAATGAAGACGGTCTGCTCGATGCAGGCATGCTCCTCTACAACGATCCCTATGGGGTCGTCCCCGGCTGGCCACCGCCGCCAACCGACACCGAACTCCCCAACCTGCGCGACCTCATCGGCTGGCCCATCACCACCTGCTTCACCCCCGCCGCGCTGACCGACAAGGAGAACTTCTCCTTCGACCACAAGCCCGAATTGCTGCTCAACTACGGATCGAACCTGTTGATGAGCGCCGCGCGACCGGAGGTGACCTTCGAAGCCTTCAAGGACACGTTCGTCGTTTCGTTCAACCTGCACAGCGACGAAACGGCAGAAGCGCTTTCGGACATCGTGTTGCCGGACACGAGCTACATGGAACGTCTCGATCCGCTTCCGAACTTCACGCGGCACCATCATCCGGTTGGTCTGGGAAACTGGGGACACACGATTCGACAGCCCCTGGTCGAGCCGCTGCATGAAAGGCGCCACTTCACGGAGGTCCTGCTCGAACTCGGCCAGCGCCTGGGTTTGACGGAGACGATGAACCTCCTCACCAACAATCTGTACGGCCTGGTAGCGCCCCACGCGCTCGACCCCGAGCGTACCTACAGCTGGCGAGAGATCTCCGACCAGGCCTACAGGAGTTGGTTCGGCGACGAACACGGGCTCGACTGGTTCGAGACCAACGGTGTGATGCGCTGGCCCAAGAAGGTCGAAGAGGTCTTCTGGAAACCCTTCGTTCACGCGCGCGCACCGCTCTACAACGAGTGGCTGAAACGCGCGGGTGAGCAGGTCGACGAGATCGTAGAGAAGAAGGGGATCAAGGGAGTCGATACTTCGGGCTTCTTCCCACTCCCCGACTGGCGCCCCTGTCGTGCGCACCGTGCGCGAGAGGGGTACGACATGCAAGCCATCTACTACCGGGTGCCGTGGCATACGTTTTCAATGACGTACGAAAACCCCTGGCTCGATGAGATCTCGCGTGGCGAGCCGTATAGCTACTTCATCTGCATCAACACCAAGACTGCGCGCGCCAAGAACATCACCGACGGCGATCCGATCGAAGTCGAAGGCGCAGACGGCGGAACCATTCGCGGACGCGCGCGCCTGACCGAAGGCGTGCATCCCGAAGTGCTGGCCGTCGCCAACAACGGAGGCCATTGGGCAAAGGGCATGCCCTTTGCTCGTGGCAAAGGGGTGTTCTTCAACCAGCTCCTCCCCATGGACCTCGAGCACAGCGACCTGGTTTCACTTTCGATGGACTGCGATGCACGAGTGCGCGTGACGCGCATGGCCGAAGGGGCTTGAGATGCGACTCGGAATGGTGATCGACCTGAAACGGTGCATCGGCTGCTACGGGTGCCAGATCGCATGCAAGTCCGAAAACGGAACGCGGCCCGGCACCACCTATGCCCGCGTCGTGAAGCGCGAATGGGGAGAGTTTCCGAACGTGAAGAAGCTCTCGATCCCGGTTCTATGCATGCACTGCAATGACCCACCCTGTGTCGATGTCTGCCCCACCGGTGCGAGCCAGAAGCGCGACGAGGACGGCGTCGTCTTCATCGATCGCGAAGCGTGCGTGGGGTGCAGGGCATGCATGATGGGTTGCCCGTATGGGGCCCGTTACTTCCAGGACGAAACCCGCGACTACTTCGAAGTCGGTGAAAACGCATACGAGCAGGCGGCTTATTCCGCCCATGAGCGCGGGGTCGTCGAGAAATGCGACTTCTGCCGCAGCCGTCTCGCACAGGGTGAAGAGCCCGCCTGCTCGGCCAACTGCATGTGCAAGGCGCGGATCTTCGGGGACCTCGACGATCCAGACAGTGAAGTGAGGCGATTGATCGACGAACACGGGGGCTTCCAGCTGAACCCCGAACTCGGAACCGATCCCTCCGTCTATTACCTGCCACCGGAACGGTGAACGCCATGGATATCTCGACCCAACTCGACCTACGCAACGACACCCTCGACCTCAGGCGGCAAGACCTCGCGCAGGTGTACCGACCCCAGCGCGAGTGGATCGATGGACGGGGGCTTCTGATCGTCGTGGCCCACTTCTTTTCGGGCATCGGTGCCGGAGCCTGGCTCTGGTCGACGCTCTATGACTTCGACATCGGCCGCTGGATCGCCTTCGGCTGCGTGGTCGGGTTGTCGGGCATCGCCCACCTTGCCTTTCTCGGCCGTTGGAATCGTTTCTGGCGCATGCTGAAGCGTCCCCACAAGAGCTGGATCAGCCGGGGCATCTGGTCGATCGGCTTGTTCAGCTTGCTCGCGGTGGCGTCGGAGATCCCGGCGATCGCCGACAGCGCCGCGGCCAAACCATTGGTGTTTGCTTCGGTGCTGGCCGCTTGCGCGATCCTCGCGTACGAAGGGTTCGTCTACGCGGCTTCCAAAGCCATCCCGTTCTGGAACACGAGCCTGCTTCCAGTGCTCTACGTCGCGTATGGATTGCGCGGTGGTGCCGCACTTCTCCTCATCGCAGCGGCCCTCGGCGCTGGACAGTTCGACGTGGCCGCTGTCGAAGCCGTGAAGCTCTGGGCCATCGTGTCGACCGCCGTGCTGATCCTGCTCTATCTCGTTTCCGGCAGGCGTGCGGGGGGCGCTGCCAGGGAATCCGTTTCGGCGCTCGTGATGGGGCGGGTCTCTGCCGCCTTCTACGGCGGCACGATGATCGTCGGGATCGCGCTGCCCATCGCACTCACGGCATTTCGCGAGACACTGGCCATCCCGGAACTCGTCGTGCTCGGCGCGATCGGCGTGACGTCGTTGATCGGCGACTTCTACGTCAAGTACTGCGTCGTGAAGGCCGGGGTGTACACGCCGCTCGTGGGAGCGACCGGTGTGAAGCGAGCACAGAATGCCTAGAGAGGAAGCGGATCAGTCCTGCGCGTCCTCGTCGAGTTCCGTGACTTCGGAGAGAAGCCGCTCCTCCAACGCTTCGTGCGAATGGAAGGACTCGTAGAAGACTTTGAAGATCCCCGACGCCCCTTCTTCGTCATCGTGCCTGAGGTGATCGCCAATCAACCGGAGTTGCTCCCGAAACCAGACGTGGCGGCGACTGGCCCCCTCGAAGGCTGACTTGAGGTCGGGCCGCAGGGCCAGGATCGCGGGAAAGTACAAGCCATCTTCGCGCTCGAAGTGGGTATCCAACTCATTCGATACCGATTCGAACGCACTCCAGAGGTCTTCGCTGGAATCGCCGTCTTCGAAGGCCTGAGTCAGGGCCGCAAGCAGCCTTTCGAGGCGACGATGTTCACTGATCGCTTGATGACTCACGTGCGATTCTCCGCGGTCTCGCTGGGCAAACTCGACAACGTGCTGCAACATAGCAGCAACCACGGAGGCCTCGCGCCTTGCACGCTGAAACAAACGCGGAACTGGAATCGGCCGAAGTCTTTCGCGCTCTTTCACGCGAGCGCCGTGCGCGCCTCGCCCCCCTGCTTCGAAGCTGCCCCTTCGAAGCACGCCGAGTGCTCTACTTCGAAGGGGAAGACGCCGAGCGACTGTGGATCGTGAAGCAGGGGCAGGTAAGGCTGTACAAGTCTTCGTCGCGCGGCCAGATCACGACGCTCGATGTACTCGGACCCGGCGAGGTCTTCGGCGCGCTCGCGACCATCGGCCAGGACACCTATCCGTCGAGCGCCGAAGCCACGACCGAGGGGGCCGCCTGGTGGCTCCCGCGCTCGACCTTCCAGCAGCTCATCGAAGAAGAACCCGCGGCCGCGATGGATGTCCTGCGCGTCGTTGCACGTAGGCTTCGGGACGCCCAGGCACAGTTGCCGGTGTTCGCATACGAGCGCGTTCCCGCTCGACTTGCACGCGCGCTACTCAGAGCGAGTCCCGACGGCGAAGCCGATCTCACGCGACGAGACCTCGCAGAATTGGCGGGTACGACCGTAGAGACCGCGATTCGCGTTCTGAGGCGCTTCGAACGCGACGGCCTGCTCCGTACCGTGAAGGGCCATATCGAGATCCAGGACCGAGAAGAACTCGAGCACATCGCATCCAGCGAAGCCTGACGCAAGCGTTCGCACGCCGCTTTCCGCTGCGCGCGACTTGCATGACATTCGTCATGACACCTCCGCACCCGGTGGGCGATCCTGGGACTTCGGTTGCGAGCCGGTCTGTGACGTTCCGGACCGGCCGGGCCTCTAGCCCGGACTGTTAGTGCGTCTTGCGCCAGCGTGCGTGGAACTCGCGGCGGATGGCCGCGCGCGAGGGGGCGGCCTTGGGTGGAGCCGCGTTGCCGCGGTTCGAAACCACGTGGGCCGCGAGCGAGCGCACCGTCGGAAAACGGAAGACATCGGTGAGTGAGATCTTGTTTCCCGTTTCCTCGTGCAGGTGGTCGCGCATGCGTACTGCGAGCAGCGAACTCCCACCGACATCGAAGAAGTTGTGTCCCACTTCGACCACGGGGACAGCGAGGACGTCCTGCCAGATCTTGCAGATCGTCTTCTCGAGTTCGTGATCGATCTGCACTTCGGGTTCTTCCGTCGCCGCACGATTGGCTGCCGGACTGCTCAATACCTCACCCGGCACGCCGATCACCGTCGCACCTGCGGGTACGTCTTCGAGCACGACCGAACCAGCACCGATCGTTGCGAAGGCCCCGACCTTGGTCTCCGGCAAGATCGTCGCGTTCGTCCCGACATAGACGCCTTCCCCCAGTTCCAC
The DNA here is from genome assembly GCA_030748735.1 of Myxococcota bacterium. GTDB lineage: Bacteria > Myxococcota_A > UBA9160 > UBA9160 > UBA4427 > DUBZ01. Next base: position 13,746 of record JASMLK010000058.1, on the reverse strand, counting down.
GCGTGCGTTGAGCACCGAGTTGGCGGCCATGACGCAACTCTTGCCGACGATTGCCTCATGTCCCACGACCGCCCCCATGAAGACGACACTTCCTTCGCCGACGACGGTTTCGGGACCAATGGTCGCGTTGTGGTAGACGATCGCGTCATGCGCGACCTCGGCACCGTAGGTATCGACGTTCGGACTCACCAGTCGCGTGAAGGGCACGCCATATGACGCGATCTTCTTGCGCGCTGCGCTGCGGCCTCGCGTCTGGCGTGCCACCAGGTTGACGACCTCCGAAGTCTCGGGGTCGACGTCAGCGAGTACGTCGAAGCCACCGATGATCTCGCAACCCAGCAGCTTCGTACCGTGTCTCGACGCATCGTCGTCGAGCACGAACATCTCGCTCCAACGTTGCTCTTCGCGGTTGATCGTCTGGGCCAGGCGAATCCCTTCGGAGTTGCCGGCCCCACAGAAGTAGAGCGATTTCATCGACTCAGCCCTCCGCCCGCGGTCGAAGTCGATTGGCTGCCCCGGTCATCCAGTCCTTACAGGTGTGGCAGCGTTCGGGCAGCGCTTCGAAGTCGCGAGCGATGTGGAGCGAGCGGTACTGGTCGAGCCGCGCCCACAGATCCTCGAGCGAATCGTGCCAGGCATTGCCCACGCCCTCGTCGCCTTCCGTGTCACCGGGGCACCGCGGCACGCGTCCGTCCCAGAAGACGTGCATCATGGTGATCGCCCAGGGGCAGGGGATGCGGTCGTCGGTTGGGATCTGGAGGTTGTTCTCGAACTTCCCGCCCCAGCTCAGCTGCTTGCGCACCTTTACGCTGGCACCGTGGGCGTGCCAATGGCGCCTGAAGTCCTCGAACTCGTGGGCGTTGGAGTCCATTTCGATGAACTGGCACATGACGTCCGTGTCGTAGTTTCCCGCGTCGCGGATCGCGAGGAGCGTCTCGACGTTTTCGTAGAGCGTTTCGCGCACGCCGCCGATGCGGATCGACTCGTACGTCTTCTTTTCGAAACCATCGATTCCGATCACGATCAGGTCGACCCCCGCTTCGAGGAGCCCCTTCGCGACGCGTGGCGTGAGGTACATCCCGTTCGTATTGATGTTGATCGCCTCGAGCCCGGCGGCCTTCCCGTACTGGAGCATCTCGATGAGGAGGTCCGGCTCGAGCAACGGTTCACCACAGAACGAGAACCAGACTTCGGTCTTGGGCTTCAGCTTGCCGATCTCGTCGGCGCACTTCTGCCACAGCGCCATCGGCATGACACCCTTGGGTCGACGCATCTGCGGGTGATGGCACATGGCGCAGGCCATGTTGCAGTCCGCGCAGAGTTCGACTGCGAACCTGGTGGGAAACGACAAAGGCTTGAGTGTCTTCGCAATGGCCTGAAGGTCGGTTTCGGTGGGGCTCGGCTCGTTGTTACTGGGGGATTTCATGACATTCCTCTGGTCGTGTCCAAGTGGCCATCCAACTTATCAGTGAACCCCGACAGCGTCCTATGACGGGGATCATGGGCGGACGGCGCATCGATCCTCCGGATCGAATGCGCGAATGAACGTGATCTGGCGAATGCCTATGGGGCAAGATGCCGCCTGCCTGCGCGCAATTGTTTTCGACAGATTTCGACCCAAGACTCCTGGTGGGCGAGAGTTGCGGAATCGCTGCGGCTCGATGAGCGCGCGATCGGACCGCACGTTTCCAAGACGATCGGGCTACAGAGGGGTGAGGCAGAAGGAGACGCGCCCTACTTGTACTCGATGGGCTGCTGCTGTGTGCCGCGGCGCCGATTGCGCAGGTAGGTGAGCAGGCCCTGGATCTTCGGGACCTGCGATACCAGGCACGAAACACCCCAGAGCAAGCGTTGTCGCAGGGGGAAGCGATCCGGGTTCAACCGTCGTGCGATCCGAACGATCTGAAGGCCATAGAGCCCCAGTACCAGCGTCAACATAAGCGGGCTGGTGAACAAGGCCGTGACCAGGGCCGCGGGGTGTCGCTCTCGTCGCCATCCACAAACGGCGAGCCAGTCGGGATGGTTGCCCAGCAAGTCGAGGGCCTCTTCAAGCCATCCTTCGACGAGACTGCAATCGCCATCCAGGAACTGGACATAGACGAGCCCATTGTGCACGCGCATCAGTCGCTCGAAGCCTGCGTTGCGCGCACGGGCTGCGGTGAATGGGCGTGACATGTCGAGGTTCACGACCGAAACCCCGTACGACTGCGCCAGTTCGACGCTGCCGTCGGTGGAGCCTGAGTCGACGTAGACGACGCGACCGACCGCTTCGGGAATCGAGTCCAGACACGCGCGCAACCGTTCGCCCTCCGCGCATGACTGCGCGGCTGTTGCACGTGTCACGTGGCGGAGTACAGAAAGTGTGACTTCGCGACTCGCCATCAGAGACCGCCGGCAAACCAGAGGATTCCCGCTCCTTGGCGCGACCCTGGCTCGAACCCCGCCGCAGCAAACTGACCGCGCACATACTGGAGAGCGATTCAGCGCACTATTCTTTCGTCTTTCCGCCAGGGGGCTTCAAATGGGGATCGTTCGTCGCATCGTCGGGCCGAGGTCGAAGTACATCAAGGACCTTCCTTATACCTATGAAGCAACCGTCACGACGAACGAGGAACTGGACGTCAAGTTCACGCTCGTTTCGGACACGGTCTGCGGTCTCGTGGAACACCTGAAGGGCGATGGCGTCGAAGCGAGAGACGTCGAAATCCGGGAGATCCGGGAAGCAAGCGAAACGCTCATCGAGCAGTCGCTCTACGCAGAAGAAGACGGCACCTGGCGAATGCGACCGAACATCTGCCGGGCGTTCGAGCAGCAGTACCCCGGACACGTGCGCACCAACGACTGCACCTTCCAGGACCGATCGAAGAAAGTGCTCGGCGGCTAGTTGGTGAACGAGCGCAAGGACGTCGCTTTCGAAGGTCACGGCGGAACGCTGCTACGGGGTTGGCTCTACCTGCCGCGTGGCGATGCCGAGGTGCCGGGCGTCGTGATGGCCCACGGTCTTTCAGCCGTGAAGGAAATGGCGCTCGACCGCTTCGCCGAGGCCCTGTGCGATGCCGGGATGACGGTCCTCGTCTATGACCATCGCAACCTCGGCGCCAGCGATGGAGAACCGCGGCAGCAGATCAACCCGTGGGCCCAGGCACGTGACTATCGCCACGCAATCACCTGGCTGTCCGATCAACCGAGGACCGACGCCGACCGCATCGCGATCTGGGGCAGCAGTTACAGCGGCGGTGAAGTCATCGTGGTGGGGGCTTGCGACGATCGCGTGAAGGCGGTGATCGCGAACGTACCCTTCGCGGGTTATGCCGAGGCGGACTACAGCGACACCGCCAAACACTACGCCGCGATTCGAGAACAGCTCTACGACGAGAGCGGCACTTCGCTGGCGGACACGCAACACACCTTGATGGGGCCGATCCCCGTGATCCAGAGTGAAGGGATCGAGGGGCCCGTCATTCTCGATCAGCCGGAATCGACCGAATGGTTCGGGGAGGCGGGATCGCGCGCGCCCAACTGGTTCAACTCCGTCGCGCTCGAGAACGCGGCGGGCACCGAACCCGCATGGGATCCCGGTGCCTGCATCGCACACGTAGCCCCGCGGCCTTTGCTGCTCGTCGTGGCGACCGAGGACCGCCTCGCGGAGGCCGCGGTTACCTGCGCCGCATTCGAGCGCGCGGGCGAACCGAAGGAACTGGTGATGATCGATGGCCACCACTTCAACCCGTACGAGGGCGAAGCGTTCGAGCACGCCGCCGTGGCGATGCGCGACTTCCTGAAGCGACACCTGGAGTCGGCATGACGAGTGCGATCCGCCCCCCCCTCATCGAACAACCACGACGACAACGCGTCGGCCGACTCGGGCTCCGTGTCGCTCGGAGCAGGCCGCCTGACCATGGAACCGCCGGCGGCGTACCCGAGCGCCATGGTGAACGTCACCAATCGCTGCAACCTCGTCACCGACAACTGCCCCTGCTCTCGACGACCCTGCCCCCCTACATCGAGGGCAACGACTTCACGACGCCCTTCTGCTGCTACGGCAACAACGTCGACTGCGACCGCTGCGGGGCCTGGGGCGTGTTCGCGACTGCTGCGAAACTGCCCGGACCGTGGCACGATGCGCAAGGTTGAACCGGCCCACTCGCTGACCAGTGCTCCGGAACCCCAATGCCCGTCGATGCGGACCTCATCCGAAACAGTTTCGAATACCTGACCCAGCACGAGGTAGAACTCTGCCACAAGGTGTATGCCCTCCTCTTCGATGCCGACCCCGAGCTGGAAGACCTCTTCACCGCGCGCCATTCGGCCGCCAGTTCCCAGATGGTTCGCGAGAGCCTGGTATACGCCTTCGACTACGTGGACGGCGCCACCTGGGTCCCGATCAACATGTCGTCGCTCGGCTCGAAGCACGTCGAGTACGAAGTCGTCGAGGCCATGTACGAGCAGTTCATCGACGCGATGTTGACGGCGATGAGCGAACTGTCGGGGGACCAGTGGAGCCCCGAACTCGAGAACAGCTGGCGCGAACTGCTGCGATACCTGGCCGAGTTGATGGTGGCCGAGCTTCCCGGCAAGAGTGCAGACTCGATCGTTCCGCCAGAAACGATCGAGTCACAAGAGGCGTCGTAGCGCGGGAATCGCCCGCGACTACGGGTTCAAGATCTCGATCCCGCGCCGTCGAAACTCGTCGCGCACTTCGGCGAGGCGTTCGTCACTGAGTCGCGCCCTACCAAGTCGCGGTTGCGCGCCCGAAATGATGTCGATCTTCGCCTCGCCCATGTTGTGATAGGCGAGCAGGTGGATCCCCGTCTGCCCGAGTTTGCGGAGGAATGCGGCCACCCGTTCGATGTTGTCCTGCGTGTCGGTGTAGTCGGGGATCACGGGCATCCGGAATTCGACCGGGAGCCCCAACTCCACGAGAGCCGTGGCGTTCTTCTGGATGGTGTCGAAGCTCGCCCCGAGTTCTCGCTCGTGCTGCTCGGCGTCCATGATCTTGAGATCGAAGTAGATGAGGTCGAGCTTCTCGAGGATCTCGGCCCACTTCTCCAGTGAAAAGACACCCGCGGTTTCGAGGTTCGTGTGGATCGACTCGGCCGCGCACATCTCGATGACCCGTCCGAGGAAATGCGGATGCAGCGTCGGCTCCCCGCCCGTAAAGGTGACCCCGCCGCCCGAACTCTCATAGTACGGAAGGTCGGCACGCACCTTTTCCATCAGCTCTTCGGGTGTATGTGCCTCGCCGACCAGACGCAGCGCGCCAGAAGCGCAGGCTTCGACGCACAGCCCGCAGACCGTGCACTTGCCCTGATCGACCCGAAAGCCCTCACTGCGAATCGCATCTTCCGGACAAACCCCTCGGCAATCGAAGCGTTCGACACAACGCTCGCGGTAGAAGGCGATGACGGGGCGGTGGTCCTGGGATTCGGGGTTCTGGCACCAGGGGCAATGCAGCGCGCAGCCCTTCAAGAAGACCAGGGTGCGGATCCCCGGCCCATCGTGCAGGGTGAAGCGCTGGATATCGAAGACCGGCGCGCTAACCGTCATCTTGCTCGCTGGCGGGTACGGTCGATCAGTTCGCGCTGCATGGCCGGGGTCAAGTCGACGAAGTACGCGCAGTAGCCCGAGATCCGCACCAGAAGATTGCGGTGGCTGTCGGGGTCGCGCATCGCTTCTTCGAGGACGTCGGGGTCGAGCACGTTGATCTGCACCTGCATGCCACCCTGCGCGAAGTAGCCGCGAACCAGCGCTTCGAGGGCCGCCCTACCCTCGGCCCCCTCGACGGTGGCGGCATCGAACTTGATGTTGAGGTTGATGCCGTTCGCGAAGCGCGTGTGATCGAGACGTGCGACCGAATTCAGGGACGCGGTCGGTCCGAGAAGATCCGAACCGTCCACCGGCGCCAGCCCATCCGCCAGCGGTGCGCCGGCAAGGCGGCCCGAGGGCATCGCGGCCATCTTGCGTCCGAAACCCTGATGGCAGGTCATCGAATAGAAGCCCGGCATGTACTCGCCACCGCGCGTATTGGTCAGGCTCGACACGCAGCGATCGAAGAGCAGAGCCACGCGGTTCGCCAACGCGTCGACCCGGGCATCGTCGTTGCCGAAGGCCGCGATCTTTCGCGCGCGGGCGAGCAGGAGGTCTTCTCCTTCGAAGTTCGCCGCACAGGCGTTGGCGATCTCTTCGAGGGAACAGAGTTCTCGCTCGAAGACCAGTTCGTCGACGACGGCTAGCGAATTTGCGAGATCCGCAATGCCAACCGCCTGGATCCCCGACGCGTTGTACCAGGCACCGCCCCGGGTGGAATCGGTGGCGTTCTCGATGCAGCCTCCGATCGTCAGAGAAGAAAGCGGCGTCGGAAAGTACTTCGCCCCCGACTGCTCGATCGCATCCAGCGAGCCCTTCATATGAAGCAGACGCCCCCGGGTCTGCGCTTCGAGACGGTCGATCAATTGGTCCATCGACGTGAGGTCCGAAAGCCAGGGGCGCCGACACGTCTTGCCCTGGGCCATCCGCTTTTCACCAGCGAATAGCCATTCCAGGGCGATCGCGAGGTTGAAGATCGCGGCATCGGAGGAGGTGAAGCTCTCTCGAGACAGCGCGGGCTCGACACAGCCCACGGTCGCGTAGTTCCAGACCTTTTCCTTCGCGACGTGCCGTTCGACCATCGCGGGCATGATCACGTCGTCGTTGTAGAGCGCCGGGCTACCGCCGCCGCCGGCCACCACCGACACGACGCGCCGCAGGTAGTCGGGGACCGACGCCTTGCTGATCCGGGCATGCCAGTTGGGCTGGCGCGTCTTGAAGCCCTCCATCACGTCGAGCAGAAGTCCAGTGAGTTCGTTGCTCGCGCATCGCCCCGCTTCGTCGATGCCTCCGATCGTGAGCGCCTGACCGCTCGGGAGCCCCGCGAAGTACTCTGTCGCTCGCGCCGAGAACATCGGAATCACTTCCGAAAGCTTGATGCAGAAGGCGGCGAACAACTCGCGCGCTTCGTCGTCGTCGACCTCACCCCGGCGCTTCTGCTCGAGGTAGATCGGGTAGAGGTACTGATCCATCCGGCCGAGGCTGATGCCCTGGTCGATCGATTCGATCTGGATGATCAACTGGAAGAACCAGATCAACTGCAGGGCTTCGCGCAGGCTGCGCGGAGGGTTGCGGGGCACCCATTCGAGCACCTCAGCGATGTCGTCTCGCCCGATGCGCCGTGCTTCGTCGCGGTAGCGGTCGGAAAAACGCTCGACCGCATCGATACACAACAGGCACGCGGCGAGGAAGTCGCGTCCGTCTTCCGGTAGTTCGCCGGCGGCGAGTCGGGCTTCGACCTTTTCGCGCAGTCCGTTCGTACCGAGCTCAACGAGCCCACCGTAGTCGGGCAGGAAGTGCGCGACGCCGGCGACTTCATTGATGACGAAGTGCGCCGCGGTCAGCTGCTCGGCTGCGTACTCGACCTTCTTTCGCAGCGAAAACGCCCGCATCGGCAGGCTGCGACCCAGCCAATAAGGAGCGACCTCTCGCAAAAGTTTCCATTTCACGCCCTTGGCCACCGCGAGGGGATTGACCTCGCGCGTCTCGAAATGGAACACGTCTTCGAGCATCGCCGAGCCAGCCTTTTCGACGTGACAGATCGCGCCCACCCGGTGCTCGGTGTGGGACCCCACGATCAACTCGTCGTCATGGATGCGAATCGAACGATGATCGAGGTGATGGGCCAGGCTCTGCGCGTTCAGCAACAGCGGCGACGCATCCGGCGACGCCAAACGCTTGTAGAACTCGGTGTAGTGCAGCGCGCGCTCGGCTCCGATCGAAGGCGTGGCGCGCGAATGGTCTTCGTAGAGCCGCTGGATGCGTGCCGAAGGCTTCCAGGGGATCACAGTGGCGGGTTCGGAACTCACGGCGAAGACCTCGAAAGGAAAGCGGATTGCCGATGAGGTCGATACTAGCGAGGAGCTGGAGCGGGTGCGCGCGGCGAGGCCAGCGGTCTCGCCTAAAGCGAGCTGGTGTCTGTGTCCATCCCGAGCAGGACACGGCCGCAGAGCTCGTAGGTCGGCGGCCCGACCATGATGTGCTGCGTGGCGACGTGCATGTCCCGGAAGATCCGCGAGAGCGGACTTCGGTCGTAGACCGACGTGCCCCCGGCCGCGTTGTACATCAGGTCCACCACCTTTGCGGACTGCCGCGAAGCATTCGTCGTGGCAAGCCTGAGAGCGAGCCGATGGTCGAGCGTCAGCGCGTCGCTGCGTGCAGCTTCGGAAGCACTCTCCACCGCCTCGGCAAGCAGCGCGCGCGAAGAACGCAGCGCCGCCTCCGCTTCGGCCACGGCAGACTGGACATAGGCGCGGCTGGCCAGGTTGCGCTGGCTGGCGGTTGGAACCTTGGTGCCCGCCAACGCAACGAGTTCATCGATCGCACGGCGCGCAACCCCAAGCGAGATCGAACACACACCGAGGCCAAGGAAGCCGAGCAGCGGGAATTGATAGAGACCCTTCAACCGGGGACCATCGACGCCAAAGCGAAGGCAACGTTCGTCCGGCACGAAGGCCTTCTCGACCTGGAAGTCGGTGCTGCCCGACCCGCTCATGCCATGCACGTACCAGGTGTCGAGGAGTTCGACCTGATCGGCCGAGAAGAGCGGCAGCAGATGATGCGGGGTGCCGTCCTCATCCAGCACGAGTTCGCCGTCGTCATCGACCAGTAGTGAGCCGCCGATCAACCAGTTGGCGTGATGCGAGCCACTGCCCCACTGCCAACGCCCCGTGACTTCGACGCCCCCCTCGACGCGCCGGGCTCGCCCCGTCGGTGCGGTCGCGCCGACGGTGATGACTTCGGGGTCGGTCCCGTAGATCTCGCGCGCAACGGACTCCTCGAAGTACCCGGAGAACAGCGCCGTGGTGCAACCCACCATGACGACCCATCCCGTCGACCCATCACCGCGTGAAATCTCTTCGATCACGCGAAGTGTTTCGAGTGCCGGCGCCTCCGTGCCGCCGAGCGACTTGGTAATACAAAGACGAAAAATCCCCTGCTGGCGAAGCTCCGCGATGATGTCGTCGGGCACCCGCCGGGCCGCCTCGATTTCGGGGCCGCGGGGTTCGAGCTTGGCTGCCATCTCGCGCGCGAACTGGAGCGCAGGTGTCGTCATCGGGGTCTCCTGCATGGACGATTCTCGAAAACTGGATATATACTCCAATTTTTCTAGAGACTTCCAGCCCGCAACTCCAATTCCATGATCCGACCCAGACCTGCGGGCCTACGCGGCCGACACCGGCGCCAGCAGCCGGACCAGAACATCCCGAAGTTCCGGGTGCAGCGGATCCGCGGGATCGAGCGCCAGGAGCGTCGGGTTGTTGAACCCCTGGGTCACGACGAGCATGGCGCGCGCCATCGTGTGCGGGTCGCCCTCGCGCAGTTTCCCCGCGGCCTGCCCCAGCTCGATGAAGCGGTGATAGAGCTGAAAGACCCGGTCTTCGCTATCGCGATACAACACGCGCAAGTCGCGACTCTCGGACAAGCCCGACAGAGCGAGCCGAAAAACCGGCGATTCCTCGGCGAAGAAGCCCAGGCAGCCGCGAACGAAGTCGGCGCAGAACTTCGCAAGCCCCAACTCGAGCAACCGCTCGATGCGAAGTTCCTCCTCCACCCACGCTGCGAGACGATCCAGCGCGCGCGCGAACGCAGCCGTCAGCGCATCTTCTTTCGAAGGGAAGTACGTGTAGAAGGTCGCGAGCGAGCTGCCCCCGCGCGCGGCTGCGCGCTCGGCGGTGAATGAACCGGTGGCCGCGATCTCGCTGCGAATGGCTTCGAGCAGGTTTTCGTAGGTACGTCGCGCTTTTCCGCCAGCGGGAACATCGATGCCCATGACAAAACCGTTTCCCGACCTAGCGGCATGCTAGAAGAGTGATTTACAGAACTGGACGATTACTCTAGAAAACACTCCTCTCGATCTGCCAGCTCAGGAGACTCCCCAGATGTCCACCGCTCATCTCGACCCAGACCGTTACGAAACCCTTCGCTTCGAGCGCCTGGGCGACGTGCTTCGCATCACGATCGATCACCCGAAGAGCAAGTTGAACGCCGTCGACGCCGTCCTCCACGCCGAACTCGCTCAGCTCTTCCGCGAACTCAAGTGCGAAGAAGAAGCACGGGCCATCGTGATCACGGGAAGCGGCCCGGCCTTCAGTGCTGGCGGCGACTTCGACTGGTTCCCCTCCCTCGACGACACGGCCAAGCTCGATCACCTGCGGCGCGACGCGAAGCAACTGATCTGGGATCTACTCGACGTCGAAGTCCCGATCGTTGCCGCGGTCAACGGACACGCGATCGGGCTCGGCGCATCCATCTCCCTGCTCTGCGACACGATCTACATGGCCGAAACCGCGACGATCGCCGACCCACACGTCAGCGTCGGCATCGTTGCCGGTGACGGCGGGGCCGTGATCTGGCCCCTCGTACTCGGGCCCGCGCGTGCGAAGCGATACCTGCTGACGGGCGACCCCCTTCGCGCCGACGACGCGCAGAGCATGGGCCTGGTCAACGAGGTGCTGCCGGCCGACCGCCTGCAGGAAGAAGCGTTGGCGTTTGCCCAGCGGCTCGCCGCCGGCGCGCCCCTCGCACTTCGCTACACGAAGCTGTCGGTCAACAAACTCGTGAAGGACGCCTTGAACGTCGCCTTCGACACCTCGACCGCGCTCGAAATCGTCACGCTCCAAAGCGAAGACCACGACGAAGCGCTGGCCGCAATCCGCGAGAAGCGACCACCCCAATTCAAGGGCCGCTAGAAAGCGCTCGCCCCCACCACCACCCACCTCGGGAGCCACGATGGAACTCTACGATGCGATGAAGACGTTGCGGGCCGTTCGACGCCTGCGGCCCGACCCGATCCCCGACGACGTGATGCGCCGCGTGCTCGAAGCCGCGACCTGGGCACCCACCGGCGGCAACGTCCAACCCTGGCGCATGCTGGTCGTGCGCGACCGCGACAAGAAGGCGCGGCTTGGCGCCCTCTACGCCAAACGCTGGGCGGCCTACTCCGCCGGCCACCGCAAGATGCTCGAGACCGCGCCCGACGAAGTGCGAAAGAAGAACGAGCGCATGCTCGACGCCGGGGACTACCTCGCGGAACACTTCGTCGACACCCCGGCGGTGGTGATTCCCTGCTTCAACCCCGAGATCATGGCGATTACCGACGCGGCACTGGATCGCGTGTCGGTGGTAGGCGGTGCATCCGTCTACCCCGCGGTCGAGAACCTGCTCCTCGCATGTCGCAACGAGGGGCTGGGTTGCGTCTTGACCACACTGCTGTGCGAAGTCGAGCCGGTGGTCTGCGAACTGCTGGAGATTCCCGCGCCCTGGTACACGGCTGCCGCGATTCCGATCGGTTATCCGGTGCTCGGCGGGCACGGCCCGATCTCGCGGCGGCCCGTCGAAAAACTCGTCTTCACCGACACCTGGGGAGCACCCTACTAGCCATGCCTTCGCACTTTGCCGACGAACCCGAACACATCGGCCTGCTGCGCGAAACGATGCGCCGCTTCGTAGACGAGGAGATGAAGCCGGAACAGGTGCGCGAATGGGACCGCGAGCACCGCTTCCCCCGTGAGCTGTTTCGCAAACTCGCGGATCTCGGTGTCTGTGGCCTCACGATCGACGAGGAATTCGGCGGTCAGGGGCGCGACCTGGTGGCCGCCGTCGCCGTGATCGAAGAGCTCTGCCGCGGCGGGAGCTTCGCGGCGGGGCCCTTCATCCACTGTGCCTTCTACGGGGGCATGAACGTCTCGGAGAACGGCTCGCCGGAGCAGAAAGCCGAGCTATTGCCCAAGCTCGCCAATGGCGACCTGCTCTTCGCCTACGGACTCTCCGAACCCGATGTCGGCGGCGATCTCGCGAGTGTCCGAACCACGGCACAGCGCAGCGACGACGGCAGCGCCGTCATCCTCAACGGCTCGAAGCGATGGTGCACCGGAGCCGAGTTCGCGGACTTCATCTACTGCCTGGTCCGCAGCGACGATTCGTCCAACCGCTATCGCAACCTCACGCTGGTCCTCGTTCCGACGGACCTGCCGGGCATCACGATCGCACCGATCGACCACATGAACCTCCGCTACACGCTTTCGAGTGACGTGATGTTCGACGACGTGCACGTGCCGATCGATCGCGTGGTCGGGGGTGAAGCGGGATGGAACCGGGGCTGGAACATGCTCGCCGGGCCGGCCCTCGATGTCGAAAAGATCGAGATCACGGCCGTCACGTTCGGCATTGCACAAGCCGCGGTCGAAGAGGCCTGGCAGTACGCGCAAGAACGCCAACAGTTCGGAAAACCGATCAGCGGCCATCAAGCCGTGCGACACGCCCTGGTCGAAGCGCGCACGAAACTCGAAGCCTGTCGCCACATGCTCTATCACGGCGCCTGGCTCGCACAAGAAGGCCGCCCCTGCAGCGTCGAAACGTCGATGGCGAAGCTCTTCGTCGCCGACACCGCTGTCGAGGTGGTACTGGCCTGCCAGCGGGTGATGGGCGCCTACGGTCTTTCCGAGGGTTACGACATGGAGCGACACGTGCGCGACATCCTCGGCATGCCGATCGTGGGCGGTTCTTCGAACATGCAGAAGAACAACATCGCCAATCGGCTGGGGCTGGCGGACGGTTAGCCACACCTCGCCATCGGCGTCGAGAACGCCACCGGGTCGAGTTCCCGAACCCGTAGGATGCGGGACTCACGCCATCGATCAGCCCGGCCGCTCGAACCAGCACTCACCGTACAGCTGGGTTCGAAAGATCCCGCTCCACCAAAACACCCGCAGTGCAGGTCCGATCCCTACTTCGACATCGACTGACGGAGGGCCTCGCAACCGCTCTCCCCCTGGTTTCGGCCCGATTTTCGATTTCGGGGTTGACTCATCTCGATATTTCTATAACTGTGGAAATATCAAAAGGAGGCAGAGATGACCCAGCGATCCCACGACCCCGACATCCTTCGCGACCAGGTGCGCGAGGGCTACACGCAGATCGTCACCAACACCCCCGACACAGCGCGCGCAGACGACGCGGCGCGGCGCATCGGTTACAGCGACGAACAGCTCGAGCAGGTACCCGAAGGCGCCAACCTCGGTGTCGGGTGCGGCAACCCGACGGCGATCGACGCGCTACGCCCGGGCGAAACCGTCGTCGATCTCGGCTCGGGCGCCGGCATGGATTCCTTTCTCGCCGCACGCCAGGTTGGGCCCGAAGGCCATGTGATCGGCGTCGACATGACGGACGCCATGCTCGAAAAGGCCCGTGCCAACGCAAAGCAGGTCGGGCTCGAAGATCGCGTCGAATTCCGCAAGGGGCAGATCGAAGCGCTTCCAATCGAGGACGCGAGCGTCGACGTCATCCTGTCGAACTGTGTGATCAACCTGTCACCGGAAAAGGACAAGGTCTACGCCGAAGCCTTCCGCGTGCTCAAACCCGGTGGCCGCGTGATGGTGAGCGACATCGTGCTCGAACGCCCGCTTCCCGACAAGGTGATCGAGAGCATCGACGCCTACGTGGGCTGCGTGAGCGGAGCGAACCTGCGCGCGGACTATCTGCGCACGATCGAGGCGGCCGGCTTCGCAGAAGTACGCATCGACCGCGAGTCGAGTTTCCTCGGTTCGATCGACTTCGACGACCCGCAGATCGTCTCCGCCATGGAGAACATGGATATCAGCCTCGACGAAGCGAAGCAGTTCGCAGACGCGGTCACGAGCCTGCACCTCTTCGCGCGCA
>JASMLK010000057.1 GCA_030748735.1 Myxococcota bacterium | reverse complement strand
ACCCAGCGGTGTCCTGACATCGGGCTCGCGAAGGAGACGCTCGGCTGGGAGCCCAGGGTCCCCCTCAAAGACGGGCTCGCGAAGACCATCGAATACTTCGAGAAGGTCGTCAGCCAGGGCCAGGCCTGAAGGCGAAACCGTGCCCGACGCTCTTCATCTTTCATCGCATCGTGTCGATTGTTGGAGTAACGCGCCGACCCTTTGTTGCGCATCGCTTTCCTGCTCGTGATGCGTCGCAAACGCGCAGCCCGGCGGGTTACGGGATTTGGCATAATTCGCGGTTCCCCCGGTGATCCCTGGAGATTTCATGGCCGGCTCTAGCCCCCAGAATACGAGCGACCAGACGCGCGACCCGAACGATCGCTGCATTCGTGTCGTTTGTGTCGCGGGGGCGCGCCCCAACTTCATGAAGATCGCGCCGCTCATGCGCGAATTCGGCAAGCGCGAAGCCTTCGCCCCCTTCCTCGTCCACACCGGCCAACACTACGACGCGCGGATGAGCGACAACTTCTTTCGCGACCTCGGCATCCCAGCCCCCGACATCAATCTCGACGTAGGCTCAGGGACCCACGGCGAACAGACCGCCCAGGTGTTGATGAAGTTCGAAGGCGTGCTGCAAGCCGAACGCCCCGATGTCGTCCTCGTGGTGGGCGACGTCAACTCGACGCTTGCGGCCACGATCGCCGCGGTGAAGCTCGGCATCCCGGTCGCACACGTCGAAGCGGGGCTTCGCTCGGGCGATCGCGCCATGCCCGAAGAACTCAATCGCCTGATGACCGACGCGGTCGCGACCTGGCTCTTCACGACCGAGCCCGAAGCCGATGCAAACCTGCTTCGCGAAGGCGTCGCCCCAAGTCGCGTCCACTTCGTCGGCAACGTGATGATCGACACCCTGCTCGCCAACCTCGAACGCGCGAAGCAACTCGACACCCTCGAACGCCTGGGTTTGCAGCCGGGCGAATACTGCCTCCTCACCCTGCATCGTCCGAGCAACGTCGACGACCCCGAGCGGCTGGCCAACTTGTTCGGCGCCCTCGAAAAGATCAGTGCCCGGGTTCCGATCGTCTTTCCCGTGCATCCACGAACCGCCGGGGCACTGCGTGAAATGCTCGGTGGGCGCGAGCTCAAACTGCAACTCGTCGAACCCCAGGACTATCTCGACTTCATTCGCCTGATGTCGGAAGCCCGCCTGGTCCTCACCGACTCGGGCGGCATTCAGGAAGAAACCACCGCACTCGGCACGCCCTGCTTCACGCTGCGCGATTCGACCGAGCGGCCCGTTACCATCAGCCACGGCACGAACACGATGGTGGGCGCCGACCCCAAGGTGATCTTGCGCGAGGTGTTCCGCGCCCTCGACGGCGACAGCAAGCGCGGCAACGTGCCCGAGTTGTGGGACGGCCAAACGGCCGGACGCGTCGCCGACGTCCTCGAACACGACTTCTTCGACAGCGACACCGAGGTGCGGGTGTGAACGAGCCGCAGGACGTCAAGAGCGGCGGCTCGAAGCTGTCGATCCAGCAGAAGACCCTCTACGCCTTCCTCGCAGCGACGGCGCTGCTCACCTGGGTCTTCGCTCCGATCCTGCACCACATGTATCGCACGTGGCGCGCAGACCCCGACTATTCCCACGGTCTGCTGATCGTGCCGCTCTCCCTCTACTTCGCCTACGGCAAGCTCCCGCAACTGAAGCGCGCGCCGATCGAGGGGAGTTGGTGGGGCGTTGCGGTGCTCGCGGTCGGGGTGGTGTCGGTCTGCATCGGTGAACTCGGCGGCCTGCTGACCGCACTTCGCAGCGGCTATGTCTTAGCCGTGATGGGGCTCGTGCTCCTGCTCGCGGGGCGCAAGGTGTTCGAGGTCCTGCTCTTCCCCATGGCCTTCCTCTTCCTGATGGTTCCGCTGCCGCAGTCGCTCGTGAACATCATCGCCTTTCCCCTGCAGCTGATCGCCGCGGGCTGGGCCGTGAGCAGCATGCAGAGCCTCGGGATCCCATCGCTGCTCGAAGGCAACATCATCCACCTCGCCCATACGCAGCTCTTCGTCGCGGAAGCCTGTTCGGGGCTGCGCTCGCTGATGGCGCTCCTGACCCTCGGCGTCGTGTTCGCGCAGTTCTTCCGCCCCGGGCGCATCTACCAGCAATGCATCCTGGTCGCGAGCGCGATCCCGATCGCGATCCTCGTGAACGCGGTGCGGGTTTCGATCACCGGCATCCTGGCCCACAACTTCGGCCGCGAAACCGCCACGGGCTTCATCCACGACTTCCAGGGGATGATCACCTTCGGCATGGCGTTCGTTCTGCTGCTCGGCGAAGCGCGACTGCTCGACTTCGGGGCCAGGTTCCTTGCTCGCCGAAAGGCGACGGAGGCTGCTGCATGACGGTTGCGAAGCTGATCGTGGCCTTGCTCTTCATCGCCATCAATTCGTACGCATACAACAACCTCGCCCAGGGTGACATCATTCCCGAGCGCGAGGTGTTCGCGAACTTCCCGAACGACATCGATGGCTGGGCGTGCAAGAAGCGCGGCACCATGGAGCAGGATGTCCTCGACAATCTCGGCGTCACGGATTACCTGATCTGCCGCTTCCGCGAGACCGAGGGAAGCCGCCGCCACGTCGACTTCTACGCGGGCTACCACGAAAAGCAGGAGCGTTCGGATTCGGGCAAGACGACCCTCATCCATCCCCCCGAGCACTGCTTGCCGGGTTCGGGTTGGGACATCATCGAGTCGTCCATCGTGCCGATCGACTTCGGTATCGCGGGCGACGCGAAGCGGGTGGTCATCGCCAAGGGCAAGGCGCGTGCGCTCGTCTATTTCTGGTATCAGTCGCGCGGTCACGTGATCGGCACCAACTTCGGCCGCTTACGGCACCTGTTCTTCGACCGTGCGCTGCGCAACCGCACCGACGGCTCGCTCCTGCGCTTCACCATGCCAGTCGAGCGAGACAACTTCGACGAGGCGGACGAGACCTTCCGCGCCTTCGCGAGCAGGATCGCGGGTGACCTGCCGCGCTACATCCCCAACTAACGCGAAGCACCCACGTGACACCGAATCTCTTTTCCATCGATCTCGAGGACTGGTTCCACATCCTCGACCACGAAGCGGCCCCGAAGCTTGCCCAGTGGGGTGAGCAGGAGTCTCGGGTCGAAGCGAATACGCAGCGCCTGCTCGACGAACTCGAGCGCGCCGACGTGCGATGCACGTTCTTCGTGCTCGGTTGGATCGCGGAGCATCATCCAGAACTCTTGCAGCGGATCGCCAGCGCGGGACACGAAGTCGCCAGCCACGGGTACGCGCACGGGCTCGTGTACGAACAGAGCCGCGACGCCTTCCGCGACGACATTCGCCGCGCAAACGACGCCATCGAAGCCGCCGTCGGCACCCGGCCGGTGGGCTACCGCGCACCCGGGTTTTCGATCCGTAGCGACAGCGAGTGGGCGCTCGACATTCTCGCCGAAGAGGGCTTCGAATACGATTCGTCGATCTTTCCCGCCGAACGTTCCCATGGCGGGCTACCCGGCGCGCAAGCGCTTCCGAGCCGCCTCCCCAACGGTTTGCGCGAGTTCCCGGTATCGACCGTCGACATGCGGCTTCGGCGGGTCGCCTACCTGGGCGGCGGCTATCTGCGGCTGTTTCCCGCGCCACTCATCTTGCGTTGGGCACGAGACCAACGCGCGCGCGACGAAGCGCTCGTGCTGTACCTGCATCCGCGCGACATCGACTTCGAGCAGCCGCGCCTCGACCTCGGCCTGCTACGCAACTTCAAGAGCTACGTCGGGTTGCGCGGCTGCCTGGACAAGGTCCACCAGCTGCTCGCCGAGTTCGACTGGGTGCCGTTTCGCGAGTATCCCGAAGACGCGTTCGCGTAGCCGCGCGCCGAGGTCTACTGAAGGCTCTGCGGATTGTGGCCGCGGGCCTTCAAGGCTTCGACCACTTCGTTGACCTTGCGCTGGTTCCACTCGTTGCCCAACGCCATGCTCTCCTGCATGACCACCGGCAACAGCTCGACGAATCGCTTGCCGATCGGTGACTTGTAGAACGCCACCAACTCCAGGAGCTCATCGCGCGTGAAGTGCCTGGTGTAGATCCCCGCGATGAGGGCCT
The DNA here is from genome assembly GCA_030748735.1 of Myxococcota bacterium. GTDB lineage: Bacteria > Myxococcota_A > UBA9160 > UBA9160 > UBA4427 > DUBZ01. The sequence goes on along the minus strand of JASMLK010000057.1, from coordinate 5,942 downwards.
CCACCTCCTTGCCGTCGACCGTCTCGAAGACCTCGACCCAGGTTTCTTCGGGCACCAGGGGGTAGGCAGGACGAAGCTGGGCGGACAGGAAGCCGGCAATCTCTTGCGACATGTCCGCGCCGACCGAAAGGACCATGAGTTCCTTCGCGAGCGCTTCGTTCGACGGCTCTTCGGCGAATGCGGGAAGACCCGAGGCCAGGAGTGTGAGTGCCAGGGCCAGGCTCGAGAGGGAGTGCTGCTGTCGGGTCATGTTTCCTCGCCGCGTTGGATACGCGTGGTTTGAGGGTTCGGTCATGTCGCGTAATCGGCCATACGTGCCGCGACGTCGATCGTTTCACCGCTGCGAATCGAATCGAGGATCGCGAAGGTGGTTTCCGAGTTGGCGGCGAGTTCGGCCAGCGTGAAGGGCGAGGGCGCGCCCGACTTGCAGGCTTCGATCACCGCGAGCACGGCGTCTTGCTGGCCCTTGTTCTGGTTCACCGTCTTGAACGACTTGCCACCGATCGTGCGCGTCGTGCGGAAGTTCTCGCACTGCACGGTGGTTCGCTGGGACGAAGCCTCGAAACGTTCTTTGGGAAGCTCGGCGCTTGCACTCGCGAGGTATTGCAGCGTGGCCACCGAACCGTCTTCGAAGCCGATCGTGGTGATGATCGAATCGTCGCGTTCGGGGTCGCGGCCCAGCGCACGTGCGTGAACCGAAACGGGCAGGGCGCCCACCAACGCGATCGCGAGATCGACGAAGTGACAGCACTCGCCCACGATGCGACCACCGCCCGTCTTGGGGTCGGTGATCCAGGTGCCCGACGGCGTCGCACCGGCCGCAACCGTGTACTGCAACGCCAGCGGTTCGCGACGCCCAGCAAACGCGTCGGCCACCGCGCGCAGGTGGGGAGAGAAGCGCCGGTTGTACCCGACGCTGAGAAATCCCTCGGTTTCGCGCGCGGTCGTGATCAGGTCGCGCACCGATTCGCGATCGAGGCCGATCGGCTTTTCGAGCCAAACCGCCTTGCCGGCGCGCAGCGCCTCGGCGGCGATCTGCGCGTGGGAATCGTGTTGGGTTGCGACGAAGACGAGGTCGACGTTCGCGTCGTCGAAGACAGCCTGCGGATTGGTCCCGCAGTTCGCGAAGCCGAACTTTTCGCAAGTGCGAAGTGCCGACGGGCCGGTAGCCGTTACGATCGAAACCTTGCCTACACCCGACACCTTTCCTACCGCGGGGAGGAGCTGCGCCTTCGCGTAGTTGCCAGCACCCACGAACGCGATGCCCAGGTCTCCCTGCTTCGCCGTGCGCTGCGAAGCGTCGCCCGCGAGCGAGAGCGAGCGACTCGAGTCGGGCGAATCCGCGTAGCGGAACAAGATCGCGAGGTTCTTTCGTTCGCCCTTGGCGAGCGCTTCGTAGGACGCTTCGGCGTCCGCGAAGTCGACGATCTCGGCGTCGAGGCGCGCCGGGTCGATGTCTCCCGCTGCGGCGAGTTCTACGAATGCCTGCAGGTTTCGGTTCTCGGTCCAGCGAACGTACGAGATGGGGTAGTCGAGACCGAGTTCTTCGTAGCGCCGGTCGTAGCGGCCCGGGCCGTACGACATGCTCATGCGAAGTTCGAGTTCCTTGTCGTAGAAGGTGCGGCGGTCGAGGTCCATCGCGGTCGCGCCCACGCAGGCCACGCGCCCCTTCATGCGACACAGGTCGGCAGCGAGTTGGATGGGAGCCGAACTCTCGGAAGCCGCGGTCACGAGTGCGATGTCGGCCCCGAAGCCTTCCGTCGCCTGGTTCATCCAGGCTTCGTGGTCGTCGCCCGGTGTGGCGCCCCAGGCCGCGCCCTGCTCGAGCGCCTCTTCGACGCGACGCGAATCGATGTCGATCGCGAGCACGCGACAGCCCGCCGCGCGCAAGAGCTGCACGGCGATCTGTCCGATGAGACCGAGGCCAATGACGGCAGCGACTTCGCCGAGTCGCGGGTCCGCGACACGAACGCCCTGCATCGCGATCGCACCGAGGGTGGCGTACGCGGCCTTTTCCAGTTCGAGCTCGCGGGGAACATGTACGACGAGGTTCTCGGGTACGACGATCAGCTCGGCGTGATTCGCATAGCCCGCACCCGCGCACGCGACGCGATTGCCCGGTGCGAAACCATCGACGCCCGGTCCCACCGCGACCACCACGCCCGCGCTCGCATAGCCGAGTGGCTGCGGGGCTTCGAGACGCGTCGTCACCGCGCGATACGTTGGGCCCGGCCCCTCGTGCTGCAGCTTGCGAACCACCTGCTTCACGAGATCGGGACGACTGCGCGCCTTGCCGACGAGCGACTTGCGCGCGAAGTCCATCGCCATCTTCTCCGTTCCCGGGGACACCACGGAAAAATGGTTCTGTACCAGCACCTGGCCTTCGGCCGGGGTGGGCGCTGGCACCTCGACGAGTTCGAGGGCACCGCTGCGCGCGCTTTGTAGGATCTGCTTCATCGGTTCACTTCCGCACGCTCGATATGGCCTCGCCAGCCCTCATGGGGTTCGAAGGCGCGTGTGCATTGAATGTCATCGAGTTCTTGAATCGTGATCGCGCTGCCGGCGTCCGGCCCGACCGCTTCGCTCACCGGGGCGTTCACGACACCACTGACCGCGACCTCGACGTCTCGAGGTTCTCGTACGCGTGTGATGCGCGCACCCGCATCCTTCATCGGCTCGCGCAGCTTGGGAATCAACTCATAGTCGAAGCCCATGAGGCGAACGGCCACCAAGTCTACGGCGATGGGATCGGTGCCCGCCACGATGGCGCCGAGGGGAACATCACTCGGGGCCAGCGGGCCCTCCCCTTCACCCGCCACGATGCCGTCGAGCAACGTCAGCACGGTGCGCACCGGATGCGGCATTTCGAGATCGAGCCCGGTGTGATCGCTGTAGTAGAGACAGCGATTCAGGTCGCAGCACATGCGCCAGGTCGTTCGGTTTCCATACCAGTTACCCGCGCGAATGAAGGCGTCGCCACGCGTTGCGCTTTCGACCCGGCGAACGGCGCGGAAGAACCCCTTCCCCTTGCCCCGCGCGAGCAGCGGGCGGGCGATCTCGGTGGCGCGGCTTCGCAGCCGGTCGATCAAGCGCGCTTCGGGAAACTCGTCACCCCCGGCGTTCGCGGCGCCCAGGCTGTGATGGGGCAACCAGTTCTTGTCGCCGTTGATGCCAACCAGGTTCTTGAGCGCGAGGGTGACGCCGGTCTTCTTGTGGGTCTTGAGTTTCGGGAGGTTCACGATGAGGTCGGAAGACAGCACGGTTTCGGAAAGCAGGTATTCGTTGCGTCCGTCGCGATGGTGTTCGGCGGTGGGGCCGGGGTCATAGTCGGCGCCGCGAAAGCGGTTGGGGTCGAGGCCGGAGCCTTCGAAGAAGCTCTTGCGACCGAGATCGACCGCGCGATAGCCCAGCGGATCACCCGGGAGCGCCTTGCGCTCGACGATGATCCCCCCGTCGAAGACGACGGCTTCGCGACGCAGGTCGATCACCGAGAGGCGGTGGCCGTTGGCCTCCGCATGGGCGACGAGCTCGTCGAGGCCCGCAAACGCGCGAATGCGCTCGAAGTCGCAGTCCTGCTGCGGGGCTTCGGCGACGATCACTTCACCGTCGGGGCCTGCGGCGAGCATCGCGTAGTCGGCTGCGGCGCGGAGCACGCTGCCGTGGGTGATCACGCTTTCGATCGTCGCGTCGTCCGCAGCACCATCGTCTGCCCGCGGGTTCCAGTGGCGAATGAAGTTCGGCTTCAAGACGATCGTGGCGCCGGGGCGCACGAAGTCACCGAGCGGGTTCCAGTCGGGCGTTCCGAAGCGATCCGGGTCGAGCGCGAGGGCGCGAAGCGCTTCCCGCACCGCGGCGTAGACGTGATTGGGGGCAGTGGACGGCGATTCCCCGGTGCGCTCAGCAAGAGATGCGAGTTCGGGGTACGCCACGCCCGGGTCGAAGGGGGCGGCGAGCCCGCGATAGCTTCCCTCGGTGCGGACGAGACCGACGCGGTTCAAGATTCGCCTCTCCCGTCTCTCTCGTTTCGTCGATCAGTCCATCGAATGGCCGGCCCGCGAGACCCGCTTGTCAGCCCGGCTGCAGCGGTCGCGCGGCAACGTATCGCATCGGGCAAACCGTTGCCGGAGATGAGGTTTTTGCACTCTCGCGCGCCGGACACCTATGCTTGCCGCGGCACTCACAGCCCCGCACCCACCGCCCGTTCGAGGACCGTTTGACCGACGCCGTCGACGCACTGTGCTCTCGGCACCACTACCCCGACGCCCTGCGCTCGGTCCTCTACGGCGTCGCAGATGCGTGTCGAGAGGCCTACCCCGGACTCATGAGCCTCGTGCTGAGCGGGAGCGCCACGACGGGGGACTACGTCTACCTCGCCGATTCGGGGGCGCCCGAAGGCGTTCGCCTGCTTTCGGACCTCGACCTCATGCTCTTCACCGATCAGCAGGGCGCGCAGCCCGCGCTGCTCGCGGAGCGCCTGCAGGACATCAAGGCGCGACACCCTTCGCCCTTGTTCGACATCGACATTGCGTTCAGCCCGGCGAGCGCACTCGACCAGATACCCCCGCGCTTCCAGATGGCCGAAACGCGACGAACGGGTGTCGTGATCGCAGGGCGCGACGTGATCGATCGCTTTCCCCTCGAGTTCGATCATCGCGAAGCCGTCGCCCCCTTTCTGGGCAACCTCTGGAAGCCCTTTCTCTACTGGACACCCGCTGGAGGCGCGTTCGATATCGAATACCAGCAGATGGTCGCGCGCCTCTTTCTCGACGTGCCGATGCTGGTGTGCGGTGCCAGGCGCGAGTGCATCCCGGGACATCGAGCGCGCGCGGATTCGTATCTCGCAGAGGGTTCGCGCGAAGGGCTCTACGACGAGGCGCTTCGCGAAAGGGTGCGCTGGGCGATCGACGTGCGCGGCGAACCTTCGATCGAGCGCGCCGGGCTCGAGAGCAGTGTCGGGGAGTTTGCACGTCAGGTGATCGCCGCACTCGACGGTGAACCGCTGCCGCAACCGGAAGCCGATGCGGCACTGGTCGCGCGCCTCGGCAAGCTCCTCGCGAAGCGACCGCTTCGCCGCCTCGCCGCAGAACTTCGCTGCGTCGTGCGAGACCCGCGAACCCCGGTCGGCGATCTCGCCTGGTGGTGGGGGCGCAAGGAAGCCGCGGCGGGGGCCGCGCTACTCGGCATGCTCGCGCATCTCGGCGAAATCGATGGGCGCGCCGATGCCTTCGACCCACCGCAGGGTGTACGGGCGCGACTCGCCGAGTATGCCCGCCTACCCGCGGTCGAGCGTGCAAGCGACGAGAGCCCGCTCGACTTTCTGTTCCGATGCAAGCGCATCTACCAGGCCGGTCTGCTCGCGCTCTTTCCCAGCCTGGAAAAGGCCGATCCGCGTCAACAGGTCTTTCTCGAACCCCCTGGCTGACGAAGCCATGCATTTCACGAACCTCGCGATTCCACCGTCAGTGCACTCAGTTACGCTACGCCAGGCATGCACGACCTCGACCCTCTCTGCCGCAACGGTCTTCCATGACGTCGTCAGCTGAACAGACACCGGATCGCCCGCGCAAGCGCGTCTGGATCCTGACGCGCCACTATCCGCCCGATGTCGGTGCGCTGTCGTACCGCATGCGTCATCTCGCCGAGGTCTTGCGCGAGGACTACGACGTCACGGTGCTCGCCGCGCAGCCCAATCGCTACGAAGGCGCCGAGGCCGCACCCGCGATCGAACGCCACGACAACCTGACCATCCGGCGCATCTCGAGCGTTCAGCTCTTGAAGTCGCGCGGGAAGGTGGCGCGCCTGCTCACCGAGTTGCTCGGTGCGTTGTGGATGGCCCTGGTTGCCCTTCGCCATCGCGGGGAGATGGACATCGCCTTCGCCACGACACCGCCATTCTTCTACGGCCTCCCCGGCTTCGTGATGCGGCGCATCGGTCGACGTCC
>JASMLK010000056.1 GCA_030748735.1 Myxococcota bacterium | reverse complement strand
TCGGCGTTCCGCCGCGCAGACGTGGTTCACCCCACGTCGAGCAGCGGGACGTCGATTTCTCTTGCCAGAGTGCGGAGATGTGCCGTCGCAGTAGGATGTTCATGAATCATGCGGGCTAGGAAACGCCAAGCTCTTCGAGGTCGGCCTTCATCATGATCTCGACGAGTTCCTGGAACTTCACCTTCGGTTCCCAGCCGAGCAACTCGCGCGCCTTGCTGGGATCGCCGAGCAGCAGGTCGACTTCGGCGGGGCGGTAGAAGCGGGGGTCGATATCGACGACCACCTTGCCACTTTCGGCATCGCGACCGACTTCGTCTACGCCGCTTCCTTCCCACTGGATTCGGAAACCAGCCACCTGCGAAGCACAGTCGATGAACTCGCGCACCGTGTGCGTTTCGCCGGTCGCGACCACGAAGTCGTCGGGCTCGTCGCGCTGCAACATCATCCACATCATCTCGACGTAGTCGCGCGCGTAACCCCAGTCGCGCTTCGAATCGACATTGCCCATCGAGAGCGTTTCCTGGAGCCCGGCCTTGATGCGCGCGAGGCCAAGGGTGACTTTGCGCGTCACGAAGTTCTCACCGCGACGGGGAGACTCGTGGTTGAACAGGATGCCGTTGCTCGCGTGCATGTCGTATGCCTCGCGATAGTTGCGCACGATCCAGTAGCCGTACAGCTTGGCCACGGCGTAGGGCGACCGGGGATGAAACGGCGTCGTCTCGGTCTGCGGCACCTCCTCGACCTTGCCGTAGAGCTCCGAGGTCGAGGCCTGATAGAAGCGGGTATCCAGACCCAGCGAGCGGATGCCTTCGAGAAAGCGAAGCACGCCAGTGGCGTCTACGTCGCAGGTGTATTCGGGCTGATCGAAGGAAACGCCCACGTGGGATTGTGCAGCGAGGTTGTAGAGTTCTTGCGGGCGCACCTTGGTGAGGATGCGATTGATGCTGCTCGAATCGCCCATGTCGCCGTAGTGCAACTCGTACACCTGGCCATCGCGTCGCGCCTGACGCACGCGGTCTTCGACGCGTGCGCGGTTGAAAAGGGAGGTTCGGCGGGCAATGCCGTGGACGTCGTAGCCCTTCTCGAGAAGAACCTCGGCCAGATAGGAACCGTCCTGGCCGGTAACGCCCGTAATCAATGCGACTGGTTTGCTCATGACCGCTTGCTCGTCCCTTTTCGATGTTCGTCGTGCTCGGGTGTTCGTTCTCGCGAGACGGTTCCACGGCGTTCGCCCGCGCAGTTCTTCTCGTCTCGCAATGCGCCCCGCGTTCCAGCGCGCGGCCCCCCGTCTCGTTCGGCAATCAACGCCGTCAAGCTGAGCCGTACGCCCGCATACGACGATTCGCAGCACACTTGCGCACGAATTGCCGGTTGCAGAGGCGAGTCTAGCCCTCAATCGATCTGCGACGACTACGCGAGTGTGCCCTGCCCCCGCGATCTAGGAGCCTGACCCAAGACTCCGCGTGACGCCAAATCGCCGCTGCATCACCGTCGGCTGCGTTGCGAAACCTTGCTGTAGCCCTGGTACGTCTCCGGGGGCCTACGGTCCGAGGTCCGCGAACTGTCAGCACTTTCGGACTTCTCGCTACGGGCTTCATGAATCATGCGGGCTAGCGGGGGCGTTTTCGTAGCGTAGGCGGATGGCCCCTTCGCGGTACGAGATGAGGGGCACACCGCGAAAGCGCCCTCCGGTGAGCCGGTGCTCCGCCTCGGCGAGCACGTGCTGTGTGACGTCGACGAGTGGCAGGGCCGACGCCCTGCTGAAAGGAAGCCACTCGAGGTCGAGCAGTTCGCCGTTGCTCCGCAACGCGCCGCTCACATGCTGCTCGCGCGCCAGGAAGAAACGCGCGTGGTAGCGGATGTTCGACTGCGCGGGCGTGATCGCGCGCGCGAGATATTCGAGGGACGCGAGGTCTGGGCGCAGCGCCCCGCCCTCCTGCTTGCCGAGCAGCAACCCGGTTTCCTCGAAGGTCTCACGGATGGCCGCCACGCCGAGCATGCGCGCTCTGCGCGTCGAAACGCGACCGAGAAAGCGCTCGAAATCGCGGCGCCGCAGGTCGGCCTGCAACGGAATGGATGCATCCTCGGGATCGACTCGCCCGCCCGGAAATACCCAGACGTCGGGCATGAAGCGATCACGCGTCGGACGGCGCCCCATCAGGACTTCGGGCCGACTGCGGCGTTCGCGAACGATCACGAGACTTGCGGCGTCTCGCGGCGTGGTGGGCGTGGAGCCACTCATTCGTCGACCTTCCCGGGGGCAGCGCCGGCAGACGGACGAAAGACGGGCGCCACGACCTCACCGTCGACCCCCTTGAACGCAAGCGTGCGAAACACCACCTGCATGGGCTGGTCGATGGCCAGGGCCGCGGGGTCGGCGTCGACGATGCGCGTCACGTAGCGAACGCGCGCGTCCTCCTCGAGCGTCACGATCCCCGTCACATAGGGCAGCGTGTCTTCGTAGGCGGGATAGAGCTCGTGCTTCACCTCGGCCCAGGAAAAGAGCTGCCCGCGACCCGAAACTGGAACCCACGGGATCTCGTTCTCGCCACAGTGGGGACACGCTTCTTCGGGATACCAGACGTAGCGCGCACAGCCGCTGCACCGCGGCATCACGAAGCGCCCCTCTTCGGCGGCTTGCCAGAAGGGCTCGGTCAGCGACCCGCCTCGTTCGGGAAGGGGTGCAGTGCTCATCGATCCCTCCGCATCACGAGGGTGCTCGCCATGTGTCCCGTGTAGCCCCCGTAGACTCCGATCTCGCAGTCGCTCACCTGGCACGCGGCTTCACCGCGCAGTTGTCGTACGACCTCGTTGACGTGCGAGATGCCGAGCACATAGGCATGGGAAAGCAGACCGCCGTGCGTGTTGTACGCCAGGCCCGGTGTGTCGAAGTGGAGCTTTCCGTCCGCGACGAGATCCCCTGCGCCGCCCTTGGGGCAGAAGCCCATGTCTTCGATCTGCATCAGGGCCACGATCGAAAACGGGTCGTAGAGCGTCAGGACATCCACATCGCCAGGCGTGACCCCGGCCTGTTCGAAGGCTCGCGGCGCCGAGAAGACCTGCGGGCTCGCGGTGAAGTCGCCCTGCTGACTCCAATAGGCTCCGCTTCCCGAATAGCCCTCCCCCACGCCCGCGACCACGACGGGGGGCTTCGCGAGATCGCGCGCGCGTTCGAGCGAGGTCATGATCGTGGCGCCGCCACCGTCCGAGATGAGGCAGCAGTCGTCCATGCGCAGGGGGTCGACCATCATCGGACGCGCGAGATAGCCAGCGAGATCGAGGGGCCGTTGGCGCGTGATGGCGTCGGGGTGACGGGTCGCGTGGTAGCGACACGCCACGGCGATCGCGCCCAGATCCTCGGGCCGCGTGCCGTATTCGAACATGTGTCGACGCGCGATCGTGGCGAAGTAGACGGGCTGCGGAAACCAACCGAAGGGCAACTCGAAGTTCGCCTTCATGCGTTCTTCGCCGTGGTACTTCCCCGGGCCTTCGCCGCCCTTCCCCTTCTGGCTGAACCAGTCGACCGCGAAGAGGTTGAGGATGTGTCGCGCCTTGCCCTCGCGGATCGCCTGCGCGGCGGCGACGGGCGCTGTCGCGGCCCACGTCATGGCGCCCCCATCCGTGGACATCCAGATCGACTGGCCCGTCCCGAAGTAGTCTCGGTAGGTGTCGGCCGTGAATCCACCGCCCATGAACGGGCTCTGCATGAGGCCGTCGATCTCGTCGGGGCGAAGGCCCGCGTCCGCGATCGCGCGCTCGATGGCGTCGAGGGCGATCTCGTTTGCGCTCTTGCCCGACGCGCGCTGGTAGATCGCGTCGCCCACGCCGACGATCGCGATCTCGCCTGAAACGTCTTCGAGTTCTCCCGAATGACCCCAGTCGGGCTCTGCAGATGTCGTCATCACGGGCGCAAGCTTCCGCTCGTTCGGGGGCAACGTCAATCAATGCTGCGCGAATGCGAGCGGGCAGCCCCCACGGCGATGACATAGCTTCCGCCGCCACGGCCCCACTTGCAGAGAGGAGTTCCCCTTGAAGGTCGACGGTTTGATCATGGTCGATGACCCGCGAGACGCCGGCACGAAAGCCGTTCGCCTCGAAGCCCAGGGCTACGACGGGGGCTTCGTCTTCGAAGGTCGCCACGACCCCTTCCTGCACACCTGCGTGATGGCCGAGCGGACCGAACGCATCGACATCATGACCGCCATCGCGGTCGCGTTCGCCCGCAACCCGATGAACCTCGCCAACATCGGCTACGACCTGCAGCTCCACTCCAAGGGTCGCTTCGTGCTCGGCCTCGGTTCGCAGATCCGGCCCCACATCGAAAAGCGCTACAGCATGCCGTGGTCGAAGCCGGCCGCCCGCATGCGCGAAATGATCACGGCGATTCGCGCGATCTGGAGTTGCTGGCAGGACGGAACCAAACTCGACCACCGGGGCGAGTTCTATCAGCACACCCTGATGGCCCCCTTCTTCAACCCCGGCCCGAACCCCTACGGCCTGCCGCCGATCTTTCTCGCGGGCGTCGGACCGGTGATGACACGCGTGGCCGGTGAAGTCGCGGACGGCTACTTCCTTCATCCCTTCCACACCCAGACCTTCATCGACGAGGTGACGCTGCCGGCCCTCGAAACCGGGATGCAGGCCGTTGGACGCTCGCGCGACGACTTCGAATTCAACGCCCAGGTGATCGTCGTGAGCGGCAGGGACGGCGACGCACTCGAAACCGCAAAGCAGGGGGCGAAGTCGCAGGTGTCTTTCTACGGGTCGACGCCGGCCTACAAGGGCGTGCTCGAAA
>JASMLK010000055.1 GCA_030748735.1 Myxococcota bacterium | reverse complement strand
CGGTCATCCACCTCGCAGCGCTCGTAGGATACGGCCTGAGCATGGACGCGTGCCTCCGCGTGAACCGGGACGGAACGCGAAACATCGCCGCCGAAGCGGCCGCCGCCGGCGCGCGACGCTTCGTCCACCTGAGCTCGGTCTCGGTGTACGGGCGCGCCATCGGCCATCCGATCGACGAAGAGACCCCGCTGCGAAAGATCGGGGACCCGTATGGCGACACCAAGATCGACGCCGAACGCATTCTTGGCGGGTTTGGCGAACGCGCTGAGCTCGACGTCACCATGTTCCGCCCGACGGTCATCACGGGACCCGGTGATGACAAGTTTCTCGGCAAGGTCGCCGCGAACCTGCGCGGCGGGGGCGCGCGCATCGTCGGGCGCGGAACCCACGCGGTCGATGCACTCCACGTCGACGACGTCGTCGAGCTACTCGCGCGTGCGCTTACCGATTCGCGCTCGATCGGTCGCACCTACAACGTGGCGCAGCCCTCCAATCCCTGTTGGAACGAGTTCCTTCCCCGTTTCGCGCGCGCACTCGACGTCCCACCACCCAGCGGGCACGTTCCCTACGGCGTAGCGCTGGTCCTGGCCGCGATCCTCGAGACCGTCGCGCGACTACGTGGAATAGAACCCCGCCTCACCCAATACGGGGTTCGCGTCATCGGCCGTCCCTACCACTACGTCGCCGAGCGCGTGAAGCGAGAACTCGACTTCGAACCCAAGCGAGATCTGTACGTAGCGATGCAGGACTGGATCGAGAGCGAATCACGTCCGGAACCGCCGTAGAGCGACTTCGACCGAGTCGCACGACCTCGCTCTTCATTGTGTCGGGTCTCGGCGATCAATCGGGGCTAGGGACGGATGTCGCGGTTGGAGGCCTTGGCGAATTCTTGTTGCAGTGCGGCGTATTCGGTTGCAACCGGGAACTGTGGGAACTCGTCGATCACGTTCTGCGGAGGCCGGAAGAGAATGCCGGCGTCGGCTTCGGACAGCATGGTGGTGTCGTTGTAGGAGTCGCCCGAAGCGATGATGCGGAAGTTCAAGCCGTGGAAGGCTTGCACGGCTTTGCGTTTCGGGTCGGCCTGGCGCAGGTGGTAGTCGACGATCATGCCCTTGTCGTCGGTTTCGAGCTTGTGGCAGAAGAGGGTGGGCCAGGCGAGTTGGCGCATCAGGGGTTCGGCGAACTCGTAGAAGGTGTCCGACAGGATGACGACCTGGAAGCGTTCGCGTAGCCAGTCGAGGCAGTCGGCGGCGCCTTCGAGGGGGGACAAGCCACCGATCACTTCCTGGATGTCCGGCAAGCCGAGCTTGTGTTGGCGCAGGATGTCGAGGCGCTGGCGCATCAAGACGTCGTAGTCGGGGATGTCGCGCGTGGTGGCGCGCAGTTCGTCGATGCCGGTGCGCTCGGCGAAGTTGATCCAGATCTCCGGAATCAACACGCCTTCGAGATCCAGACAAGCAAGTTCCACGGTGTTCTCCCTGGTCGTGAGGGCGCGAACTTGCGGGAGTCGGATGAAGCGCGCAACTCATCTGAACCGATCGACGTCGATCGGGTTTCGAGCGACCCCAGGGGCCATTCGGTAGGATGCGCCAATGCCGCATAGCCCTGACCCGGACGCTCGGACTTCGGATCTCGACCGGCGGAGCCTCGTCCCGGTGCAGGCCCATGCCCGGGCGGTCGAAGGAGTACAGTGAATTCGATCGAAGCGCTCTTCCTCGGGCTCGTTCAGGGTCTGACGGAGTTCCTGCCCGTATCGAGTTCGGGCCACCTCGTGGTCTTCGGCTCGCTGCTCGGCCTCGAGGCGGACGGCAACCTGCTCTTCGAGGTGGGGGTACACGTCGCGAGCCTGCTCGCGATCGCCATCTTCTACCGCCAGAAGATCCTCGAACTGGTGCGCGGCATCTTCGCGGCCAAGCCCGGCGCGATCGAATACGTGGGCAAACTCGTCGTGGCGACCCTGCCGGCGGTCGCGGTGGCACTCGGCCTCAACGGGGTGCTCGACCGCGTCTTGTCGAGTCCCGAAATCGCGGCCGTCGGGTTGCTGCTGACTTCGCTGATCCTGTGGACCACTCGTTCCACGCTGCCTCGGGCAACCGGACTCGTGCCGGGCTGGGGGGCTGCGCTGTTGATCGGTGTCGCCCAGGCGCTCGCGATCCTGCCGGGGGTGTCTCGCAGTGGCTCGACCGTGGCGGTGGCCCTGGCCCTCGGCATCGCCCCGGCCGCCGCTGCGGAGTTTTCCTTCCTGATGGGGATCATCGCGATCAGCAGCGCGGCGGTCCTGATGCTGCCCGACCTCGGCCAGGCGTCGCCCGAGGCGCTCGCGTCCCTCGCCCTGGGTTGCGCGACCGCCCTCGGGTCGGGAATCCTCGCGATCTGGCTCTTCGTCGTCGTGCTGCGGCGGCAGACCTTCTATCAGTTCGCCTACTACACATTCGCGGTCGGGACCGCCTTCGGGCTCTATCTGCTGCTCGGCTGATCCGGCCGCGCCTGGTTCCCACGTCCCCCCGTCCCACCTCCACGGAAGTCGATCATGCCCCCCAAGAATGCACGCCTCTATTCCTGGAACATCAACGGCATTCGTGCGGCGACGAAGAAGGGCATGCTCGACTGGCTCGCCCGGGCGGACGCCGAGATCCTGGGGCTGCAGGAAGTGCGCGCCTGGCCCGAAGACATCCCGCAGCAGGTGCATGACCTCGAGGGCTATCACCAGGCCTACACCCATCCCGAACGCAAGGGCTATAGCGGGGTCGGGTTGCTCTCGCGGCGAAAGCCCGACTCGATCGAAACGAGCCTCGGGGAAAGCCGCTTCGACGTCGAAGGCCGTGTGCAGATCGCGCGCTTCGGCCGCTTGGTCGTCGCCAACGGCTACTTCCCGAACGGCAACGGAAAGGACCGCGACAACAGTCGCATCCCCTACAAGCTCGACTGGTACCGCGCCCTGTTCGACAAGGTGCAGCGCCTGCGAAAGGGCGGGTATCGGGTGCTGGTGGTCGGCGACCTCAACACGGCCCACAAGGAAATCGATCTCGCGCGCCCCAAGGCCAACGTGAAGACCAGCGGCTTCTGTCCCGAAGAGCGCGAGGAGATCGACCGCTGGATCGACGCGGGTTGGGTCGACACCTTCCGGGCGTTCGAGCCGGGCGAGGGGCATTACAGCTGGTGGAGTCAACGCTTCGGTGTGCGTGAGAAGAACATCGGGTGGCGACTCGACTACGTGCTCGCATCGCCGGCCGCGATGAAGTTCGTGAAGAACGCGTTCATCCTGCCCGACGTGAAGGGTTCGGATCACTGCCCCGTCGGTGTCGATCTCGACCCGGCCGTGTTCGGTTCTTCGTGAGCGCGCAGCGGACGATGGGCTGAACGATGGAGAGTCTCCTTCAGGCGTTCGTCACGGCGTTTCGTCTGCTCACGAGCTTCGACGCCGACCTGGTCGAGATCGTGCTGCTCTCGCTGCGCGTGTCGCTGATGGCCGTGTTCCTGGCCGCGCTCGTGGGGCTTCCGCTGGGCGGTTGGCTTGCGATCGCGCGCTTCCCGGGGCGACGCATCGTGATCGCGACGCTCAATGCCATGATGGGCTTGCCGCCCGTCGTGGTGGGCTTGATCGTCTACCTGCTGCTCTCACGCGCCGGGCCGTTGGGTTGGCTCGGTTGGTTGTTCACGCCGACGGCGATGGTCGTGGCGCAGTTCCTCCTGATCATGCCCCTGGTGGCTGCGCTGTCGCGCCAGGCCCTCGAAGACCTGTTCGAAGAGTACGACGCGCTGTTTCGCTCGTTGCGGGTGGGGACGCTGGGCGTGGTGCAGACGCTTCTCTACGAGGGGCGGCATCGCCTGCTCACGACCCTGCTCGCCGGCTATGGCCGCGCGATCGCCGAAGTGGGCGCCGTGATCATCGTGGGCGGCAACATCGCCCACGTGACGCGCGTGATGACGACCGCGATCGCCCTCGAAACCAGCAAGGGCGACCTGCCGCTGGCACTCGGGCTCGGCATCGTGTTGCTGTTCATCAGCTTGTTGCTCAACGCACTGGCGGCCCTCGGTCAGACGCGCGCCAGCGAAACGGTGACGCCGTGACGTCGATCCTTCCCCTCGAACTGCGCGGTGTGGGCTTCGCGGTGAACGGCAACGAATTGCTCGCCGACATCGATCTGCGTTTCGAAGCTGTCGATCGCACGATGATCGTCGGGCCCAACGGTGCGGGGAAGAGCCTGCTGCTGCGGATCGCCCATGGACTCCTTTCACCCACTGCTGGTGAAGTGCAATGGCACGGTCCCCGCGCCTCGGACCCCTCGGCGTTGGGGACGCAGGCCATGGTCTTCGAGCGCCCCGTGCTGCTGCGCCGCAGTGCCCAGGCGAACGTCGAGTATGCGCTGCGCTGCGTCGGTTGCGATCGAGAGGTGGTCACCGAAAAGGCGCGCGCCGCCCTCGCACAGACGGGACTCCTTTCCGTTGCCGAGCGGCACGCCTTCGTTCTGTCTTCGGGGGAGCGGCAGCGCCTCGCACTCGCCCGCGCGTGGGCGCTCGAACCGGAGGTGCTCTTCCTCGACGAGCCGACGAGTGCACTCGATCCCTCTGCCACGCGCGTCGTCGAAGAGATCATCGAGGCGATCGCCAACGCGGGGACGCGCGTCATCATGATCACCCATGACCTCGCACAGGCGAAGCGTCTCGGCGATGAAGTCGTCTTCATGAACCGCGGCCGCGTGCTCGAACGCGCACCGGTCGACCGGTTCTTCGACGCACCGACTTCGCAGGAAGCGGCGGCTTTCATCAAGGGAGAACTCTTGTGGTGACGGGCGGGCCGAGGCTGAGACGGCCGTGTTCATCGATTACGCGTACATGGGCAGCGCTGTTCGTTTCGATCACGCTTTTCGGTGCGGCGGGTGTCGCCGTCGCGGATGCGCCGTACATCACGCTGGCCAGCACGACGTCGACCGACAATTCCGGCCTGCTCGACGAGATCCTGCCGAAGTTCAAGCAGGCAAGTGGCGTCGACGTTCGCGTCGTCGCAGTGGGGACCGGACAGGCTCTACGCCTCGCGCGCAATGGCGACGCCGATGTCCTGATGGTCCACGACCGAAAATCAGAAGAGAAGTTCGTCGCCGATGGGTTCGGGGTGAAGCGTCATCCGTTGATGCACAACGACTTCATCATCGTGGGGCCCCGGGACGATGCGGCCGGCGTGCGCGGCGTGAGTGACGTCGGGCAGGCGCTTTCGACGATCGCGGACGAGAAGGTGCCGTTCGTATCGCGAGGTGACGACTCGGGTACCCATAAGGCCGAGTTGCGCTTGTGGACGGCAGCGCAGCGCGATCCGTCTGAGGCTTCGGGGACGTGGTATCGGGAAACCGGCTCCGGCATGGGGGCGACGCTCAACACCGCCGCGGCGATGGGCGCCTACGCGTTCGTCGATCGCGGGACCTGGCTGGCCTTCAAGAACCGGCTGGACCTCGAGATCGTGGTGGTCGGGGATCCGCGCCTGATGAATCCCTACAGCGTGATTCTCGTGAACCCCGAGCGCCACGCGCACGTGAAGGCCCGGGAGGCGCAGCGCTTCATTGACTGGCTGCTCTCGCCTGCGGGCCAGAAGGCGATCGGCGACTTCCGAGTGAACGGCGAAGTGCTCTTCGTGCCCGACGCGATCGCGGCGCCATAGCCGGGCCGCTCAGCACGAGCCCCCAGAACGAAAACGGCGGCGCCGAAGCGCCGCCGTCGTCATGGCGTCCATCTGGGATCTCGTGAGATCCCGTCCTCTGATCAGGGCTCGAGGATCGGGTGCAGTCGAAGCGCGGGCTGCGTTTCGCGCAGGCGCTTCAGCGCACGGGCCTCGAGCTGTCGGACACGTTCGCGCGAAAGCCCGAGTGTCTGGCCGATCTGTTCAAGGGTGTGCTCTTCTTCACCAGCGAGCCCATAGCGCAGTCGCAAGATCAGCTGCTCACGCGGTGTGAGCGAACCGATCAGCGCGCCCACGCCGGTGCGCATCCGATCGTTGTCCATCCCGCCGTCGGGAGCGGAAGACCCCTGATCGGGCACGAAGTCCTCGAGACGCTTTTCCGTCCCCGAAACATTCGACTCGAGGGAAATCGCTTCGCGCGACAGTCGGTCGAGGGCTTCGAGTGCTTCGGTGTCGGTCCCGAGCGCCGGCGCGAGTTCGGCCGGGGTCGGTTCGCGGCCGAGCTTGCCCGTGAGTTCCGCACGCACGCGCTGGCTGCGCTGCAACCGGTCATGCACGTGGGAAGGCAGGCGGATCGTGCGCGAGTGGTTCTGGATCGCGCGAACGAGTGCCTGACGAATCCACCACACCGCGTAGGTCGAAAACTTGAAGCCGCGGCGATGGTCGAACTTCTCGACCGCGCGGATCAGGCCGAGGTTGCCTTCCTGGATCAGGTCGGGGAACGACAGGCCGAGGTTCCGGTAGTCCTTCGCGATCGCGACGACGAGCTTGAGGTTGTGCTCGATGAAGCGGTTCTTCACCATCGTCATGCGCTCGTGCGCGTTTTCGACTTCGTTGACCAGCTTCAGCATGTGCGCCTTCTGCACACCGGCTTCGGCTTCGAGTTCGGTCAGGCGCTTGGTCCGGCGGCGCGTCTTGCGAATTTCGCGTCCGAGCGTCAGCACGTTTTCCCGGAGCTCGACCAGCAGCACGAGGGAAAGGCGCGCGTTGTGCATTTCCTTCGCGACCTTGGCGTCGAGCTTCTGGAGTTCGGGGCCATATTCACCGCCGCAGGCCTCGTAGGCCTCGTCGCGGCTGGCCAGGATCGCCCGGAGCTTCTTCACCGCGCGTTCCACGCGGGCAGCGATTTCACCGGTTTCTTCGTCGCCCACCGATTCGGAGAGCTTCGCGCCGGTGTGTGACAACGCGCGCAGGGCGTCCCAGCGGGCCACCACGTGGCGGGCCGAACTCGGGACGGCGTAGAGCACGTCGCGCAGCGCCGCGGTGGCGGCTTCGAGATCCTTCGCGAGGTAGACCTCTTCCTCGCGCTTCAGCGTGCGGGTGCCGCCGATTTCCTGGAAGTAGGACTCGAGCGGTCGGCGTTCGCGACCGGGGTCGAGTTCTTCAGCGGCCACGACGGGCGTCGCACCGGTTACCGCCTTGCCCATTTCTTCCTTGGACGCGGCTTCACCCTTCTTGGCGTCCTTTCCGGTCGCCTTTGCAGCGGCCTTCGCAGCGGCCTTCGTCGCGGCGGCCGGCTTGGGCGCGCTCTTTGCCGCGGCCTTCACCGTGCTCTTCGCAGCCGTCTTCGAACCGCTGCGAGCAGTCGACTTGGCGGTCGATTTCGATGCCGCCTTGCCGGCGGTCTTTGCGCCAGCCTTCGACGTGGATGTACGCGAAGTCGTTTCAGCCTTCTTTTGCGCTTTCAATTCTCTCACCCTTTTGACGGCTGACTGCGACGATTCGGTCGTTGCCCAACCTTTCGGTCGGAAACCGTCCGCCGGTTGCCGGTTCATGAGTCGTGTGATCTGTGTGAACGATCGAGCTGCTTGCTTCGTTCTGTGTTGCGTTTCAAGCGATGAAGCGATGGGCGATCTGGAAGGCCAATGGCGCGGGGACGGTATGGGTCGAACGGACGGTGAGTGCCGTCATTGCGGTTCGGAGTGTCGATCCCCGTGGCGTCTGCATGGCGTCTTGCCGAATCGGAAGACTCGCTTCTATGTCGTTTGTGGTGGACCTGGGATATCGGGGACGTACTGGGGCGATGCTTGGACGAAGCTGTGAATCGTGGTTGCCGCTTTTCTTGCAGGTGTTCTTGCCGGTGCTGGCGCAGGTGATTGATGCCTGCGTGAATCGCATTGATCGTGGCGCGAATGGCACTGATGCTACGGGGCGGCGGCTAACCACATCGCCTGGGGCGCGTCAAGCGGCCCACGATTGTGAACGTTCAGTGCCGATTTGGCTAGAACTTTCCGTCACTTCGGCAAAAACTTCGCACTGCGAGCGCACTGTCGGGCGCTGTGGGGGTTGGGGGTTCTACTCGCAGCGTCAACCCGCGTTTTGCTGAGGATCGACGTGGAAGTCCCCTTGTATACCGGAGCCCTCGCTGCTTCTGCAAGTTTCGTCCTAACTATCTGATTCTCCTTCTTAATCTGTAGGTTTGAGCACCGAGGGGGCTCGGGCTCGCTTGTTTGGCACCCCTCCTGCCAGGGGGGTGGTATTTCAACGCGGTTTGTGTTCTTCGGAATTTGCTGCGAAATCCCAACAGATTCTTTCTCGGATTTGTCAAGACCCGCTTGCGGAGTAGGTGGCCCGGTTGGAGCGGGAGGTGACGAAGGAGTTGTTTCGTGCGTTCGTTCGCGGGGTCGGGTGCTGGAGTTGCGTAGGCGAGCTGGGATCGGGCGGCGGTCCGGCGGCACCTTTTTCGCCAGATCCGTGCAGCCCTTCATGAATCCGCGAAACTGCGCGCCATGTCCGAAGAGTCCAGACCCCTGACGGGCTTGTTTCGCGAGCGCGACTTCTATTTGGCCGAGTTTCGCGGGCGGGCCCTGGCGATCGCCCTCCCGAGCGAATGCGATTTTCCACCCGACGCTCGGGAGACGATCGAGGCCGCCCTCGCGGATCTGCGGGAAAACGGGACCCCGGTGATCCTGCTGTCTGATGACCTCTCGTTGATCGAGGGCCTGGCGGAAGGCTCGTCGGTTTCGCCCGACGGTGCGGACTGGCTCGGCAACACCTGGCGGTCGCTGCAGCGAAGCGGCTGCGTCGCGCTCGCCCTGCCGCAGGACGAGGGATCGCTCGCGAAGTTCTGTTCGCGCGTCGTGTTGGAAGCGCAGGTTTCCAAGCTGGTTTGGCTCGGGCGGAGAGGGATGCTCTGGCTACCCGACGGCCGGCGGCGCTCGCTGGTTCCGCTCGCGTCGATCGAAGAACACGCACGGGTTGCAGAAGCGTTCTCGCCTCCCGCGACCGACGGCGAGGAAACCGCTGCACTGCTGCGCGAATTCGAGCGCATGATCCAGGGCAGCGCTTCGAGTGTTTCAGCCTGTCTACCGGGTGAGCTCGACAGCGAACTCTTCACCTACGCGGGCTCCGGTACGTTCTATGCGCGCGAGGGCTACACGCAGGTGCGTGAACTCGGCATCGACGACTTCGACGCCGCCGAAGCGTTGATCCACTACGGCATGCAGGAAGGCTACCTCCTCGAACGAAGCGCTCACGAAATCGAAGTGGCCCTCGCCAACGGCATCGGCGCTTTCATCGAGGGCCGCTACCTCGCGGGCATCTGCGCGCTCATGCCGCACGACGAAGCCGGGGCAGGGGAGGTGGCGTCTCTCTATGCGTTGACGCGCTTCGTAGGCGAGGGCGTCGGCGTGCACCTCGTGCAAGGGGCCATCGAGCGCGCGCGTGAGCAGGGGTTGGACTACGTCTTCGCGTGCACGACGTCTGACCGCGTAGAAGCGTTCTTCCTGCGGATCGGCTTCGAGCGGGTGTCGAGCGATGCGGTGCCGGCCAGCAAGTGGGAAGGCTACGACGAGGCACGCCGCAAAGAAGCGCGCTGCTTGCGGATCGATCCGGCCTGGTTCCTGGGCGGGGCCAGGCTCTCGTAGACCGCCTTCAGGAGTGCTTCGGCGGATGACCTGACGGTGGTGACGCGTTCGCGTTGATCGTCTCGAAGGTTCGACGACAGGAGGTGTTCGATCGCGCGGAGCACACCTTCGATCGGCTTGCGGACTTCCTTGTTCATGGTGGAAATGAACTCCGGGTCCATCTGACCCGGTTCGACCGTGGCATGCTTTACATCGTCCAGCTTCACAGCGAGTCGTGTCAGTGCGCTGTTCGTACGGTCTCGCAGGATGAGCCCCGCCATCTTCTTCGCGATCGCTCGGAGGAACTGGACTTCGCGGTCTTTTCGCTCGAAGCCGTGCGGCAGATAGAGCACGATCACGCCCAGCGTTTCACCTGCCGATACGATCGGAATGTTGTAGCGACCATGAGGCGCCATGCCGTCGAACCGAACCTCATGGCGCTCGTCGACGCAGCTGCTGAACTGAACCTCCTGGGACTGCGCCGCGCGACCACACAGGCATCCGCCGAATGGAACCCTCGCGCACAGCTCGAGCAGGGGTGGAGCGAGATCGACCTCGCAGCAGAGCTTCAAGACGGGCGGGTCACCCGCCTCGGTGAGAAAGATCGCTCCCTTCTTCTGGAGCCGAAGCCAGGGCACCTGGAGGATCTTGTCGAGGATGCCGTGCAATACGTCATCGAGCGTGGATTTCTCGAGCGTCGCGCGAAGCACGCTGTTCATGGCGGCTTGCTCTTCGGGGCCGATCGCATGCTCCATGACTTCCGAGACCATGGAAACACTATCGGTGATTGCGTGCCGAGGATGACCGGATGTTGTCGGTCCAGCTGGCGTGTCGTCTTCGTGCCTGTACAGGGAGGAGAGCCTTGCCGAGAGTTTCCCGCGTTCGAGCCCCTCGACCCGTACGAATCCGCAGCGTTGGAGCCCAGCGGGGCTTATCGATTTCTCGACTTCCTCCCGCCGGGTGCGGTTCAGCTGGGCTGAGCCGCAGTGGACTGTAAGCCGGGTTCTGTTCTGCTTCGGGCTTTCGCCTTTGCAGTGAGGATCATTCGTCTAGGCGACACGTTGCCGTGTCGCTCGAGCACTCTCACCCGGAACCCCCACACCGCGAACGGTGCGTTTGGACGGGTCGCCCTCGACGGGTTCCCTATTCGAGCTTGCTCCGGGAAGGGCTTGCCTCGCCGCCGGTCACCCGGCTGTCGCGCGTGGGCTCTTACCCCACGATTTCACCCTTACCTGATCCGGCCAGCGCGAACGCCGGCCGGCCATCGGCGGTGTCATTTCTGTTGCGCTTTCCCTCGGGTCGCCCCGGGTCGCTGTTAGCGACTTCCCCACCCTGCGGAGCCCGGACTTTCCTCCCGCGGACGATCGGTGTCCGCCGGCGATCCTCCGTCCACCTCCAACGCGCGGGAACGTAACGAACGCGGCGAGCGGCGCATTCTGTGGACGCGAGTCTCGCTTGGAAAAACCCATGCGTTCCCGAAGGGTTTCCCGATGAGTATCCATTGAATACTCACCTCGGGTCGGTTAGATACTCCCGCCATGCCGGGAAGTACCTCCGTTCTGAAAGCCGTGAAGGGGCGCAAGCGTCGGGCGAGCGTCCCGAGGCCCGGGCACATCTTCGACCCGGTCGCGCGGGCCCTCGAAGTGATCGGCGACCGCTGGACCCTCGTGCTGGTCCGTCAGCTACTCGGCGGCAACAAGGGTTTCCAGGAACTGCGCATGCGCACGGGGATCACGCCGCGCGTGCTTTCGAGCCGTCTGCAGAAACTCACCAAGGACGGCTTCATCTACAAGGACGGTGACGACGCCCGTTCGCTCTACGCGCTCACCGATCGCGGCCGTTCGCTCGAGCCCATCATTGCGTCGATTGCGCTGTGGTGGACACGGCAACCGATAGAAGCTCACGCGATCGAACCGGATCGCTTCACCGAAACCTCACCGCAATCGATCCTCGAGTCGTTGCCCTTCTTGCTGCGGGACGAAGCCGCCAGGGAAGGGGACGTCACCTTCGAGATCCGGTTGACCGGGGAGGGCGGTGGCGTCTGGGCCGTCGAGATCGTGGACGGACATTGCACGGTGACCCCCGGCTTCGCCGAAGGTGCCGACGTTCGTTACACGGCCGACGCACGGCTCTGGTGTGGCGTTGCACTGGGGCTCGTCGAAGCGCGCGAACTGGTGCGCCGCGGCGACATGGTGAAGGAAGGCGGCCCCCAGGCGATGAACCACTACTTCCATCAAATCTATCGACCCGAGGACCGGACCTCGGACTGAGCGTTTTCACTTGTTTTCAATACCCCCCTGCGTCGCCGGCACCGCAATGGACCAGACGACGCGGAACAAACAAAGGAGCCAAGTGTGATTTCATTCAAACTCACCGAAGAACAAGAAATGGTTCGCGACGCGATGCGCGAATTCGCGGAACAGGCGATCACGCCGATTGCGCGAGACTGCGACGAGGCGTCGAGCATCCCCGCCGACTACATCGACACGACCTGGGAACTCGGGCTCGTGTCGGCGCAGATCCCGGAAGAATTCGGCGGCGCGGGCGAGCGGTCGGCCATTACGACGGCGATCGTGCTCGAGGAACTCGGCGCGGGAGACGCAGCCCTCGCCATCGCCGCCATGGCGCCGAGCGCCTTCGTGAACGCGATCATCGACCAGGGCACCGACGCCCAGAAGGCCCAGTACCTGCCCGCGTTCTGCGGCGACAAGTTCCACACGGCTTCGCTCGCCGCGATCGAGCCCCACGCGATGGCCGACCCCGCCAACCCGCGCGCCGTAGCAGAAGAGAAGGAAGACCGCTTCGTGCTGAGTGGCCGCAAGAGCTTCGTGCTCTTCGGTGACCGCGCTTCGGAATTCCTCGTGCTCGCCCGCAACGGCAGCGAAGTCGACGCCTTCATCGTGCCGCGCGACGCCGAGGGGCTCACGATTTCGGAGCCCGAACTCAACATGGGCATGAAGGGCTTGACGACGAACACCCTCGACCTCGAGCGGGTCGAAGTGCCGGCCGCCAACCGCCTCGGCGGCGACCAGGGGTGCGACGTGCGCCGCATCCTCGACGCCTCACGCGTGGCACTCGCGGCGATCATGACCGGCATGTCGCGACAGGTGCTCGAGTTCTGCATTCCCTATGCGAAGGAGCGCGTCGCCTTCGACGAGCCCATCTCGAAGAAGCAGAGCATCGCGTTTCGCATGTCGGACATGCACATCGATACCGAAGGCATGCGCTGGCTCACCTGGAAGGCCGCAAGCCAGGTCGAACAGGGCCTCGACGCCACCAAGGCCGCGTCGTTCGCCAGGAGCTACGCCGCAGAAAAGACGATGTGGATCGCCGACAACGGCGTCCAGATCCTCGGCGGCCACGGCTTCATTCGCGAGTACCCGGTCGAAATGTGGTTCCGCGCGGCACGCACCATCAGCGTGCTCGAAGGAACCGTTTCCGCCTAGCACTCGCATCGCATGGGCGTGACCGAAACGCCCGAACACCGAACCCGCGCAGCCTACGCAACGACGCTGCGACAACGAACTGAGGAAAGAGAACACCATGGTTGACTTTCGACTGACTGAAACCGACAAAGCGGGCCTCGCGCGTACGCGCGCCGAAGCGCTCGTCTGCCGCAAGTACGCCCGCTACCACGACGAGAACGAGGGCGACTTCCCGCCCGGCGAACTCCCCGAAGCCGCGGAGTTCTACAAGAACCAGCCCGAGGTCCCGGCCCCCGGCCCCGAAGACTCGAGCATGGTCGTGATGGCCGCGCTCCACGCCGCCGGCCAGAACTGGGGCGACTATTCGGTGCGCATGCGCAAGGCGACGGACGGGGGCCTCGGCAACGCGGCGCTCGCCGCCGCGGGTACGCCCGAGCAGGTGGAGAAGTGGCGCACCATGGTCCTGTCGATGGCGATCACCGAGCCCGGTTGCGGCTCGGACCCCTCGCGCGTGCAGACCACGGCCGAGCTCGACGGTGACGAATGGGTGATCAACGGCGAGAAGATCTTCGTGACCACCGGCATTCGCGCCGAAGGCGTCGTCATCTGGGCGACGATCGACAAGAGCGCGGGCCGCGCCGGCATCAAGAGCTTCCTGGTCGAAAAGGGCACGCCCGGCTTCGACGTTCCCCACAAGGAAAAGAAGCTCGGCATCCGCGCCGACGACACGGCGGCGTACGTCTTCACCGACTGCCGCATCCCGCGCGAAAACCTGCTCGGCCTCGACGAGAGCATCCCGAAGGCGTCGAGTGGTGGCTTCCGTGGCGTGATGAAGACCTTCAACATGACGCGCCCGATGACGGCCGCGTTTGGTCTGGGCATCGCCGATGCATCGCTCGACTTCACCCGCGAGCACCTCGAAGAAGCGGGCGTGAAGATCGACTACGGCACCATCGACGCCAACGAGCCCGCGGCCGCCGCGAAGTTCAAGCAGCTCGAAGCGCTCTACGAAGCTTCGATGCTGACGACGCTGCGCGCGTGCTGGCTCGCCGGTGAAGGCCAGCCGAACAACATGGAGTCGTCGGTCTGCAAGGCCCACGCGGGCAGTGCGGTTCGCCGCATCACCCAGGGCTGCATCGAGATCCTCGGCCCGATGGGGATTTCGCGCGAACACCTGATCGAGAAGTGGATGCGCGACTGCCGCATCACCGACATCTACGAAGGTACGGGCGAGATCCAGCGCCTGATCATCGCGCGCGGTCTGTTCGAGTACACGCGAGCGGATCTCAACTAGGCGCGACAAGCAGATCCAGCAACCAGGACGGGCCGTCGGATGAAAATCCGGCGGCCCGTTTCGCCTGGCGGCGTCTTCCCCGTGCGCCGATTCTTCCGAACTGGCTAGTCTTCGCGCCCGCGCTCGCGGGAACAACTTCAGAGGGGAACGCCGTGAAGGCCATCTCGATCGACAAGTCCGGTGACGAAACCAAACTCGTGCTGGGCGAGGCACCGTCGCCAGACATGCGCCCCGAGTGTCTGCGGATCCGCGTGGCCGGGGCCGCGGTGAACCGCGGCGACCTCGTGCAGGTGGCCGGTCATTATCCGCCGCCTCCTGGTGCGTCGGAGATCCTGGGCCTCGAATGCGCGGGTGAGGTGGTCGAGGTTGCCGACGGCGTCACGGCGTTTGCGCCGGGCGATCGCGTGATGGCCCTGATTCCCGGTGGCGGCTACGCAGAAGAAGTCGTGGTGCATGCCGGCAGCGTGATGCGCGTCCCCGAGCGACTCACCCTGAACGAAGCGGCGGCCTTCCCCGAGGTCTTTCTCACCGTTTACCTGAACGTCTTCATGCTCGGGAACCTGCCCGACGACGGGGCGGCGCTGGTGCACGGTGGTGGCAGCGGGATCGGCACGGCATTCATCCAACTCGTGAAGGCGGCGGGAGCTACGTGCATCGTGACGGCCGGGAGCGAAGACAAGTGCAAGCGCTGTCTCGATCTCGGCGCCGATGTGGCGGTGAACTACCGCGAGGGCGACTTCGTGGCGGCGTGCAAGGAAGCGACGGGTGGTGCGGGGGTCGACGTCATTCTCGATTCGATCGGTGGCCGCTATCTGGACCAGAACCTCCAGTCCCTCGCCGTCGGCGGGCGCTTGATGTTGATCGGTCTGATGGGCGGCGCGCGCGGCGAACTCAACCTCGGCGCGATGCTGATGCGCCGCCTCCAGATCCTCGGCTCGACGTTGCGCGCGCGACCCGAGGCCGAGAAAGCCGAGATCGTGCGCGGCTTCCTCGGGCGCTTCGGCGACGCACTCGAAAACGGACAGATCGGACCGGTGGTCGACCGCGTGCTGCCCCTTTCCGAGGCGGGCGAGGCCCACCGCGTCATGGCCGCGAGCGAGCACTTCGGCAAGCTGGTGCTGGCGATCGATTGACGAATCGCGGGGGACTTGCCGCCAGGCTGCGGGTTCCCGAATGCCGATGCGTTTTCCGCTGTGGTGCTCCGATTGCCATGCCGATGAAATTCGCATGTCGGAAATCGACCACGACGACAGCGACCGCCCCGATTTCGCCGAGTTCGCGGAACTCAACCGCCGCCGCGTGTTCGGAAACCCCGCACTCACGATCGAAGAGGTCGAGCGTTGGCAGCAGTTGCGAGAACTCCTCTCGCGCGAGTTTGGTGATACCGACGAGGTGTCTTCCGATCCGAACCGCCGTATG
This sequence comes from Myxococcota bacterium, assembly GCA_030748735.1. Taxonomy (GTDB): domain Bacteria; phylum Myxococcota_A; class UBA9160; order UBA9160; family UBA4427; genus DUBZ01. The sequence continues at coordinate 105,123 of JASMLK010000055.1, read as the reverse complement.
CACGTCCGCCACGCGACCCATCTGCGCGTGGTCCTGGATTCGGCCGCGGAAGGGATCGCGATGGACATCTCACTCGGTGGCATGTTCATCGCGACGCCACGACCGCTTCCGCTCGGCAGCGAGCTGTCGATCGAGATGGCGCTTCCCCAGCGCGACGATCCGCTCTTCGTGAAGGCGTCGGTGGTGCGCTCGGAAGAGGGCGGCGCGTTGTCGGGGCGCACCGGCATGGGGATCATGTTCGCGGACATCGCCGCCGAGCAGGCGAGCGTCCTCAAGGACTTCCTGGGCCAACTCGAGCAGCGCTGAGCGGGGCGGGGCCAGCAGAAGCTGCGCGACGAGACTGCGCGCGATGCGAGATCCGCTACTTTTGCGCGCGCTTTACGAGAGGCGTGCCCAATTCCTTGGTGCCCCCTCGTCTGGCGTCCTCTTCATTCAATTTCTGATTCCAGCGATCTATCCAGATTCCAAACCAGGAGCAATGCATTCCCATGGCAGGCAACGAACGAACCTTCGCGATCATCAAGCCCGACGCCGTTGCAGCGGGCAACGCCGGCAAGATCATTTCACGCATCGAGGAAGCGGGCCTCACGATCATCGCGATGAAGAAGATGCGCCTCACCGAAGGCCAGGCGCAGGGGTTCTATGCCGTGCACAAGGAGCGCCCCTTCTTCGGTGAACTCGTCACCTTCATGACCGAGGGCCCGGTGGTCGCGATGATCCTCGAAGGCGAGGGCGCGATCGGCCGCTGGCGGGACCTGATGGGCCCGACCAACTCGGAAGAAGCCCCCGCCGGCACGATCCGCGGCGACTTCGGTACCAGCATCGAACGCAACGCATCCCACGGTTCGGACGCGCCCGAAACCGCACTCCTCGAGACGAACTACTTCTTCAACGCGATGGAGATCGTGGTTCCGAGCGAGGCGCTGTAGCCCGGATTATTCATGAGCATCCGTAGCGAGACGGTCAAGGGTTCGTCGCGATTCGGGCTAGTATCTGCCGCCGCGACCCACGGGCTGCACGGGTCTCAGGGATTCGCGCGCTAGCGAACGGCGGACGGGTTACGCGATCGACACGGTTCTGCGCGATGCGGTTTGCGCGGGACGGGCATTCATCGGGGGCAGTTGGTGCAGGCGCAACGTCCATTCGATTCGTTCGCATCGCTCATGCGAGGCGGGCCGTCGGCGTGGTGGAACGCCCTGCGCAACGTGCGGCGCGCTGACTTCGGCTGGTTCGTGCTCGTGACCGGTTTGCTCGCGGTGAGTCCCATCACCGGAGCGGGGCGTCCGCTGGCTGCGGCGGTGCTCGGCCTGGTGGGTGGCGTCGGTTTGTTGCTGATCCGCCTGCTGCTGCGCGCGATCGAGCCGCCGCGGCCTCGACACTACACGTTCGCGACCCCCGCGCTGAGCGTGTGGCTGCTGGTGGTCGCCGTCGCGGCGCTGATGGCCCCGACCTTCGGCTGGCTCTACGTGCAGTACATCGAGAGCATCTGGCGCAATCCCCATGGTTTGTTCGTCGCGTTCTTTGCCGTGCTGTTGATCCGACACCGCTTGCGGGCGGACACGGACACACGCGCGGACGCGTCACCCTGGGGTTTCGCGTTTCTCGCGGTGGGCGCCGCACTCGTCGTGCTCGACGCCGGCATGCGTTCCCACTACGCGGCGGTCGTCGGGTTCCTGCTGATCATCCCGGGGCTTCTGCTCCTGCTCTTCGGCGCGCGGCGGACGCGCGCGTTGGCCTTCCCGATCGCGTTCTGCTTCTTCTTGATGCCGGTACCGGACGGGATGAGCGATCCCCTGTATCTGCCGACCTTCTCCTCCGAAATCGGGACGTCCCTCGTGCGCGCAATTGGCATCCCGGTCACGCGCGTGGGGACCCGCATCGCTCTCGATACCGGAGGCGGTATCGAGGTGACCCAGAACTGCAGCGGGCTCTCCGCGTTCTACAGCGGGTGCGCGTTGTCGTTTCTCTGCCTCGGGTTCACGCAGCCATGGTGGCGGCGCGTGGGGATCGTCCTTGCTCCCTATTTGTTCACGGCGGTCGCCAACGGGATTCGCATCGCGCTGCTGATCTGGATCGGGAAGAACTACGGACTCGATTGGAAGTTCGACACGCCCCTGCACGGCATTCTCGGAACGCTGGCCTATCTCGCGGTGATGGTGGGGATCTGGCTGCTCGCCGACAAGCGTCGCCTGCGCGAGGGGCTTGCCTGATGGAAGTCTCGTCGCGTTACGCGCTCGCCGCAGCATTCATCGCAATCGTGTGTGCGATCCCCGTGTGGTTTCACGCGAGTGAGGCGCCCACGCGCGACGAATGCCGCGACCCCGACGCGTTCTTCCTGGCGAAGCGAGTCGGTGGCGCGCAGATGCGCGACATTCGTCGGCGGTTCGAAGCAGGAGACGCCAAGGGTGAGCTGCGCACCAGCACCAGGAACCGTGTGCGCGTGCATGCGTTCCGGACACACGAGACCTTCAAGCTGTATGGAAGCCCGATGTCGTTCGGCTTCGACAGCATGTCGTATCTCGTCCCCCGCGAGACCCGCCAGATCGAAGCAGGCGATGACCTGTTGCCTGTGCACTGGAGTACCTACGAGATGGACGGGCGCGTTCATCTCGAGGCCTGGGTCTTCGCGCAGGGAGGCAAGCCCGTTCGGCACCCCCTGGCTGCGTGGGTGCCACTTGCGTGGAAACAACTCTTCGACGGAACCCAGCCCCTCACCGTCATGATCGCTTCGGCGGTGGGCCGGCCGGGTGAAATGGCACAGCTGGGTGAAGCGACCGAAGGCTGGTTCGCGTCGAGTTGGGAGCAATTGCGGGCGGCGTGCGATTCGTGATGGAACGACGCGAAGCACAGCGGGCGGTGAGCGAGGCCACGCTTGCGGGGAGGCGTTCTTCATGAACGTGTCGCTGGCAACGGCTCGCATTGTCTTTGCAGCCTGGGTGCTCGCCGTCTACGGCGTGGCCGTCGTCTACATGGGGGGACTCTCGTTCGAACCCGTGAAGGACGAGGCGCAGTTCTGGAAGCAGATCATCGCCTTCGTCGAGATCTGGCCTCCGTCGATCGAGGACCTGCGCAACTACAACGAGCCGATGACGCCCGTGAGCTTTCTCATCTGGGCCGGGCTCGAGCACGTCCACGGTCTGGGCGTGGCGCCTGCACGCTTGCTCAGCATCCTGATCGGGCTCGCGGTCCTGGCTTGGGTCGGCTTGCGCGAGCCGAGCCCCGGAGCGGGTCGTTTCACGCCCATCTTCGCCGCGCTGGCGCTCCTCGCATACCCCTACTGGATTCCGATGAGCGTGTTGCTCTACACGGATCTCCCCGCCGCCGTCTTCGTCATGTTGGGCTGCTACTTCTACCGGCGAGACCAACACCTTGCCGGCGCATTGTTCTTCGCGTTGGGGATCGCAACGCGCCAGTACATGGTCGTCTTTCCCGCCGCTCTGGTGGCTCACGAAGGGCTGAGGGGCCTGCGTGGCAACGCAATCGAGTGGAAGCGACTGGTCCCCTACGCAGTTTCGGCCGTGACTCTCCTGGGTTGGATCGCCTTCTTTGGTGGTGTCGGGCCGGCCGACGGTCTCGCAGAATGGCCGCGCCATCAGAACGCGCTCGATTCGATGAGCCTCGCCTATTCGCTCTACTTCCTCGCGGCGGTCGGCGCCTACTTCGTGCTGCCCGAGTGGGTGATCGACCGGGTGGGTGGCCAACCGAAACTGGAACTCGATCGGGTGGCCATCCTGGCCTGGGGGGTGCTGGTGATCGCATTCCTGATCGACACCCCGAGCTACGCGAGCGAGATCGGGCCGCTCAACCGCACCGTCGCCTACCTGCTGAGCTACACCGGGAGCGCGGACCTCATCCGCCCATTCGTGATGTTCACCTTCGCGAGCGCGACGGTCATTCGCTTCGTGCGCTTCGACCTCGCCACCTGGCTGGTGCTCGCAAACACCTGCTTGATGGCCTTCATGTGGTCACCCTGGGAGAAGTACTGCATGCCACTGTTGGGGGCGTTGTGGCTGCTGAAGTCGATGGGCGCCCTCGACGCGGCGAGCGACGCGCGGGATGACGGCGCGACGGTCGTCGCCTGAGCACGCACACCCGACGCGAGGCGACTTCTATTCCACGTACCCGAGCCCGCGGAGTTGCTCGATCTCTTCTTCGCTGAGTTCGGGGGCGGCCGCGTCCGGGCGACCTTCGCGGTGGCGGGCGAGTTCTTCGTGCCAGCTCTCGAGCCGCGCCTCGAGGCGAGCGACGACCTCGGGGTAGCGCCACGCGACGTCGTTGCTCTCGGTTTCGTCGCGGTCGAGATCGTAGAGCTCCGAGCGGTTGCGCACGGTGTCGCGGATCAGCTTCCAGTTGCCGTCGACCACCGTGTCCCGAATGCCGTCACGCCGGGTCTGGGCGAAGGCTGGCCGCCGGTTGGCCTGGTCGAGGCGCAGCAACGAGCGCCGCGCCGCTTCGCCGCTGGCACGCTCGGGGTGGCCGACGAAGTCGAGGATGGTCGGCATCACGTCGACGGTGCTGACCGGTCCGTCGACGCGCTCCACGCGTTCGCTACCCGGGAGTTTGATCAGGAGCGGGACGTGGACCAGGGGCTGGTAGACCGCCATCCCGTGTCCGAGCAGGCGTTCCGGGCGTTCGACGAGCATTTCGCCGTGATCGCCGAGCAGCACGATCAGGCTCTCGTCGTAGAGCCCTCGCTCCTTCAACCCGTCGATCAAGCGCCCGATCTCGGCGTCGGTGTACGCGATTTCGGAGTCGTAGCTGTCGTGCAGATGCTGGATCGCCGCTGCGTCGAGTTCTCCGTCATAGGCGAGCTTCACGAGTTGATTGAAGTTGTCGTTCTGGCTTTGATGGGGACCCGAATAGCCTGACGAAAAGCGGTGCGTTGCGTGTTCCCGATAGTCGTAGTGCGGGTCGAAGTAGTGCGCGAAGAGGAAGAGCGGGCGCTCGCTGTCGCCCGGGGTGCCGTCGGTCACTTCGTCGACGAAGTCGAGGGCGAGCGAAGTGATGCTCTCGGAAGACACGTGCAGGTGACCGCCGGCATTGCGCTCGTCCCAGTGTTCGAATCCGCGATCGAAGCCGTACTTGATGCCGACGTACGAATGGGAAACGACCCCGGCCGTCTGCCAGCCGGCTTCGCACAGGGCGTCGGCCAACACGGGAACGTCGCCCGGCAAGACCAACGCCTCCCCCTCGAAGCCGAGCGCTCCCGGGTGCGAGCCGGTGAAGATCCCCACGAAGGCGGGCGTGGTCCACGGAGCGGCGGAAATCGCGCGGCGGTAGACGATCGATTCTCGGGCGAGTTCGTCGATGCGCGGAGAGACGTCTCGTTCGTAGCCGAGAAAGCCGAGGCGGTCGGCGCGGATCGTGTCGATCGCGATCAGGATCACCGGGGTGGGGCGGCTCGCCCGCACCGTCGGCGAGCAGACCGGCGCCGAATCTCGCATCCGACCGCGCAGGTCACCGAGGACCATGCGAAAAACAGCATCGAGGGGCGAGCCCTGGACCCATTCGCCGAGTCGAGCGCGTCCGGAGCCGCTGGCGAGGACGGCGAGCAGCGCGGCGGCGACCAAAGCCGCCATGGCGAGCACCCATACCCGCCTCGATGCGAATGACTTCATGCGGGCGAGTCTATTCCAGATCAGGTCTGGAAAGCGTGGTCACGCTCGCGCGGCATCGGAAGAGTGAAAGATTCCGTTGGGAGCGGAGGGCGGGGACCCGGGATCGGGGGCAGGGTGGAGTGAGGATCAGGCGTACGCCCGGGCCATCAGCAGCAGAAGACCGACGTAGCCTACGGACAACCACAGATGATGACTCTTCAATGCTCGACTCACTGAGCTTCCCCCGGAGACTTGCTGGCTCAACGACCTTTTGGCCTTCTGACCTTTCGGCCTACCCGCTCTTCGTTCGACCCGCGCTACCCGCGCGACTGCATCGTTGGGTCACCGCAACCCGTATTGCAGTTCGCAAGCGCGGCCGAACTTAGAATCTCTTTCGTGTTTCATCCAATGTTCTTTAGAGTCGGCCGTCATTTTTTTTGCTGTGTGTCTTCGATCACAACAGATCGAGTGAACGGAAGCGTTGGATGTGGGTCAGCTGCCCTTGAAATTCGGAGTCCGCCTTTCCTGCGCGGCCGCGATTCCTTCGAGCATGTCCTGGCTTTCGTAACAGACCGCCTGCTCCGCAGCTTCGACATCGAGTTGGCCGGCGAGACTGTTGCCTTCGGTCTGGGAAAGCCCCCGCTTCAGCGAGCGGACGGCGATCGGTGAGCAGGCCGCCACTTCGCGGGCGGTTTCGAGGGCGGCGGGCAGCACTTCGGCGGTTTCGAGGGCCCGGCTCGCCATTCCCATGGCCGCGGCGTCCTCGCCGCTGACCATGCGGCTCGTGTACATCAGCTCGGCCGCCAGCGAGGGCCCGGCCAGCCGGGGCAGCGTCCAGGACGCCCCCATCCCGGGGTGTAGGCCCAATTTCGTGAAGTTCAACGCCAACTTGGCGCCTCGGGCCACGTAGCGGATGTCGCAGCCGAGGGCGACGCAGAAGCCCGCGCCGATCGCGTGTCCGTTGATCGCGGCGATCGTCGGGACGGGGATCTCGCGAATCGAGAGAAACAGCGAGTAGAAGGAGCGCATGAAGTCGGTGACTTCCTGCCGCTTCCCGTCGTGGGCCATCTGGGTGACGTCGCGGATCATCTGGAGGTCGCCTCCCGCCGAAAACGCGCTGCCACCGCCGGTGATGACCAGCGCCCGCATGGCGGTGTCGCCCTTCAGCGCGGCGATCCTGGCGGTGAAGGCTTCGCCCATCGGCCGGGTCATGGCGTTGCGGCGCTCGGGGTCATTGAAGGTGAGGGTGACGACGTCGTCTTCGCGGGTTTCGAGAATCAGGTCGGTTGGGCTCATCAGGTCTCCTGTCTCCTGAAAGAAAAACGCCCCGGAGAGGATCAGCCTCTCCGGGGCGCTTCGTTCTAGCAGAACCGGGCCGCGCCCGGTGCGTTGGTCTGGGTCAGTCTTGCGCCCGGCGCAGGAACGCAGGTTCGTCCGTGTCGTCTTCTGCCAGTTGCTTGCGCTTGCGGAGGAAGGCCGGGGCGTCGAATTCGTCCTCGAACGGAGAGGCGAATTCGGCGGCCGCCGCTTCGGCGAGTTCGGCATCCGACGCCGCGGCGGGCTCGAGGTCGAACTCCATGTTCTCGGCGGACTCTTCATGGCGCCGCGGCGTACTTTCCTGTTGTTGATGTTGCTGACGGGCCACCGGCTGGGCGCTCTCGGGCTCGCGGCGAAGCGACGTCACGTTGTCCTGCACCGCGAGCGGCACGGCGACGTCTTCGTCGAAGCTTCGGCGGCGCGGCGGGCGCGTGCGCGCTTCGCCACCGTCGAGGCCCGTCGCGATCACCGTCACGCGGACTTCGTCGTCGCCCATCGCTTCGTCGATCACCGCACCGAAGATGATGTTGGCATCTTCGTGGGCGGCTTCCTGGACGAGCGTCGACGCTTCGTTGACTTCGAAGAGCGTCATGTTCTCGCTGCCCGTGATGTTGATCAGCACCCCGCGTGCCCCTTCGATCGAAAGGTCTTCGAGCAGCGGGCTGGAGATCGCGGTCTGTGCGGCGTCCATCGCGCGCGAATCGCCGCGCCCGACACCCGTGCCCATCATCGCGACACCGGCTTCGTTCATCACGGTGCGAACGTCGGCGAAGTCGAGGTTGATGAGGCCGTGGATCGTGATCAGGTCCGAGATGCCGCGCGTTGCGTTCAAGAGCACGTCGTCCGCCAGGGTGAAGGCGTCCTTCATGTTCGTGCTCTTGCCCGCGAGTGCCAGCAAGCGCTGGTTCGGAATGGTGATCAGGGTGTCGACGACCTGGTGGAGTTCGTCGAGGCCGCGATCGCCGTGCTTGGTGCGCACCTTGCCTTCGAACATGAAGGGCTTCGTCACCACACCCACAGTGAGGGCGCCGATCTCACGCGCGACTTCCGCGACGATCGGTGCAGCACCGGTGCCGGTACCACCGCCCATGCCCGCGGTCACGAACACCATGTCTGCGCCTTCGAGCACTTCGCGAAGTCGCTCGCGTGCTTCGAGGGCCGATGCGCGTCCGCGATCGGGGTTGGCACCGCAGCCGAGGCCACGCGTCACCTCGGCACCGAGTTGGATCTTGGTCGGTGCCAGGTTGTGTTTGAGCGCCTGGGCGTCGGTGTTGGCCGCAATGAACTCGACGCCTCCCAGACCCGACCGGATCATCGTGTTGAGTGCGTTGCCGCCACCGCCGCCGACGCCGATCACCTTGATCACCGCCATCTGACGCGCCGAGTCCTCGAACTCGAGAAAATCCTGATCGTCGATCAGCTCGTCGGAGCCAATGTCCAGAAGGTCAGGGGATTCGGGGTTGTTTTCCTTCTTTGCCATTTTCTTTGCCATTTTCTTTGCCCTCTCCTCGCGCGCTTGTCTGATGGCTTACGCGCGACGAATGTAACACCAAAAGTTGATTTTTGTGCTCGTTCTTTGGGCACCGGGGGAGTTCCGGGAGGGAGCGAAATCGGGTTTTGCGGGGCCCTGTCTTGGTAGACGGCCGAGCGATTCTTCCTGGGTCGGAGTCGGCTGGCTTACGCGAACTCGGTGTAGAACCAGTCGCGCATGCGCTGCTTGACCCGGCCGAAGATCGACTCGTCGCGGATCCGGAAGCCCTTGAAGCGGCCGGATTCCTGCGAATAGCCGTATCCCACGAGGCCTACGCCGGTGGCGTACATGGGGCTGCGCACGACATCGAGCAGACCGCCCACGTTGGTGGGGGTGCCGATGCGGACCGGGGCTTCGAAGATCTCCTCGGCCAGTTCCGAAAGGCCCGCAAGCGCCGAGGCGCCGCCGGTCAGGACCAGGCCGCTGGGGATCTTGTCGTCCAGACCCGAACGCACGATCTCCTGGCGCGCAAGCGACAGGATCTCTTCCGCCCGCGGCTCGATGATCTCGCACAGGATCTTGCGCGAAACCTCCCTGGGCCGTCTCCCGCCAACAGAGGGCACGGTGAGCACGTCGTCGCTCGCCAGGTAGCGCGCCGAGGCGACGCCGAACTGCTTCTTGATACGCTCGGCTTCGTCGAACGGCGTGCGCAGGCCGACCGCGATGTCGTTCGTGAGGTGGTAGCCCCCGAGACCGAGCACCGAGGTGTTATTGATCGAGCCGTCGGCGAAGACAGCGATGTCGGTCGTGCCGCCGCCGATGTAGATCATGCAGACACCGAGGTCGCGCTCGTCGCTCGCCAGCACCGCCTGGGCACTGGCCAACGGCTCGAGCACGATGTCGATCACGTTGAGCCCCGCCTTGTTGCACGACTTCACGATGTTCTGCGCACTCGTCACCGCCGCCGTCACGATGTGGATCTTCGATTCGAGACGCACGCCACTCATGCCGAGCGGTTCGCGGATGCCGTCCTGTTCGTCGATCACGAACTCCTGGGGGATCACGTGAATGACTTCACGGTCCATGGGAATGGCGACGGCCTTGGCAGCGTCGATCACGCGACGGATGTCGCTCTGCCGCACTTCGCGATCTTTCAGTGCGACCACGCCGTGCGAGTTGAAGCCGCGAATATGACCGCCCGCGATGCCGGCGTAGACCGACGAGATCTCGCAGTCGGCCATCATCTCCGCTTCTTCGACCGCCATCTTGATCGACTGCACGGTGGCGTCGATGTCGATGACGACTCCCTTGCGCAAGCCTTTGCTGATGTGGGTCCCGGTGCCGATGATGTCGACGCCGTTCTCCGTACGCTCGCCCACGATCGCGCAGATCTTGGTCGTGCCGATGTCCAACCCAACGATCAGATCATCTTTCCTTGCCATGTGTCACCCCCCATTGAAGAGTCGCGGTTTCCCCAACGACTCGTTTTGGACGGCTTCGCGAATCCACGCGAAGACGCCGCTTTCGGTCTGCTTCACCGAGAAGCAGACCCACTTCGCAGGACGGCTTGCCCTGCGAAGCGAAAATCGATCTCTGTCGCGGTACGAGCCGCGGGCAGGTCGGCGTCGAGCAGCAAGGCCAGACGTTCGAGCCGCGGTTCCACCTCCCTGGTTCCGAGCACGACGCGCCGCGGGTTGCCGCGGGCGTGGAGCACCCAGCCGTCGCTGCTGGCGACGGCGGGCAGTTCGATCTCGCGCTCGCCGAGGGCGGCGAAGCGCGGGTCATCCATGGCTTGCGCGAGGGCAATGGCCTCGCGAAGCGGCGCGGAAGCGACGTCGCTCTCGATCACGGCGTCACTGCGCACCCGGGGCAGGCGGCTCCAGGCCTCGGCGCGCGTATCGGCGAAGGGCGTGCCGTCGGCGTCGATGAGCCGCCATGCGGGCGCGTCCGCTTTGCCACCGCGCCTGAGCAGGAGGGCATGGGGCTCACGCTCGGCGATGCGAACGACGAGTTGACCGTCGGGCAGCAGCGCGACCCTGGCGGCGCGAATCATCGGATGCGACTCGAGCTTGGCTTCGATCTGCTTCGGATCGAGTTGGCTCGCGATGCTGTCGCGTGCGACGCCACTGGCGAGCGCAACCGTGGCGGCGTTGAGCCGCACGTTGCCCTGCACGGCGACCGATCGCACGAGCACGCTTTCGTCGTCGTTGCCGAATGTATTGAGAGAAGCCACGAGCGCGGGGCCCGACGTTGCGCCGCAGAGCAGGGCCAACGCGAACCCGGTCGTGAGTACGAGTCGGCGAACGAGCGTGCGATCGATGCCCTGGACGCGCGCGGCGTCGACGCTCAGCCATCCGCGTGAGTCGAACGGGTCGCGTCGCTGCCGGCGCCCGAGCCGTGCCACGACCGAACTCTGTCGGGGACTTCGCTTGAAAGGACTTCGCTTGGGACTCATGCCGCCTCCCGGCCGAGGATGCGAACCTCGGTGTGCAGCGCGATGCCGCTGCGTTCTTTCACCACGCGCTGGGCTTCGCGGATCAGTGCGAGTACGTCACACGCCCTGGCACCGCCTCTGTTCGCGATGAAGTTGGCGTGCACGGTCGAAATCTCGGCCCCACCGTGTCGATGACCCTTGAGCCCGGCTTCTTCGATCAAGCGTCCCGCGTAGTCACCCGGCGGGTTCATGAACACCGAACCGCAGGAGGGGACGTCGAGGGGTTGGCTCCCGGAGCGTTGGGCGAGCATGCGCTTGATCTCGCGCTTCACCTGTTCGGGTTCGCTCGGTTCGACCGAGAGCAGCGCCGAAACGATCACCGAACCCGGCGCGAGGCCGCGCAGCGCGCGGTAGCGGAAGCGCAGCGCTTCGCCTTCGATGTGCTTGCGCTTGCGCCCGGTCGGGCTCACGACTTCGACGCGCTTCACCACGTCCTTGGCTTCGCGCGTGCCGATGCCGGCGTTCATGACGACCCAACCGCCGATGGTGCCCGGGATCCCTGCGCCGTATTCGAGGCCGGCGAGCCCTTCGCGCTGGCACAGGCCCATCAAACTCGCGTGGGAAACGCCGGCTTCGGCATGGATACAGCCACCCGGGCGTTCTTCGAGGCGGCGCATGCGATGGGTGAGGATGACGACGCCTTCGATGCCACCGTCGAGGACGAGCGTGTTGAAGCCGTTGCCCAGCACCGTGTGCGGAACCCGGTGCTGGTGGCAGGTGCGGAGCAGGCCTTCGACCTGTTGGGCGCTCCGCGGTGTGGCGGCGGCGTCGGCGTTGCCGCCGATGCGAAGCGAGGTGTAGCGAGACATGGCGACGTCGAAGCGCACGTCGTCGCCGAGCTGGTCGCGCAGCGCGTCGCGTGCTTCGGGGGTCAGCATGCGCCAGCACCTCCGGCGTTGCCGCCCAGGCGATCGAGCAGCATCGGGCCGAGTTCGGTGACGTTGCCGGCGCCGAGGGTCAAGACGAGATCACCCGCGCACACTTCGCCCGCGACGGTGTCTGCGATGTCGTCGAGCGATGCAATGAAACGCACGTTCGCGTGACCGTCGCGCTCGATCGCCGCGGCCAGGGTGCTCGCTTCGGCGCCTTCGATCGGGGCTTCGCCGGCCGCGTAGGTGTCCGCGATGATCAGCATGTCGCAGTCGCCGAACGCGCGGCTGAATTCTGCCAACAGGTCGCGCGTTCGCGTGTAGCGGTGAGGCTGGAAAACGGTGACGACGCGACCTTCGTGAGAAGTGCGCGCGGCTTCGAGGGTGGCGCGGACTTCGACGGGATGATGGCCGTAGTCGTCGACGACCTGGACACCGTTCGCTTCGCCCTTGCGTTCGAAACGGCGCGCAACGCCGCGAAACGAAGCCAGGGCTTCGCGCATGACGTCGAAGTCGATGTCGAGTTCGAAGCCAACCGCGAGGGCGGCCAGTGCATTCGCGATGTTGTGCGCACCGGGAAGCGGGAGCACTGCGCGACCGACATGAGTTCCATCGCGCAGGACCTCGAAGCCGTCGGCTTGCGAAGTGCGGGCAACGAGGTCGGCGCCCGGTTCGACGCCGTAGCGGACCACGCGCCCCTTCATCCGATCGGCCAGCGCGCGCGTGGCGGGGTGGTCGCTGCAGATCACGCACAGGCCGTCTTCGGGGACACTCGCCGTGAAACGCCGGAAAGCGTCTTCGAGCCCCGCCATGTCGCCGTAGTGATCGAGGTGGTCGGCGTCGATGTTCGTGACGACGGCGATGTGCGGTGAAAGCCGAAGGAAGGAGCCGTCGGATTCATCGGCTTCGGTGACGAACCAGGGGCTCGTGCCGATCACGGCACCGCTTCGCAGTCCGTCTTCTCCCGCGAGTGCGCCGCCGACGAGTGCCGTGGGGTCGAGGTCGGCGCGCACCAGCAGGTGGGCGACCAGGGCCGTTGTCGTCGTCTTGCCGTGGGTTCCCGAAATCGCGATGCCGCGCTGTTCGTTCATCGCTTCGGCGAGCAATTCGCTGCGATGGATGACGGGTGTCCCCTTGGTGCGCGCCGCGGCAACTTCCGGGTTGTCGGACTTGATCGCGGTCGAAACGACGACGACATCGGCCTTGTCGATGTTCGCCGCGTCGTGACCGAGCGCGATCTCCATGCCGAGTGCGCGCAGGTGGTCGACGATGCGTCCACCCGCGAGGTCGCTACCGCTCACCGCCGCACCGCGCGCACACATGAGTTCGGCGAGGCCCGACATGCCGACCCCGGCGATTCCCACGAAGTGGATGCGTCGCGGCGTGGTCAAGATGCATCCCCTGCTGCGATGGAGCTGGCTTTGCCTTCGAGCAGCGCGCAGCACGCGGCCGTGATTTCGCGCGCCGCGTTCGGGCGCGCCATCGTGCGCGAGGCGCGTTGCATTGCGACGAGGGTGTCGGAGTCGGCGAAGAGTTCGCTCAAGGTCTTCACGATCACCGCACCGCCGGCTTCGGCGTCTTCGAGCCCACGCAAGCGTCGCGCGGCGCCGAGTTTTTCGAGTTCGTGCGCGTTCGCGGCCTGGTGATCGTCGGCTGCGTAGGGGTAGGGGACGAGCAGCGCGGGGAGGCCCGAAAGCGCGAGTTCGGCGATCGTGAGCGCGCCCGCGCGGCAGATCGCGATGTCGGCCCACGCGTAACGTGCAGGCAGGTTGCGTTCGAAGGCCACGACGGTCGCGGGCAGCCCGGCCTTTTCGTACGCCTCGCTGACACGACCCTGGTCGGCTTCGCCCGTCGAATGAAAGACTTCGACTTCGAGTGCAGCGAGTCGCGGTGCGGCGGCCATCATGGCTTCGTTGATCTGACGTGCGCCCTGGCTTCCGCCGAAGACCAGCAGGCGAAAGGGAGCCGTCGGGCTGCGACGGGCGTCCTTGCTCGCGAATCCATCGACCAGCGCCTGACGCAGCGGCACGCCGAGGACCTCGCTTCGCGCGCGCGCATCGAGTCGGTCCGCCGCGATGTCGAAGGCCGGGAAGACGCGCTTTGCGAAGCGCGCGGTCAGGCGATTCACGCGTCCCGGGACGGCGTTGGGTTCGACGAGCACGATCGGAAGGCGCATCAACACGGCAGCCAGGGTGGCGGGCATCGCCGCGTAGCCACCGACCGAAACCACGATCTCGCTTCGATGTTGCTTGAGTGCGCGCCGCGCACCCGCAACCGTACCGAGGATCGCGAGCGCGCCCGAAATCTTGCCGAGCAGTCCGCGCCCCATCACCTGTCCACTCGAGAGCGCCACGAGTTCGAAGCCCGCTTCGGGGACGAGCTTCGTCTCGAGTCCGCGCTGCGAACCGAGGAAGACACTTTTGTGGCCGTCCTGCGCCAGCGCTTCGCCGAGGGCCAGCGCGGGCATGACATGGCCACCCGTTCCCCCACCTGCGATGGCAAAGCGATGCTTCACGCGATCACTCCCCTGGCGAGTACGCGACCGCGTCGGCCGATTTTCGGGCCGCCCTGTCGCGAGAGCCCGAGCAGAACGCCGAGCAACGTGCAGCAGATGACGATCGACGTGCCGCCGTAGGAAAGGAAGGGGAGGGTGAGACCCTTCGTCGGCAGCATGCCCATCACGACCGCCGCGTTCACCGCGGCCGGTATGGCGAGAAGTGAAGTGATCGCGAAGGCGAGGAGCAGCGCGAAGCGCGAGCGTGCGCGTCGCGCGATGCGCGTGCCCGAAATCAGCAGCACCGCAAAGGCGCCGAACACGATCAATACGCCAACCAACCCGAGTTCTTCGGCCACCAGCGAGAGGATGAAGTCGGTGTGGGCTTCGGGCAGGTAGAAGAGCTTCTGCTTTCCGTTGCCGAGCCCCACGCCAAAGAGCCCGCCCTGGTTGAAGGCGATGATCGACTGCACCAACTGGAAGCCGGCACCCTGGGCGTCCTGCCACGGATCCATGAAGCCGAAGACGCGTCGCTGCGCGTAGGGGTTGTTCGCGATGTAGGCGGCGAGTCCGATCACGCCCGCGATGCCCGGCAGGATGAGCTGTCGGATCGGAAGGCCCGCGACCAACAGCAACATCGCGACCAGTAGCGACACGAGCACCGCATTGCCGAGATCGGGTTGGAGCAAGAGGAACGTCACCACGGGCAGCGCCATGCCGGCGGCGATCAGCGCGCGCTTGCGCGAGAGCGGTGTTCGGCCATCCTGCGGCGCCACGACGGCGGCCACGGCGATCAGCGTTGCGAACTTCACCGGCTCCACGGGCTGAAAGCGGAAACCCAGCCCCGGGATCGGCAGCCAGCGCTGAGCACCGTTGACTTCGACGCCAAAGAAGAACGTCGCCATCAGGAGCAGCACGCCGACGAACCAGATCGGGAAGGCGATGCGATACCAGAAGACCAGCGGCATGCAGGCCGCGGCGGTTGCGGCGAGAACGCCCACCGCGAGTGCGCTGACGTGGTCGACGAACAGCGGCGGAATCGTCCGCTCGATCGAAAGCGGGGCGGTCGTGCTGTAGCTCATCACCACGCCGAAGCCGATCAACACGCTGGCGGAGATCAAGAGATCGCTGTCGATCCCGGTGTGCGATTCACTGGTGGGAAAGCTGCGACGGTCGCTTCGGTCACGCGATGCTTTTCGGTCTCCGAGCATCAAGCGGTCTCCCCTTGGTCGGGTGGGTTCGAAGGCAGGGCTTCTACTGCGCGGCGGAAGTGCTCGCCGCGTTCTTCGAAGTTCTTGAACTGGTCGAAGCTCGCGCAGGCAGGCGCCAACAGAACGACCTCACTCGCGCACGCATTCGCTGCGGCGGCCTCGAGGGCTTCGTCGAGGGTGTCGAACCGTCGGGTTTCGACTCGCGCATCCAGCACGTCGGCGAGTGCAGCGGCGGTTTCGCCGTAGAGGTACGCGCAAGCGACGCGACCCTGCGCCGCGTCGGCCAGCGACGAGAAGTCGATGCCCTTGTCACTGCCACCTGCGAGCCAGTGGATCGGCGCGGCGAAGCTCTCGAGGCTCTGGGCCGCTGCACCGGGGTTGGTGGCTTTCGAATCGTTCACGAAGCGCACGCCGCCGCGGGTGGCGACGTCTTCGCAGCGATGCGGAAGTGGTGCGACGTCGCAAGCCGCCCCGATCGCGCGTGCGGGGTCGACGCCGAGTGCCGTCACGATCGAAACCGCGGCGAGCAGGTTCGCCAGGGCGTGGCCGCCTGAAAACGCAGTGCCGTCGAGTGCCACGCGTCGCATGCCATCGCGTTCGATGAGGGCGAGGGTGCCGCCGTCGAGGCAGGCCCCGCGCGAAACGGCGCCACGCGTGCTGAAGTACCGAACCTCGCCTTTGCAGGCGCTCGCCATGCCGCGGACGATCGTGTCGTCGTGGTTCAACACTGCTGTATCGGACGGCCCCTGGCGCGCGAAGATGCGCGCCTTGGTAGCCGCGTAGACCTCCATGCTGCCGTGGCGATCGAGGTGGTCCGGGGTGACGTTCAGCACGGCGGCCACGCGCGGCGCGAAGGTCTCGACCGCTTCGAGCTGAAACGATGAAACCTCGAGCACTGCGACATCGAGGGGCTCACCGACGAGCGAAAGTGCCGGGGTCCCCACGTTGCCCGCAATCCGGGCGCGCAGCTCACCGGCCCGCAACATGGCTTCGACCAGGGTCACGGTCGTCGACTTTCCATTGGTGCCGGTGACCGCGACGATCGGGACTTCGAGAAAGCGCGACGCGAGTTCGATGTCTCCGATCACCTTGCGTGCGCGCTCCGCGTAGCGTTCGCGCGGGACGCCCGGGCTCGGAACGACGAGGTCGAAGTCCGCAACGTCGGGAAGCGTCTGGCCGACCTGCAACGCCACCTCGGGTGCGAGCGTGTCGAGGGCGGCGAGCTTTTCGCGCGGCGCTTCGTCTGCGGCCAACACTTCTGCCCCGCGCGCGGCGCAGAAATTCGCCGCACTGCGACCCGAAATGCCGAGTCCAAGGATCAACACTCGCTGGCCAGCGAGTTTCATCGCGCACGTGCCCCTTCGTTTTCGAACAAGAACGCGCGATTCGTACTGGAGGGCCGGACTATCGAAGCTTGAGCGACGAAAGGGCGACCAGGCCGAGGATGATCGACACGATCCAGAAGCGAACCACGATCTTCTGTTCCGCCCAGCCGACCTTTTCGAAGTGGTGGTGGATCGGTGCCATCAAGAAGACGCGTTTGCCCGTGAGCTTGAACGACGCCACCTGGATGATCACGGAAACCGTCTCGACGACGAAGATCCCGCCCACCACCGCCAACAAGATCTCCTGGCGGATCAAAACAGCAATGGTTCCGAGCGCGCCCCCCAGCGCGAGCGAACCGACGTCGCCCATGAAGAGTTCTGCCGGGGAGGCGTTGAACCAGAGAAAACCGAGACTGCCCCCGACCATGGCGCCGCAGAAGATCGCGAGCTGGCCCGAACCGGGGACGTATTTGATTTGCAGGTACTCGGCGATGCCCGAGTGACCGGCCGCGTACGAGAGGATCAGGAAGGTGCCGGCGGCAATCATCACCGGCCCGATCGCGAGGCCGTCGAGCCCGTCGGTGAGATTCACGCCGTTGCTCGCGGCCACGATGATGAACGCGGCCAGCGGCACGTAGAACATCCCCAGGTTGGGGGTGAAGTTCTTGAAGAAGGGCACCGCGATCTCTTTGTCGAAGTTCGGGTCCGTGTAGATTGCGACCGCGACGCCGAGGGCGAAGAGCATTTGCCACACGAGCTTCATGCGCGCGCTGATCCCCGCGCTGCTTCCCTGGGTGACCTTCTGGTAGTCGTCGACGAAACCGAGCACGCCGTAACCGGCCGTGAGCCCCACGAGAATCCACACCATGCGGTTGTCGAGCTCGCTCCAGAGCAGCACCGACACGAGCAGCGAAAACAGAATCAACAGCCCGCCCATCGTGGGTGTGCCTTCCTTCGCTTGGTGGTCGGGGCCGATCTCGCGAATCGGCTGGCCGACGCGCAGGGCGGAAAGCCGGCGGATCAACCAGGGACCGACGACGAAGCAGATGAACAGCGAGGTGAGTGTCGCGGCTGCCGTCCGGAAGGTGATGTAACGCACGACGTTGAACGCGCCGTACTGTTCCGCGAGGGGATAGAGAAGGTGATAGAGCATCAGTTCGCCCCCGATTTCGAAAGTGTGTCGACGATGCGTTCCATGCGCGCGGCGCGTGATCCCTTGACCAGGATCCAGTCGCTACGGCTGATGGATTCGCGAAGCGTTTTACAAGCGGCGTCGTGATCTTCGACGCTCTTGATGCGTGTCGAGTCCATGCCGGCACGACGCGCGCCGGCCGCAATGCCTTGCGCGGCTTCACCGACGGTGATGAGTCGGGAGATGCCGCTTTCGTGCACCAGCCGGCCGACTTCGAGGTGCGCTCGTGCATCCTCGTTGCCGAGTTCAGCCATGGCGCCGAGCACGGCGTGGCTGGTCGCGCTGCCCGCGAGTCGCGCGAGGCTCTCGATGGCTGCGACCATCGACTGCGGATTCGCGTTGTAGCTGTCGTCGATCAGGGTCGCGCCGTTCGACAGCGTGTGGGGGCTCATGCGTCCCGCGATACCGCGGTAGTCGGAGAGTCCCTGTGCGATCTGTTCGCTGGTGAGGTCGCACGCGATCCCGACCGAGGCGGCCGCGAGGGTGTTGATGATCGTTGTTTCGCCGAGCCCTTCGACTTCAACCGGCGTGTTCGTCCCGTCGTGGACGAGGGTCATGCGAAAGCGCCCGGCCGGATCGAACGCGATGCCGACGGCTCGCACGTCCGCGTCCGCGGCCACACCGTAAGACAGCACGTGGCCGGGGCTGCGCTTCGCCTGTTCGCGCACCAACGCGTCGTCGAAGTTCGCGAGCGCCACGCCAGAAGCATCGAGCGAAGCGAAGAGGTCGCCCTTTTCGGCGGCGATCTCGGACTGGCTGCCGAGGTGTTCGATGTGCGCCGTGCCGATGTTCGTCACCAGGGCGACGTCGGCCTGCGCGATTTCGGCTAGCCGCGCGATCTCTCCGCGATGGTTCATGCCGAGCTCGATCACCGCGCGCTCGTGCTGGTCTTCGCGTCGCAGGAGCGTGAGTGGCACGCCGTAGTCGTTGTTGAGATTGCCCTGGGTCTTGAGGCAAGGGCCTGCGGCCTCGAGCACCGCGGCAATCATCTCCTTGGTGGTGGTCTTGCCGCTGCTTCCGGTGAGCGCGACGAGCGTGCCCTCGAAGCGGCGTCGGTGTTGGGTCGCGAGGGCCTGGATGCCCCGCGTGGTGTCGTCAACCGCAACGACGAGAACGTCCGAAGGCAGTGCAGTGCCCCGTACGCGTGCGGCCTCGACGAGCAGTGCACCGGCACCCGCCTTCGCGGCTTGTTCGAGGTATCCGTGGGCGTCGTGGTTGGGGCCGACGATCGCGGCGAAGAGTTGCCCCGCTTCGATCGCGCGCGAATCGATGGAAAGGCCGTGGAGCACGTTCGCGCCGTCGCCCTGGAGGATTTCGCCGCCGCACCAGTTCGCGAGATCGGAGGCGGAATAGCGCGTGCTCATCGGCCCTCACCCTCCGTCTGTCCAGCCTCATCGCGGGCGCGAAGTGCGCGTCGCGCCTGATCGCGATCGTCGAAGGGGAGCTTCACCGTGCCGACGATCTGGTAGTCCTCGTGCCCTTTGCCGGCGAGCACGACCGCGTCTTCGGGCTCTGCGATGGCGACGGCGTGGGCAATCGCTTCACTGCGGTCGGGCAGGGTGGTGTAGGCGCGATGGCTCTGGTCGAGCGCCGCGGCCTCGACACGCGTCAGCCCACCGAGCCCGGCTTCGACATCGCGAAGAATCGCGAGCGGGTCTTCGGTGCGCGGGTTGTCGCTGGTCGCGATCGCGAGGTCGCTGTGTTTCGCGACGGCCTCGGCCATCAGCGGGCGTTTCGCGCGGTCGCGGTCGCCACCGCAACCGAAGACCGCAATCGAGCGTCCCTTCACGAGCGGTCGTACTGCGGCGAGCAGCTTGTCGACGGCGTCGGGCGTGTGGGCGTAGTCGACGACCACCGTGGGATGCGCGTCGTTTCGTGCTTCGACGACTTCCATGCGGCCGGGCACCTGCGGGCAATGCTGGATGCCTTCGGCGATCACTTCGGGTTCGATCTCGAGCGCGACCGCGATCCCCACCGCGACGACCAGGTTTTCGAGATTGAAGTCACCCAGCAGCGGGAGTTCGACATCCAGCGGACCGCTGGGCAGGGCGAGCGAGACCCGGCTCCCGTCGAGGGTGATCTGCGCGTCGCTGACGCGCACGTGCGCTTCGCGCTTCGCGTCGCGCGACACCTCGAGGCATCGCGCGCCGCGCTCGCGGGCGGCGTCGAGAAAGTGCGCAGCACTGGGGTCGTCGACGTTCACCACCGCGCAGCCGTTCGCATCGAGGTATTCCGAGAACAACCGCACCTTCGACGAGCGATACGCGTCCATGTCGCCGTGGAAGTCGAGATGGTCCTGGGTCAGGTTCGTCATCGCGGCCACGCGAAAACCACAACCGTGGATGCGCTCGAGTTCCAGCCCGTGGCTCGAAACTTCCATCACCACGTGGTCGACGTTCTGCGTGCACATCGATCGCAGGGTGGCCTGCAGGTCGAGGCTTTCGGGTGTGGTGTTGACGGCCACCTGCACTTCGCCCGCGTAACGGACTTCGACCGTGCCGATCAGGCCGGTACGCATGCGCGCGCGCTGCAGGATCGATTCGACGAGGTAGCTGGTGCTCGTCTTGCCATTGGTGCCCGTGACCCCGACCAGGGTCATTTCGGACGCGGGCTCGCCGTAGAAGCGGGGCGCGAGGCGCGCCATGGCGCGGCGCGAATCGGGTACGACGACCGCGACGGCCGAACCGAGGGTGTCGGCGGACGGTGCCGTTTCGACCAGCAGTGCGACCGCACCGAGGTCGATGGCGCGCGAGAGATAGTCGTGCCCGTCCGCAACGCTGCCGCGCAACGCCACGAAGAGATCGCCGGGCGCAACCTTGCGCGAGTCGTAGCTCACACCGCGAATCACCGGGTCGGCGACATCGCCCGGGGCGATGCGATCGCGCACGGCGAGGTCGGCGGGCAGGGCGTCGAGGAGGGTCGAGAGTCGCATCGTCGCTACCGGGCCTCGCTGCTGAACGCGACCCACACGTTGCGACGCGAGTGGACGACGATGGTGCCGGGGGCGGGCTGCTGCTCGATCGCGAGCCCCTCGCCGCGAACTTCGAGCTGAATCTTTTCGCGTGCCGCCATGGCGCGCACGGACGCGACGGTTTCGCCGCGGAAGTCGGGGACGAACAGCGGCGGCCCCGCGGAGACGTGCGGAAGCTTCGTCTGCGCGTCTGGCTGTACCTTTCTGGCGGACTTCTTCGGCGTCGCGGGTTGGGCCTTCGGAAGGGCATCGACACTGCGAACGCGCGGCGGCGGGTTCATGGCGACGCGCTGCACAGGCGCTGCGCTCGCTTCGCGAGCGGGTGCGGACTTCGTCTTTTCGATCATCTTCGCTTTCGTCTTCGCGGGTTCGGGCTTCTCGGCCGCCAGTTGCACCGACCGCGGCTGTGCGGGAATCGGCGCGGGGCGCGTAAAGATCCCGACGTGTGCGAGTTGGCCGGCGGCCACCCGGGCGAACAGCGGGGCGGCTACATCGCCACCGCCGTGTGCGAGGCCCTTGGGTTCGTCGAGCATGGCGACGACCACGAGCTTCGGATCGTTCGCCGGCGCCGCCCCCATGAACCACGCGGTGTATCGGGTCTTCGAATAGACCCCGCGTTCGCGATCGAGTTTCTGCGCCGTTCCGGTCTTACCCGCGACCGCGAGCCCCTCGAGAGCTGCCTTGCGCCCGGTGCCTTCGGCCGAGACGACCGACTCGAGCATCTTCATCACGCGATCTGCGGTTTCTTCGCTGACGACGCGGCGCGGAGCCGGGGGCGACACACGCTGCCATTCGGCTTGCTTCGCGGCGTGGTCGGTGCGGCGTCGTGCAGAGACGATGCGCGGCGTGCGCCACTGGCCGTCGCCGGCGAGCACCGCCATGGCCGAAGCGAGCTGGACGGAGGTCACGCCGATCCCCTGTCCGAAGGCGACCGTCGCGTGGTCGATCGCCTTCCAGTCCTGCCAGGGACGCATCAGGCCGTTCGATTCGGAGGGGAAGCCGCTGCCCGTCGTGGAGCCGAAGCCGAAGGCGCGCAGTGCGTCGTCGTGTGCTTCGGGGCCGAGTAGCTGCGCGATCATGACCGAAGCGACGTTGCTCGAGTGCTGCAGCGTTCCCGCCGGGTCGAGCACACCGTAGGGGCGGTGGTCGCGGATCTTCTTGCCGGGGATGTCGATCGTGCCGTCGCCGGTGTCGAAGCGCTGGCGCGGATGGATCGTGCCGGTTTCGAGGGCGGCCGCAATCAGGAAGGCCTTCATCACCGAGCCGGGCTCGACGGCGTCCTGGAAGGCGGCCGAGCGGGTCAGTTCATAGGGCGTTTCGCGAAAGAGGTTCGGGTTGAAGCCGGGCGCTTCGGCCAGGGCGAGGATCTCGCCCGTCGCCGGGTCGAGGGTGATGACGCAGCCGCCGATCGCGCCGGTCTTTTCGACTGCCGCGCGCAGGGCGGTTTCGGCTTCGGCCTGCATGGTCATGTCGATCGTGAGCGCGACGTCGCCGCCCGAAGTCATCTCGGGTTCGACGCGCTTGTCCGTCAGCAGCCTGCCCTTCGCATCGCGCTGCACCGAAACGCGCACGGGCTTGCCGCGCAGCCAGCTGTCTTCCATCTGCTCGATGCCGCGCGCGCCCTGGCCGTCGATGTTCGAAAAGCCGAGCAGCGAACTCGCCAGCTCGTCGGCGGGGTAGGCGCGACGGGGCTCCATCACGATGCCGACACCCGGTAGGTCGAGGGCTTCGACGCGCGCCGCGATGTCTTCACCGACCCAGCGGGCAATGAAGGTGAAGCGGTCGCGCTTGGAAAGGCGCTTGCGGAGCGCCGACGCCCTGTGGCCGAGTGCCTTCGCGAGCTGGATGACGTTGGCGCGGCTGGCGTCGAATTCGCGCGGCAAGACGTAGATCGACGGGGCACGCACGCTCAAGGCGAGTTCGATGCCATTGCGGTCGACGATCACGCCGCGCGTCGCCGGCAGGGTCAGCGCACTTTCTAGCTGTCCCTGGGCGCGAAGTTCACCGCGCTCGGTGACGACGGTGAGATGCGCAGCCCGTGCCGAGAGAACGAGAAAGAAGGCGAGTACGACCCAACGCATCGAAGCCACGCGGCGACCGGCGCCCCCCAACTCGACGCTTCTCATGGCCGGGTTCCATCCACGGCAACGGGGCCGGCGGCCGCAGGAAGGTGGATGACCCGGTCGGGCGTCGCGAAGCCGAGCTTGCGCGCCTGCTCGGCCAGTCGCGTGGGTTCGCGAAGGCGAAGGAGTTCGACGGTGATCTTGCGCTTGCGATCGAGGAGCTCACGCTCTTCCGCAACCGCTTCGGCCGCGGCGTAGCGCATGCGCACCACGTCCATCCGCAACCACACGAGCGCCAACGCGCAGACCACGATCGCGCCGATGATCGGGACGAGCGTCGTGTTGCGTACCCGCTTGCGCCGGGGCGCCATGTCGAGACCGATCAGGTCGAGGCGTCCCTTGGGTTCGCGTCGTCCGCGCACGGTTCCGGGCAGCTCACGCAGCCAACTTCCGAAGTGACTCGGTGCACTCATGCGGCAGCTCCGATCGTGCGGCGAGGTCGGGAATCGTCCGCGGCGCTCACGCGTTCCGCAGCGCGCAAGCGACCCGAGCGTGCGCGCGGGTTGCGTCGCACTTCCTCCTCGCTGGGTTGGATGGGCCGCCTGGTGATGACGCGCAAAGTGATCTCGCCGCCACAGATGCACACGGGGGTGCGTGGCGGGCACGTGCAGCCCTTCGCGGCGTCGCGCAGGGTCTGCTTCACGATGCGGTCTTCCAGTGAGTGATACGCGATCACCACCAGGCGGCCCCCTGGGCGGAGGACCCGGATTGCAGCGTCGAGGCCACAGCGCAGGGCGGTCAACTCGTCGTTGACCGCGATGCGAAGGGCCTGAAAGACCAGAGTTGCGGGGTTGTGCTTGCGACCGCGACCGATGCCCGCCTGCTCGATCACACGGGTCAGGTCGGCGGTGGTGCGGATGGGGTCTTGTTTGCGCGTTTCGACGATCGCGCGCGCCAGGCGCTTGCTGCCGGGCAGCTCGCCGTATTCCTGGAACCAGAGCTGAAGCTCGCGGGCGCTCGCGGAGCGAAGCAGGTCACTCGCCGGCTTGCCGACTCCGGGGTCCATGCGCATGTCGAGGGGCGTGTCTTCGGCGCTTTCGAGCGCAAAGCGAAAGCCGCGCTCACTCGCATCGAGCTGATGCGACGAAACGCCGAGATCGAGCAGCACGCCGTCCACAGGGCCCATGCCCAGCTGTTCGACGATGTCGTCGAGGTCGCGGAACGAACCGGGGACGACCTGCAGGCGTTCGCCAAAGCGGGCGAGGCGGGTGCGCGCAGCGCCCCGCGCTTCGGAGTCGAGATCGATGCCGATCAATCGACCGTCCGGGGCGGTGCGCTCGAGAATCGCTTCGGCGTGACCGCCGCCACCGAGGGTGCCATCGACGATCGTGGCGCCGGGCTTCAGGTGGAGGAGTTCGAGGGTTTCACTCTCGAGGACCGGGCAGTGTTGGAAATCCTGGGTCACAGCAGCCGCCTGCTTCCCGTACGTGCCGGGAATCCACCGCCGCACGCAAGCGGCCCTTAAAAGGAGAGGCGCTGCGGCGTGTGGAGCGCTGCGGCGTGTGGAGAGAGGTGCTGGGGCCCTGGCTTGCCTACGAATCGGCGCGTACCCCCCAGTAACCACGCCGGTCCATCTATGGCTTGCCAGGACACCCAGCCTCTCTACAGGAAGAGCAAGCTCTTCCTGTCCCCCACCGAATCTCCCCCTAGCTCGTTGGCGCTTCGTCCACCGAGCGTTGAATCTCCTCGAGATTGTTGACCGTCTCGAGCTTCGATGCGTTGAAGGTGTCGGTATCCCAAATTTCGATGCATTCGAGGACGCCTGCCAACGTCACCTTTGTTTCCAGCTGCGCGTGCTCCCGCAGTGCGGGTGGCACGAGAATTCGTCCCTGGCTGTCGATGGGGCACTCGGTCGAACCCGAGATCACGAAGCGCGTGTACGCCTGAACTTCCGGCTGGAGCTTCGATTTGCTCATCAGGTTTTGCTCGATCACCAACCAATCCTCATAGGGATAGAGCGCCAGGTAGTTCTTGTAGTTCGTGAGAATCGGGGGCCTTTCGCTACGCCGGAGGATCTCGTTCCTGAATGCTGCCGGGATACTCAGCCTGCCCTTCTTGTCGATCGTATGGACATGCTGGCCGCGAAACATGCTTGGATGCCCCTCGGCTTTGTCGGCTTCGTTTCCCTGGCGGCCTCAGATCTTGCTCCGCCTGCCGTTTGCCCCCACCTCCGTGCTACGGCGAGCAACTTATGCCACTTCATCCCACTTCGCACCCCAATCCACCACCAAAATACACTTTTTCTCAATTTTCTTTGCATGCAGGCGTGCGAACGCCACAGGAAGCAACAAATCACACGCAAAATTCGGTCAGTTTCGTTCTTTGATGGTGATTTGGAGTGCGTCAGCCTGCAGTGATGCCCGCAAAATTGCTTGCGTGGACATCTGCGACGGCGCGCACGATGTCGGCGAGGTTGCTGCCGCCGGGGACGTCGAGCCGGTTCGAAAGCAGGCTTTCGGGCTCGTTCTGGAGCATGGCTTCGAGCACCGAAAGGGTGCCTTCCGCCAGGCCCTGGGCGGCATAGCCCCCTTCGAGAATGAAGGCGAGACGCCCGTTGCAGGCCGTTTCAGCCACTTCCCGCACGATCTGGGTCATGCCGAAATAGCCGGTTCTGGTGATCCCCATGGAGCCGAGGGGATCGCTTTCGTGGGCGTCGAAGCCGCACGAAACGAGGATGAAATCGGGGTCGAATTCGAGGGCGGCCGGCGCGAAGAGGTGCTGAAAAACGGCGATGTATTCGTAGTCGCCGCAGCCGGGTGGCATGGGAATGTTCAAGGTGGCGCCAATTCCCATGCCAGTGCCGGTCTCGCCCACGGCCCCCGTACCCGGGTAGAACGGGAATTGATGGGTGGACACGTACAGGACGTCTTTGTCCCCCTCGAAACTGTGCTGGGTGCCATTTCCGTGGTGGACGTCCCAGTCGAGGACGAGGATCCGGTCGATTCCGGCCTGCTGCTGCAGGGCCCGCGCCGCGATCGCGACCCCGTTGAACAGGCAGAACCCCATGGCCCGGTCCGCTTCGGCGTGGTGGCCCGGTGGGCGCAGGGCCGCAAAGGCCTGCTGGGCTTCGCCGTTTGCGATGCGTAGGGCGACATCGACGCATGACCCGGCGGCCAGGCGTGCCACGTCGTAGCTCGCGGGAGAAACGAAGGTGTCGGGATCGAGGTTGCCGGGAGCCCGCTTTACGCCGGCTTCGACCCCGCGGAGGTGGTCCTCGGTGTGGACGGCGAGGATCTCGGCGTCGCTCGCGGCCCGGGGAGCGACTGATTCGAGGGTACCGGGTGCGTGCTCGCGCCACTGGGTGAGCGCTTCGCCGACAGCGAGCAGGCGCGCTGGTGACTCGGGATGCCCCTCCGGTCCCTGGTGGTCTCGGAAGCGCGGATCTTCGACGACGTGCATGCGCCGGGTCGTGGTCATGGCGTGCGATGGTATCCGACGGCGAGAAGTGCAGCGAACGCGGGCGAGCAGGACCGCGTTCGCGTACAACCTGGTTGAGCCCACTGAACGCCACCCAAAACCACCTTTGCGCCACGGGTGGGAGATCGGACCGTCTTGGACAAGCGCCACATACTCGTCGTCGGCAGCGAGACGCACTTCGGGCGTCGGCTGGCCGAGCGCTGCCGAAATCGCGACGACATCGTCGTGCACGGCGTTGCGGTCGAGCCGTCACCGTACCGCCTTCCCGGGGTGGAGGTTCATCGCGTCGACATCGCGCGCAGCGGTGCCGAAAGCGAACTGGTCGAAGTGATTTCGAAGCACCAGATCGACACCGTCGTACACCTGGCGTTTCGCGAGGTGCCGACGCGCGACCAGCGCGCGGACCACGAACTCGAAGTGGGCGGCAGTCGATGCTTGATCGAAGCGTGCACCCGTTCGGGTGTTCCACGCCTCGTGGTCCTGTCGAGCACCCAGGTGTACGGCGCGCGTTTCGAGAACCCGCACCATCTTTCGGAAGACGCCGAGTTGCACGGCCATCCACGCGCCCACTGGGTGGACCACCGGGTGCAGGTGGAACGCCTACTCGCCGAGTTGCGCGAACGGCCGGATGGCCCCGCGATCACCGTGCTTCGCCCGTGCTGGATCATGGGACCGAGCTATCTCGATCCGATGGTGCGTTACTTCGAATCCGAATGGGTGCCGACGGTACTCGGCAGCGACCCGCTGCTTCAGTTCGTGCACGAAGACGACGTGCTGGACGCCCTCGAAGCCTCGGTGGTCGAGTCGCACCCGGGGGTGTTCAATCTCGTAGGGGAGGGCGTCCTCCCGCTTTCGGGCTACCTGGGCCTGGCGGGCAAGGTGAATGTCCGGCTCCCGCGCTGGGTGCTCGCTGCGACGACGGGCTCGCCCGTTGCGCTGGCATCGGACGATCACGCCGAGGGCTTCTTCGACTATCTGAAATACATGTGGGTGGCTTCCGGTGCACGGGCGCGCGAGGCTTTTGGTCCGCCGACCTACACCAGTCGCGAAGCCTGGATTGCGATGGTGGGTGCACGTCGCTTCGACGAACCTCGAACCCGTTGAACCCCGACCTCGACGCGCGAACCGAAGCGAAGGAATGCAGGATGATGACGATGCAGACGGCGGCGCGTGCATGACCAGACGAGACGAGTCTCGAGAGGGTTCGACGCGCGCGCTTCCGCGGGACGCGGTGCAACGTCTGCGCAACGCGGCCAACGGCCTGGTCGGCGAGATCCGGACCCAACAGCGCCGCACGCTTCAGCCGCAGCGTGAAGCCGAAAGCGGTGGCGACTGGAAGTCGCTGTTCGACGAACTGCGCACGCGGATCGGTACTCTCGGCATGACCGAAAGTGACCCGCAGGTGGACGACTTCGGCTTGCAGGCCGACTTCGTCGAACGCCTGCTCCCGCTGCTCGACTTCCTGTTCGACCGTTATTGGCGGGTGGAACTGCGCGCGGATTGGAACCTCCCGTCGCGCGGTCCCGTGCTGCTGGTCGCGAATCGCGCCGGTGTGCTGCCGTGGGACGGCATGATGCTCTCGCACGCTGCGAGCCGTTTGTTCGACGACAACGCACGGCCGCGCTTCCTGGTCGAGGACGAGGTCTTGCGCCTGCCGTTTGCCCAGGCGCAGTTCGCGCGGGTCGGCGGCGTGCGCGCGTCGACCGAGAACTTCAACGACCTCGCGGGCCAGGGGCATTCGGTGGTGCACTTTCCCGAAGGTGCGCGCGGTGTGCTGCATTCGTTTCGCGAGCGTTACCGCGTCGGGTCGTTCGAATCCCTCGACGTGATCGAAGCCGCCCTCGAACGTGGCATGCGGATCGTGCCCGTCGGCGTCGTCGGCGCAGAAGAGGCGGTCCCGCGCCTCGGCGACGCGCGCGTGCTCTCGCGCCTGGTCGCCCGCGAGATCGACATCCCGATCCTGCCCATGACCCCGACCTTCCCGCTACTCGGGCCGCTCGGCCTGCTGCCGCTGCCGTCGCGTTGGGTCATCACTTTCGGTGAGCCGGTCGAAGGGGGAACGGTCGCAGAGGTGGCCGATACGCTGCACGACGGCGTGAAGGGACTCGTCGAGCAGGGGCTCGACGCCCGTTCTTCGACCTGGCTCTAGCCCGGTCGAAGCCGCTGTACGGGCTATTCGTGCGTTTCGACGGGTTCTTCGTCGACGGCGCCGTCGACCGCACCGCTTTCGTCGGGTGCGAGCGCGTTTTGTAGTTCTTCGAGCGCCTGGGCAACCCGTTCGAGGTTTTCGTTCAGCGCGTCCACGTCCTTGCGGCGGGGGAGGTCGAGCACCTTGAACACGCGCTCGACGGCGTTCTGGATGGCGCTGTCGAAGTCGGGAGACGCGTAGGCGATCCAATCGCCCAGGCCGCGCCGGTCGCGAGCACCGCGGCGCGTGGTTTCGGTGCGGCGGCGCGCGCTGCTACTGCGGTCGCTTTCCGCGCTGCCCCGCTCGCGTGTTCCGCGCGCTCGGGCCGCGAAGGGCGATCGGCTCGGGTCGGCGCGTTCGGTGTCTCGTTCGTAATCTTCTTCTTCTTCGTCGTCGTCGTCGTCGTAGGGATCGTCGTAGTCCCGACGGCGGTCCGTGCTTCGCTTTTGCTCGCCGTCGCTGCCGATGATGCGTCGAAAGCGATCCTGGATTTCGTCGAAGTTGTCGGTGGCGTCGTCGACGCCTTTCTTCAGCACGTCGTAGAGCACGTCACCGCCGCGCTCCATGATCTGGGACAGGAGCGATGGCGAGGGGTCACCCTTCGAACGCGTCGAGTCGACGAGGATCTGCGACAGCGCAACCGACGTGATGTCTTCGCCGGTTTCGTTGTCGATCACGCGGACTTCTTCGCCCTCGTCGAGCAATTCGGAAATGCCCTTCAGCGTGATGTAGCGACTCGACGCTGTGTTGTAGAGCTTCCGGTTCGCGTAGCGCTTGATCAGAATCGGCATCGAGGTCTCACTGGAACGCGTGGGGTCGCGATGTGCGCGAGGTGTCTCCCAGCTGGCCTGGTGCGCCAATTGGGGACTGTGCGCTGGGTGGAGGCGCAAGCTAGCACGCGGGGGTGTTGGCGTCGTGCAGCGTCGGGTGGCGGTTGCGAGACGGGCGTCTCGGGCCTCTAGCCCGCATTATTCATGAACATCCTACTGCGACGGCACATCTCCGCACTCTGGCAAGAGAAATCGACGTCTCGCTGCTCGACGTGGGGTGAACCACGTCTGCGCGGCGGAACGCCGATTTCTCTTGCCAGAGCACGAATCTGCACCGTCTCGCTACGGATGTTCGTGAATAATCCGGGCTAGCCGAGGAGAGGACGCGACATGCTCGAGCCATCCCCGGCGGCCGAACCGTCGACAGCGCCTGCGCGCCCGTCGGATCGCCGCCCGGTTTCGGCCTCTCTTCCCGCCTGGGCCCGCGCTGGCCGCGCGCGCGGCTGGCAGGCCGAACTCGAGCTCGCATTCGAGGCGAGAGCCGGGAAGACCCGTCTCACGCGGAAGCGTCACCGTGGTCCATTGAGGGTGCAACGCGCGTTCTATCCAGAAGGCGCGACGGTCAGCCACGTCTATCTCCTTCACCCTCCAGCGGGCATCGTCGGTGGCGACGATTTGCGAATCCGACTCACCGTGGCCGAGCGGGCTCATGCCCTGCTCACCTCGCCCGGTGCGACGCGCTTCTACTACGCGCGGGACGAAGCGGCGTGTCTGCAGCAGGTCGCTCGGGTGTGTGCGGGGAGTACGCTCGAATGGCTGCCGATGGAGACCCTCTTCATGCGCGGCGCACGCGCGAGGGTGATGACGAAGGTCGAACTCGAGAAGGACGCAGTGTTCATCGGCTGGGACATCCAGGGCTTCGGCCGGCCCGCGCTGGGAGAAGATTTCGGCCGGGGTTCGCTCGACGTGCGGCTCGATCTCCATCGCGACGGGCACCCCCTGCTGCTCGACTGCTTCCGGGTCGAGGCGGGTCGCATCCCGGGCCTGGGCGATGCCGCGGCCTCGGCGACGTTCCTGGCCACGGGGGCAGACGCGCGGGCCCTCGAGCGCGCCCGGTCGTGCCTGTCGAACTCGGACACGGTCCGGGTCGGGGCATCGTTGATCGACGACGTGTTGGTCGTCCGTGGCATCGCCCACCGGTGTGAGCCGCTGCTCGAGCAATGGAAGGCGGTCTGGCATCGAATCCGGCCGCTCACGGTCGGTCGAGATGCCTCGCCCCCCCGCATATGGCACACATGAAGGCCAGGACAATGACAACCGCTCTGCCCCGTGGCTTGGGCGGCAAGACGATGAGGAGTAGTTAGGTGGATCTGACTCCCCGGGAAAAGGACAAGCTTCTGCTGTTCACAGCCGCACTCGTTGCCGAACGACGCAGGGATAGGGGCTTGAAGCTCAACTATCCGGAGTCCGTCGCGCTCATCAGTGCCGCGATCGTCGAGGGCGCGCGAGACGGCAAGACCGTCGCGCAACTGATGGAAGAGGGCTGCCAGATTCTGACGGCGAACGAGGTGATGGACGGCGTGGCCGAACTCCTCGACGAAGTCCAGGTCGAAGCCACTTTCCCAGACGGAACGAAGCTCGTCACCGTGCACGACCCGGTTCGCTGAGAGGCGGGACATCGGCGTCATTGGCGTCATTGGCGTCATAGGAGAAGCAACATGAGAGTGGGTGAGATACTGCCAGCGGACGGTGAGATCGAGCTGAACGCCGGGCGCGAGACCATCAGCCTTCAGGTCGAGAGCCATGGAGATCGACCGATCCAGGTTGGCTCCCACTATCACTTCTTCGAAGCGAATCCCGCGCTCGTGTTCGACCGCGACAAGGCGCGCGGCTTCCGCTTGAACATTCCGGCGGGGACGGCGCTTCGCTTCGAACCCGGGCAGTCGCGCACGGTGGAACTCGTCGCGCTCGCGGGCGAACGCAGCGTGTACGGATTCCGCGGTGAAGTGATGGGCCCCCTGGAGAACGAGCAATGACGTCGATTCCGCGGAGCGCCTACGCGTCACTCTACGGCCCCACCACGGGGGATCGTGTTCGGTTGGCGGACACGGAGTTGATCGTCGAGGTCGAGCGCGACCTCACCACCTACGGAGAGGAAGTCACTTTCGGAGGCGGCAAGGTCATCCGAGACGGGATGGGCCAGAGCCAGCGAGGGCGCGAAGGTTCCGTCGATCTCGTGCTGACGAACGCGCTGATCATCGACCACTGGGGCATTGTGAAGGCCGATATCGGGGTCAAGGACGGCCGCATCGCGGCCATCGGCAAGGCGGGCAATCCCGACATCCAGCCCGGCGTCGATATCGTGGTCGGCCCGGGCACGGAGGTGATCGCCGCAGAAGGTCAGATCGTCACGGCGGGCGGAATCGATGCTCACATCCACTTCATCTGCCCTCAGCAGGCGGAAGACGCGCTCATGTCGGGGATCACTACGATGTTGGGTGGCGGCACCGGCCCCGCGACGGGCACGAACGCGACGACCTGCACGCCTGGCGCATGGAATCTCCACCGCATGCTGCAGGCCGCCGAAGCGTTGCCGGTCAACATCGGGTTCCTGGGGAAGGGGAACGCGAGCCAGCCCACGCCGCTCGAAGAGCAGATCACGGCAGGCGCCATCGGCCTCAAGCTCCACGAAGATTGGGGCACGACGCCCGCCGCCATCGACAACTGCCTGTCGGTGGCGGAGCGGTTCGACGTTCAGGTGGCCATCCATACCGACACCCTGAACGAGTCGGGGTACGTCGAAGATACGGTCTCCGCGATCGGTGGGAGAGCGATCCACACCTACCACACGGAAGGCGCAGGTGGCGGTCACGCGCCGGACATCATCGAGGTGTGCGGCGAGAGCAACGTACTGCCGTCGAGTACGAACCCCACTCGCCCCTACACGATCAACACCATCGACGAGCACCTTGACATGTTGATGGTATGCCACCACCTGTCGCCGGCGATTCCCGAAGACGTGGCCTTCGCCGAGTCGAGGATCCGGCGCGAGACGATCGCAGCGGAAGACATCTTTCACGATCTGGGCGCCTTTTCGATGATCGCCTCCGACTCGCAGGCCATGGGCCGCGTGGGGGAGGTGATCCTCCGCACCTGGCAGACCGCACACAAGATGAAGGTGCAACGGGGCCCGCTGGAAGGAGACCCGCAGACGAACGACAACGCCCGGGTCAAGCGTTACGTCGCGAAGTACACCATCAACCCAGCGCTCACCCACGGCATCGCTCACGAGGTCGGCTCGCTGGAGGTCGGGCGGTTGGCTGACCTCGTGCTCTGGAAGCCGGCCTTCTTCGGCGTCAAGCCCAGCCTCGTCGTCAAAGGAGGCATGATCGTCGCTTCGGTCATGGGAGACCCGAACGCCTCCATTCCGACACCGCAACCTGCGTACTACCGTCCCATGTTCGGCGCGTACGGCGCGGCCACGAACGCCACGTGCATGACGTTCCTCTCGAGTGCCGGGCGGCAGGCCGGCGTCGCGGAAGAACTCGGGCTCCGGAGCCTGATCGGTGAAGTCTCGGGGACCCGAGGCGTACGGAAGGAAGACATGGTCCACAACGCGTACACGCCCACCGTCGAGGTGAATCCACAGACGTACGAGGTGCGTGCCGACGGCGAACTGCTCACCTGCGAGCCCGCGGAGGTTCTTCCGATGGCTCAGCGCTACCACTTGTTCTAGGGCGGGGAAGATGAGCGCAGTACTCGAACTTACGTTGAAGATCCCGCGCGACGAGATCGCGATTGCTGCAGACGATTCGGTGACGTTGCCCTACGCGAAACGTCAGCGATCGCGACAGCGCCTGCGTCTCGATCTGGGCGGCGAGGCCAGGCTCGTTCTGCCGCCGAGGACCCGCTTGGAGATCGGCGACCATGTCTGCAGCGGCGAGGGTTTTCGCGTGCTCGTACGAGCGGCTCCAGAAGAACTGTCGCAGGCGAGAACCTCCGATACGCACCTGCTCGCGCGGGCCTGCTACCACCTGGGCAACCGGCACGTCGCGCTCGAGGTCGGTCCCGGATGGGTGCAATACGAACCCGACCACGTGCTCGACGAGATGGTCCGCCGACTCGGCCTCTCGGTCGAGGCGGTTTCCGCTCCGTTTTCCCCCGAGCGGGGGGCGTATCACGATCACGGTCATGCGGCGGATCACCGGCAGGGCGGCGGCTCGGCTCCGACGGCGTCAGCGGGTCCGCGGCAGGAGAGCGAGGCGCCGGATGCGCCGGAGGCCGTCCGGTGACGTCGCCAACGCCGTCTTCTTTCCTTCGCCTGCTCCAGCTGAGCAGTCCGACGCTGCCCATCGGCGCCTTCGCCTATTCGCAAGGCCTCGAAGCTGCGGTGGAGTCACAGGTCGTCACCGATGAAGCGAGCCTGGGGCATTGGACGTCGGAGCAGCTCGAATTCAGTCTGGGCCGCGTCGACCTGCCGATGCTGTGGCGCCTGGTCGATGCCGTGGCGCGTGGCCAGCACGAGCGCGAGTTCGAACTCGCCGCGAGGCTCGTCGCGATGCGCGAGACACGCGAGCTGCGAGAAGATGACCTGCAACGCGGGCGCGCGCTGATGGAGCTGTTGGGCGCGCTGGGCGGTGCATCGACGTCGCATCGTGCCCCCGGCGAGTGGGCAGCCTGGCCGTTTGCACGAGCCACGGCCCACGCGATCCGGGCTTGGAAGCTTCCGGTGCGTGAAGCGCTTTCGGCTTATGCCTGGTCTTCGATCGAAAACCAGATCGTTGCCGGCGTGAAGCTCATTCCCCTTGGACAGGTGGCGGGTCAACGTCTGCTGCTCGCGTTCGCCGATCGGATCCCCGAGATCTGCGACGCCTCCATCGCGCTCGAGGACGACGAGATCGGGGGCACCCTCCCGATGGTCGCCGTGCTGTCGAGTCAACACGAGACGCAGTATTCGCGACTTTTCCGCTCGTAGGTGGGTGGGGATGGGCGGATCCCGAACAAGCAAGGCCGGAGCGAGTCGGTCAAACCGAGAGGAAGCGACTTGGAACCTTCTACGATGACATCCGAATCGAGTCGTCCCGTGCTGCGTGTGGGGATCGGCGGACCGGTCGGCTCCGGCAAGACCGCGCTGATGGAGGCCCTTTGCAAGCAACTTCGAAACGATTGGCAGCTGGCCGCCGTGACCAACGACATCTATACCCGGGAAGACGCCGAGTTCCTGATCCGCAGCACCGCGTTGCCGGCCGAGCGCATCGTCGGAGTCGAGACGGGTGGCTGTCCACATACCGCCATTCGAGAGGACGCGTCGATGAACCTGCAGGCGATCGACGATCTGGTTGCGCGGTTTCCGGAGCTCGACATCGTGCTCGTGGAAAGCGGGGGTGACAACCTGGCGGCGACTTTCAGTCCGGATCTGGCGGATCTCACGATCTACGTGATCGACGTGGCGGAGGGCGAGAAGATCCCCAGAAAGGGAGGCCCCGGTATCTGCAAGTCCGATCTGCTGGTGATCAACAAGATAGACCTGGCTCCGCACGTCGGGGCCTCGTTGGAAATCATGGAACGCGACGCAGAAAAGATGCGCGGAGACCGGCCGTTCGTGTTCACGAACCTGCGCGACGGCGTGGGAGTCGAAGCGATCGTTCGGTTCATTCTCGTCGAGGGCGTGGTCGAGTGAAGCGATCGGGAGTCAGCCCGATCGAGACTTCGGGGAGACAGGAGATTGCGAAGAGGCCCCGCGCGCTCCATTGGCGCGGGGCAAAGGTGCTATTGCGCGCCAATATTCCGCGCTGCCGTCATCACGCTGCTTGCTCTCGTCGCGCTCGGCGCGCTGACGCTGGCCTTCCTCGCCACGCCCAGCGAGATGGAGATCTCGCTCGCGCGGGTGCCAGTTCCGGAAACGCGCGCGTATAGAGCGCCAGCGAATCAGGTGTTCGCCTCACCGCCTCGCAATCCCTGGCTCGCCGACGGGCCACATCCGATGTCGCACCACAGCCCGGCACAGAGCGATTTCTCGACCGAACAGCGCTTTAGCGGCGAAGTGCGCGAAAACGCAGCTTGTTTCTCCTATGCGCCGCGGCAGAACATGCGTCCGGGTGTGCTCGACAGGCTCGGTCTCAGTTACGACGGCTTGAGTGAGGCCCGCCCCGACATCACCATACTCTCTTCGTCGGCGGTCGGTGCGACATGCCACGGTGTCGAGGGGCAGCGGTGCTGACGAAGCGCGCAGGGAAACAGCGTCCCCGCTACGGCTGTGGCTCTTCCCGCGTTCTGACAACGGATCAGCATGGGGTTCTCGGCTGGCCACGCCTCCGCCGAGGCACTTGCGGCCTTGACGATTGGCCCAGACAAGCCCTTTGAATCGACCCCTGGTGGGGGAAGTCGCTTCGTCGGGTCGGGAAGGGCGGAAAGCATGTCAGGTGCTCACCGGGGAATCCATCGCGGCACCTTTCGGCAATAGTCGGTATAGCTTTCGCCGAAGCGCGCTCGTAGCTCGGGCTCTTCGACGTGGACCACCAACCACTGCGCCACGACCGTCATCGCGACGGCGTAGATCAGCAACCCCCAACTCGCGAAGTGCAGCACTTCGGCGAAGATGACAGCGAGTTCCGCCAGCATGATCGGGTTTCGGACCCAACCAAACAGACCGGTCGTAACGAGACGATTCGGAGCATCCGCCGCAAGCGGTGTCCCTCGTCCCCCCCGGCTGAATGTATCGAGGCACGCGACCCAGCCAGAAACCCCCACGACCGCAAGTGCCCCAGCGAGCCAGGTTCGGACAACCATGGGAATGGGCAATCGCAGCGGGACGAGGTAGTGCGCCAACCGGGGCAACACGACCATGAAGACCATGAAGAAGAGCACTGCGTTGAGCGCGGACTTCGCCCACAAGGCCACGGTGCTTCGCGTCGTACTGGGTCGAATCGCTTGCCTGAGTGTCTTGCGTAGTGCCATCGCGCAACCGTCGCTTTTTCGAGGGGCAGCGCCCCTTTTCAGTAGTCACCCTGCGGCGCGATGCCCGCGCGGCAGCCACAATGAAGCATGATTCGCGACGAGATTCGACGCGCGAGTTGCGGATCGGCCTCGCCGTCATGTCTGCGCTGTCACTCATCGCCAATTCGCCGTCGCACGCGGATCTCTTCGCCGAGGAAATCACGAGCGAAACGCCCGCGCGTCGAATCATCCAGGGAAGCGACGCCATTGCGGGCCTGGGCGACTGGGTGCTCGGCAATGGTGTCGTCTGCGCATCCGTGCTGGGAACGAAGAGCGAGGGGCAGCTGATCGAAACCGGGGGCACACTGGTCGACCTCGGGCATTGCGGCCGCGATGACGACCAATTCCTCGGCCTCGAGCCTCTGTTCAACCTGTCGCGTAGTGAGATTCTCCCCGTCCGCGAGATACGAGCGGAGGTGGATGAACGCGAAGCGAGGATCGTCACCGAAGCATTCGACAAGGGAATCCGCCACACAACGCAGTTCGTACTCGACGAGCTGGACCCCGAGCGCATCGTCGTGCGCTCGAAGCTGACACGCGAACAAGGCGACCCGAGGCGCTTCTTCGCGTTCGCCGAATTGCTCCACAACACCAAGAGCGCGCTTCGCAACTTCGTGATCAACCGCTCGGGGCCGAGCGAGGGGTTCGAACACGTTTCTCTCGAAAAGAGTTCCTATCTCGAGATCGTCCGCGCACTTCGCCGGTCGGAGGGCATCGTGATCGTGGGCAGCGAGCTTCAGGCGCCCCCGGTCTCGTACCTGTATCGAGTCGTGCGCGCAGAAAGCACCCGCAAGGGCGCCCCTCCAGCACGCCTTGGTCACTACAGCCTGGGGATGGAGTCGGTCACCCTGACGGCGGTATTGAGCGAGCCTCTGTGGTTCGACAGCGACGAAGTCGGGCTGCTTCAGGCCGCACAGGGAACCCTGATGAACCTGCCGCGGGGCGAGAGCCTGCTCATCGAACGCGAAATCCGACTCTCCCCGCATGCCGACGTCGCAAGTCTTTCGGACAGCATCTTCAATGCGCCGGGTCGCGCGCCCACGACAAGGGTGCACGGACGCGTCACTGACCCTGGTGCGCGCCTGCACATCGATCGCGCGTCCGGTACCGACGCCGGCCCTCTCACCTTCGCGCGGCCGAACCGCGACGGCCGCTTCGACTTCATGCTGCCCCCCGGCGACTACACGCTACGCACACTCGCGCCGGGGAATCGTTCGGACAGCCTTTCCTTTCGGGTCGAAGAAACGATCGCAGAAGGCACCTCCGGGCACCCTGAAATCGACCTCGGTGAGATTGACCTCGGTGACATAGCGCGGGTCCAGCTCCCACGAGGGGTTCCGATGCGACTGGTATTCCAAGGGATTGGCGAAACCGCCGACCCGGTCTTCGGAAGCGATCTCACCGGACTCACGATAGACGGCGTGGTAGTGCCCACGAGCGTCGAGACCCGTGACGTTCACCTTGCAGGAATCGACAGTGACCCTCGCCATGTCGACATCGCTCCGGGGCGCTACCGCGTGCTCGCGACGCGCGGGTTGGAATATTCGCTCACGCAAGCCGAGATCGACGCGCGCGCCGGTCAGACGGCGGAACTCGTGATCGCACCTCCGCTGCGCGAACTCGAAACTCCAGGCTGGATTTCCGCTGACTTCCACGTCCACGCAGCGGGCAGCTTCGACTCAACGCTGCCCGAGAGCACTCGCTTGCGAACCTTCGCAGCTGAAGGCTGCGAGGTTCTGGTCGCAACGGAACACGATGTCGTCCGCCGCTTCGACGAACTCATCGTCGAGCTGGGACTCCAGGAAGACCTGGTGAGCCTGTCTGGGCTGGAGGTGACGACGGTATCGCGGGGACGGGTCGCCCCCTATACGACGGGTCATGTCAACGTCTACCCACTTCCGTATCAACCCGCACGCACCCGCAACGGCGCGATCGCCGGCGAAGGAAAACGGCTGCGCGAGATCATCCACCAGGCGCGCAGCATTCCGGGGGAGCGAATGGTCCAGCTCAACCATCCGCGCGATCCCGGCGCTGACGATCCGGGAGGTGCGTTCTTCGAGCACCTTTCCACTATGGGTCGCGCTTTCGATCCGGCGCTCCCGATCGAAACGGAACCGAACAGCGCCTTGCTCGAGGTCGATCCACGAAGCGGACTTCGAGACATCGATTTCGACGCCATCGAAGTGCTGAACGGCAAGTGGATGGAGCCCTACCGCCTCGTCTTCACGGACTGGCTTGCGCTTCTCGATCAGGGATATCGACCGACAGGCATGGCGAACAGCGACTCGCATCGCCTGGGTTGGGTCGTAGGCGTACCACGCAACTACGTCCGTGTGGCGAACGATCGCCCGAGCGCCTTCGACACCGACGCGTTCATGACTGCGGCACGCGGCGGTGAGGTCTTTGGAACGACGGGCCCACTGGTCGACGTTTCGCTGGGAGAGGCCTCTGTCGGAGAACTCTTCTCGGGCCGGCGCGGAAAACTCGTGGTGCGTGTCCGTGCCGCGTCATGGGTGCCCGTCTCGACGGTCCGAATTCATCGACGCAATGGCAAGACCCTGGTGGCAGCGCTATCGCGCGACACGGGCAACACATTCGCTCCGGTCGAGTTCGATCTCGAGTTTTCGGCCGATGACCACCTGATCGTCGAAGTCGAAGGAGAGCCCGAGGGCCCCTACTCAGTCGTGCTCGAAGGTTTCAGGCCGCTGGCCTTCAGCAACCCGATCTTCGTCGACGCAGACGGCGACGGCCAATGGCAACCGAGGGGTTTGTAGGCGGGCCAGTGGGCGCTGGCCGTACCGCTCGCCGTGCTGCTTCGAGCTGGGCTGCGAGGCTGCAGAGGAGTGCTTCGTTCCCGTAGGCGGCCGTGAACATCGTCCCGATCGGTAGCCTGTCGTCGTTCCAGTTCAGCGGGAGCCTGCGGTCCGAGGTCCGCGAACTGTCAGCACTTTCGGGCTTCTCGCTACGGGCTTCATGAATCATCCGGGCTAGCTCGAACTGTCCCGGATCGACCGTTCCATTTTCGCGGAGAGCGGCGCTGGAGCTTCGAGTCGGGCACTCGCCATCTTTTTGGCGGCCTCCAGGCGAAGAGCGCCTTCGGCGAGATGCTCGGAGAGTTCCTGCGTCCAGTGATCTTCCTTGCTCCGCTTGAAAAGGGAACGCAATGCCAATCCCAGGATTGCCTTCTTCCCGGCCAGGTGTAGCAGGCCCGAGAGATCGTCCTCGCAGACTCGAATCGAGAAATCCCAATTGACCGGATCTCGAATCGTGCCGACCACGACGACCTCGTTGTCCTCGCGGACGACCTCGTACTCGCGGAAGTCCAAGACCAATTCCTTCCGCCCCAGACCTTTGGACTTGAGTCTCATATCCTCAGCTCTCCTCGTCCACATCGAAGTAGCCGCGCGCGCGTGCTCGCACGACCATTTCCGGTTCGTCCGGGAAGTCGGCTCCAATATCTTCCGCGACGATGCGTGCGGAGTTGTATCCCGGTCCCATGATCACCATCCCGCCTGGATGGGTGCCCGATCCACCCACATAGAGCCCTTCGATCGGTGTTCGATAGCCCGAGCATTCGGGTATCGGGCGATTTCCACCCATTTGAAGGCTGATGTATGCACCGTGCTTGATCGAGCCCCTCTTCATCGTGGGGAGGTGGGCTTCGATGTCGCGGGGGGACCATGTGACCCGCGCGCGCGAGTTGGCGTTGGCGATGTTCGGTGCATAACGCGTCCAGAACTCGAGGCAACGCTCGGTGTAGTCTGCGGTTGCGGAATGGCTCCAGTCGGCGTTGTACGGCGCCCATGACTCCCAACGCAGGACATGCGCTGGTGGACCACCGAGCGAAACGTGGTTCGGCGCCATCAGAGGATCGAAGAGGCTCAGGGTCGAGCCATGTCCGGCGATGCGCGAGCGATCGCCGCGAGCCACTTCAGCTTGATGATCGACTACGTCTTCGGGCCTCTCGTAGCCCATCACCGCGAGCAAGGCGTGATTGGCTGCGTCGGGATAGCCCTCGTAGATGGGGGCCTCTCCGATGATGCCATCGTTGAAGACGAAGAGACTCGTCGGTTCCCACTCCCAGTTCGAGATGCCCTGTTCGATTTCCCTGCCGATCACCTCGCGTGGTAGTAGCTCGAGGAAGGTCTGTTCGGGGTTCAGCGTGCTGAGTACGGCCTCGGCGCGGATCTGGCCGCGGCCGGGTATATCGAGTCCGACTACGCGGCCATCTTCGACGAGAAGCTGCTTCACAGCCGAATTCGTGAAGATCTGTCCACCGTGCTCCTCCACGGCCCGCCGCAATGCGGAGGCGAGCTGGTGTGAGCCACCCCGTACGAGGGAGGCCTGCATCATGCGCGATACATAGATCGGAACCAGAAAGCCGAGGCCTCCCTCGTTGGCTTCGAGTCCGAAGCAGGTGGCGAGATAGAGGAATGCGGCCTTGATACGCGGATCTTCGAATTCGTACCGCTCGATCACCTCGATTGGAGAGAGATCCGAGATCGACGCGATGCGCTCGCCGACCTCATCGGAGTTCTGCAACGCGATGGTTTGGTCGATCGGTGCGACAGGCGGAACGTAGGTCGCCGGGAGTAGAAAGGCGTCACACATCTCGGAGAACTCGTCATGCATGCGTCGAAATCGCGCACCGTCGTTGGGCGAGAGCGCCTCGACCGAGGCCTCGGTCTTCCGCGAATCAGCATGGATGATCAGGCTCTGTTTATTTTCGAACAGGAATGCCGCCTGGATCTCCGGCGTGATGAAATCGACACCTCGACTGCGGAGATCGAAGTCTGCGACGGGTGGCATGAGATCACCCATCATCATGTACGTTGCGTGGTGATTCATACGAAATCCGCTGATCTCTTGCGTGACCAGTCCGCCTCCGGTCTCGACGTAGCGCTCCACTACGGCCACGCGCTTGCCGCCAGCGGCGAGATAGGCCGCCGCCGTGAGCCCATTGGGGCCGGCTCCGATGACGATGACGTCGTAGTCGGTTCTCATGGTGTAACCTCCACGTTCATGCTGCCTTCGCGCATCAACTCCATGTACCGCTGCATGGGGCGATTCTTCCACCACGCTTGATCGCGGACGCCGAGGTCATCCGCGATCGCGCATGCCGTTACGTAAGCGCTGCCGAGATGGGTGAGCGAACACGGCCAGACGCCCTGGGTGAAGTACAGCCCTTCGATCGAAGATCGATTGGGCATGCGACCCTCGTACCACTGCGGACCGCTCACATCTCCACCGAGCTCATGCCCGAGAATTGCGGATGGGTTGCGACGCCAATTGTCGATCGGGGTGAAATAGGTGGAGTCGATGAGCTCCGCGTCGAAGTCGTCGAGCATATCGCGTAGATCCTGGAGATGACTCTCGTGCAGCCGATCGGTGATCTCCCGATCGTCCCAGGCCGAGAGTCCCCCGTAGCGGCGCATGTTCACCGGGTATTCGACCTCGTAGACGAGCGCTGTCCTGCCGTCGGCCGGAACCCGCGATGGGTCGACGGAACTCAGGTGATAGATCTCGCCCACATCACCTGCCACGCCGAAGATCTCCTCGTTCTTCGCCGTTTGGAATGAGCTCTTGGCGTGATCCCACGAGTCCCATGCGCGCAACGGAAATGCGCACTCTTGGATGTCCGGGTTCCAGGTCCGCGAGCTCCACTGTGCAGCGCCCTTGAGGAGAACGTAGGAAGTGAAGGCGCAATGGCCGGTCATGTCCCAGTCCTTCATTTTGCGCAAGAGATTGGGATCATGTCGCTCGAGTTCCTCGGAATCGAGGATCTGCAACGCGACAGGTGGGCTGACGTGAATCACCGTGGCCTGGCGTGAGCGAAGCGTCTTCTCGGGGATTGGGGAGTGTTCGGCGAGATGAACCAGGCTCGGACGTCCCCCCTCGAACTCCACTCGCTCGACTGGCGCATTCAGCAGGAGCGTTCCGCCGTAGTGTCGAAAGCAGCGAACCAGGGCATGCACCAGATTGTGCATTCCCCCTCTGGGAACACCGAAGGAGCTGGTCTGGCCAAGCACGGTCATTAGAGATCCCTCGCCCTTTTCCGCGGGATCCCCGAAGATTCCAATGGCGGCCTGGCCGAGCAGGGAACACTTGACCTTTTCGTTCTCGAAGAGCAGGTCGAGTAGCTCGAAACCATTCATGGTGCGGAAATCCTCAGGAGAGAATCCGACCAGTTTTCCCAGGCTCCAGAGGTACTCGAGCCCCTCAGCCGACGGTGCGCTGAAGACGCCCCGTTCGAGCATCTCGACCGCGTTCTTCATTACGCTCTCGCGCAATCTCCGATAGGCTTTGGCATCGCGCTCCGAAAAGCGGGCGATTTCGGCACAGGTTCGGTCGAGATCGGTGTAGTAGAGCACGTTGGTGCCGTCTTTGGAGACGGTTCCGGTCGGCACCCTGGGCAGGATCAGGTCGAGTCCGAAGCGATCGAGTTCCAGCTCTCCCAGTGCAGGGCTCATCGTGACGAAGCAGACACCCGCGTGGGTGTCGATGGGAACGCCCCCGCCGAAAATCTCCTCCGTCAGCGCGAACGGTCCGCATTCGTTCCGCGCCTCGACGACGGCTACCTCGAGGCCGGCCTTGGCGAGGTAGGCCCCGCAGG
Source organism: Myxococcota bacterium (assembly GCA_030748735.1). Lineage (GTDB taxonomy): Bacteria > Myxococcota_A > UBA9160 > UBA9160 > UBA4427 > DUBZ01. The sequence goes on along the minus strand of JASMLK010000055.1, from coordinate 62,075 downwards.
CGAGTCCATTGATTCCAGCCCCCACCACGATTACGTCGAAGTTCCTGGCCATGCTGCGATCCTCCGATTTGCACAAAGTGCGATGTAGCACTTGTTACTCTGCACAATCGGGAAGACGTATGATCGCCGTCATACCGGCCTAGAAAAAGTGGCTGGGAGGGGGCCGCTTCGACCCCATGGAAGGAGGCATTCAAGCTGCGTTCTGGCTCAACGTCCTGGTACGGACGTCATGCCAAGCCCCTACCGAGGCAGCTGAACGAGTTGCCGGGCCATGACGATGCGCTGGATCTGCCCCGTGCCCTCCACGATGTCCATTGCCTTGACGTCGCGAAAGAGCTTTTCGATCAGGTGTTCGCCTCTCGCACCCACCTCTCCGAGCAACTCCATCCCCAGGCTAGCGGCCTCGAGCGCGACGGCCGGGGCCACCGCCTTGGACATCGACGCCTCGACGATGTTCGGCCGGCTGTGGTCGGCGAGCCATGCGGCACGCCAGCAGAGCAGGCGTGCTACGCGCAGCCGACGGCGAATCCGCTCGAGGCGATCACGGACGCGGACGTCTCCCAGCAGATCCTGCTCCTTGGCGAAAGCAAGCGCCTCGTCGAACGCGGCCCGTCCCATGCCGACCGCCATCGCTGCGACCAGAGGACGGGTGGAGTTGAAGGACTTCATCGCGCCCTTGAATCCCGCCTTTCGAGCGTAGTGCTCGTCGCTACCCAGCAAGCTGTCTGCGGGCACGCGGCAGTCGCGCATGGTAAATGAGGTGGACTCATAGGCCTTGAGCCCCATCTTCTTCTCGACGTGGAAGTCGCCGAGGCCCGGGGTACCCTGCTCGATAACGAAGGCGCGATGTCCCTCTCGCCCGAGGTTCCGGTCGATCGTCGCCCAGACCAGGATCCAGTCGGCGCGCGATGCATTGGCGGCGAACGACTTGGCCCCGTTCAGAACCCAGTGGTCGCCGTCCTTGCGACACACCGTACGGATCGCGGCGACATCGGAGCCCGCGCCCGGCTCCGTCATTGCGAAGGATCCCCAGCGCGGCTTTCCCGGATCGATGAAGGGGCGGAGGAAGCGCTCCTTCTGATCCGGCGTTCCCATGCCGATGATCGGCGGCTCGCCGAGCCCGGGGCCCGGGAGCGAGACCGCGACACCGCGATCCCAATACGAGAGTTCTTCTGCGACCGCCAGCAGCGCGCGGGAGGTACCGATGGTCGCCTTCAACTCGGGCCTGTCACTCTCGTCTCTCGCAGCGGGTTCCGCAGCGGGATCCTGCTCGCCGCTCCAACGGGTCCGCCCTTGTCCGATCTTCAGGAGCAACTCGAAGAATTCGTGGTCCGGGGGTATGGGGCGGCCCAGGCGATCGGCCTCGAGACCGAGCGGGCGGACCTGGGCCCGGCCCAGCATCCGGATCCCCTCGACGCGCCTGCGTGTGGCTTCATCCAGTTCGACCCGCATCAGGGGCCTCCCACGTGAGCTGTACCGGTCCGTCGCTCTCGATCAGCTCAGAGATCGCCGTGTTGCGAGCGGCGTCGACGCCACCGAAAAGGAGCGAGAGCGCACGTGCCTCGCGCATCATCTTTTCCACGGGGTGGTCCTGCATGAATCCATGGCCACCCAGGATCTGTACGCCATTGGGTGTGACATACATGGCCTGCTCCGCGGCCTCGATGAAAGCCGTGGCGCAGGCCTCCTCGGCCCCATGGCCCGAATCGAGCCGCCACGCGGCGTCCCAGCCCGCCAGCCGCGCCGAGTCCGTCGCCGTCGCCATGTCGGCGATGAGAAAGGCCAGCGCCTGATGGTGGGCGATGGGCTTGCCGAAGGTGACTCGATCCAGTGCGTAGGCGCGCGAGTAATCCGCCGATTCTCGCGCGATGCCGACCAGCATGGCGGCGGTGTACAGACGCCCGCGCGCCGCCGCGCGCGCCGCAGCCTCGCCACCTGGATAGCTGGCCGCGATTGGGGCCCGGTCGAGCGTGACGCTCGCCGCCCCCGCAGCGCGCAGCCCGGCTCCGCGGGCGGGCTCGAGCGTAAAGCCCTCGCTCACCACGTGTGCGCCATCGGCGTCGAGCAGCACGAGTTGCGCCGCTGCATCGGCGGGCAGCCAGGGGATCGCGCCGCTGACCGCGTCATCGCCGAATTCGAGCTTGGCGCGGCACCCTTCGCCACACCACACCAGCACGGAACGGGCGGTCTCGCCGTCTGCGAGCGGCGTGCCGAAGCGTTCGAGCGCCGCTTCGCCGCCGCACTCGACCAGGGCGTAGAGGGCAGGGCCCAGGGGATCGAGCGCAAGGGTCGCGCCGGGGTCGGCCGCCGCAAGCTCCTCAAGCACGATGAAGCGGGCGAGACCGCCGAGACCGCTGCCCCCCAGTGACTCGGGCCACTCGAGCGTCGCGAAGCCGATGTCTCGGAAGGCGGCGCGCGTCGCATCCGAGAGCGCGCGCGTCGACTCGTGTTGCCGGAGCGTCGGCCTGAGATGGTCGTCCGCGAACTCGCGCGCAGTGGCTCGCACGAGCTCGAGTTCGTCGCCGATCTCGAAGTCGATCATCGCAGCGCCGGCATGATCTCGTCGCGCATGAGCTCCATGTGAGATGTGACGAGGTCGTCGGAAAGACCACCGAGTCGGGTCCACCCGAGCAGATGGTCTATGCCCGTCATCTCCTTCATCTCCTGGAGCCTCTCGATTACGTAAGGCGTCTCGCCGCAGATCACGGCGCCGTGCTCGATGAGCGTCTCCCACTCGACGACACTCGCCAGATCGCGAATGTCGGTGTACCACTCGTAGCCCTGGATCGGGGGCTGGCCGACCTTCGGTGCGACGAACTTCCCGAATGTGCGGAAGTACCAGATGACCGGCTCTGCGAACTGCGAGCGCGCCTCCTCGTGGGACTTGCCCGCGAACATCATCGTCAGCGCGCCCACCTGGCGGCTCGCCGGGTCGAAGCCGTTGTCCGCCAGCGCTTGTCGATAACGCTGGATGTTGTCGCGCGCGGCCTGCAGCGAGCCACCGAAGACCGGTGAGAGCAGCAGGTTGAAGCCCAACCGGCCGGCCTTCTCGAACGTCTGCTGGGAGAGCGCCGCCATCCAGATCGGGGGGTGCGGGTCCTGCAGGGGGCGCGGTCGAATCTCCAGGTCCTTGAACTGGAAGAACTCGCCCTCGAAGTTCAGCTTCTCTTCGGTCCAGGCGCGCCGGATGATCTCGAGGCTCTCGTCGAAGATCTTGGCGCTCCGCGTCTGATCGACGCCGAAGCCCTGGAACTCGATGGGCTGATAGCCGCGGCCAACTCCGAAGTCGACGCGGCCTCCGGACATCTGGTCGAGCATGGCAAAGTCCTCCGCCACCCGGATGGGGTTGTGGAGTGGCAGCACGCACACGCCGGTGCCGAGGCGGATCTTCCTGGTCGTTCGCGCGATGGCCGCGAGGTTCAGGGCCGGGGATCCACAGACGCCGTACTCGGTGAAGTGGTGCTCGGCGGGCCAGAGGGAATCGAATCCGTACTCCTCCGCGGCCTCCATCAGGCTGAGTTGCTCGTCGATCATCTGTGCTTCACTACGGCCCTCTGGGCTCTCGAAGAGGTGCAGCATTCCAAACCTCATGATCTTCTCCTGTCCGTCTCTTGATTGGGTCTCGATTGGTTCATCGGTAGGGTAGGAAGGTGCTCAGCTCCGAGGGACGATGACGTGCCTCGCACCGTGACTGGCCGCGAGCGAGTCGATCGCCTCCTGAACTCGTTCGAGCGGCAGCTCCTCGGTGATCATTCGATCGAGCTGGAACTCGCCGCGGCCCACATGCTCGAGCACGCGCGGGATGTCGCGATGGGGATCGGCACCGCCGTATACGCATCCCGCCATGCGCCGCTCCTGGAACAACCCCCCCGCTCGAATCGGGATCTTCTCACCCGCGCGCGGCATGCCGATGACCACGGCGAGGCCACCGGGACGGAGCACCTCCCACGCGGTCTCGATCGTGGACACGTGCCCGATGGCTTCGATGCAGACGTGCACGCCGAGGCCAGTTGCTTTGCGAATCGCCTTCCGGACATCGCCGCCGCCGTCGACCGTTTGGGTCGCGCCGAGCACCTTGGCGAGCTCGAGCTTCGCGGGGTCGACATCCACGGCGATGATCTGGGCGGCCCCCTCGATCCGAGCGCCTTGGATGGCGGCGAGGCCCACGCCGCCGCAGCCGATGACCGCAACGGACACGTCCGGACCGATCTCCGGCGTATTGAACGCTGCGCCCGCGCCCGTCAGTACCCCGCAGCCGAGCAGGCAGGCCTGCTCGAGAGGAACCGTGTCGCCCACCTTCACACAGGACATCGCGCAGACGACGGCCTGCTCCGCGAAGGAAGCCACGCCACATAGCTGGTAGACCTGCTCGCCGCCGAGGCTGAGCCGCGTGCTGCCATCGAGCATGGTGGAACCGATCATACCGGGGATCATCTTCAGGCAGCGATTGGGTGCCCCTTCGTTGCAGAAGAGGCAGTCACCGCAGGCCGGGCTGAGGGCCACGACCACCGCGTCGCCGACCGCGAGGTTGCTCACGCCCTCGCCGAGCTCCGATACGATGCCGGCGGCCTCGTGTCCGAGCACGACAGGCATCGGCGACTTCAAGGTGCCGTTGATACAGGAGAGGTCACTGCGGCATAGCCCACTGGCGACGACGTCGATCTTGACCTCGCCCGCTCTGGGCGCTTCGAGCTCGAGGTCGACGATCTCGAGCTTTGCATCGAAGTCGCGAAGGATCGCACCGCGCATACTCTTCATCCCGTCTCGTCGCGATCGCTGTTCTCGTCTCTCACGTGCGTCACCCGAGGTCGATGCTCACGTTCTTGATCTGTGTGTACTCTTCGAGGGCCTGCCGGCCTCCCTCACGTCCCTGTCCGGAATGGCCATAGCCGCCGAAGGGCACAGTGTGCGGCAGGCTGCCGTACTGGTTGACCCAGACGTTTCCTGCGCGAACGCTCTCCGCGAAACGCAGCGCTGTCTTCACGTCGCGAGTCCAGATCCCGGCGCCGAGCCCATAGCGCGTCTCGTTTGCGACGCGTGCTGCTTGCTCCGCGTCCTCGACGCACATGACGGAGAGCACGGGGCCGAAGATCTCCTCACACGCGATCCGCATTTCCGATTCGACGCCGCTGAAGAGCGTGGCCTGCATGAAGGGCCCTGCGAACTCGGCGCGCTTACCGCCAACAACGAGCTCTGCACCTTCCGCGATTCCGGAAGCCACGTAGCCGAGCACACGCTCGAGATGCTGCTCGTGGATCAGCGGGCCGAGGAAGGTCTTGGGGTCGAGCGGGTCGCCGATCGAGAGCATCGACACCGCATCGCTGAGCTTTTCGAGGAACGCGTCGTGGATCTCGCGTTGCAGGATCAGCCGGCTTCCAGCTGCGCAGGTCTGGCCGCTGAGGCCGAATCCGCCTGCGATTACCCCGCCCACGGCCTGGTCGAGATCGGCGTCGGCAAGCACGACGTGCGGCGACTTGCCACCGAGTTCCAGATGTACGGGGACGAGGTTGTCGGCCGCTGCGGCCTGGATTCGCCTGCCGGTACCCGTGCCGCCAGTAAAGGTGATCTTCGCGACGTCGGGATGGCGGATCAGCGCCTCGCCGGTGGCCGCGCCTCCGCTCACGATGTTCACGACGCCGGGCGGAATCTCAGCCTCAGCGCAGAGCTTCGCGAAGTGCAGCGCCGACAACGAGCCGAACTCCGAAGGCTTGAGCACCACTGTATTGCCCGCCGCGAGCGCCGGGCCGAGTTTGCTGCCGACGAAGAGGGCGGGTGTGTTCCACGCAGTGATCGCCGCCACGACGCCATAGGGCTCGCGGCGTGCATAGTCGAGCACCCGTCCCGAGGGCACGGGGACCACCTCGCCGTAGATCTTGTCCGCCCAGCTCGCGAAGTACTCGAGATTGCGCACCAGCGCCTGGGCGCCGAGACGCCGGGCGATGCCGCGTACCGCTCCCACCTCGAGGCAATCGAGCAGGGCAATATGGTCGCGATCGCGCTTGGCCAGCCGCGCCAGGCTCTGGAGCGTTCGCGCACGCAGCGTCGAGTTTCGATGCCAGTCGGTCTGCTCGAATGCGCGCCGGGCCGCCCGGACCGCCCCATCGACGTCCGACTCACTGGCCGCCGGAAGCTGGGCGAGTTCCTCCCCGGTCGTCGCATCGAACGTGGCGAAGCATGCGCCGTCCATGGCGCCCGTCGAGATGCCGTCGATCCACATCTTCGGTGCTCGCTCCAGGCCGATCTCCCTGGCGGCCTGTGCATGGGCCTCGCTCGTCCGCTCGGCCGCGCTCATTCGATCTCTTCCCGGCCCTCGGCGTCCTCGAGCAGATCCATGATCACTCGCCGGCGCAGCGCGACGAGTAGGGCGCTCGTTCCCTCCAGCCCGGCCTCGGCCAACGCGATGGTCTGGCTCCGCGATGCCTTGCCGAGAACGCTGGAGAAGAGGTCGAGCTCCTCCGCGAGCAAACGGCGCATGGAGTCGAGATAGATGGCCATGTGCTCGAGCTCGAAGCCGTTCTCCTCGTTCAAGCCGGCGCGGCGCATCGCCCCAACCGAGCGCACGGTCGCAGAATCGGTCGCTGAGTAGCGTACACCTCGTCCCTGCTTGCGCGGTCGCACGAAGCCGAGCGCCTCGAGACGCTCGAGCTCCTCGGGCCGGAGCCCCGTCTCCTGCCGGAGCGCCTTGCGACCGACAGGGCGAGCGGACGGCTCGATGTTGAGCTCCTGTTGATCCAGCCAGCGGCGCACCGCGTCGAGGCTCTGATGGTCGGCCAGCAGGTCTCGAATGCGGGCGAGGGACAGGCTGCGCCGGGTCTGAAGCTCGCGGATCAGTCCGATCCGCTCGACGAGGTCGGCGCTGTAGTAGGCCATGTTGCGATGCGGGCGATGCGCGGGGCCCGGCAGCAGCCCCTCTCGCAGATAGTGCTGAATGGTGCTCTTTTCGACGCCGGTTCGCGCCGCCAGCTCACCCATCTTGAGCAGCTCAGCCATGGGGTGCTCCGCCTCCTGTTCAGCTCGACATTCTGCGCGAGCGCACCGGCGCTGTCAAGTGAAGAGTCTCACTTGTTACTTCTCTGAACGCGAAGAGGCAACGATGCCAGCCAGCGCTCGGAGCCGGGGGGGGGATGATGTGGAGATCGGGCTGATCGCGCCCTTCGTGAGCTCCTTGGCCACGCCGGAGTACGTATCGAACTACCGGCAGGTGGCCGAGGCGTTTTGGGCGGCGGCCGCACGGTTCGAGCGGCGCGGGGCGCGCTGCAGAGCGTTCACCGACGTGATCAAGAGTCTCTGGATGGAGCCCGTATCCAGCTGCGAGAACGACTTCTACAGTCCCGAACCCTGTCGCCTGTATCCGAAGCCGGTGCAGACGCCGCATCACCTTTCGAACGCGCGACCTCGATCGTCGCTCCGGACCAGGAGCCTGGCGATCCCGATCCCTTCGGCGTAAACGATGAAGTAGAATTGCGACATGAAGACCATCACACTCGAGTAGGAACAACGTGATGATCGCGATGGAATTCACACTCGTGCTGTCTCTGGTTGCGACGGCTCTGGTCGTTGCGGGCATCGTATTCGTACGAGTAAGGCGCCCCCCCGATTATTTGTCGTCACACCTTGCTCGGCCCCTGTTGGCTGCGCTGCTCTTTGTGGTTTCCGACTTCGGCTTCAACTGGAGTGGCTCTTCATTCTGGGGTCAGTTCTGGCTGACGGGGATCTACACGGGTCTGCTGGGTCTTTCGGTTACCTGGTTCGAGTTGGTGACCCAGTATGTACGAGCCAATGCCACCTCGATTCGCCTCCCGGGTGCCCCGACCACGTTCCTCATACGCGCGAGCGCGGCGACCATTTGGCTCTTCCTGCTGACCAATCCGATCCACGGACAGGTCGTCGATTTTCAACCGCACGGCCGCAGCCTCTATCATTGGGGCTTCGCGCTTCACGCGGGGTTCTGTTACACGCTGGTATCCGCGGCACTGGTGATCCTCGGGACCGCATGGCGGAGCCTCGACACGCCTGCCTCACGCCATCGTGTCGCGCTCCTCGCCATCATCTCCCTGTCGCTGCTCGTCGGCAACCTGATTCAAGTCACCGCCCCGACCGATCTGCCCTTCGACCCCACCGTCGCGGCAGTCAGCCTGGCATTTCTTGTGTTACTGCTGGGCGAGTATCGGAAACAGATATTCAACCTCGAACCGATCGCACTGGCCGAAATCGTTCGGCGATCTCCGGACTGTGTGCTCATCACCGATCGAGATCTCGTGCTTCGCTATGCCAACGCAGCAGCATCGAGTGCCTTCACCGAAGATCTACTCGAGCCTGGAAGCGACCTTCCAAAGTGGCTGGCAGGGCGACTTCGCACCGACGAAGACGAGCTGCGTGTATTGCTCGAGTCCGAGCAGGAGAAAGCATCCCAGCTCGTTTTCCCTGTCGGCGATCCCGAGCGCTACTGGTCACTCAGTCCACAAGTCGTTCGCTCCCGAAACGGAGCGGTGGCATGCCATGCAATCACGCTGCGAGATATCACGCCCCAGGTTCAAGCGGAAAAGGCCATCGTCCAGAATCAAGAGCTGAATCGCAGGGTCAAGGCACGCACCATTGAGCTGTCGCGATCGAACGAAGAGAAGAGCCAGATCCTCGAAATTCTGCGGTGGAGCGAGGCGCGCTATCGGGATCTGATCGCAGCAGCACCTCTGGGGGTGATGGCCTGTGACCAGAGCGGCTCGCTCATCGCAATCAACCCTCTCTTCTGGCAACTCCTCCACGAGACGGCCCCACCCGAAGATGCAGAGTTGAATGTTCTGAATCACCCAGCCCTTCTGCGTTCGGGATTCGCGTTCGCGCTTCGCAATTGCTTCGAATCGGCTGAGCCGCGGACATTGGATTTGGACTATCGTCTCGAGGACGGAAGCGAGTTCGTGCTCCGTGCATATGTCGCACCGCTGCTGGGTCCGGACGGGAAGTGCTACGGAGTCCAGAGCATCCTGGAAGACGTAACGGAGCAACTCCGTAGCCGCCAGGAACTCGAGCAGAACCACAATCGACTCGAAGAGCTGGTGCGACAGCGAAGCCTTGCTCTGGAGGAGTCGCGCGATCATCTGCGGCGGTCGGAGCGCTTGTCTTCTATCGGGACGCTGGCGGCAGGCGTTGCACATCAGATCAACAATCCCGTTGGCGCGATCCTGCTGAGCTCACAACACGCCCTCTCTTGTGAGCACGACGCCGACTTCGTCGAGACCTGGAAGCGGTCGCTCCTGGACAGCGCCGAACAGGCCGCACGCTGTGGGAAAATCGTGCGGAGTCTGCTGCAGTTCTCTCGGGGCGAGCCCACACAGATGTGGGAAGAAGATGCCAACAAACTCGTCCACCGAGCCTGTCATGCCAGCAAGGCACACGCGGAGAGTCGGGGTTCTACCATCATCGAAGATCTCGCGCCGGAATCGCTCCCGGTGATCGTGAGTCCGATTCAGATGGAGCAGGTCGTGGTGAACCTCATTCGCAATGCCGTCCAGTCGCGACCGTCGGGGGTCACGGTCCAGGTCGCAACCGAGCGAACGGAATCAGCCATACGCCTACGGGTCATGGACGACGGTTCGGGCATGGACAGCAAGACCGTTGAACACATCCTCGACCCGTTCTACACCACGCGTACCCAAGAGGGGGGCACCGGCCTCGGGCTGAGCGTGGCACATGGAATCGTGGAGCTTCATCACGGCACGATGCGCGTGGCGAGCAAGGTCGGCAAGGGAACAACAGTGGAGATCGAACTGTCGCCGGCCCCTGACGAAGTCGGCCTTCATCGCGCGTAGTTCGAGTTCGAAACGCAGCCTCGTGCTCGTCGCACCGCGTCTCAGTCATGCCTCCGCGAGGGCGCGGATAATCGCATCTTCTGTAAACGCCATAGCCCAGCTTGCACCGGACCCGATCAGCTCAGTGGGAATCGGAATCGAGGGTGCTTGCTCCAAGCGCCGAGAAGGAACTTGTACCTGCGGTCGTGATCCCAATCGAAACTGACGAAGACTGATGCCATGAGTGAGTCCTTTCGAGGCGACGGCGTCTTTGTGCGGCTGCCTTGAAGCCGATGGCAGCATCGCGTCCGAATGTGTCAGATCCGATCACACAGGGCTTGCGGCGCCTGGCTGCGAAACACTGTGCTGAGATGGCAACCGGATCGCAGTAGCCCATCGACACAGACAAGCGGATCAGGCCTGCACCAGGTCGGCACCAAGAGCCTCGGCGGCTCGTTTGGCGATTTCGCAGACGAATGGTGGTGCGGCGAAGAGGACTCGAACCTCCACGGGCCGAAGCCCACCAGCCCCTCAAGCTGGCGCGTCTACCAATTCCGCCACCGCCGCATGGGTGGATCGCGCTTGATTCTGGCTGATTGCCCGACGGAGACTCTTCACCTACGTCTCACCTACGTCTCACCTACGTCGCTGCAATTGCTCGCTTTTTACCGGGCTGAGGTCACCCGTGACGAGCGGGGCGCAACCATAACCCACGAAGTCGGTCGCGCCAGCAATTCGGGCCTTCGAAGCCTCTATTGCGAACCTTCGCCGCCCGCGTCGGGCATCGGAATTTCCTCGAGCGCGTCGGGCGAGGCTTCGGGTTCGATTTCCTCGAGGGCGCCGGGGTCCGCCGCTTCGTCTTCGTCGCCGTCGGGTGCGGCTTCGAGTTCCATCACGTCGTCCGACAGATCGAGGGGATTCGAGGCCTGGTTGCCGAGATAGGCGAGCGACAGGCTCGTGATCATGAAGATGATCGCCGACCCGGTCGTGAGCTTCGTGAGGAAGTTCCCCGCGCCGCGGCTACCGAAGACGGTGTTGCTGCCGCCGCCACCGAGGGCCGCACCAACGTCGCCCCCTTTGCCGCGTTGGAGGAGCACCACGAGGATCAGCACGAAGCAGACCAGGATGTGAAGAGCGATGAGAAAGGTGTACATGGGTGTAAGACCGCCTATGCCTGAACCGCGCGCGCCACGATGGAAACGAGCTGCGCGAATGAATCCGATTCGAGACTGGCCCCCCCGACCAGTGCTCCGTCGATGTCCGATTGCGCCATGAGTTCCGCGGCGTTGTCGGGCTTGACCGACCCACCGTACTGGATGCGGATCGAATCGGCGACTTCGCCGTACAGGGTCCCCAGCCGTTCTCGCACGAAAGCGTGCACCTGCTGGGCGATGTCCGGGGTCGCCACCCGCCCGGTTCCGATGGCCCAGACAGGCTCGTAGGCGATCACCAGCTCCTTGCCAGCGACCCCGACGAGGCTCTCGTCGAGCTGCCGCCCCACCACGGAAAGGGTTTCAGCGCCATCGCGTTCTTCGAGGGTTTCGCCCACACACACGATCGGGCGGATGCCGGCGGCCTGGAGTGCTTTGGCCTTGGCGGCCACCTGCCCGTTGGTTTCGCCGTAGATCGCGCGGCGCTCGCTGTGCCCCACGATCCCGTAGCGACAGCCGAACTCGAGCAGCATCGAGACGGAGATCTCGCCCGTGTGCGCACCAGCGGGTTCCGCGTTGACGTTCTGGGCGGCGAGTTCGACGGCGCTCCCGCCGAGTGCGCGACCCAGCCGATCGAGGGCAGTGAAGGGCGGAGCGATCACGACGTCGAGAGACGACGCGTCTGCGATGGCCGGCAGGAGCTTCTCGGCGAAGGCCTGCGCTTCGCCCGCGCTCTTATTCATCTTCCAGTTGGCCGCGAGGATCGGACGTCGCATCAGCTTGTGCCCTCCGCTGCCGCATCGAGAGCGGCCACGCCTGGCAGGGTGAGCCCCTGGACGTATTCGAGTGAAGCACCGCCTCCGGTCGAGAGGTGATCGATGCGATCTCCGAGACCGCATTGGTTGACCGCCGCCAGCGAGTCGCCACCGCCGACCACCGAAAGCCCTTCGCTCTCGGCCACCGCCCGGGCCACCGCTTCGGTTCCCGACGCGAAGGCCGACACTTCGAACATGCCCATCGGTCCGTTCCAGAGAATCGTGCGCGCGGCGCGTGCTTCGTCCGCGTAGCGGTCCGCGGTTTCAGGGCCGATGTCGAACCCAAGGGCGTCGTCGGGGATCTGCGAAACCGTCTGACTCGCATCGGCCGCTTCGACGCTCGCCGCCACGATGTGGTCGCTCGGCAGCAACAGACGGCAACCCTTCTCTTCCGCGCGCGCCCGCATGCGTCGGGCGTCGTCGAAGCGATCGGGCTCGACGAGCGATCCACCCACCGCCTCACCCTCGGCGGCCAGGAACGTGTATGCCATGGCCCCCCCGACCGCGATCGCGTCTGCGCGTTCGATCAATGCCTCGAGCACACCGAGTTTGTCTGAGACCTTGGCGCCGCCCAGCAGGCAGAGGAACGGCCGCTCGGGCTCGAACAAGCGATTGAGATAAGCCAGTTCGCCTCGCAGCAGGTCGCCGGCCGCAGCGTGTGCCACGTGGGGCACCATACCGGCCGTCGAGGCGTGCGCGCGATGGGCCGTCCCGAAGGCGTCGTTGACGTATAGGTCGGCAAGGCTCGCGAGCCGCTCTGCGAAGCCTTCATCGTTGTCGGTTTCGCCCGCGTGGAAACGCAGGTTTTCCAGCAGCAAGACCTGTCCATCGGCGAGGCCCGCAGCGCCGGTTTCAGCGCTTGCGCCCACGCAGTCGTCAGCGAAGTCGACCGAGCAACCGAGTCGCTCGGCCAGCACGGCGGCCACCGGGGCCAGGCTCATCGCCTCGTTGCGTTGCCCTTTCGGTCGGCCGAGGTGTGAACTGACGATTACGCGGGCACCGGCCGCGGTCAGCTTGCGCAGGGTGGGGAGCGAGGCGTCGATGCGCGTGGTGTCGCGAATCACGCCCTCCTTGATGGGGACGTTGAGGTCGCAGCGCACGAAGACCCGGCGCCCCTGCACACCGGGCTCGCTGAGCAGCGAGTCGAGGTCTCGAACGGCCATCGCGGCGCGGTTCTCCCTTGAGATCGAATGGGTTTCGAGGCTTGCGGGGCTAGGAGCCTGACCCAAGACTCCGCGTGCGCGGGGCGCGGGAGTCTATGCGAGGCGCCAGATCGTGCCAACGCAGCGAAGCGATTCGGGAATTCCTGCCTCGGCCCGCCCGCCCGGGAGCGCCGGGGCCGGCGACCCGCCCGGACGAACGTCGGTTGTTCTCAGAGCAGTCCCGGGGGCGGCCGCTAAGATGCGCATCCACCCTGGGGGGGCGTGTGGCGATTCTGGGACCGCGAGGCGAAGACGACGGAGAAGGGCGGCAACTACGCCGTCGGGCCTTTTCTGTGGCCGGCGGTTTCTTCGCCCTGGTCGTCGTTGCGCTGCTGCTCCTCGCCTCGGGAGGCCGCTCACCGTTCTCGCGCGACCGGCTACTCGAACGCGCAGAGCCCAGCCACACGGGCACGCGCACGATCGAGGGTCCGAGCGCCGGAATCACGATCCGCCGCGACGCACGAGGGGTTCCTCACGTCGACGCCAACTCTGCGCGCGACGCCTGGTTCGGGCTCGGCTTCGTTCACGCCCAGGACCGCCTTTCACAGCTGCTCTGGCTGCGACGTCTGGCGCGCGGAAAGGCGGCTGAAGTCCTCGGCGAAAAGGCGCTCCCGATCGACCGGCTGGTTCGCACCCTCGGCATCGGCCGCCAGGCGGACGCCGAAGCCAATCGGCTTCCGGCCGAGCAGGCCGAGCGCCTCGAAGCCTATGCCCAGGGGATCAATGCACGACTCGGCGCCCTCGACCCCGCAGTGCTGCGCGCGCTCGTCGATGTGCCGCAGAGCATGGGCCCCGAATCCCCATGGCAGGTGGGGGACACGCTCGCGCTCGCGAAACTGCTCGCCTGGGCGATGGGGCCGTCTCTCGAAAGCGCGCTCGTATTCGACGACCTGGTCGAACGACTCGGCAGTGTTGGCGCGCGACCGCTGCTTCCCACCGGGCTCGGTGTGAAGGGGGTCGAGCTTTCGTTTTCGCTCCCCCAGGGCCCGCCCACACGACCCCTGCGCCGCCCGCCCAACGCGGCGACCGATAGCGAGCTTGCCCGCGCCGACGCACTTTTGGCGGGGATCCGCCTGTCGGCCTCGGCCTGGGTCGTCCCCGGCAGCCAGTCGGCGAGTGGGTCGCCTCTGCTCGCCACCGAATTCCAGTTGCCGCCGAGCGTTCCGGCGCTGGTCTACGAAGCACATCTGCGCTGCGGAGGATTCGATGTCGTCGGAGCCACGGTGCCCGGTGTTCCCGTCTACTGGGCCGGGCGCAACGGCGATGTCGCCTGGGCGCTCACACCCGGTCGCGTGAATTCCTTCCAGCTCTACCGCGAGACCGTGCGTCGCATCGCCGATCGTCGCGAAGCCCAACACGGCCCCGCGTGGAACCCGATCGAAACCCGCGAAGAGTTGATCCGCGTGCGAGGCTTCGGCGGCGACGTGACGAGCGTTCCGCTCGAGATCTCGCGCACGATCCACGGCCCCCTCTTGAACGGCCTGGTGCCGAACCGGGGCGAGACGATCTCGATCGACTGGGTCGGGGCGGGGCGCGGTGACGGTCTTGCCGCGTTGATGGATCTCGTGGCTTCGCGCGACGCCGAAGCCCTGCGCGGGCACCTCGCTGGACATCGCGATCCCGTCGTCGTGGTGGCGTTCGCAGACCGCAATGGCGTTGCGGGTTGGCAACTCTCGGGCTGGGTGCCGAAACGCTTGCTCGGGACCGCGCAGCTACCGGCCCCGGGTGCCCAGCGCGCCTTCGACTGGGACGAGCCCCTGCGCTTCAAGAACCTGCCGCGCTTCGAGGCCAAGGCTGACGGTGACGACTGGATCGTGGCCGCCGACAATGCCCTGGTCGAAGGGGCACGGCGCCCGACGATCGAATGGTCGTGGCGCCAGGGGCGACGGGCACGCCGCATCGAACGCGGCCTTTCGCGCCTTCGCAGCGACGGGCCGATCGAATTGCGCGGCCTCGCCGACATGCAGAACCGACTGACTTCGCAGGTGAGTCCGCGCGTGGTTCCGGCAATCGAATCGCTGCTCGAAGGCGGGCCGGCGTTGAGTCCCGAAGCTTCGGAAGTTCTCGGTATGCTGCGCGACTGGGACGGCCGCCTGGCACCGGACCGCCATGGCGCGAGTGCGTATCGGGTGTTCGTGCGCGACCTCGTGCGACGTCTGCTCGAAACCCGGCTGCCCATCGAAGTCGTCGATCGCTACCTCGCCTTGCGAGCGCTCGAACCCGAAGCCCTGTTCGAAGCCATCGTCCTCGATGCGACGACCCACGCACGCCACGGGGGGTGGAGCGATCCGGACGCGCTGCTCCAACTCATGCCCGAAAGCCTGCACCGCAGCTGGGTGGAACTCGCCGTTCGACGTGGCCCGAACCGGTCGCGCTGGAACTGGGGCGGACTCCACGCCCTGGTGTTTCGGCCCTTCGTCGGATACGACGCCGACGCCCAGGATGCCGTCTGGGCCTTCGGCGGCGATCACGATCTGCCCGGTACCGGCGGCGGCGTGGGAGCCGCCGACTACGACGTGACGCGGCCCTACACGGTGCGCAGCGCTTCTCTCTATCGAATGGCGGTGGATCTCGCAGCCGACGATCGCATTCTCACGACCCTGGCTCCGGGACAGTCGGAACATCCGCGACGCGCCCACTATCGCGACGGGCTGCATCCGTGGCTCAACGGGCATCCGCGCCTGGTGGCACGCAGCGCGTTTCTCGTGGAGGAACAGACCACCCATTCGCTGCGGCTCGAGCCGGCTTCGTGAGCGGGTTTCGCGTCGGCTACGCCGTAGTCCCCGCGTTCTACGCCGCGGTCGAACGCCTCGATGATCCGGCGCTGCGAGCGAGACCGATCGTGGTGGGCGGGGACCCGCGCAAACGAGGCAAGGTGCAGTCGGCCTCGCGTGAAGCGCTCGCGGCGAGCGTGGTCGTTGGCATGGCAATGAACGAAGTCGCAGCCCGTTGTCCCGACGTCGTCTTCCTACGCACGAACATGAAGCGCTACCGCGAAGTGTCGAGCGTGCTCCAGGGGGCGATGCGCGAAGTCTCTCGCGGACTCGAAACCGATGGCCTCGCGGCGGGCTTCTTCGAACTGGAGAGCGAGCTCCATGCCGATCGCGAGGCGGTGGATCGCCTGTCGAAGACACTGGTCGAACACGTGCGCGACGACGTGGGGCTCCCGGTTCAGCTGGGCATTGCACCGGTCAAGTTTCTCGCGCGTCTCGCGGCCGACGCCGGCGAAGATGAAGGCCGCGCGGTCACCTGCGTTTCGCAGCGTGACGTCGATGGCTTCCTTGCGCCGATCGCCGTCGAGCGTCTGCCCGGGGTCGGGGCGAAGACCCTGGCTGTGTTGCAAGAGATGAAGATCGAATGCGTGCGCGAACTGCGTGCCTGCGACCCCCGCATGGTCGAACGCGCCCTCGGCCGACAGGCGGGACGCATCCTCGCCTACGCGCGAGGCGAAGACCCCGCTCCGGTGCGCGTGGCGCCCCATCCGAAGAGCGTGAGTCTCCACGTGACCTTCGACGCGCCTGTCACCGAACGCGAGAGCGTCGAAAAGAAACTCGCCGTGCTGTGTCAGGACGCCGAAGTCCGACTGCGCCAACAGCAACTCGAAACCAGCCGCATGACCCTCAAGCTGCGATACGACGACGCGGACAAGCCGCGCACCTGGACGCGCAAGCTCGTGCGCCCGGTCGCGCGCGCGGAGGCACTCTACGCGGCGGGCATTCATCTGCTCGACCGCAGTGAGGTGGGGCTGCGCGCCGTTCGCTTGTTGGGGCTGACGCTCGCCGGTCTCTCGCCGCACGTCGAAGACGACCGGCAGCTCGATCTGTTCGACGCCTGACACTCGCGTTGGCGCGCATCACCTGCCGGCGCGTTGCGAGTCGCTTGAAGGGGGATTCGCGCAGCGCGCGTCCCCTGAGCCGATTTACCGCCATCCCCCCATTCGTCCCCTCAAGGCATCGAGAAGGACATCCGATTGGCACGCAGTGAGCCGCGCGCCCGCCTGGCCAACGAAACCAGGGCAGCTGGAGCGGCTCTCACGGAGCTGATTCATGTCCCAGGGACGCGCGGCCGACCGCCGGAAGTACCACCGCATCGAAACCGATCAGGTGATCTCGTTCGCCGAGATCGATCGCGCCGATCGCCTTGCCGTGGGGAAGGATCTTTCCAGTGGGGGCATTCGCTTCGAAGCCGTCGGCTGCGAAATCGAGTTCGGAGACATGCTGCGCGTCACCTTCAACGTGATGGAGCAGACGGTCGTCGCCACAGGTGTGGTGGTCTGGGCGACGGAAACCGACCCGATCAGCATGGACGTGGGCATCGAGTTCATCGAGATCGATCCCATTGCCCAGCGCCTGCTCGACGAATCGGTGAACGGCTCGTCCGAGGCTGTCTACGACGCGTGACGGGATGACCGTTGTTCGGCCTCGGCACGCAATCAACCGTCGTTCGCATTCGCTTGACGCTCCCGCACCCCGATGCGAAGCTGCGCGCCCATGGCCGACTTCCATCAGACCGGGATGATTTCGACGCTCCATCGCCTCGGCGGGCCCGACGTGACGCGCCTCGAGCGCGAACTCGTTTCGTATTCGAGCCAGCGCCCCGTGGCGCTCGTGCTTCCGACCCTCTTTTCCGAGATCCGCGGGCCGGCCCTCAAAGAGATCGTCGAAGTGCTGGCCCGTGTGCCGTACCTCGGGCAGGTGGTGGTGAGTTTGTCGGGCGATGCCGACATCGACGAGTACCACCAGATGCGATCTCTCTTCGACCCGGTGCGCTGCATGGACGGGTCTCCCTCGACGATCGTCTGGAACGCGGGCACGCGCGTGCAGCAATTGCTCACCCGCTTGCGTGAAGAAGGGCTCGACGCCGGTGACGAAGGGAAGGGCCGGGCCACCTGGATGGCCTGCGGCTACGTCCTCGCGACCCAGCGATCGCGCGTGATCGCGGTCCACGACTGCGACATTCGCAACTACACCCCCGAACTTCTCGCACGGCTCGTCTACCCGACCGCGAATCCGAACCTCAGCTACGAGTTCGCCAAGGGCTACTACAGCCGCGTCACCGACCGGCTCCATGGCCGCGTGACCCGCCTGTTCATGACGCCGATGCTCCGCTCCTTGAAGGCGGTGCTCGGCCACCAGCCCCTGCTCGAGTACCTCGAATCGTTCCGCTACCCGCTGGCGGGCGAGTGCTCGATGACGACCGATCTGGTGCGCGCGAACCGCATCCCGGCCGACTGGGGCCTCGAAGTCGGCGTGCTGGCCGAGGTGTATCGTAACTGCTCGCTCAAGCGTGTCTGCCAGGTCGAGTTGGTCGAGAACTACGACCACAAGCATCAGCCGCTTTCCGAAGGCGATGCGAGCCTTGGACTGCACCGCATGGTGGTCGACATCGCGAGTTCGTTGATTCGCAATCTCGCAAGCTACGGCGTGGAATTCGACGCGGGCTTTCTCAACACCATGATCGCCGCCTACGTGCGCACCGCGCAGGACGCCATCGCGCGCTACAGCGATGACGCCAAACTCAACGGCCTGACCTTCGATCGCCACCAGGAAGAACTCGCCGTCGAGACGTTTTCGCAAGCGCTGCGTCGGGCGGGCCTCGGCTTCGTGCGCGACCCGATGGGCGCCCCGCAGATTCCGAATTGGAGTCGCGTGATCTCGGCCATGCCGGATTTCCTCGAGGAGTTCCGGGTTTCGGTCGAAGAAGATTCACGCCTGCGTTAGCGCGAGCGCACGCACGGCTCTACGCTTGGCGAACCGTCCCCCCACCCCACCCACGGGTCACACTTGCCTGGTCTGCTGAACAGATCGCGCAGCCGGACGGAACACCATGCTCTACCGCTACAGCGAAGTCTTTCGCACGTTGATCTGCGCTGCAGATCTCGTGCTCGTCGCCGCGGCATGGTGCGCTGCCTACGCGTTTCGCTTTCACACCGGCTTTCCGGTCAGCAGGGGCGTCCCCGAGTTCTCGCTCTACCTCGAAGCGCTGCTCCCGATCCTGCCCGTCTGGTTCGCGCTGCTCTACGGACACGGCCTCTATCAACCCCAGCGAATCGGCTCGCTGCTGACCGAAGCCGGGCGCATCCTTCGCGTGGCCGCGACGGCGATCGTGGGGCTCGTTGCGCTCAACTTCTTCGCGGGCGGATACTTCTACTCGCGCGGTGTCGTGGCGCTGTTTGCCGTATTGGCTCCGGTATCGATCATCGCCTTGCGCGTGGGTGTGCGTTCCGGGCTCCGGGCCATGCGCCAGCGGGGGTACAACCTTCGCTACGTGCTGGTGGTCGGCGGGGGCGCGCTCGCGGGGGAGATCCTCGACCGCATCCGCAGCCAGCCGGGTACGGGCTTGCGCGTGCGCGGCGTACTCACCGAGGGCGGAGGCACGCAAGGCTCGCTGCGCGGGGTGCCGGTCGTCGGCAACTACGGGGCACTCAAGGGGCTCGTGCGCAACGAGGAGGATCGGGTCGATCAGGTGATCCTGGCGCTCGATCGCAACGAGGCGGATTCACTCGAAAAGCTGCTCGCCGACCTCGACGACGAGGTTGTCAACGTGAACCTCGTGCCCGACGTCCTGCACGCGCTCACCTTGCGAAGTTCCGTCGAGAACCTCGATGGGCTCCCGGTCATCAACCTGCGCGAAACACCGCTGCTCGGTTGGGCGGCGATCGCGAAGCACATCTTCGACGTCGTCGCCGGCGCGCTGGCGCTGGTCGTTGCAGCACCACTGATGGCGCTCATCGCGGGCACGATCGCGATCACGAATGGTCGACCGATCTTGTACAAGCAGGAGCGGATGGGCCTCGATGGTCGCGTCTTTTTGATGTTGAAGTTCCGCACCATGAAGCCTGAAGCCGAAAGTGCCTCCGGGCCCGTGTGGACCGAGCGCGAAGACCCACGGCGCACGCGCTTCGGTGCCTTCCTGCGCCGCTTCAGTCTGGATGAACTGCCACAGCTCTGGAACGTCCTCAAAGGGGAGATGAGCCTCGTGGGCCCGCGCCCCGAACGGCCGGTCTTCATCGAACAGTTTCGCAGTGAGATCCCCGGCTACATGCTTCGCCACAAGGTGAAGGCGGGCATGACGGGCTGGGCACAGATCCACGGCTGGCGCGGCAACACCTCGCTGCCCGACCGCATCGAGCACGACCTCTACTACATCCAGCATTGGTCGTTGGGGCTCGATGTCCGGATCCTGATCCGCACGCTCTGGCGAGGGATCGCCGACCCGAACGCGTACTAGAGGCCCGGCCGGGCCTCTAGCCCGGCGAGAACCGAAACCGCGCACCGATCGACCGTGTGGCTCCTACTGGCACATCCTGAGGCCACCTGTCACTTGACCGCACGGTGAACGAACGTTAGTTCTATTTCGAGCACGCATTGCTCGGATGAATGTTTGTGTCGACTGGCGGGGGAGTGCGCAGCGCGTTCGCGTTGGTCCCCGTCTCCTGGTTTTCAGCGGAGGCGCCGTCTTGGATCGATCCCAGGTCACCCGCCGCCGCTTCCTGCAGAACTTCGCCGCCGGTGGGGCGGGACTCGCACTCGGGTTGCCCCGTCTGACGCTGACGCCCGAGCGAGCCGCCGCTGGGTGGTTCGACCCGGTGTCCTACGACGACTGGCGCGACATCTATCGCCAGCGCTGGAAGTGGGACCGCGTCGTTCGCGGCACGCATCTGATGAACTGCTGGTATCAGGCGAACTGCAGCTGGAACGTGTTCGTGAAGGACGGGATCGTCTGGCGCGAAGAGCAGGCCGCCGACTACCCCCAGGTCCGCCCCGATGTTCCGGACTTCAATCCGCGCGGCTGCCAGAAGGGGGGCTGCTTCAGCGAGCGGATGTACGACGCGTCTCGCGTCCGTCATCCGCTGAAGCGCGTCGGAGAGCGAGGCTCCGGCAAGTGGAAGCGGATCTCGTGGGAGCAGGCGGTCGACGAGATCGCAGACCAGATTCTCGACACCTTGAAGGAGCACGGCTCGGATCGAGTCGTCTGGGATATCGGGCCCCTCTACAGCATGGGCACGCAGAGCGCGGCACATCAGCGCATGACGACCCTGCTCGACATGACAGCCCTCGACGTGAACACCGAGATCGGCGACGGGCGTCGAGGCGCCGCCGAAACCTTCGGCAAGATCGTCTTCGAACGCTCTGCGGACGACTTCTTCTTCTCCGACTTGATCCTGATCTGGGGTGGCAATCCCATCTACACCCAGATCCCCAACGCGCATTTCATGATCGAGGCGCGCTACAAGGGGGCGCGCATCGTTTGCATCGCGCCCGACTACAGCGCTTCGAGCATTCATGCCGACCTCTACGTACCGGTGAAGCCAGGCTGCGATGCAGCGCTCGCCCTCTCGATTGCGCATGTCCTGATCGAGCAGAATCTCATCGACCGCGACTTCGTGGTAGAGCAGACCGACCTGCCTCTGCTCGTTCGCGAGGACGACGACCGCTACCTGCGCGCGTCTGATCTCGAGCAGGGTGGGGACGATGAGGAACTCTTCCTCCACGACGCGGCCCGCGGTCTCGTGCCCGCGCCGCGCCGCAGCCTCGCGCTCGAAGGACTGCAGCCCGAACTCGAGGGGCGTTTCGACGTGACGTCGAAGGACGGGCGCAAGATCGGCGTCCGCACCGTCTTCACCCGGCTGCGCGAGCAGCTCGCCGACTACACGCCAGAGAAGGCCGCGGCCATCTGCGGGACGCCCGCGCCGCTGATCCGGAAACTCGCCGCACAAATCGCCGACGCCCGGGCGATGTCGATGGTCACGACGAGCAACATGGCGAAGTACTACCACGGCAACCTGATGGAGCGCGGTCAAGCGCTGGTGTTCGCGCTCACGGGCAACTTCGGCAAGAAGGGCAGCGGCATCGGCGGCTTCCCCCATCTCACGACCGACAGCCTCGAACCCTTCACGCGTGAGATGTTCTCGGTCGCTGACATGATGAACACCACCGCGCTGGGCGTGATCGGCGATCAGGTGCGCGACGAACTGCGAGGACGCTGGGAGGGCTACTCGGAGGAGATGATCGCCTACGAGCACATGCGCAGGCTCAGCGAACAGGGGCGCATGGGTGGATCGTCGGCACTCTTCTGGTACGTGCATGGCGGACTGCTCCATGCGAGCGAGAAGCTCCACGAATGGGATCCCCATCTCACCAGGCCCATTCGCGAGGTCCTGGAAGAGTCGCTTTCGAAGGGCTGGCAGCGCGTCACGCCGAAACCCGGCGACGATCCAAAGGCCCTTTTCGTGCTGGGGGGCAATCCACTGCGCCGGATTCGGTCCTATCCACTCGTTCTCGAGCACCTGTGGCCCAAGCTCGATCTCGTCGTGACGCTCGACTTCCGCATGAGTTCCACGGCACTCCAATCCGACTACGTGTTGCCTGCTGCGGCCTGGTACGAGCGCGACGAGCACAAGTGGACGACGGCGCTGATGCCCTACATCCACAGCACGGAGAAGGCTGTCAGCTACTACGAGGCGAAGAGCGACTGGGAGATCATCTCGCGCCTCACCGAGGCCGTGGCACGACGCGCAAAGCGTCGCGGCATCGATTCGTTCGTGGATCGCCACGGGGACGAGCGGCCCCTGCACGACATCTACGAGCGCTTTTCTTCGAACGGTGCGTATGGGCACACCGACGACGACAAGGTTGCGAAGCGCCTGCTCGAACTCGCGTCGAATCTCGACGGCCTCGAGTGGGAAGAGTTGAAGAAGAAGGGCTGGGCGCGGTTCACCGACTGGGGGACGCTCCCTACCGCGTACGGAAACCAGTCCGAGATCGAGCCCGACGACACGATTACGCCTTTCGAGCACCACGTCTTCGACAAGGTCCCGTACCCCACGCTCTCACGTCGAATCCAGTTCTATCTCGATCAAGAGCTCTACCTCGAGATGGGCGAATCACTCCCAACCCATAAAGACCCACTGCCCGCAGGAGGCGACTACCCGCTCACGCTCACGGGTGGCCATACGCGTTGGAGCATTCACGCCTCGTGGCGTGACGATGCCTTGATGTTGCAGCAACAACGCGGCGAGCCCTGCATGTGGATGTCGGCGGAAGACGCCGATGCGCGCGAGATCGCAGACGGTGATCGCGTCCGCGTGCACAACGACATCGACGAGTTCGAGATCATGATCAAGCGCTCTCCATCGGTGCGCCCCGGTCAGCTCTTGCTCTATCACGCCTGGGAGAACTTCCAGTTCAAGAACGGGAAGGGGTACCAGAACCTGATCCCCACCCCCCTCAACCCCGTGGAGTTGGCCGGCGGCCAGTTCCACCTGCGGCCGATGATCCTATGCCTGCAACCGAGCCATACGGATCGCGATACCCGGGTCGAAGTCGCGAAGATCTGAAGTCGCGGCGACAGCAGGAGTGTCGAAGGCGGGGGTTGCAGCGCCTATCCTGCCTCAGCGTCGAGTAACTTCTCCAATGTTCGCGCAAACTGCTGTCTGAATTGGGGAATCGAAAAGCCCTGGGCGCAGCCGCGGAGTTCGGCGCCGTCGAAGTCCGCTTCGCGGGCTTCGAAGCGGTCGATGGCTGCGCGGAGCGAGGCCGTCGTGTGGGCCTCGAAGAACTCGCCACCCTCAGGTACGCGCACCGTGTCGAGTGCGCCCCCGCCCCGGTAGGCGATGACTGGAGAGCCGGCTGCCTGGGCTTCCACGGCGATGATTCCGAAGTCTTCTTCCTGGGGATAGATCAACGCTCGGCAGTCGCGGTAAAGCGCGTGGAGTTCCGCGTCGGGTACCCGGCCGACGAAATGCACGTTGTCCGGCGCACCGACTTCGAGGCGTTCGCGCAGCGGACCGTCGCCTGCGACGACCAGGCTGCGGTCGAGACCGCGGAAGGCGTCGATTGCGAGCGCCTCGCGTTTGTAGGGGACGAAGCCTCCCACGAGCAGGTAAAAGGGGCCGGGGACGTCGCACGAGGCCGCCGCATGCGTCACGGCGTCCGTGTCGACCGGCGGATACACGACACAAGCGTCGCGCTCGTACGCGCGCGCGATGCGATCGCGCACCGTAGACGAGATCGCGATGAAGGCGGTCACGTCGTCGGGGCCACTGGTGGCGCGATCGAACCGCCGCAAGGCTCGCACGAGAGGGGTCACGAGCGCACGGCGCAGTCCCCGACCGAGATAGGCATCCGCCTGGTCCCAGATGTACCGCATGGGCGTGAGGCAGTAGCTCACGTGCACCGTGTCGGGTCCCGTGCGCACACTCTTCGCAACTGCGTGACTACACGAAATGACAAGGTCGTAGGACGAGAGATCGAAGCGACGGATCGCCCACGGGAACAAGGGCAAGAGCGCCCTGTAGTAGCGGCCAACGCCCGGAAGTCGCGACAAGGGCGACACGCGAATCCGCCGCGATTCGAGCGATGCCGGTACCGACCCCTGAAGGTGGATCAGGGTGAACAGATCCGCGTCCGGATAGAGCAACAGGATCTGCTCGAGGACGCGTTCGCCTCCCCGCCATCCCGTCAGCCAGTCGTGCACCACTGCGACACGCACGCGCGGCAGGGTAGCGAGTCGAGGCGCGCGCCCGCGCGCTCAGTCGCTGTTTGGCAGCGTGATTGCGAGCGCGTCGTGCAGATCGCTTACGAGATGCACCTCGAGTTTTTCGAGAACGTCCTCGGGAACGTCGATCAGGTCTTTCTCGTTGCGCTTCGGGAGCACCACGGTGTCGACGCCCGCTCGCGAAGCCGCGAGCACCTTGCCCTTGATGCCGCCGACCGGGAGCACCTTGCCGCGCAGGGAAATCTCTCCCGTCATGGCGATGGTTCCGCGCGAAGCGCGCCCCGACAGGGCCGAGACCAACGCCGTCACGATCGCAACGCCGGCCGAAGGGCCGTCCTTGGGCACGGCTCCGGCCGGGATGTGAACGTGGATTTCGCACGGCTCGAGCGCGTCTTCCGGAAGCCCGAGTTCGCTCGCGTGCGCCCGCACCCAGGAAAGCGCGGCTTCGGCCGATTCGCGCATCACGTCTCCGAGTTGCCCCGTGAGCCGCAGGCGAATCCCCTTGCCGCCCACCATGTGGCGCGCCTCGAGGAAGAGGATCTCGCCCCCGTGAGCCGTCACGGCCAGACCGACGGCCGTGCCCGGAACGGCGTCGCGTTCCGCGCGTTCGCGCTGGTGCGGCGGTGCGCCGAGTGCCTCGCCCACGAAGTCCGCATCGATCTCGATCGTCTCCGTGGAGTCGGGGTCGAGGGCCACGCGGTGAGCCACCTTGCGCATCAACGTCGCGATGTGACGTTCGAGCGTCCGTACGCCGGCTTCGTTCGTGTACTCCATCACGACCCGTTCGAGTGCTTCGGGCTTGATCTCGGCCCGCTCGGCGGTGAGTCCGTGGGCTTCGAGCTGCTTGCCGACCAGGTGACGGCGACAGATCTCGAGCTTCTCGCGCTCGGTGTAGCCGTTGATCTCGATCACCTCCATGCGATCGAGTAGCGCCGGCGGAATGGTCGCCAGCGTGTTCGCGGTCGCGATGAAGAGCACGCGAGAGAGATCGAAAGGCACTTCGAGGTAGTGGTCGCTGAAGGTGTGGTTCTGCTCGGGATCGAGCACCTCGAGCAGCGCCGACGACGGGTCGCCGCGGAAGTCGCTTCCCAACTTGTCGATCTCGTCGAGCACGAAGACGGGGTTGCGAGTGCCCGCGCGCTTCAGACTCTGGATGACGCGACCGGGCATCGACCCCACATAGGTGCGTCGATGCCCGCGGATCTCGGCTTCGTCGCGCACACCACCGAGGGACGCACGGGCAAACTTGCGCTCCATCGCGCGCGCGATCGAACGCCCGAGCGAGGTCTTGCCGACCCCGGGCGGGCCCACGAAGCAGAGAATCGGTGCCTTGGCGTCAGGGGCGAGCTTGCGCACCGCGAGAAACTCGAGGATGCGCTCCTTCACCTTGTCGAGGCCGTGGTGGTCGTCGTCGAGGACCTGACGAGCAGCGACGAGATCGAGCTTGTCCTCGGTCTGCTCGGTCCACGGCAGGTCGAGAATCCACTCGAGATAGGTGCGGATCAGGTGTCGGTCGGGCGCGTGCTGGGGCAGGGCACTCAGCCGCTTCATCTCGCGCTCGGTGTGCTCTTCGACTTCGCTCGGAAGCTCCAGGGCTTCGAAGCGCTCGCGAAGTTCGTCGACTTCGCGAAAGCCGGCGTCGCCTTCGCCGATTTCGGCCTGGATCTCGCGCATGCGGCTGCGCAGCATCTTTTCGCGCCGCTTGGGGTCCATGTCCTCTTCTTCGACTTCGCCGCGCAGGGCCTGCTGGGTTTCGGCGATCGTGACTTCGCGCTCGAGGTGTTCTTCGATCAGCGTGAGACGCCTTGCAGGGTTCGCTTCTTCGAGCAGTTCGATGCGCTGCTCGGGGGCGAGGGGGAGATTCGAAGCCACCAGATCGGTGAGCATCCCCGCGTTCGGAATGTCAGCGATGAAGACCTTCCACTCCTCGGGCAGATCGTCTCGCAGTTCGATCACACGCTGGGCGAGCATCACGACCCGGCGCCAGGTGCCCTCGGCCGCATTGCCTTCGATGTGGAGGTCCTCGACCGGGGTCGCGGTGACGAGGATGTGGGGCTCGCCCATTCGCTGCCGGCCGACACGCGCGCGTGCGACGCCAGCCACCAGGGCCTGCTTGCCTTCGCCGCGCGCGTCGATGATGCGGAGCACGCGAACGATCGTGCCGACCTTGTGCAGGTTGTCGAGGGTGGGTTCCTGGGTGTCGGGATCTTCCTGGGTGGCGAGCAGCATGAAGCCGTCATGGCCCGCGTGGTCGAGCGCCGACAGCGACTTGCGCCGACCGATCGCCAGGGGAACCGTCACCCCGGGAAACACGACGACGTCGCGCACCGGGATCAGGGGCAGCACCGCGGGGATGTCGAAGACTTCCTCTCCGGGTCCCACCACGCGATGGGTCGCGGGGTCGTCTCCGTTGGGCGTGCGGCTGGCCTCGTTTTCGTTTTCGTCCGTCACCGGATTTCCTCTCGCGGCACCTCGCATCGACCCACAACGACGGAGTCGACCAGGCGCGTCGGCAGGCGCGCAACCCTAGACCCGAGCGAAGCCGGGTCAAGGCTCGATTCGAGCGGGTTTCTCACGCTCTATCCGCTCGATCGAAGAGGGGGCCGCAGGCGAAGCGGCCGCGCAAGCCGCTGAAGAGCGCTTGATGGTGCCCGGGACTGGAGTCGAACCAGCACGTTCTTACGAACACTAGATCCTGAATCTAGCGCGTCTACCAATTCCGCCACCCGGGCAGCGGCGGCTGAGGCTAGGCTTCCGCTGCTTTGGCGTCAATTGTCGCGGCGCATTGTGGCGCACGACGAGGGGCGAACCCCGGGCACGGAGCACGATGAAGGGCCAGCGAATCGAACGCAGCGACATCGTCGACGTGCTGCGTCGTGCACCGAAAGCGGTGATCCCCCTCGACACCCTGGTCGCCCGTCTCGTGCACGGGCGTCATCGCTCACGCGGCGTGCGCAAGGCGCTGCTCGCGCAGTTGCGGCGCCTGGTTCGCGAGGGCGAAGTCGAGCGCGTGGTCGGGGGCTATCGACTCGCCCGCGCAGACGGGCTCATCGAGGGCGAAGTCAGGAGCGTCGATCGCCTGGGCGAAGCCGTCGTCATCGACAACCGTGACACCCCGTGGACGGTCGCGACCTACGACGATGTCGAGCCGGGTACGCGAGTGCTCGTTGCGCCGACCGACACGGCTGCTTCGCGCGGAAGCCTCGTCGATCGACTCGATCCAGCTGCGGACCATTGGGTGGGGATCGTGCACACCGATCGCCGCGAACCCTGCGTGGCCCCATATCGCAGCAAGCGGCGATTTCGCGTGGCCATCACGCGACGCGACCTGCAGGGTGCCCGGGACGGGGAGGTCGTCCTGGTCGCGCCCGTCGAAGAACGGCGCAGAAGGCGGGGCGAACGAGAATCGAGCCGGGGAAAGGTCGTCGAGCGACTCGGCGTGCCGGGCGATCCCGAGGCCGACTTCCGCGCGATCGCGTTCAATCACCACCTGCGCGTCGCCTTCCCCGCTGCGGCCCTCGACGAAGTGGAAGACACGACCGATCGCATCGACCCGCGCGAACTCGCTCTTCGACGCGATCTGCGAGCGCTTCCGTTTCTCACGATCGACCCGGCCACCGCCCGCGACCACGACGATGCGGTCTTCATCGAGGTGCCGACGGGAAAGAGCGAGCCGTCGAATCAAGCCTCCGACGCGCAGGCTTCGAACCAGGCACCGGACCTGCAAGGCCCGCTCACCCTCTGGGTCGCGATCGCCGACGTCTCGCACTACGTCCCGCCAGAGAGCGCACTCGATCGCGAAGCACTGCGGCGCGGCAACAGCGTGTACTTCTGCGATCGGGCCATCCCGATGTTGCCCGAACGCCTGAGTGGTGATCTCTGCTCACTGCGCGCGGGCGTCGACCGGCTTTCGGTCGCGGTTTCGATGCAGGTGCTGCCCGATGGGCGAGTGCGTAGTTCGCGCGTCCATCTCGCCGTCGTGCGTGTCCGTGAGAACCTCTCCTACGAGCAAGTCGTCCGCACGATCGAAAGCAAGAAGCACGAAGCTCCGGAACACGGCTTTTCGCCGGAAGTGCACGAGCAACTCGTCAGGCTGGGAGAAGTCGAGCGGCGCCTGGGACGACGTCGTTTCGAGCAGGGCTCGATCGACTTCGACCTCCCAGAAAGCGAGGTCGTGCTCGATGACGAGGGGCAGCCGGTCGCCATCGAGCGCCGCGATCGCACGCGTGCGCACCGCGCAGTCGAAGAAGCGATGCTCGCCGCGAATCGCGCGGTGGCGCAGTGGCTGATACGCGGCGAGCGCGGCGCGATCTTTCGCGTGCACGACCCGCCGGCGAACGATCGACTCGAGATGCTGCACGACGAACTCGCGCGCTTCGATCTGCTGGGTCGCAGTCCGCTGAAGACACTCGACTCGAAGCAGATCCATCGAGCGCTGCAGCGGGTGCGGGGGCGTCCGATTGCGCCGCGCGTCAACATGCTCGCGCTGCGAACGATGACCCAGGCGCGCTACGTCGAAGACAACCGGGGTCACTATGCGCTGGGCTTCGACGCCTATCTGCACTTCACGTCGCCGATCCGACGCTATGCCGACCTCGTGGTTCATCGCGTGCTCAAGCATGCGCTCGCACCCGAGCGATACGCACCGGATCGCGCGGCCGCGTCCAACGAATCCCGTGCTCAGGTGGCGCGCTTCATCTCCTACCGCGAGCGCGTCGCCATCGAAGCCGAGCGCGACAGTCTCGACCTCAAGAAGTGCGTGTTCATGCGCGAGCGCATCGGCGAGGAGTACACGGGCCGCATCACGGGCGTCACGAGCCGCGGGCTCTTCGTGACCCTCGACGAACACGACGTCACCGGCTTCGTCCTCGGCGCGCAGTTGGGGTTCGGGCTCGAGTTCGACGAAGTCGCCCAGTCCCTCACCGCGCGCGGCAGCGGTGCCCGCTACTCGCTCGGCGATGCGCTGCGCGTGCGCGTCGAAGACGTGAGGATCGAACGCGGTTGGATTCGTTTCGAAGCGCTGTTCGAAGGGACCGCGCCGACTGACCAGGGCGACGAACGCGGCCCGCACAAGAAGCGCAAGGGGCCCAAGGGCGTGAAGAAACCCGGTCGCGTCAAGAAAGGCCGTCGCGGAGGGCAGCGAGTTCGTCGGAAGTCCTCTCCCAGTCGCGGTAGAGGTCGTCGATAGTCTCCTGCAGGGCGGCGCGCTCCGCGTCGAGTTCCTGCAGGCGGACGGCGTCGCTCGCGATTTCCGGATCGGAGAGCTTCCAGCTGAAGGCCTGGAGCTTTTCTTCTTCGCTCGCGATCTCGGCTTCGATCTTCTCGAGTTTGCGCGCGACGCGATCGTGAGACTTCTTGCGCGTCCGCATGGCCGCGCGCTCGGCCTTGTTGGGCTTGTCCGCAGCCGCCGCGGAGCCTTTCTGCTTGCCGTCATCTGCTGGAGTCTTCGCGGGCGCCGGCGCGGCTTCGCTCGGCACGTCTTCCGTAGCCGTCCTCGCGGCCTGTGCGGCGCGACGTGCCAGGAAGTCGTCGTAGTTGCCGAGGTTGTCGTCGAGTTTGCCGTGGTTCACGTCGACCACGCGGGTGGCCAGTGCGTTGATGAAGGCGCGGTCGTGCGACACGAAGACGAGGGTGCCTGCGAAGCCGGCGAGTGCTTCTTCGAGCACCTCGCGCGAAACGATGTCGAGGTGGTTGGTGGGTTCGTCGAGCACGAGCAGGTTGGCGGGGCGCAGCAGCATGCGCGCGAGCGCGACCCGGGCCTTCTCTCCCCCCGAGAGCACGCCGATCTTCTTGTCGACGTCGTCGGCGCTGAACAGGAACGCTCCGAGATGTCCACGCAGGCGCGGCACGTCGTCGGTCTGGGCATCGCGTTCGAGTTCCTGCAGAACGGTGGCGTCTGGATGCAGCGACTCGAGTTGATGCTGGGCGAAGAACGCCACCTCGACGTTGTGCCCGGGGACGCGCTCTCCTCCATCGATCTCGAGCGCACCTGCGATGATCCGCAGCAACGTCGACTTGCCAGCCCCATTCGGCCCCGCGAGCGCAACGCGTTCACCGCGGCGAATCATCAGGTCGACGCCGTCGTAGACCGTGTTGTCGCCGTAGCGCTTGTGGATGTCGATCAGGTTCATCACCACTTCACCCGAGCGAGGCGGGGCCGGGATCTTCATCCGCATGCGGCGTTCGCTTTCGCTCGCCACCTCGATGCGCTCGATGCGGGCCAGCGCCTTGATGCGGCTCTGGGCCTGCCTGGCCTTGGTCGCCTTGGCGCGGAAGCGTTCGACGAAGCGCTCCATCTGGGCGATTTCGCGGTCCTGGTTCTGCTTGCGCGCGAGCAGGTGCTCTCGCATTTCACGCCGCTGCACGAGATAGCGGTCGTAGTTGCCCTCGTAGACCGTGAAGCGCCCGGTCCCGTCCACCTCGGCCACGCGGGTTGCATGACGGCGCAGAAAGGTGCGGTCGTGGGAAACGATCATCACGGCACCATCGAAGTCGGCGATGGTTTCCTCGAACCATTGGATGGCCGGCAGGTCGAGGTGATTGGTCGGCTCGTCGAGCAGCAGCACGTCCGGACTCGACAGGAAGAGCTTGGCGAGTTCGACGCGCATCAACCAACCCCCGCTGAAGCTGCTGAGCGGACGAAGGCGGGCTTCTTCGTCGAAGCCGAGGCCGGCGAGCACCGACGCCACGCGGGCTTCGCGCTCGTAGCCACCTGCGTGTGCGAACCGCGTGCTGATCTGGTCGTAGCGCTCGGCCAGCGAGGTGGAGAGCGTTTCGCCCTTTGCGCCGGCGGCTTCCATCTGGGCTTCGAGGTCGCGCATCTCGCGTTCGAGAGCGTCGAGATGGGAAAGTGCGCGCCCGGCTTCTTGCTGGACGCTATGGGTTTGCTGCGGGTCGATTTCCTGCCGCAGCATGCCGACCCGCACGCCACGGGCGAAGTGGACTTCGCCGTGGTCCGCCACGTCGTCGCCCGCCACGATGCGCAAGAGCGTCGACTTGCCTGCGCCATTGGGTCCGACGAGCCCGACGCGATCGCGCCGCCCGAGGCCGAGACTCGCGTCGGCAAAGAGCGTTCGGCCAGCGATGTGCTTGGCGAGGTCCTGGATTCGAATCAGCACGGGCGTGGAGGTCGGGCGCGATCTGGGCCGCGCGAGGCAAGGGGAGGGCGCGCAGACCCTAGCAGGCGCTGCGAGGCCGGCTTTGTGGCAAGGAGGCCGGCGAATCTGCATGCTCGGGTTTGCCATGCGCACGCTTTCCTCCCAGGTCCGCTACGCCATCTGCGGGATCTTCGATCTCGCCTACAACGCCGACTACGAACCGGTGCAGCTACGCGTGATCGGAGAACGGCAGGGCATCCCCCCGCGCTATCTCGAGCAGATCTTCCAGCGCTTGCGACGGGCGGGGCTGGTAGCGGGCAAGCGCGGGCCCGGCGGTGGTTACACGCTCGCCAGAGGGACCAGCGAGATCACCCTGCGCGACGTCGTCGAAGGGGTCGAAGGTCCCTTCGACGAAGCCGATGATTCGGACGACCGCGCGCCGTCGTCCGCTGGCGACTGCCCCTGTGGCCCCGACTTCCTCTGGCCGTCGATCGCCGAACGCTTCGCCGCCATGCTGGCCGAAACGACGATCGAAGATCTGTGTCAGGAATCGGCGAAGCGTGGCATCAAGCGAGCCAGCGCCGAATACCTCACCTATCAGATCTGAAACGACGCTCGCCCCGGCCGGCGCGGTAGATGAAGTCATTTTCAACCCGCGTTTCGATCGAAGCACCGTTCGGTTCGATTCTCGATGGGTGCTGCGCGTCAAACTGCGTACACTGTCGAGCTATCGCGATCTCGGGGGGTGGGATCGCATTCAACCGAAGACGCGCCTCGCGTCGGCCAGTGCGAGTGACCAGGCGGTTGGCTGATTCACCCGAAATGACAAACGAGCCCACCTTCGACGACGTCTCGAGCGAGATCGTCGATGAAGAAGAGAAGCTGCTCGAGCGGGTCCGCAGCGCGCTGAGTGCGATGCCCCAGGCGCGCGCTGCGTCCCAGGCTCCGTTGGTCCGCGAACTCGAACGGCTGCGCGAGCACCTGATCTCGGGCGACGAAGCCAAGGACCAGTCGGCGCTGCTCGAGCAATACCACCATCAGTCGGCGGTCCTCGAGCAATTGCAGCGCGCCGGGCCTCCCGAACAGGTCGATCCCGAGTCGCCGTATTTCGGCCACCTGCGCCTGCAAGAGGGCGATGCCACGCGCGATCTGTGCCTGGGCAAGACGACCTGTCTGGCCAAGGGGGTCCGCATCGTCGATTGGCGCGACGCTCCGATCTCGAAGATCTTCTACCGCTACGGCCAGGGCGAGGACTTCGACGAAGAGATCGCCGGGCGCGAGCGCATTGGAGAGGTCGTCGTGCGCCGCATGGTGCGCATTCGCGACGGCGAACTCGAACGCATCCAGGCGCCCGAAGGCGACTTCGTCCGCAGCGCCGTGGCGCCCGATGAATGGATCCGCCGACGCAGCGAACAACCCCGACTCGCCGGCGGTGAAGAGGCTTCGCTGCGCGCCCACGACGTCGGCGAGGCACACGGACGTCGACTCGGAAGCGACCCCACCGGCCGCGCCGCCCGCGTCGACAAACACCTGCCCGAAATCACCGGCCTGATCGACCCGACCCAGTTCGACTTGATCACGCGACCCTCGGCCGGCTTCCTCGTGATTCGCGGCAGTGCGGGGTCAGGCAAGACGACCGTGGCGCTGCATCGCGTCGCCTATCTCGCCTTCGACGACCCGAAGATCGACAGCCCCGACACCCTCGTCATCATGTTCTCGAAGGCCCTGCGTAACTACGTGAAGCACGTGCTGCCTTCGCTCGGCGTGCATCGCGTGCGCATCGAAACCTATCCCGAATGGGTGCACGACGAACGCAAGCGCCACTTCCCGCGGCTACCCGCGAAGCCGCGCGACGACGCGCCCGCGATCGTGCAGCGCATCAAGTTGCATCCGCTGCTCGCCGCCGCCCTCGACGCGCAGGTGAAACGCGTGCACGGACACCGGCGTTGGGAACAAGCCCTCGACGACTGGGCGAGTGTCCTGACCCTGGCCCCGCTCTTGCTCGAAACCATGGAGCGCGTGGCGCCCGGGGCCTTCAGCGAACCCGACATCGAGAAGTTCGTCGAATGGAACCGCGCACGGGTAGACGAGATGTACGCGCACCTCGCCGGCGAAGAAGACACGGGGGCACAACTCGACTCCGAGGACGACGCGATCCTGCTGCGTGCCTGGCAGCTCCGCGTGGGCCCGCTCCAAACGAAGGGCAAGCGCCCACTGCGCTACCGCCACGTGGTACTCGACGAGGTGCAGGACTTCTCGCCCCTCGAAGTGCAGGTGCTGCTCGACTGTCTCGGCCCTCAGCAGAACATCACCCTGGCCGGCGACACCCAGCAGCACGTCATGCAAAACAGCGGCTTCACTTCGTGGTCGCAGTTCTTCCGCTACCTCGGTGTCGAGGGAACGGAAGTCGAAACCCTGAAGATCAGCTACCGCTCGTCGGCGCAGATCGTCGACTTTTCGTACTCGCTACTGGGGACGCTGCAGGAAGAAGACGAAGCGCCGGTGGCGACGCGGACCGGTCCGCCGGTGGAACTCTTCCAGTTCGGACATCGAGGTGAATCGGTGGCCTTCCTGGCGGACGCCCTGCGTGAGCTGCGGCGCACCGAACCACACGCGAACGTCGCGGTCCTCACGCCCAAGCCCGAATCGAGTCGTGCGTACTACGAGGGGCTCGAACAGTGCGAGATCCAGGGCCTGCGGCTCGTGACCGAAGAGGACTTCTCGTTCGCTCCGGGTGTCGAGGTCACCGAGGTCGAGCAGGTAAAGGGGCTCGAATTCGACTACGTGATCCTGGTGGATGTCGACGCGGGCAACTATCGGGACGTGCCTTCGGCGCGCCGCATCCTCCACGTGGGGGCAACGCGCGCGATCCATCAGCTGTGGCTGCTCGCGGTCGGCCCTCCGTCGCCCATCGTGGCGGCGCTCAGTGAGGACGCTTCGACGTCTGCTTGACGTGGGTTCGCCAACCGTCGAGCAACTCTGCGAGGGTGTCGCGCAACGAGATCGTGGGCTGCCAACCGGTGGCCTGCATCAGGCGGGTCGGGTCGCCCACCAACTGGTCGGTGGGGCGAAAGAAGTCTGGATTCACGCTGACCGCGGGTGAAACGCCGGCGAGATCCATCAGCGTTTCGAGGATCGTCTTCACACGCACCGGCTTTCCACTTGCGACGTTGAACACGTCTGCGGGAACACTGCGATCGAGCAGGGCGATGTAGGCGCTGATCACGTCTTCGACGTGGAGAAAGTCGCGGACCGAATCGAGGTTGCCGACGGCCATTTCGGGTTCGCGAAGCCCCTCGACGATTTCGGCGATCTGCCGCGCGAAGCTCGATGCGACGAAGACGTCGGATTGCCCTGCGCCCGTGTGATTGAACGAACGGGTGCACATCACGTCGAGCCCCCGGTCCCGTGCGAGGGCGCCGAGCAGTTCCCCGGCGGCCTTGGTGCGCGCGTAGGGGGAGCCCGGGCGCAGGCCGGTGGTTTCGTCGTAGGCCGGCGCATCGGCCTGGGTGGTCCGGTACTCGTCCGCCGAGCCGACCAGGAGCACGCGTGCATCGGGCGACGAGCGGGCAACGGCTTCCAACAGGTTGTGGGTGCCGAGGTAGTTCACGCGAAAACACGCCGCGGGTTCGCGCCACGAAGCCGCAACGGAGCTCTGGGCGGCCAGGTGGATGATCGCGTCGGGGCTGTATTCGCCAAAGGCTCCTTCGAGAGCCCCGCGATCGCGCACATCGAGGTCAGCGTCCGCGCCGCGCACCGCGTGGCCCGCGGCTTCGAGTCTCGCGACCAACCGCCGTCCCACGAAGCCCGACGCTCCCGTCACAAAGACTCGCATGGCCGCGCAGGCTAAGAGAGGCCGAAGCGCGCCGCAATCGATCGGGCCGCGGCCACGCACCGTTGACCCGCGCAGCCGCCGACGGTAGACCCCCCGCATGATCATTGGTGTCGCGGGGCGCAACGGCGCCGGGAAGGGCGAAGTCATCAAACTGCTCGTGGCGCGTGGCTACCGCGATCACTCACTTTCCGACGTGATCCGCTACGTGCTGACCGAACGCGATCTGCCCCACGAACGCGACTTGATGACCCGCACCGGCAACGAGTTGCGCACCGAGGGCGGGTCGTCGGTGCTCGCCGATCGCCTGCTCGAACGCATGCCGCCCGGCAAGGACTACGCGGTCGACTCCGTGCGACACCCGGCAGAAGTCAAAGCGCTGGGGGCGGCCGGGCAGGGCTTCAAGCTGCTCTGGGTCCACGCCAGTGAAGCGGTGCGCTTCGAGCGCATGCTTGCGCGCAAGCGCGAAGGCGACGCCACCACCCTCGAGGCGTTCCGCGAACACGAGCGGCGCGAAGAGAAGAACGCCGACCCGAGCGCGCAGCAACTCGACGCCGTCGAAGCCCTCGCCGACTACGTGGTGCAAAACGACGGCGACATCGAGGCCCTCGAACGCGCCCTCGACGCGATTGTCTGAGCGCCCGCCTTTCCGCACACCCGGTTGGCCTGTCAGGAACTCACGCGGTTGCGTCACCTCGCGAAGGCCCTTGCCGACGCAGCCCCGGACGAAGGTGGCGCGACCCGGACGAGGTGAGTGTCGGCCACCTCCCCGTGAACGTGTGCCACACCTCTGCTTGACGCATACACGCGCCTGACAGACACTGCGACCGGTTTTTCGGGGGGGGCAAGGTCGATCGGGCTGCCGCTGCGCAATCGGCATCCCGGCCTTCGCGAGTCTCTCGCATCGGGCGCTCGGTGACTGCAGGTCCGCCTGAACCGTTTGGGGCTCACCCTCGTCCATGAGAATGACCCGGGGGTTCGGCGAGGACGCCGCGCCCCGTCGTTCCGGGCTAGGTTCAAGCAGCGCGGCGGCGTTTGGCCGCAGGTTCAACACGAAAAGGGATACGACCGTGCAATTTCTGCGACACGCCTTTCGCGTCGCCCTGGTGTTCGGCTCATGGTTCGGTCTCGCCGCGACGACTGCGGCCCAGGCCGAAGAACCCGTTTCGATCGCGATCCTTCCCATCGTGGTCCACAGCGCAGACGACCCCACCTTCCTGCGCAACGGCCTGGCCGACATGCTGGCGTCCCGCATCGAGCAGGCTGGCGGCTTCGAGGTCGTGCGCGTCGAGGAGGTCGAGTTGGGAACGACCCGCCTCCCGCAGGCGATCGACACCGCCAAGGAGCGGGGCACCGACTTCGTGCTCTTCGGCTCGTTCACCCGATTTGGCACCGGGGCGAGTCTCGACATGCAGTGCGCATCGACCCGGCCGGACTTCGAAGCCGACCCGCTGCGCGAGATCTTCGTGCACACCGGCAGCATCGGGGAAGTCATCCCCGACCTCGACGCCCTGATCGGCAAGGTCGGGCGCTTCGCCATCCCCGGGTTCGGGCAGCGCCCCGATGTGGCCGCGGCCCCGCCCACGGAGGCGGATACCGCCCAAACCCTCGAGGCCCGGGTGCAGGCACTCGAAAAGCTGGTCGCCGAACTCCAGGCGACCGGTGCGGTCGGCCCCGCCCAGCCCTGACTCATTCCAGTCGACGGCGCGAGCCGCCGATGGAATCACGGCCCGGGCCTCTTCGTCGTCGAAAGCGTGCGCTAAGGTCTGCGCCGCTTCGCGACCCGGCCCGGCGAAAAATCGCATGCGAGTCAGGCGTGGCAGCAGGTTCGGGATTCCTGGCGGTGTAGCTCAGTCGGTTAGAGCGACGGCTTCATAAGCCGTAGGTCGCTGGTTCAAGTCCAGCCACCGCTACCAATCCCGCCTTCTCCTCCCGGCCGTATCGCGCCGAGCGTGCGGGCCAGGGCTATTCGCGGGACGCCGCGAGCTTGAACTTCTGCACCTTCCCCGAGCCCGTACGCGGCAGTGCATCGACGAAGACGAAGTCACGGGGGAGTTTGAACGGGGCGAGCACCTCGCGCCCCCAGGCCAGCAGGGCTTCGGCGCCGACGTCGCGACCGGGTTCGCGCACCACGAAAGCGATGCCGACCTCACCCCAGTCGGGATCCTCGACGCCGACGACCGCGATCTCTCGCACCTCGGGGTGGTCCGCATAGGCGGCCTCGATCTCGGCGGGATAGACGTTCTCGCCGCCCGAGATGAACATCTCCTTCGAGCGCCCGGTCAGCGTCACGAAACCCTCCGGGTCGATGCGGGCCAGGTCTCCCGTCAGCACCCAACCGTCGCGCAGGGTTTCCCGGGTGGCCGCTTCGTTGCGCCAGTAGCCCAGCATCGTGACCGGCCCGCGCACGACGACCTCGCCGACTTCGCCAACGCCGGGATCACCGGACACATCGCGCCAATCCGCGACCGGGCCCCCGAGGCTCTCGCGGTCGATGACCCGCAGCGTGAGGTGTTCGAGGGGGCGGCCAACGCTCCCGGCCTTGCGCGCGGCGTCGGCTTCTTCGAGACAGCACAGCATCGAGGTTTCGGTCTGGCCGTAGCCCTGTTTCAACACCACGCCGTGGTCCGCGAAGGCGTGCACGGTCGCCGGTTCGATCGCAGCGCCCGCGCCGAACAGGAACTGCAGGGACGAGAGATCGAAGCTCGCTTCGGGCTTCGCGAGGGCGTCGAGCAGGCGCTCGTAGTGCGTGGGCACGCCGCCCATGTAGCTGATCCGCTGACGCCCGACGTCCTCGAGCACAGCCTCCGCTTCGAAGCGCCGGTGCAGCACCAGCGTGCCGCCTCCGAACAGGAGCGGGAGCGACAGGATGTGGAGCCCCAGCGAATGAAAGAGCGGGGCAAACACGAGGCAACGGGCCGCCGGCTCGATCGCGAAGCAACCCACCGCATTCAACGCGTTGAACAGCGCCTTGCGGTGGGGCAGCACGGCACCCTTGGGCGTGCCCGTCGTACCCGACGAGTACATGATCATCATCGGGTCGTCGGGTCGAACGGGTGCGATGTCCGGAAGGGCGTGCGCCGACGACTCGGCCCGCGCCGCGAGTTCGCTCGCCCATGCATCGAGGCTGTCCGGGACACACCAGTCGGCCGGCGTCTTGCCCAGGCGATCACCGGCGGCGGCGAGCACCGCTTCGTGTTCGCGGTCGCGGACCACGAGCGTGGGCTCCGCGTCTCCCAGGATGAACGCAAGCTCGGCGGGAGCGAGGCGCAGGTTGATGGGAAGGGAAATCGCGCCGATGCGCGCGCAGGCGAATACGACGTCGAGGTAGGCGGGGTGGTTTGCGAGATGGATCGCGACGCGATCCCCCGCGCGGACGCCCATGCCGGACAACGCGTCTGCCAATTGCCCAACACGGTTCTCGAAGTCGACCCAGCTCGATTCTCGCTGGTCGAAAACGATCGCCGTGCGCTCGCCGTGTTGCTCGGCCCAATGCCGAATCCAGTTCGCCGGATTGTGTTCGACCGCGGGGGCAGACGGCTCCGCCGAACGGGGCTGGAGTTGCGACACGCTGCTGGGCTCACGATTCGACACGGCGCGCAGTGAATACCATCGGCACGGGGCCATGCCAGACGCCAGCCCCAACGGCTGTACCATGTCGGGCCCATGGAGCCCACCGAACAACGCGTACTCGCCGCCCTCGACGCCCTCGGCGTGGCGCGCGAAACCTTGGTGGTCGCCGTGTCGGGGGGACTCGACTCGACCGCGCTGCTGCATCTGTTGGCCGCGGTCGCGACCGAGCGGGACATCGGGCTCGTCGTGGGACACGTAGACCACGGCTTGCGAGGCGCCGAGTCGGAAGGCGACCGCAAGTGCGTCGAAGCGCAGGCCGCGTCCCTGGGACTCGCGTGCGAGGTGGTGCGAATCGACGTCGACGCGGCCCGCCGCGATCAACGCAATCGCACGCGGCCGAGCGTTCAGGAGGCCGCGCGCCAGCTTCGCTATCGGGCGCTCGACGACATCGCAGCGCGGGCGGGCAGCCGCCGGATCGCGACCGCCCACCACCTCGACGACC
This sequence comes from Myxococcota bacterium, assembly GCA_030748735.1. GTDB lineage: Bacteria > Myxococcota_A > UBA9160 > UBA9160 > UBA4427 > DUBZ01. The sequence continues at coordinate 22,619 of JASMLK010000055.1, read as the reverse complement.
AGGCCGAAACCGTGCTGCTGCGACTGCTGCGGGGCACGTCGCCGGACGGCCTCGCGGGCATCCCCGAAGCGAGCCGCGACGGGCGAATCGTGCGGCCGCTGCTCTCCCTGCGACGGGCCGAACTCGAGGCCTACGCCCGGGCCGGGGCCCTGCGCTGGCGGGAAGACGCGTCGAACCAGGACACCCACTACGCACGCAACCGGCTGCGCCTCGAAGCGCTTCCCGCGCTCGAGCAGGCCTTCAACCCGAACCTCGTGTCGGCCCTCGGACGCCTGGCCGAATCGCAGCGCCGCGACCGCGAGTGGCTCGAACCGCTCGTCGAGCGTGCGTTCGAACAGACGTTCCGCGTCGTCGAAGAAAACCGCCTCGAGAGCGTCGAAACCGCATGGCAGGAACATCCCGAAGGACTCGCGAGGAGACTCGTCGCACGTGCGATCCAGCATCTGGGCGGCGGGCGGAACCTCGACCGGCGTCAGCTCGACCGCGCCCTCGACTTCCTGCGGGCCGGGCCGGGCGCTCCGGGCGGTCGCGAAATCGAACTCCCGTCGCCCCTTCGCTTGCGCCGCGAGCAGGGGCGCCTGGTCTTCTACCTCGCCGCCTCCCAGGGGCGCGACCCCGGGGCTTCGAGCGCGAGGGGGAAGACAACCGGGTGACCCCGCAGGCGGGCATGCTAGGCTCCGCCAAACAGTTTTGTTTTCAGCCATTTGGAGGAGATGGCCGCCTGTTGGACCGCAGCCCGAACTGCGCCGTGGAGGCACGAGCTGTGAAGGGCCACGAGCTGTGAAGAGCCACGAGCTGTGAAGGGCCGCGAGAGGAACCACAGCTGACGCGCCGGCATCAGTTAACCGAAGGCCATCATTGCCCGGCCAGCGCGCCCGTCGAGCGGGTTCGCTCCCGTCTCGCGCCGGTTCAAGACAGGTCCGCTACGGACCGATGGCATCATGGGGCGCAACATTCGCGCAAAGCCCCCGAGCAACAAGGCGAGCCAGGGGACGAAATCGCTCCCGAGCCCGTCGTAACTGTGGAATCCGTGACCAACAGGTGTTGTCCCGCCGAGGCGGGTGCTTAGAGCAGGGCAAACGCGCCGTGTGCGCAGGACCGGGGATCCGCCCCCGGACCGGCGAATTTCAGTCAGGGGACTTCGTGAACCAACAATTCTACAAGAACATGGCGCTCTGGGTGGTGATCCTGGTCGTCATCCTCTTGCTCGTCACGATGCTGAATCAAGACGAAGCCGCACCGCCCGACATCGCGTACAGCGAGTTCTTGATCAATCTCGAAGACTCGAGCATCGAGTCGGTGATGATCGAAGAGGGCGTGATCAAGGGCAAGCTGAACGACGGCACCGAATTCACGACCTACGCCCCGGTCGTCACGCAGGAACTCATCACGCAGCTGCGTGAGCACAACGTTTCGTTCGAAGCCCAGCCCAAGGACGAGGGCAGCTTCTGGCGGCAGATCCTCATCATGTGGTTCCCGCTGCTCTTGTTCATCGGCTTGTGGATCTTCTTCATCCGCCAGATGCAGTCCGGCGGTGGCAAGGCGATGAGCTTCGGCAAGTCGAAGGCCCGCATGCTCACCGAAAACGAAACCCGCGTGACGTTTTCGGACGTGGCGGGCATCGAGGAGAGCAAGGTCGAACTCGAAGAGATCATCGAGTTCTTGAAGGAGCCCAAGAAGTTCACGCGCCTCGGCGGCCGCATTCCGAAGGGCGTGCTGCTCGTCGGTCCGCCCGGTACGGGCAAGACGCTGCTGGCGCGCGCCGTCGCCGGTGAAGCCTCGGTTCCGTTCTTCTCGATTTCGGGTTCGGACTTCGTCGAGATGTTCGTCGGCGTGGGGGCTTCGCGCGTGCGCGACCTCTTCCTGCAGGGCAAGAAGCACGCGCCGTGCATCATCTTCATCGACGAGATCGACGCCGTCGGGCGCCATCGCGGCGCCGGTCTCGGCGGCGGTCACGACGAACGCGAACAGACGCTCAACCAGCTGCTCGTCGAGATGGACGGCTTCGAGAGTAACGAGGGTGTCATCCTCGTCGCAGCCACCAACCGGCCCGACGTGCTCGACCCGGCGCTGCTGCGCCCGGGCCGTTTCGATCGACGCGTCGTGGTGGGACGCCCCGACCTGCGCGGTCGCTACGAGATCTTGAAGATCCATACCCGCCGCGTGCCGCTGGACGACAACGTCGATCTCGAGATCCAGGCTCGCGGTACCCCCGGCATGGTGGGCGCCGACCTGCAGAACCTGGTGAACGAAGCCGCGCTGCTGGCCGCCCGCCGGGGTGCCCAGCGCGTGGCCCACGAGGACTTCGAAAACGCCAAGGACAAGGTCATCCTCGGCACCGAGCGTCGCAACATGATCATGAGCGACGAAGACAAGCGCATTACGGCGTACCACGAAGCCGGTCACGCGCTCGTCTGCATGCTCACGCCGGATGATTCGGATCCCGTCCACAAGGTGACGATCATCCCGCGCGGCATGGCCCTCGGCGTGACGCAGACGCTGCCCGTCGAAGATCGCTTCAACCTCACCAAGACCCAGATCCACGCGTTGATCCGCCACGCGATGGGCGGACGCGCGGCCGAAGAGCTGATCTTCGGTCACTTCTCGACGGGCGCTTCAAACGACCTCGAGCAGGCGACTGGCTGGGGGCGCCGCATGATCTGCCAGTACGGCATGAGTGATCGCCTCGGCCCCGTGATGTACGGCGAGAGCAATGGCGACGTCTTCCTCGGCCGCGACATGATGCAGCGCAAGGACTACAGCGAGAAGAAGGCCGAAGAAATCGACGCTGAAGTCGCCGATCTGTTGCAGGGCAAGTACGACGAAGCCATGCAGTTGCTGGTCGACAACCGCGACGTCCTCGACCGCATCGCGCTGGCGCTGCTCGAGCGCGAAACGCTCGAAACCGACGAACTCGACCTGCTCTTGAAGGACGAGCCGCTGCCCCCGTTCGTCAAAGTGATCGAACGCAAGGCCGAAAAGGATTCGTCGTCGCAGACGCCCGAATCCGAATCGCGCGGTGACTTTTCAGGGGACAACATGTCGGATCCCGAGCCGGAACCGATCCCCAGTTGAGCGGCCGGCTCGAAGGATGAGAGATTGAGGTGATCGAGTATCTCTGGCAGTCCCTGACCGAGACGTGGGCATCGTTTGCCCTCGGCTTCGATCCGATCCGCGACTCGATCGACATCATCCTGGTGACGGCGGGCATCTACTGGGTGCTGCTGCTGATCCGCGGCACGCGCGCGGTCCAGATCCTGGTCGGGCTGATCGTCTTGATGGCGGCCAGCCTGGCTTCGCAGACCCTCGAACTCGTGGCCGTCGGCATCGTGCTCGACAACTTCCTGAACAACGCACCGCTCATCATGGTGGTGCTGTTCCAGCACGACATTCGGCGGGCATTGGCGCGGGTGGGGCGCGGATTCTTCCCCGACGTCTCTGCGCAACAGGAGAGCCAGATCGTCGAAGAGGTCGTGCGCGCGGCGCAGTACCTCGCCCAGCGCAAGACCGGCGCGCTCATGGTGCTGGAACGCGAGACCGCACTTTCGGATCAAGTCGAAGTCGGCAACAGGATCGATTCGGCCGTGACCAAGGACCTGCTCACCTCGATCTTTGCGACCACGTCCCCGCTACACGACGGGGCGGCCCTGATCCAGGGCGGCCGTATCGCGGCGGTCGGGTGCATCCTGCCCCTCACCCTCAAGACTGATCTCCCAGAAGGGGTCGGCACCCGACACAGGGCGGCCGTGGGCATCACCGAAGAAACCGATGCCGTCGTGATCGTGGTCTCGGAAGAGACGGGCACGATTTCGATCGTGATGGGCGGTGAAATGCTGCGCGGCCTCGACGCCCCCCATCTGCGCGTCGCGCTGCGTCAGATCCTGGGCAACGAACGCCGCGAGCTGCCGAGCAGCGAAGAAATTTCGCGTCCCCTCGAGGTCGCAGACACGAGCGAGGTCGTCAGCACGAAGCGTTCGGGCTCCTAGTCAGCCAATCGCAATCAACCCGCGGCCCACGAGAGCGCGGAAGGACAGAACGGAACCACCATCACGATGACGCGTCGCACTTCCAATCTTCGCCCCGGCGCCCTGGCGCTCGCGCTGGTGATCGCCGTCGTCCTGTGGGCGCTTGCGCACGGGGCTTCGTCGATCGAGCGCGCCTATGACGTGCCGATCGAGTTGCTCGAAATGAGCCAGGACCTCGTCGTCACCGACCAGACCCCACGCGACATCAACGTGCGCATCATGGGGAGCCAGGCGGCGCTGCGGAACGTCGATCCGGACCAGCTTCGCTACGCAATCGACGTATCGGGGAGCAAACCCGGAGACGCCGACTTCGAAGTCGACGTGTCGAACATCAAACTGCCTCGCGGCGCGCGCATCGTGAGCCGCTCGCCGTCGCGCATCTTCATCCACTTCGAACCGCGTGGACGTAAGGCCGTCGGCATTCGCGTCGACACCACGGGCGAACTGCCGGAAGGCTACGTGCTCGAACGGGTGGAAGTGCAGCCCAGCCACGTCTGGTTGACCGGCGCTCGAGGCCATGTGCTGCGGCTGCGTGAAGTCGTGACCGAGCCGGTCGATCTCACCGGTCTCAACGCTCGCGAAGAGCGGCAGGTGAGCGTGTTGCTCGGTGCCGGTACCGTGAGACTCGAAGAAGAAGAACCCATCAAGGTGGTCCTTCACATCGCCCCCGAACCCCACGAAGAACTCGACGCCGCTCCTCCCGCGGGCGGCACACGCGCAAGGCAATTGGAAGAATCATGAGTAGCGGCAACAGCGACAAGCTCTTTGGCACCGACGGCGTCCGCGGCGAAGCGAACGTCCATCCGATGACCCCCGAAGTGGCGCTCGCCCTCGGGCAGGCGATCGCCTTCGTGTTTCGCGGGCAAGGCGATCGAGACGCCCACCGTATCCTGATCGGAAAGGACACGCGGCTGTCCGGTTATATGTTCGAAGACGCGCTCGCGGCGGGGATCACCTCGATGGGCGTCGACGTCATCCAGGTTGGTCCAATGCCGACGCCGGCGCTCTCGTACCTGACGACCGACATGCGCTGTGATGCGGGCGTGATGATTTCGGCCAGCCACAACGCCTACCTGGACAACGGCATCAAGTTCTTCGGGCAGGACGGCTTCAAGCTCGCCGACGCCATCGAAGAACGCATCGAGAACCTGCTCGGCTCGGACGAGCTGCGCGGCGGCCTTGCGACATCCGACAACGTCGGTGCGGCACGAAGAATCGACGACGCAGCGGCACGTTACGTCGTAAACCTCAAGAATGGCTTCCCCCTCGACGCCAGCCTCGGGGACTTCAAGGTCGTGCTCGACTGCGCGAACGGCGCCGCCTACAAGGTCGGGCCGATCGTGCTCTGGGAACTCGGCGCGGACGTTCACAGCATCGGGATCGAGCCCAACGGACGGAACATCAACGACGGCTGCGGCTCGCTCCACCCCGAGAAGCTCGCCGAGAAAGTGAAGGAGACCGGTGCCGACGTCGGTATCGCCCTCGACGGCGACGCCGATCGCGTGGTCCTCGTCGACGAAAAGGGCAAGGTCCTCGACGGCGACATGATTCTTTCGCTCTGCGCGCGCGACATGAGTGGGCGCGGCATGCTGCGCGGCGATGGCGTGGTGGCGACGGTGATGAGCAATCTCGGTCTCGAGATCGCCCTGCAGGACCAGGGGCTCCACCTGCGGCGCACCCAGGTCGGCGACCGCTACGTCGTCGAGGCCATGCGCGAGCACGGCTACAACCTCGGCGGCGAGCAGTCGGGGCACCTCATCTTCCTCGATCAATCGAGCACGGGCGACGGTCTCAAGAGTGCGCTCCAGGTGCTCTCGGTGATGGCACGCACGGGGCGCCGTCTGTCGGAACTCACCGCGGACTTCCAGCGCTTTCCCCAGGCGCTGCTCGGCGTTCGGGTGGCGGAAAAGCGTCCGATCGACACGCTGCCCAGCGTCCAGCGGGCGATCGCCGAAGTCGAAGCCCAACTCGGCGACCGTGGCCGTGTGCTGATTCGTTACAGCGGGACCGAGTCGCTCGCGCGCGTGATGGTCGAAGGGGAAAGCGAAGAAGCGGTGCAGTCGATCGCGCAGCATCTCGCGGACGAACTCGCCAAGGCCCTCGCGGCCTGAGGCGCGGAGCACGCCCATGTCGCAGCACGCCTGGCCGCTCGTTTGTGCCGAAGAGATGCGGGCGCTCGACCACCACACGATCAAGACCCTGGGCGTACCGGGCGAAGTCTTGATGGAAAGCGCGGGGCGCGCGGTCGTGCAGCGCGTGCTCGCGAATCTGACGAGCGGTCCCGGCCAGGTCATGATCGTGTGCGGGCGCGGAAACAACGGCGGCGATGGCTTCGTTGTTGCGCGCCATCTCGCAGTGCTAGGCATCCCCGTCGCGGTGAGCATCCTCGGCGGGTCGAATGATCTCGCAGGCGACGCCGCTGCGAACCTCGTGCGGTTGTCGGCACTGGGAATCGAACCCCTCGATGACCCCGCTCGCGTCGATGAACCCGCAGTCGTGGTCGACGCATTGTTCGGCACCGGGCTTGCGCGTACGCTCGAGGGTGAAGCGGCGGCCCACGTCGAGTGGATCCGCGGGCAACGCCAGCGCGGTGCAGTCGTGATCGCCGTCGACCTGCCATCGGGTCTCGATAGCGACACCGGCCAGGTGCTCGGCACGGCGGTCGAGGCCACTGAAACGGTCACGATCGGCTTGCCGAAGATCGGCCTCTGTCTCGAACCCGGCCGCTCGTGCGCCGGCATGATCCATGTCGCCCGGATCGGGATCCACGACGAGAGCCCGGACGTTCGGGCAGGCGCGGAACTCTGGTCCGAAGAAGCCGCCGCTGCGAATCTTCCGCAGCGCAGCGCCGCCGGTCACAAGGGAAGCTTCGGCCACGTCCTCGTGGTCGCGGGCTCGCGAGGCAAGACGGGCGCCGCGCAGCTATCGTCGCTCGGTGCAGCACGCGTCGGTGCCGGACTCGTCACCGTGGCCTGCCCGGCGGGTCTGAACGAAATCCTCGAGGTCAAGACCACCGAGGCCATGACGGCACCGGTTCCCGACACCGACGACCACGCGTTCGCAGCGGCGAGTGCAAGCCATCTCCTCGCCCTGGCCGAGGCGCGCGACGTCGTGGCCCTCGGGCCCGGGATCGGGACCCAGGAAGAAACCGCAAGCCTCGTGCACGAACTCGCGAAGCGCATCGAGCGGCCACTCGTGATCGATGCCGACGGGCTCAACGCCTTCGCGCCGCACGACGGCGCACTCGCGATCCTGAAGGCGCGCACGGCGGCCAGCATCCTCACCCCGCACCCTGGTGAAGCAGCGCGGCTGCTTGGCTCGACCGCCGGCGAGATCAACCGCGATCGCGTTTCGTCTGCTCGCACACTCGCTTCGCGCAGCGGTGGGGTGGTGGTACTCAAGGGGGCCGCGACCGTGATCGCCGACCCCGATGGCCGTGTCGCCATCAACCCGACCGGAGGCCCCGCGCTTGCGGCCGGAGGTACGGGCGACGTTCTCACCGGCCTCGTTGCAGGCCTGCTCGCCCAGGGCCTGGGAGCGTTCGGAGCCGCGACCCTCGGCGTGTATCTCCACGGTCTCGCGGCTGACCGGCTCGCGTCTCAGCGGGGGAACAGCGGCCTGCTCGCCCACGAAATCGCCGACGAACTGCCGGCGACCTGCACCGCGTTGCGCGAGGGCAGGCCGGCCTCGACCGACGACTTTCAGCCGAGCGCCGCAGCCAACCGTGCGTCGCAACTCCCCGAGCGCTCCCGTGCACTCCTCGTTCGTTTCCCGAACTCCTGAGCAGACCGAGCGCGCAGGCGCGCTCCTCGCAGCCCAGACGACACAGCCCACGGTCGTCTGCCTGGTGGGCGATCTCGGTGTCGGCAAGACCCACTTCGTGAAGGGGCTGGCGCAGGGGCTCGAACTCGATCCCGTTCAGGTCACGAGCCCCACCTTCGCGATCGTCAACGAGTACGGCGGCGAAACGGGGCGTGGCCTCGTCCACATGGATTTCTATCGATTGGAAAGCGAAAGCGCCCTCGAGGAGGTAGGTTTTCTCGACCTGCTGGCGCTCGATGCCATCCTGGCGATCGAATGGGGGGATCGCTTCCAGCAGGCGCTTCCGCCCGATCATCTCGTCGTTCGGATCGCGCGCGAGCGTGCAGGAGCGGCCGAAACCTCGCCGCCGACGCCTTTCCCGGCTACCGACGCGGAGCCTTCAGCCAGCACGGTCCCAAGCCCTACAGAATCGAAGGAAACAGACTCAGCCCTGCGCGTGTTCCAAGTGCATGCCACCGGTCCGGCGAGCGGCAAGTTGCTCGACGCCTGGTGTGAGGCGCTCGACGTCGCGGGGCTCGCGCCGACCGGCCGCGAGAACTGATCGCCCTGTTTCCCGAACATCCAGACATCCAGACATCCAGACAGACGGCAGAAGGCAAGACAGCGTGGCTCTGATCGTTCAAAAATACGGTGGCACCAGCGTCGGTGACCCCGACCGCATCCGGAACGTGGCCAGGCGGGTCGTCGCGACCCACGACGAAGGCAACCAGGTCGTGGTCTGCGTTTCGGCCATGAGTGGCGAAACCAATCAACTCGTCGACCTCGCCCAGCAACTCGGCGGTGAGCGCCCCGACGCGCGCGAATACGACGTGCTGGTTTCGACGGGCGAGCAGAAGACGATTGCCTTGCTCGCGATGGCGATCCACCAGCTCGGGCGCGAGGCGCGTTCTTTCACCGGCGCGCAGATGGGCATGAACACCGACTCCGATCATACCCGAGCGCGGATCACCGAGATCGACTGCACGCGGCTGCGCGCCACCCTCGACGAAGGCGCCATCGCGGTGATCGCGGGCTTTCAGGGGATCGATCCGGAGGGCAACATCACGACGCTGGGGCGCGGCGGGTCGGATACCTCCGCCGTGGCGATGGCCTGTGCGCTCGAGGCCGATGTCTGCGAGATCTACACCGATGTCGACGGGGTCTACACCGCCGACCCGCGTGTCGTCAGCGATGCACGCAAGCTCCACAGCGTCGCCTACGAAGAAATGCTCGAAATGGCGAGTCTGGGTGCCAAGGTGCTGCAGATTCGCTCGGTCAAATTCGCCATGCGCTACGGCGTGCCGATTCACGTGCGTTCGAGTTTCAAGTCCGACGAAGGGACCTGGGTCACGCGCGAGGAGGATGTGATGGAGCGACTGGTCGTCTCCGGGGTCACCCACAATCTGAACGAAGCGAAGATCCGCGTGAAGGGGGTCGAAGATCACCCCGGCATTGCGGGCAAGCTCTTCAAGCCGATTTCCGACGCAGGCATCCAGATCGACATGATCGTGCAGAACCTGTCGAGCGACGGCGCCACCGACATGACCTTCACCGTGCCGCGCGGCGAGTACAAGAAGGCGCTCGAAATCGCGAACGCGGCGTCGGGCGAGATCGGTGCGACCGAAGTCGAAGGAGACGAGGCGATCGCGAAGATCTCCATCGTGGGCCTCGGCATGCAGGACCACGCGGGCGTGGCGGCGCGAATGTTCACCACGCTTGCCGACGAAGGGATCAACATCCAGTTGATCAGCACGAGCGAGATCAAGGTCTCCGTGGTGATCGAGGAGAAGTACGCCGAACTCGCCCTGCGCGCCCTCCACGCCGAGTTCGTCGAAGACGGTGCCGCCGAACCCGCCCCCGAATAGGGACGGCCACGCGGACAACGGGGGGAGGCCCGTCGATGCCAGCTTGGCGACCTGCAAGCCGTGAGGTCCAGGGTGCCGCCGTGGCGCTCGCGGCGGTGCTGTTCGCGTACAACCAGGCGCAGCCGGCGGACCCTGGCGCCAATGCCCTCGCGGTCGCCAGCGTTCCCTGCGCCACACCCTTCGAACGAGCAGCCAACGAAGGTTGGACGACCGACGTGTCGTGCCGCTGCGACGCTGGGGACGGAGCGCGGGTTCGTGGCCCCGCGCGACTGCTCTTCGGACTCCCCCTCGACGTGAATCGCGCCGATGCACGAGCCCTCGAAGTGCTTCCCCGCATCGGCCCACGGCGGGCTGCGGCCATCGTCGAAGCGCGCACGAAGGCGCCTTTCGATTCGCTCTCCGATCTCGAACGGATCGTGGGCATCGGTCCGGCTACCGTCGCAGGTCTGGTCGGGCTCGCGGACGCGGGCACGACACGAAACGAGTCGTCGCCATGAAGCTTTCTCCCATGCAGCAACTCGAACGCGTGCAGCAGTTCCTCTTCGAGGATCTCTGGCGGATCGACCAGCATCCTCGCTCGCTGCTCGGCATGACGACCCGGGCCTTGCAGGTCGTCATGATGGTGGGGGAGGGCTTCGTCAAGGATCAGCTCCTGCTCCGCGCGAGTGCGCTCACCTACGTAACCGCGCTCTCGGTGATCCCGCTGTTCGCCGTGGCCTTTTCGATCGTGCGCCTGTTCGATCCCAACAACGACCTCGCGGTCGTTGCGGTCGAGTATCTCGCCGCCGGAAGCCCCGGTGCCAGTGAGACCCTGCTCGAGTTGGTCGAGAGCGCGAACATCGTGGGACTCGGTAGCGTGGGTGCCGCCACACTCTTCCTTTCGACCGTGCTCGCACTGCGGCATCTCGAAACGACGCTGAACTCGATCTGGGGCGTACGCAAGAACCGCGGGTTCGCGCGACGCTTCTCCGACTACCTGGCCGTCATCATCGTGGTGCCGCTCTTCACCGGTGCCGCGATGTCGCTCGGTGCCACGCTGCAGTCGGACCCGATCGTGACCCGTCTGCTCGAGTGGCCGGGCTTCGCGCTGCTCTACGAGATGGGCCTGCGCTATGCGCCGGGCCTCTTCCTGCTGGCCGGCTTCAGCTTCATCTACTGGTTCTTCCCGAACACGAAGGTGCAGGCGCGCAGTGCGCTGCTCGGTGGGCTGCTCGCGGCCGTCTTGTTCAGCATTGCGCAGTCGGCCTATCTGGGGATGAGTTTCGGCGCAGCGCGAGCCAGCGCCTTGTACGGTGGCTTTGCCGCGCTGCCGTTGCTCTTCGTCTGGCTCTACGTCTGCTGGGCAATCGTGCTGCTCGGTGCCGAATTCAGCTTTGCGCATCAAAACCGCGACCACTATCGCCTCGAAGTCAGTTCCACGACGCTGTCGCCCGCCGAAGTCGAAACCCTCGGGTTGATGCTTTCGGTCGAAGTCGCGCGCGCGTTTCGCGACGACCGCACCGTCCCCAGCGCCGAAGTGCTTGCCGCGGGCGTCGGGGCTTCGGTGCGAGCGGTGCGCGAAGTGCTCGATCTCCTCGAAGACGACGGCATCTTGAGCCAATGCAATCTCGGCGACGAAGGGGAGGGCTATCGCCTCGGTCGTCCGGCCGAGCGCATCCGCGTCGCCGACCTGCTCGACGCCATTCGCGGACAGCGGGGCGAGACGATCGGCGAACCCGCCGAAGCGGTCGCCCCCGCGGTCGAAGAGATGATCGGCGAACTCGATCGCGCGACGGCACGCTACGCGTCGTCCCACACCCTGGGCGACATCCTCGCGAAGGTCCCGGAAAGGCCCGAACCGCGGGCGGAAGATGCAGACGCGGACGACGGAGCGCAGCTCTCGTGAGCGACCGGGTCTACCTCGATCACAACGCCACGACACCACTGCTCCCCGAAGTCGCTGAGCGGATGTCGCGGGTGCTCCACGAGGTGTACGGCAACCCGTCCAGCACCCACGCCGAAGGTGCTGTGGCGCGGCGGCTGGTGGACACGGCGCGTGAACAGATCGCGGCCTTGCTCAGCGTGAACCCGCGCGAGATCTACTTCACGGCCGGTGCGACCGAGGCCAACAACACTGCGCTGATCGGAACGGTCGAAGAGGCTCGAGCGGGTTCGCAGACCGCGCAGCACGTCGTCGCGACCGCGGTCGAGCATCCGTCCATCGAAGCGCCACTCGTCTGGCTGGATGCGCAGGGACACCGCGTCACGCGGCTTCCGGTCGACGAAGCCGGCCTCATCGATCTCGCCACCCTCGACGCCGTGCTGGCTGAAGGGCCTCGCCTCGTGACGATCATCTGGGCCAACAACGAAACCGGTGTCATCCAACCGATGGCCGAGATCGCCGATCGCGTGAAGGCATGCGGGGCGCTTCTCCATGTCGACGCGACCCAGGCCGTCGGCAAAGCCGACGTCGATCTCTCACGGGTGCCGGCGGACTTGCTCTCGCTATCCGCGCACAAGTTCAACGGGCCGAAGGGCGTCGGGTGCCTCGTCGTCAAGACGGGTGTCGAGTGCGCTCCCCGATCCCTGGGCGGGCCGCAGGAGCGACGCTTTCGCGGCGGGACCGAGAACGTTGCGGGGATCGCGGGGCTCGGCCTCGCGGCCCAACTGGCAAGCGCCGACCTCGAAGACCGAATGCAGAAGTACGCCGCCTTGCGCGACCACCTGTGGGAAGCGCTCACGGCCAATGTCCCGAAGCTGCGCCGCAACGGCGATGTCACGGCGATGCTCTGCAATACGTTGAGTGTCGAATTCTGCGGCGTTGCGGGCGACGTGCTCGTGCAGTCCCTCGACCTCGAAGGGGTTGCGGCTTCGGCCGGGGCCGCCTGCCATTCGGGTTCGATCCACCCCTCCCACGTGCTGACCGCCATGGGACGCAGTGCGGAAGAAGCCCTCGGCTGCCTGCGGCTGAGCGTCGGGTTCGGGGTCGACGAAGCACAGATCGATCGCGCGGCGGCGATCATCGCGGAACAGGTGGCCAAGCTTCGCGAACTGGACACCAACCGGTGACGCTCGCGACCCAGATGGGGCACGCTGCGGGCCCATGACGACCGGCCAGACTCAAAACGAACCTTCCTCAGGGGAGGTCGCTTCTGCAGATCGGGAACGCATCGTCGTTGCCATGTCGGGGGGCGTCGACTCGTCGGTCGCTGCGGCGCTGCTGGCCCGTGAGGACTTCGATGTCGTCGGCGTGACGATGCAGCTTTCGGGCGACGCCTCACGCTGCTGCTCGCTCGAAGACGCCGACGATGCGCGACGCGTCGCCGATCGCCTCGGGGTGCGCTTCTTCGTCGCCAACTACGCCGACCGCTTCCTCGAAGAAGTGATCGAACGCTTCGCGGACGACTACCTGCAGGGGCGCACGCCGATCCCCTGCGTCACCTGCAATTCACGCTTCAAGTTCGACCACCTGCTCGCACGCGCAAGCGCCTTTGGCGCCGACCAGGTCGCGACCGGTCATTACGCCCGCATCGAGATCGATGCGAAAACCGGAGCCGCACACCTCTTCCGCGCACGCGATCGCAACAAGGACCAGAGCTACTTCCTGTTCGAACTCACCCAGGAGCAGCTCCTCCGCGCGCGCTTCCCCCTCGGCGACATGCACAAGGACGAGGTGCGAAAGCTCGCGCGCGAGCTGGGCCTGGGTACCGCGGACAAGCCCGAGAGTCAGGAAATCTGCTTCGTACCCGACGGCGACTACGCCGCGGTGGTCGAAACGTTGCGACCGGAGGCGAAAGCGCTGCGCGGCGAGTTCGTCGACCGCGAAGGTCGCGTGCTGGGCACCCATCGCGGGATTCACCACTACACGGTGGGGCAGCGACACGGCCTCGGCATCGACAACGCGAACCGCCCTCTCTACGTGAGTCGCATCGACGCCGAAAGGGGTCGCATCGTGGTGGGGGACCGCGAAGAACTCGAAGTGTCGACGGGGCGCGTCGAACGCGTCAACTGGATCGCGGGCAACGCGCCAGCCGAACCCGTGCGGGCACAGGTACAGATCCGCCATCGCCACGCAGGTGCCTTGACATGGCTGCACCCCGAAGCAGAAGCCCGGGTGCGCGTGGCCTTCGATGAACCGGTCGAAGCCTTCACTCCCGGGCAAGCCGCCGTCTTCTACGACGCCGAAGGGGGCTGCGAGGTGTTGGGCGGCGGTTGGATTGCGGGGCCGATCAGGTGAGCCGAGCACAGGAGAGACACGCGCGATGAGTGGCCGCGAAGCCAACGAGCAGGAGGCTCCCGACCTCGACGAGTTGGAGCAGCGCCTCGGCTATCGCTTTCGCGATCGCGCCCGGCTCCAGAATGCCCTGCAGCATTCGTCCTGGGCGAACGAGCGCAAGGATGAAGCCAGCAACGAGCGACTCGAGTTTCTCGGGGACTCGGTGCTCGGTATTGCGGTGGCCCATGCCCTCTATGAGGCCCATCCCGACTGGCACGAGGGGGAGCTCACCCTCGCGCTGCAGAACCTCGTCGATGCACCGTCGCTCGCGAAGCTCGCAGGACGCTGGGGGCTCGGCCCGTTCCTGCGGCTCGGCCGAACCGAACAGCAGTCGAAGGGTGAGCAGAAGCCGGGGATCCTGGCCGATGCCGTCGAAGCGATCCTCGGCGCAATCTATCTCGACGGCGGGCTCGAGGCGGTCGCCAGATTGATACGCGAAGTCATCAAGGACCAACTCGTCACCGGCAAGGCCCCGATGCAGCGCGATCCAAAGACACGTCTGCAAGAATGGGTGATGGCCGAAACCGGCGGCTTCCCGAGCTACGCCTGCATTCACGACAGCGAAGTCGATGGCGACGACGCGCGCTTCACCGTCCAGGTCGAGATCGGCGGGGAACCGTGGGGCGAGGGCGTCGCGCGCAGCAAGCGGTTGGCTGAACGAGGGGCCGCAACGGTCGCTCTCGAACGCGTGGACCGCTTGATGGCCGAACGGGCCGAAGACGAGGCCTCCCGTTGACCGACGATGCTTCGACTTCGAAGGAAACCAACGATGCCGCCCATCGCGCGGGCTTCGTCGCGCTGCTCGGACCGCCCAACGCGGGCAAGTCCACCTTGATGAACCAGCTGCTCGGGCAGAAGCTCGCCATCGTCACCGCCAAGCCGCAGACCACGCGCAGTCGCATCCTCGGTATCCACAACATCGAGGGCGCGCAGCTCCTCTTCGTCGACACCCCGGGCCTCCATGAAAGCGAGCGCACCCTGAATGCGGCGCTCAACGATGCCGTGGACGAAGCGGTGCGCGGGTGCGACGTCGGCGTGGTGTTGGTCGATCACACCCGCGGTTGGGAGCCGCTCCACGACGCGCTGTGCGAGAAGCTCGCGCGCTACGAGAAGCCCTTCGTGATCGGAGCGACCAAGCTGGATCTGCCGAAGAAGGGCAAAGGCGCTTCCACCGAGGCGGCAGAGAGCGAGGGGGCCGCGATCGACGTTCCCGCAAACGTCACCCCCTGCGATGCCGTGGTCGAGATCTCGGCGCTTCGCGGCGAGGGGGTCGAGGCCCTCGAAGCCGCGATCGCCCGTGCGCTTCCCGAATCGCCGCCGCTCTACGACCCCGAAACCCTCACCGATCGCCCGGTGCGCTGGCTCGCGGGCGAACTGGTGCGAGAAGCCCTGTTCGAGGCGCTCGGCCAGGAACTCCCCTACGAGATGGCCGTCGACGTGATCAAGTACGCGGAAACGTCCGCCGATCGGGTGACGATCGACGCGAACATTCTCGTCATGCGTGACAGCCAGAAACGCATCGTCGTTGGTCGCGGCGGGTCGATGGTGAAACGCATCGGCACCCGCGCACGCAGGCAGATCGAGGCCCTTGTCGGTACCCAGGTGCGACTCAACCTCTTCGTGAAGGTCGACCCGAAATGGCTGAAGAGCAGCAAGCGCATCGAAGCGCTGGGATACAACTGAGCCGCCTTCACGCCACGGTAGGGCGACGATCGCAAATGAACCTCGCGATCGTGGCACTCGGCGCTGCACTGTTGTCGAGTGCGAGCATCGCATTGCCGTCGCGCGCGGCGGCGGACGGTCGCGTCTGGCGCATCGCGTTCGAAATCGACAACGACGTCGTCTTCGCTGGAGAGGACCGCCACTACTCCAACGGACTCGTGCTGGACGTTCTCGCGCCACAGGGCAATGTGCCGGGTTGGATGGCGAAACTCGCCTACGCGCTGCCGCCCTGGAACGACGACCCCGGCGACGTTCGCTTCGGCTTCGGCCTGCGCCACGAGATGTACACGCCGGAAGATTCCTCGGCGCGCGCGGTCGTGCCCGACGACCGCCCCTATGCCGGCTACCTGTACACGCGCCTTTCCCTGCACCGCGATCGGAACCGCAGCGAGGCCCGAGCAGATCCACGAACGATCCCCTTTCTCGACACCTTGGAACTGGACATCGGCGTCGTCGGCCCGGCTGCTGCCGCGGAACAGGGACAGGACCTGCTCCACGTCGCGACGGACTCGCCGACCTTCCGCGGCTGGGACAACCAACTCGACAACGAGTTCGCCCTGGTGCTGCGTCGTGCGCGCACCTGGCGCGTTCCCGGCCGCCCCCTCGTCCTCGCCCCCGGGATCGAGGCCGATGTGCTGGCGAACCTCACGGGCGAACTGGGCAACGTGAAGACGGCAGGCACCGCGGGAATGATGTTCCGGCTCGGCCGCGCACTCCCAGCAGACTTCGGTCGCGGACGTTTCTCGCCCCCGGACGACGGCGACAGTCCCACGCGTGTCTACCTGTTCGTCGGCGTGAATGTTTCGGCTGTCGCTCGCGACATCTTCCTCGACGGGAACACCTTCGAGGACTCACACGAGGTCACCAAACGCACCATCGTGGTCCACGCTCCCATGGGCCTCGGCTTCGAACGTGGCCGCTTCAAGAGCCAGTTCATGGCCTTCTTCAACTCGAAGGAATTCGACGGCCAGGACGGCGTCGACTGGTACGCGCGGTGGTCGATCATCGTCGACTACTGATCACGAGTCGCAGGAGCGAACGACTACGGTGTCACCGCACCCAGTAACCGCGGGTCGATCCACATCGTCGAGTAGCTGCGAAACGCCAGTGGATGCTGCTCGACGCGTCCGCGACGCCGTCCGCGGAAGACCAGCGTGACTTCTTCACCAGCGAAACGCCCGAGATCCGCACGCTGTTCGCCGGGCCAGTAGCGGATGAGGCGCAGGTGGGGCGGCTTCACGACCGGGACCTGGTGGTCGAGAACCTTCTCCGGCGCGTAACCCGAGCGCTCGACCCAGACTTCGAAGTCGAGGGATGCGCCGGGCTCGGCATCGCGCGGCGGGTAGTAGTCGGGCCGCACGCCAAAGAGCAGGGTGGGGTCGTCGGGCAGTTGGATGCGGCAACGACTTTCGACCGTCCACTCCGCTTCGTCGTGGTGGTCGCCCTCGTCCTGGTAGAGGGTCGAGAAGAGCAGGTGTTCGCGCACCTGATGATCGATCCCCGCATCCACTTCGGGTTCGATCATGCAGTGCTCGAGCAAGCGGACCGTTTCGCGTTTCGGCGCCGGACGTGGTCGGCGGTGAAGGAAGACGAAGTTGTCACCGCCCGCCGTGAACTGGATCGCGAAGTCCCGGTCGAGATGATCGATCAACGTCGGCGCATAGTCGCGCAGGCGATCCCGATCGGAGAAGAAGCCGTTGTAGCGCGCGACCGCGAAGCGCACGCCATTCGCCCGACTGCCGTCGACGACAGCCGCTCCGCCGTCGTGCGCAATGTGGTGCTGGTAGAGGTTGTAGTACGGGCTCGGCATCGAACGTTCGGCGAGGAAGTTCAGCATGGCGAGGTCGGGGACCGAGAGCAGGGGGTCGCCCGGACGCGTGTTCGCCCAGACGACTTCGGTCAGCTGATTGAGCCGTTGCGCGATTTCAGGCCGCTCGAGCACCCCGCCACGTCGCGGCGTGATCTCGGCGTCCATCGTGATCACGATCTGTGCGTACCAGTAGACCGCCACGATCACGTAGCTCGCCACGACGAAGCCGGCGACGGCTCGGACCCCGCGCTTGCCGAGCCAACGCGCGATCGCCGGGTCTCCCATGCAGCGATCGAGCACCAACATCGCGAGGATGAGCACCGGTTGGTAGACGTTGAGCAGATGGTTGTAGTCGGCGCGCGGAAAGACACCGAGGAAGACGGCCCCCGCAATCAAGCCAACAGCGAAGAGATCGCGATCGAACGACGCGCGCTTGCGCCACAGTACGACGGCCGCAATCGCAAACAGGGCGGGGGGCATCAGGTAGAGCCCGACGTGCATGCGCTCGACGATTCGCAGTTCGCGCAGCACGTCGATCGGGGTCACGATGCGATAAAGCGAACTCGCCCCGTAGGTCAAGCGGTCGGTGCCATCGAGCACGAAGGGATCGAACAGCGAAGCGAAGCCGAGATACGCGACATCGTGCTGCCCCGCGAAGACGAATGGGTGCACGACCAGGCTGCGAAACGCGTCCACCACCGCGCCATTCGCGATCAGATAGCCGAACACCGGCACTCCGATCGCCGCACCCCCGATCGCCACGGCGCCGAGCGAAGCGCCAGGCCCGGGCAGCGCTTGCGAACCCTCGCGCGCACCGGTCACGCGCAGGACCCCGAGCGCGACCAACGAACCGAGCAGCGCGAAGGTCCCGTAGTTCTGCTTGAAGGTGATCGCCAGACCGAGCCACACGCCGAGCCAGACGAGGTCGGTCGTGCGAGCGCGACGTGAGAAGACGAGCAAGCGCTCGAGCGCACACATCGCGAACAACACCGCGAACGGCGAATAGAAGGTCCAGGTCCAGATCGGGAAGGCCCAGACAGCCATCACCACGAAGACGCCCGTCGAAAGCCATGCGAGGGTGCGCCGGGTGGTGAGGTCGACGATGCGAAAGGTGAGCGCCGCGGTCGCCACGAACGATGCCAGCGACAGCGCGCGGCTCGCCAACACACTCGGTTCGACCAGCTTGAAGAGCCCCGCGAGCAGGAACCAGATGCCCGGCGAAACGAAGGCATCCATGTCGCGGTAGAGCACCCTGCCTTCGAGCATGTCGAAGGCCTGGAGCAGGATGTAGCCCTCGTCCGAGAGGTTGATCGAGCGGCGGCACAGGGGCACCGCGAAGACGAGTACGAGCGCGAGCCACGCCACGGTGCCTGTGCGGCCCCTCAGCATGCCCCCTGCTTGCGTGCTCCCATTTTCCGCCACCAAATGCGTCCCCCGGCTTCCCTGGATCGGGTGGAGCCGATCTTTACCACAAGGGCCTTTCGGTTCGGCGGCTTGGGATTCGGACCCTTGTTGCCGATACGAGGCGGGTCGCAGCATCACAGTTGACGTGAACTGGCAAACAGGACAGTACGTGCGTATCCTGCCCGTCTCGAAAACCCGGTGAGGTTCGGCTCGGGGCGCCCCGGTGCCCACCGGCGCGTCCGTCGCCCGAGCCAAGTCCCCAGCAGCCCATTCTGGATTCCGACCATGGCAAGCGAAGCCCGTAGCCTCGTGCCCGACCCGCCCTCCGACGGCCCCGGCGCCGAAGGGGAAGAGGAACTCGTCGACATCGGCGAAGCCTGTCGACGCTGCGGCGTGTCGGCCCGCACGATCCGCTACTACGAAGAGGTCGGGTTGCTCCCGGGCGTGCGCCGGCGCGCTTCCGGCCGACGCGTCTACGGGCCGGACGAACTCGAACGTCTCGCCTTCATCGGCCGCCTCAAGAAGCTCGGTCTCACCCTGGCCGAGATCCGCGAACTCAACGCCGTCTACGCCATCGCGGGTTCGACCCACGACATGCTGCAGGTGCTCGACGCACACCTGGGACGACACCTCGTAGACCTCGATGCGCGGATCGAAGAATTGGTTTCCCTGCGCGACGACATGACGCGCTACCGCGACCGCATCGGCGCTCGCGTACAGCAATTGAACGACCCCGCGCAGGCCGCCGGGGCCGCCTCCCAGTCCAGCAAGGACAACAAGGAAGACCGATCATGAGCCAGGCCCTGCAAGCCGTCGATTCGCGTGCCAGCCACCCGGTCCGCGTGGTGACCGCTGCGTCGTTGTTCGATGGACACGACGCTGCGATCAACATCATGCGACGCATTCTCCAGTCGCAGGGCGCCGAGGTCATCCACCTCGGGCACGACCGATCGGTGCAGGAAGTCGTCGAAGCGGCGATCCAGGAAGACGCCCACGCGATTGCGGTTTCGTCGTACCAGGGCGGACACGTCGAGTTCTTCAGCTACATGGTCGAGCAATTGCGCGAACGCGGGGCCGGGCAGATTCGCGTCTACGGTGGCGGCGGCGGAACGATCGCGCCCGACGAGATCGAGTACCTGCACGGCATCGGGGTCGCGCGCATCTTCAGTCCCGAAGACGGGCGCGTGATGGGGCTCGAGGGGATGATCGGCCAGATCATCGAAGAGAGCCGCGCCAACGCGAACGCGGCCCACGAAGTCCAGGTCGAAGCGCTCGACGCGCGAGATCACTACGCCGTCGCGCGCGCGATCAGCCAGATCGAATCGACGCACATCGACGAAACCGCCACGGATCCCGCAACGACGGCCCTGCGCGCACAGCTGCGGGATCGCGCGGCCACCCACTCGACCGCCGTTCTCGGCCTCACGGGAACAGGCGGCGCCGGCAAGTCGAGCCTGCTCGACGAACTGCTGCGGCGCTTCAAGCGCGACACGGACGACGCACAGATCGCACTGCTGCTCGTCGACCCGTCGCGGCGGCGAAGCGGCGGCGCGCTGCTCGGCGATCGCATTCGACTCAACGCCGCCGGCGGCCCCAACGTGTTCATCCGCTCGATGGCGACCCGCCAGGCCAACCTCGCGTTGTCGCAGGCCGTGGCCGACGCCTTGCTCGTGCTCGAAGCCGCTGGCTTCGACCTCGTGATCGTCGAGACGGCGGGCATCGGGCAGAGCGACTCGGAGATCGTCGACCTTGCCGAACGCTCGATCTATGTGATGACGCCCGACTTCGGCGCACCGTCGCAGCTCGAGAAGATCGACATGCTCGAACTCGCCGACTACATCGTGATCAACAAGAGCGACCGCCGCGGAGCGCAAGACGCCCTGCGCGATGTGCGCAAACAGTGGCGGCGCAATCGCCAACAGTTCGACGTCGAGGACGCAGACGTCCCGGTCTTTTCGGCCATCGCCCACCAATGGAACGACTCGGGCGTGGATCGGCTCTACGAAGCACTGCGACGCGACCTCGTCGAGAAGGGGGCAGCCGCAATCCAGAGTGACGTTCACGCGTTGCCCATGCCCCATACGGGTGGTGGCGCGGTCCTGCCCGGGGCGAGCGACCGGTACCTGACCGAAATCTCACAGGCGGTGCGCAGCTACCGAGAACAAACCGACGAGCAGGCCAACCGGGCTGCGACAGCCGACGCCATCCGCCGCACCCTGGCCGACCTCGAACGCGACGCAGAAGCCAACCTCGACGCGGATGCGCGCGGTGCGTTGGAAGCCCGTCGCGAGAGGGTCCTCGAAGACCTGCCCGCGCAACTGAGGCGCGATCTCGAGGACTGGCCCGAAACCCGCGCGCGCTATCAGGCCGAAGAGCAGCACTACGAGGTGCGCGACCGCGAGATCCACGTGCGCAACCACGGCGAGACGCTCTCTGGCACCGCCGTCCCGAAGGTCGCGCTTCCACGCGAAGACGATTGGGGCTCACTCACCCGCTACCTGCGGCAGGAGAACCTCCCCGGTCACTTCCCGTTCACCGCGGGCGTGTTCCCGTTCAAGCGCGACGGCGAAGACCCCACCCGCATGTTCGCGGGGGAGGGCACGCCAGAGCGCACCAACCGACGTTTCCACTACCTCTGCAGGGGACAGAGCGCCGCGCGCCTTTCGACCGCCTTCGACAGCGTGACCCTCTACGGTCGCAACCCGGCCGAACGCCCCGACATCCTCGGCAAGGTGGGCAACTCGGGCGTTTCCGTCTGCAGCCTCGACGACGCCAAGAAGCTCTATTCGGGTCTCGATCTCTGCGCCCCGACCACGAGCGTTTCGCTCACCATCAACGGGCCGGCCCCGATGATCCTCGCCTTCTTCCTGAACGCGGCGATCGATCAGCAGGTCGAGAAGCACCTGATGGAAACCGGGGAACTCGGCGCCGTGCGGGCGCGCTGCGGAGGCGACGCGCTTCCGACCTACGGCGGCCAACTGCCCGAAGGACACAACGGGCTCGGACTCGGGCTCCTCGGCATCCCGGGCGACCGCGCCGTAGACCGAGAAACCTACGAGCGCATCAAGGCCGACGCGCTCTCGCGGGTACGCGGCACCGTGCAGGCCGACATCTTGAAGGAAGACCAGGCCCAGAACACCTGCATCTTCTCGACGGGTTTCGCGTTGAAGATGATGGGGGACATCCAGCAGTACTTCATCGACAACGCGGTGAGGAACTTCTACTCGGTTTCGATCTCGGGCTATCACATGGCGGAAGCCGGAGCGAACCCGATCACCCAGCTGGCCTTCACCCTGGCCAACGGTTTCACCTTCGTCGAGTACTACCGCGCGCGCGGCATGGACGTGGATGCCTTTGCGCCGAGCTTTTCGTTCTTCTTCAGCAACGGGCTCGACCTCGAATACAACGTGATCGGCAGGGTGGCGCGGCGCATCTGGGCGATCGCCATGCGCGACCGCTTTGCGGCTTCGCCGCGGAGCCAGCAGCTCAAGTATCACATCCAGACTTCGGGTCGTTCGCTGCATGCGCAGGAGATGAACTTCAACGACATCCGCACCACGCTGCAGGCGTTGACGGCGTTGCAGGACGGCTGCAACAGCCTGCACACCAACGCCTTCGACGAAGCGGTCACGACGCCGACCGAGGATTCGGTCCGCCGCGCGGTCGCGATCCAGCTCATCATCCAGCGCGAACTCGGCACCTCGAAGAACGAAAACCCGATCCAGGGCTCGTACCTG
>JASMLK010000054.1 GCA_030748735.1 Myxococcota bacterium | reverse complement strand
AGTGGTTGCGCTCAAGAAAGCAGCCGTTGCATTGGGGACTGATTCACTACAGCAGCGACTACAGCAACACGGGCATACGTTTGCGTACATGGGTGGATCGCAAATCCGCGACCTTTGTCCGCTGCTGTTCGCCCTTACACGGTCTTGCCAGTTTCCAGAGCCGTTGTCGCGTGGTCGAATCGTGCCCGCGTTACTTCGTATCGAATCAGGTGCGTTCTGGCTGGCCACCTGCGCTTTCATCGTCGACGCTGTGACAGAGAGAGGTCTCCTGCCTGGGGCCACTTCGAGTCTGGGGTCCCCGGATGTCGTGAACCAGCGGTGCGTTGAGATGACTGTGGCCAAGGGCGAAATGAACCACCGAGAAGCAATCGCCTACTGCACTGACTACTACTCGAAATGATGGCTAGGGAAGTTCTGCACTGTTCGTCGTGTCCGGATCCGATGTCTGGCGGCGGTAGACTAGCGAGCCGGGGGCAATTCTGGGGATAGGATGTTGTTTTCCGAAAGTGTGAGTATTTCAACGAGTTGAGAGTTCTGTTCGAGTCCGTGTGCGCCCACCACGCAAGTCCTCCGCATGTGATCCCCGCACATGCATCGGTGATCCCCACCGGAATCGAGGGTCGCATGCCGCCTGCAACGCGGCAGCACGCAGTGCGGTGTTGCGCTGCAAAGGCGAAGATTCCGTTCTCTTTGAACGTCGAACCCTCAAGCTTGGGCGGGCCGGGCCGATCCGGTAAGAAGGTCGGCGGGAAGTTCGCCGACCGCGGAGCCGCGGCGCCCAATGCGTTCGATGAGCTCCTCGATAAGAGCAAAGCCGGTGGAAGCCGGTGACGCAAAGCCAGTGCCCGACCTCGGTGTGCACCGCACTTCCGGGAGGGTCGAACGGCTGCCGAAGGGAGTTCTCCATGAATCGCGCACACCGTCTGCTTGCCGCCTTCGCAACTGGGATCGCGACCGTGCTTCTGCTGACCGCGATGCCCGCGCGTGCTCCGCACGCTCCCCTCGAACGAATCGCGCCCGCCCATTGGGATGAGGTCGCGACGTTCTTCGAGACCCGACTCACCCGTTACTCGGACGACGACGTCAAGCGACTGACGCGCATCGTGCTCGATGAATCGGACCGCTATGCGATCCATCCCACACTGATCATCGGGCTGATCCAGGTCGAGAGCAGTGGTAACCCGCGCGCCCTTTCCCGTGTGGGGGCCATGGGCCTGATGCAGCTCAAGCCCGAAACCGCAGCCGCCGCCGCTCGCGAGCGCGGTTTCGAGTTCGCAAGTGAAGCCAGCCTCTACGAACCGGCGCTGAACATCCGACTGGGTGTCCACTACCTGTCGAAGCTGATCAATCGGTTCGGCGACGTCGACACGGCGCTCGCGGCCTACAACTTCGGCCCGACGCGGATCGCCCGCGCGATTCGTCGCGGGAAGAGCGTGCCGGTGCGCTACGCGCGCAGCGTGCACCGCGCGTACGCGACGATGATCTGATCGAGTGCTTCGCCGTTCGCGACTCAGCGGCGCGCGCAGAGCACGAAGACACCCGCGAGATCCCGCTCGCAGAGGCCTCGGCGCTTTGAAGCCATGAAGCGCATCTGCACCCGGGCGAAGCCCGCGGCCCGCGTGCGCGCGAGGATGTCCCAACCGGGGATCTCGTAGACCAGCGCACCGCGTCCCCCCGCAACCGGGTCGTCGTGATACTCGGCGTCGTCCAGCAACGCTACGCCCGTGGCTCGCGCCACCGCCTTCACGATCCCGGTTGTTCGCTCGTAGACGAAGGGAAAGGTCGTGAGCAGCGAGCCGCCGGGACGAAGAACGCGGGCGAGTTCTGCGAGTGCGCGATCGAGAGCAGGTAGGTGTTCGAAGACCTCGTTGCACAGCACGACATCGAAGCGCTCGTCCTCGAAGGTGAGTGCGCCGAGGTCCTGGTGGTCGACGTTGGGGAAGCGCGTGCGCGCAGCTTCGTCCGGCAGGTACTCGCTGCCCTCGAAACCTTCGAACCGTGCGGCCATGTGACGCCCGAAAGGGGTGATGGCTTCGGGGGCATAGATTCGTACGTCGTCTCGCCCCCGGTCATCGAGCCGTTCCTCGAGACACTCGAGCACCGCGCGCAGTCGCGCGTTGAGGCCACGAGCGAGGAAGTTCTCGCGCAGGTTGGGGCCCGCGATCTCGACATCGACCGCCTCGACCGCACCGAAGTGCCGCGACTCGACGCCGTGCGTGACGGCGTGTGCGGCGATCGCTTGTGCGCTCGCGGGATCGGCGATCCAGGGATGCTCGCCGCGAAGCGCGCGCCACGCCTCGAGGCTCTGGAGGGTCGTGTCGAGTTCGAGGTCGTTCATCACGGTTGCCGCATCAATCGTGTTCGACTCGGGCCGCGGCGCATTAGAAGATCGTGTACGCGCCGTCGATCAAGATCGAATCGCCCGTGTGGTAGCGCGATTCGTCGGAAGCCAGATAGACCGCGATGCCCTCGAAGTCCGCCGCATCTCCCCAGCGACGCGCGGGGATGCGCTTCATCAGCACCTCGTTGAAGTCGTCCGACTGCGAGATCGCCGCCGTCGCCTCACTGATGATCCAACCCGGCTGGATCGCGTTGACCTGGATGTCGTGGCGCGCGAGGCGCACGGCGAGGGACTTCACGAGCGATCCCACGGCCCCCTTGCTCGCGGCGTAGTGGGCCTGCATCGGGGAGCCGAAGTGTTCGACCATCGACGACGTCACCACGAGCTTGCCGCCGCCGCCGGTTTCCTGGCCCGCCGTCTGTTCGATGGCGGCGAGGATCTCCGCTTCGCTCGCAACGTCGCAGCTCACGGTGATGACCTTCGCGCCCAGCGTTTCGAGTTCGCCGCGCGCTCGTTCGTTCTTCTCCTCGTTGCGCGCCCAGATCGCCACGTTGGCCCCGGCTCGCGCCACACCACGCGCAAGCCCGAAGCCGATGCCGCCATTGCCGCCGGTGACGACGACGGTACGTCCACTCAGGTCGAACATGATGGTTTTCCTTCTCCTGCTCTACCGGTGCCTGCGACCAAGAGGACTCCAGTTCAGCAGGGATCAACTGGATGCATTGTACAGGCTGGCGTTCATCACGGCGCGCGACCACATCCGCGGCACTGGCGGTGTCGCGAGCGAGTTTCGCGACTTCGACGCCGACGGACGCTCGAGGATTTCCTGCTCTTCGATCCCCACCACTTCGATGCCCCGGTCACGCTGGCGATCAACACCGGCTGGCTCGAAGAGAAGACCAAAGGGGCGCGGGCGAGGCGTCAGCGCGGTGCGGCGTTGACGGCGCCGCCAGCGTCCGAAGGCGCGGCGGGCGACTCGTCGAGGTAGCCGAGCGCCCGGAGGCGCGCCGCTTCGTCGGGTTCGACTTCTGCGCGCCCGGCTTCACCTTTCGATTCCATGGCTCGCACAGCCTGGCTGTGCGGTGCCAGAGCGGCCCTCAGTCGCTCGAGCTTGCGCTGGCTCTTGGGGTCGTCTGCGAGGTCGTGGCGTTCCGCGGGGTCGGCGCGACGGTTGAAGAACTCGTAGCTGTCGCTGTCGAGATCGTGGATCAGCTTCCAGTGGCCCTGGGTGAGCGCAACCTTGCGACCGTCACTGCCCCGTGCGTAGCTGCCCTCGCTGATCGCGAAGGGGGGCGCGGCCCGGCTCATCGCCGTGTCGACGAGGTCGATACTGGGGAAGGGGTTCTCTTCGATTCCCGCCAGTCCCAACAGGGTCGTCGCGATCGCCGCGGTTTCGACGGCGCGGCTGGTACCCACCCCGCGAATCGTGCGGTCGATGTCGCCACCGATGATCAACGGCACGCGGATCAGCTCGTCGTAGAGGCCACGCCCGTGGCCGAGCTGGCCGTGTTCGAGGAACGCTTCGCCGTGGTCGGCCGTCACGACGAAGA
The DNA here is from genome assembly GCA_030748735.1 of Myxococcota bacterium. GTDB lineage: Bacteria > Myxococcota_A > UBA9160 > UBA9160 > UBA4427 > DUBZ01. Next base: position 37,155 of record JASMLK010000054.1, on the reverse strand, counting down.
TCGCCGCGCGGTCGCGCTCGGCGTCGCGTACGCCTTCGACGAGTTGGCCGATCCAGTGATCGGTGTGCGCGATTTCCTCGTCGTAGACGTCGCGCATGTAGTCGAGCTCGCTGCGCGAAACGTCGTGCAGCTCGCGCCCGTCGGGGCTTGCGAAGTCGATGGTGTCGCCGAAGCGCCCGCGCAGCCCCTCGGCGATCGCGTACTCGGGATGCCGCTCGTAGCTGTAGTGCGGGTCGAAGTAGTGCACCCACAGAAAGGTCGGTGAGTCGGGGTCGGCGTGAAGCAGCTCGAGGGCGGTGGTCGTGAGCGCCCGGGACGTCTCGCCGCGGTGGCCGGCCTGGTGCGAGTCGTCGAAGACATCGAAGCCATTGTCGAAGCCGAAGCCCCGGCCCACGAACGCGTGGCTCGTCACCGCCACCGTGCGGTAGCCCTTCTTGTGCAGCGCTTCGGCGACCGTGGGCAGCCCGGGAGCGATGGCCCGCTCGTTCGAAACCGCACCGTGCACGCTCGGCGGTGTGCCGGTGTGGATGCTCGCCATGCTGGGCAGGGTCCAGGGCGCAGCGGCCATCGCCTGGTAGAAGACGATGCCCTCCCGGCCGAGCTTCGTGAGCGCGGGCGACGTCGGGCGGTCGTGCCCGTAGAGATCGAGGTGGTCGGCGCGCAAGGTGTCGACGGTGATCAAGACCAGATCGGGCTGTTTGTCCCGATCGAAGGTGCGAATCCAACACCCGCCGGAGGCGACCAACAACGACAGGGCCCAGACCGCGAAGCCCGCTCGCAGGTGTCGAATGCCGTGCAGCGGTCGGTCTCTCCGGCCCGGGTTCGCCCGCCCGGTACGGCTTCGATTGTGGGTTCGCTGCGACATCGACCCGAGAACTGTACCCGACCCTGGTTTTTTCCCGCCCGCCCATTGCAGGTGAGGGCCAATCAGGCCAATCTCTGCCCGCTTCGACGATGCGGGGCGGTAGTTCAATTGGTTAGAGCACTGGCCTGTCACGCCAGAAGTTGCGGGTTCGAGTCCCGTCCGCCCCGCCATCTCCCGTCGTCAGCCAGAGTTCTCGGGACCGTCATGCAAGCCCCTTCCGTGCGCGACGCTGCTTCTCGGCGCAACGCGCTTAGCCGTCCGAAGCCCGCGCGCGCACGGTGTCTGGAGTCGACCGACTCGCGATGCGAGTTTGCTGATCGTCCGTACCGCCTACCGCGTTTTCATCGAGAACCCGGCTGGCGTCATCGGGCGATCCTCGTCTGCAAGTCGTCAGCGTGCGAGAACGCGCCGTGCAAGGGCGCGCAGCGCGATGCGCGCACTTCCCAGTAGGCGCCGATTGCGCGATGGAATGGCGAAGTAGTAGCCGTCGTCGTTCGGGAAGACTCGCAGACGATTCGCTGCGCCACCCGCCACGAGTTGGTCACCTTCGAAGCCAAGTGTGCGGTGCCGCGGGTTGTCGCTCACGACGCCGACGGGGTCTTCCAGCTCGCGGTCGAATTCGACCAGCATCGCCTGCGACTCGACCATCACGCTGCGCCCCAGGCTGCCGCGCTGCGAATCGCTCCCGAGGATCTCGGCACCCGGCGCAGCGAAGCAGGGCGGCGCAACCTCGACCTCGTCGACGTCGTGCTGCGTCACCGTGTTCGCCATCAGATCGAACTCCGCGGCCACACGCTGCGCGCCGGTCGTGTGGTCGAGGGTTTCGATCGAAACGCGGCCGCCTTCGAAGTCGAGCAGGCGGCTGTGGTGTCGTCCATCGCGCGACTGCGCGCCGATCACGCCCGTATGAACGAACAGACAGCGCCCGACGTGCGAAAGCGCGCGCGGATGGTCTTGTCCGAGATGGTTGTGCCCCGAGAACCAAAGCCGCACCTGGGGATGCCGTTCGAGTAGCCGCGAGAAGCGGCGCGGACCATTCGATTGATTGAGCCACGCGTTGCCGCCGCGCAGGTGGGGGTGTTGCAGCACGCGCAGACGCGAACCCAGTGGCGGCGCGTGCGAAAAGACGAAGACCGGCCGGTCGCGGTGGCGTTCGAGGGTGTCGGCGAACCAGGCAAACTGCGCTTCGTCGATCGAAACCTCGTGGGCGTAGCCACGCTTGTTGCGAAAGGCGGTCGACGAAAGGGTGATCCCCAGCGCTTCGCCCAGGTCGAAGCTGTCGTAGGGCTTCTCGATCCGCATGGCGTCGCAGTAGCTGCGCACGACCTCGTCATCGCTGGCGAAAACCTCGACCCGCTCGAGGTCGTGGTTGCCGAGAAGCGATTCGAAGGGGACGTCCAGGGCTTCGAGCCAGCAGCGCGCGCGCTCGAACGATGCGCGTGTGCCCGAAGCCTTGCCGTTGCCGAAGTCGCCGAGGCAGATCACCCGACCCGGCGAGAGGGCGCGAAGCTGTTCGCTCGCCCGCGCGAAACGCGCGTCGTCCGGGTCGAGATGGAGGTCGCCTAGAACCGCGAAGCGCACGGCTCAGTCTGTCAGCCCGAGGATCGCGACGGTGTCGTCGATACTCGTCACTGGACGGGCCTCGAAGCGAATTCGGATGCAGTCATCGCGGCGTCTCCATCGGTGGGGTTCGAGAAGGCGTTGGAGGTTCGCATCTGCGCATCGAGTTGCAAACGCGGTAAAGCGCAACACATGTGCAACCCGATAAGGGGAAGTCCAATCATGACGGACCTTTGCGCTGGGAGTGACGCTTGGCACGGCTGCTCGAGATCCTGAAAAGCAAGGCGTTTCGCGCCGGTCTTCTACTCGTGGTGTTCTTCGCGGCCCTCGGTTCGGGGCTGGCCTACCTCGTGCGCGAGCGGGCTGACGCCGCACAGATCACAGCACTCGAAGCGGTGGTCGACGGTGCGCGCGAACCGGTGAGCGGGCGCTTCGCCATCCTCGAGGACGACGTTCGCGATGCGGTGCGCCGCGTCGTCGCCATCACGTCCGACGTCATGAAGGACAGCGAAGGGGCGGCGGCTGCAACGCCGGAAACCGGCGAAGAAGCGACCCCACCCGCCCCCGCACTTCCTCTCGAAGAACGGTGGCGCATTCGGCTCGCCGCATCGCTCGGCGAACTGCTCGAATCGCGCAGCGACGTCCTCGACGTCACCTATCTCGGTCGCTTCAGTGGCGTACCGAGCGGCAGCTTGATGGTCGCGCGCGTCGAGCGCGACAAACAGGGCACCGCGCAACCCACGCAGGAAGATCCGCGCCCCGACTGGGACGGAAGCTTCTTGCAGGAAGTGATCTCCCACGAAGGCGAAGCGGTCGTGCTCTCGGAGCCGAGTTTTCCGACACCCGCGGAAGGGGTCCCGCCCGCGCTCGTGCGCGGTGCAACCCCGGTGCGAGGTTCCGACGGCTCCGTCGTGGGCGTGGTCCTGGTCAGTGTCGACATGAGCGATGCGCTGGCCGCCGTGCGGGCCGGGCTGCCCGCGGCCGCCGACGTATTGCTCGCGACGGCCGAAGGGGCATCGCTCCTCCATCCGGTCGAAGACCTTGCGCTCGCGCGGGGACAGAGCGCAAACGAGCTCCTCGCCGCGACGTACCCCGAACTCGACCTCGCTGCGCGCGAAGCCGGCAACGTCTCGAGCTTCGGCCACGTGGGAAGCACGCGGGTGGCGCGCCTGCTGCGGTTCGACGTGGGGCAGGGCGACAAGAAACTCGCACTCACGCTCGCGGTGTCGGCGCCGATCGCCGACGTCGACCTCGTGGCGGTGTTCACGCCGATGCTCGGTGGAGGCGTGGGCTACGGACTCCTCGCGATCGTCGTCGTAGCCGGGGCGGGCGGTGCCTTGTTGTGGCGGCGACGCCAGGCCGGAGAAGACGAAGATGAAGACGACGACGAAGCACCCACCGCGCTCGAAGCCCGCGCCGAAGCGATCGAGGCAGACGGGGAACCTGCTGAAGATGCGCCGGGCGACGCCGTGGCGGCTTCCGCGGAAGGCAACGTAGAAGAAGAGCAGGAAGAAGAAACCGAAGAAGACGGCGAAACCGAGCCGTTGGCCGCGTCGCCCGAGGACGCTGACGCAGTAATCGGAGCTCCGCCCGACGACGACGCCGATGAAGTCGAAGAGGCGTCATTCGACGAACCGGAAAGCGATGGCGGCGAAGCCATGCCTGCCGACGAAGTGCCCCCAGCCGCGGCAGAACCGGCCCGCGAACTCGCCAGCGCCCGGTCGCGTCTCGAAGACGAACTCGAAGCTGCCCGCCAGCGCGCCCTCGACGAACTCGCTGCAGCGCGCGAGCGCTTCGAAGCCGAACTCACGGCCGAACGCGAACGCGCGATCGAACGCCTGGTCACCGAATCGCGCGACACCCTGGCGCGCGAACTCGGCGAGGAAGTCGACGCCACAGTCGCCGAACGTCGCCCCGCGCTCGAGCAGTGCGAATTCGATTTGCGGCAGTTGCTCGGCGAAGTCGCGGCCTGGCTCGAAGGCGAAGCCCATGGTCGCGCGTCTCGGTTCGGGGTGCGTTGCAGTCGTCAGGTACCCGAGCGACTGCTGGGCGATCCGGAATGGGTCGGCCCCTTGCTCGTCCATCTCGCACGCAATGCCATGCAGTCGAGCGACGACGCGCCGGTCGAACTCTACGTGAGCTGCAAGGACGACGGCCCGGCTGCCGTGAAGCTCTGCTTCGAATTGCTGGCACCCGAAACCGGGCTCTACACCGACGCTTCGGGGCGGCTGTGCGAAACGGGTGCCACGGGTGCTTCGTCACTCGCTGAAGAACTCGTCGACGCGATGCACGGTGACATGCGCATCGAACGCGAATCCCAGGCGGGAAGCTGCGTGCGCGTCACCCTGCCGATGCCGCTACCGGGCTGAGCGGCCGCCGTTTCACCGCTCGCGCGTTTGGCGACGGTTCGGCTCGTACCGCCTACTCGCCGAGCGCGAGACACCGCTCAGGGGCGCGGCCCTCGAGCAGGAAGGGTTCGTCGCTTGCGCTGCCGCGCAACACGGCGACGAGGTGGAGCGGGTGGATTGCGCCTGCGTCGATCTGTCCTTCGTCGAGCTTCGCGAACGTTTCGATGAACTGCTGGTCGGCCTCGACGTCGGGATCGAAGTTGGCGCCGATCTCCGGGCCGACGAAAGCGTTGATGAGGTTGCCGAAGGGCGCGAACACCTCGAAGCAGAACTCGTCGAGCAGGAGTGGGAGTAGAGGTGTTTCGCCCGGTGCGAGCGGCCCGCCACCACCCGGAGCATCGCTCGCGGGTTTCTCCGCGCTGAAGTTGGCCTGCTCGCTGCCCGTGATGTGATTGAGCATGTATTGATCGGGCATGACGTTCCAGATGCGGTCGATCGTCTCGACGTGCTCGGGCGCTTCGCCGGCCGCACAGGCGCCGAGCGTCCCACCGATGACCATCACCGAGTCGTCCTTCCACCCGTTGCGTAGCCAGGCGAGTAGCGCCGGCAGGTCGGCCACGTAGGCAAGCGATCCGTCGGCGACGAAGACGTCGATCTTCTGGTCGAGCGCGAGCGCGGCCGTCGATGCGGGGAGTGAATCGATGCGATCGTCGAAGCCCGCATCGGATGCCCGCTCGTCGCGGATCTCGTGCCAGCCTTCGCGATCGTCGATGCAGTCGATCGTGTAGTTCTCGTGTCCGGCGGCTTCGAGTGCGTTGGCCAGCCGCAGTTCGAGGGTCGCGTCGGCCCCGCACAAGCTGGCGACCTCGATCGTGTCGTCGGGTCTTGCTTCGCACAGGCGCCCGACCGTGTCGGCGAGCAGTGCGTCGAAGGATGCCACCGACAGTGGGGCCAGACCTTCGGCAATGCGTTGATCGCGCCACCAGTCGAAGATCTCGCTGCGCGGCGGGGGGCGTGTCAGGAAGAGGTCGCCCGACGGTTCCAGGATGGTTCGCTCGGTCGCGAAGGGGTCTTCGTTCTGCGCCGATTCGGCTTCTTCGGTCTGGTCATCCGTGGCAGCGGTTTCAGTTTCGGCGGGCGAGGCGGCTTCACCTTCTGCGGTGACTTCCTCGGCGCCGTCTTCGGTGGCGTCGCTCTCGCTGGTTGCGTCGAGGGCCTCGGCTTCGTCCGCGTCGTTGGCCTCTGCGCCGTTGGCGTCCGCTTCCATCGGCTCGGGCTCGGCTGCTTCCTCTTCAGCGACCGGCGGCTCGGGTTCGTCGGCCTGGTCCGCTTCGGCTTCGCCATCCGGGCAAGCGGCGTCGAGATCCTGTTCGCTGGTCGCGGCCTCAGGCTCTGGAGACGGGTCCTCGTCGTCGCCTTCGTCCAGCGCGGCGTCTTCCGTTGCTTCGGATGTGTCTCGCGCTTCGGTCCCCGGTGCCGATGGTGCCGCGGCGTCGTTGCGCGCCGTGCGCACGGGGCCAGCGGGTGGCTTCTGAGGTGGTGCGGGTGGGGTGCTTTCATTGGAGGCGGCACCCTCACCGATGTCCGCCACGCCGGGACGTGTCTTGATGGTGCGTTCGACGACGTCGAAGGTCGCGAGCAGGTCGGCGAGTTGTTCGTCGCGTTCGGCGAGTTTCTCGCGCTGGTGATCGAGCATCTGGTCGCGCGCGCCGACTTCGAGTTCGAGGCTGTGCGTGCGCTCTTGTTCCGCGAGGAGCTGGTCCTGTAACAGCGCGATTTCGGCGTCGCGATCGGCGACGGATTTGTACTGGTTCGCAATGCGATCGCGATGGGCCTGCAGCTCCTGCTCGCCTGCGGCCAGCTCTTCGTCGCGTGCGCGGATGATGCGGTTGCGCGCTTCGATCGTCTCTTCGAGGGTCGCGCGGGCCGACCGCAGGTTGTCGATCTTGATCTCGCGCTTCTCCGCCTCTTCAGCCGCGCGCTGCAACTCGTCGCGCAAGACCTGGGTCTCGCGTTCGAGCACGTTGCGCTTTTCTTCGACGCCCGAATAGCGGCCGCCGAGGTTTTCGAGTTCGTCTTGTCGCGCGTTCGTCGTGGCGTTGGCCACCGCGAGTCGCGTCGTGAGGTCGGTGATCTCGGCTTCGCGCGCGCGCAACTGTTGATGGGCGGCGCCGAGTGCGCCGCGCAAGCCGACGCTTTCCGCCTCGCGATCGGCGATCTCGCGCTGGGCCGCCGCTACGGCAATTTCGAGTTCTTCACGTTCGGCGTCGATGCGCGAGCTGCCGGCACGCGAAAGTGGCGGAACGTCTTCGAGGGCGGGGAGCGGGCGGGTGGGGCGCGCGGGAATGTCTTCCCACTCCGCTTCGTCCTGAGAGGCCACTGGGTCAGAAGCAGGCCCGCTCGGTGCGCCCCGATTCCCTCGCCCGAACAGGGCGAGACGCTTCGACCATTCGCTGCGGCTCGCGGCGAGCTTCGCGTCGGGGTCGCTGTTCGGTGTTTTCGAATCGCGTTGAGACAAGGCTTGATTCTTCCGGCGTGGAAATCCTGCAGTGCGCTTGGAACCGACATCGGTCGCTGCGGGTTTCGGCTTTAACTCTCATGGGTTCGACGCGCGGGCGCACATGGTTTGCGGCTGACTTTGCGGTGCGGTTCTCGCTGTCTATCCGCGCGCTCTACGCCGCGAAGGGCGCCGGACGCAACCGCGTGATGGTCGTGCTGCCGGATGGCAGCTTGAAGTGCGTCACCCCCGACTGAGGGGCGCGTTCAAAACGAATCGGTGTCTTCGTTGGCGGCGTTGCGGCGTGCGCGAAAACGCTCGAGGCGTGCGGCGATTTCAGTCTCCACACCCCGATCCGTTGGCTCGTAGAAGCGCTCGTGGGCGAGCTGTTCGGGCAGGTTCACCGCTTCGACCACGGTGTCCGGTTCGTCGTGGGGGTAGCGGTAGCCCTCGCCATAGCCGAGTTCGCCCATCAGCTTCGTGGGTGCGTTACGCAGGTGCATCGGCACGGGGGGAGAGCCGGTCTGCTCGACGCACGCAATGGCGCGGCCGAGTGCGACATACGCGGCGTTGCTCCGCGGCGCGCAAGCGAGATAGGTGGTCGCCTGGGCGAGCGGGATGCGCCCTTCGGGCATGCCCAGGCGATCTACCGCCTGATAGGTCGCGTTTGCCAGGGGCAGTGCCGCGGGGTCGGCGTTCCCGATGTCTTCCGAAGCGAAGATCAGTAGACGCCGCGCAATGAACAGCGGGTCTTCGCCGGCGACGATCATGCGCGCCAGGTAGTAGACGGCGGCGTCCGGGTCGCTTGCGCGCAGGCTCTTGATGAAGGCACTGGCGACGTTGTAGTGCTCCTCGCGATCGCGGTCGTGGATCAAGACGCGCCGGCCCGCGACTTCGCGCACGGTCTCGGGCGAAACGGAAGCGTCGGGCGTGCCGCTACTTCGATGGGCGGCGACCGTGGCTTCGAGGATGCCCAGCGCCCGCCGGGCGTCGCCATCGGCCGCCGTCGCAATCGCGGGCAGGGTGTCGCTCTCGAATTCGAGGCCGTGCTTGCCGAGGCCTCGCTCGACGTCGCGGCCGGCGCGCTCGAGCAGGACGAGCAGGGTGTCTTCGTCGAGCGGGGACAGCGTCACCACGCGACAGCGCGACAGCAGCGGCGCGTTCACGGTGAAGGAAGGGTTCTCGGTGGTGGCCCCGACGAGGGTCACGGTGCCCGCTTCGACGTGGGGCAACAGAACGTCTTGTTGCGCGCGATTCAAGCGATGGATCTCGTCGATGAACAAGAGCGTGCGCAGGGTCGTGCGCCGCGCGGTGTCGACCGCCGCGCGAATCTCCTTCACGCCCGCGAGCACCGCAGACAGGGGCTCGATTCGGGTGTCGGGAGTCTCGGCGAGGAGCCAGGCGAGGGTCGTCTTGCCGGAGCCCGGCGGACCCCAGAGGATGAGGGACGGTAGGGCACCGGTTTCGATCATCCCCCGCAGCGCGCTGCCGCGTCCGACGACGCCTTCTTGTCCGATCATCTCGTCGAAGTCGCGCGGACGCATGCGGTCGGCGAGCGGCGCCCGTGCGTCCACCTGCTTGCGCGGGCGGTCGGGGAACATCTCGAGTGACTGGTCGTCGGCCATCGCGGCAACGGTAGCGCTCGCGGTTCGCTGCGTGGGGTGCGGCGAGGACGGGTGTTGCGCCCTTGTACGCCCGCGTGGCAAGTGGGATGATTGCGCGATGGCCGAGATGACTGCCCTGCGCATCGAAACGATCGGGGTTTGCCTCAAACCCGAACAGCCCGACGCCAAGGAAGTCGTCGGACGGCTGATCTCGTGGGCTGCGCGTCACGACATCGAGGTCGTCGTCGAAGCGGCCAACGCGGGCGACATCGAAGCCCCCACCGCCGACCGCGAAGCCCTGTGCGAGCGGGCCGATCTCGTCGTCGCGGTCGGAGGGGACGGCACGTTGCTCTCCGTGGTTCGCGCCTGTGGTACCCGCTCGGTGCCCATCCTCGGGATCAACCTCGGCACCCTGGGCTTCCTTACCGAAGTGAATCGCGACGAGATGGAAGCGGTGCTCGACCGCTTGCGCGCAGGCGAGATCGTGATCGAATCGCGCATGCGACTCGACATCGAAGTCGAGCGCGACGGAGACGTGATTGCCCGTTACCTCGCGCTCAACGACGTCGTGATCACGCGCACGGCCTTGAGTCGCATGGTCGACCTGCGGACCTTTGCCGACGGACTGAAGGTGACGACCTACCACGGTGACGGCCTCATCATCTCGACGCCGACGGGTTCGACCGCCTACTCGCTTTCGGCCGCAGGCCCGATCGCGTTGCCGCTGCTCGAAGCCTTCTTGTTGACGCCCATCTGTCCCCATGCGCTCAACCAGCGGCCGATCGTCTTGCCGCATCAGACCGAGGTCGAGGTGCGGATGGCGCTCACGCCGGGGGCCGAGGCAGCGACGATGACGGTCGACGGACAGGATGGTCTCGAACTCGGCGCCCACGACAGCGTGGTGGTGCGCCGCTCGCCCCACGACGCACGCATCGTGACGTCGCCGTTTCGCAATCGCTTCGAGATCCTGCACACGAAGCTCAATTGGGGCGAGCGCTAGCTCGCTGGGGGAAGGGCGTTGATCGAAAGCCTACGCATCGACGAGATCAAGATCGTCGAATCGGCCGAACTCGAATTCGGCCCCGGCTTGAACGTGCTCACCGGTGAAACCGGTGCGGGCAAGTCGATCATTCTCGGGGCGCTCGAGATGTTGGCAGGGGCGCGCGGTTCGGCCGACATCCCGCGCCAGGGCTCCGACGTGGGCACGGTCGAAGCCGTCTTTCGCACGGACGGCTTGCGTGGCTTCGAAGACGAACTGGTCGAGCGCGGGTTCCGCGACGAGGAGGGTGGAAGCGACGACCACGACCTCGTCGTCCACCGCACCCTCAACAAGAGCGGCCGCAGCCGCGCGCGCATCGCCGGGCAGTTGGTTCCGATCGCAACGCTGGCCGAGGTGTTCGCCGACCGGATCGAGATCTCGAGCCAGCACAGCTCCCAGGCGCTGCTTCGACCCGAAAGCCACGGGCGCTACCTCGACGCGTCGGGCGACCTGCTACCGCTGCGAAGCAAGGTGGAGGAAGGCGTTGCCCGGTTGCGCGAGATCGACGCCGAACTCGCGGCCCTGCGCGCCGAGCGCGAAGACCGCGAACGCCAGCGCGACTTTCTCGCCTTCCAACTCGAGGAGATCGACGCGGTCGCTCCGGACGCCGACGAATGGCGCGAACTCGAAGGCGAACACGGTCGTCTCGCCCACGCGGGCCAACTGCGAGAAGACGGCGCGGCCGTCGTACACGCACTGGAAGGAGACTCGTCGGGCAGCGACGGCGGCGCCCTCGATCGCGTCGCCACCGCACTGCGCGTCGCCGAAGGTCTCGAGAAGCTCGATCCGGGGCTCGCCACGCTCGTCGAACGCCTGCGCGGGCTCGACGTCGAACTGCGCGACGTGACCCGCGACTTCGAGCGTCATACCGACGGCATCGAGACCGACCCTGCGCGGCTGGCCGCCGTGGAAGAGCGCGTGGCCCAGGTCGAAAAGCTGCGCCGCAAATACGGCCAGTCGATCGAAGAGATCCTGACCTTTCGCGAGCAGACCGCGCAGCAACTCGCGGGCATCGAAGGCGCGAGCGACCGGGAAGAACTTCTCGCAAGCGAACGCGAAAGCGCCGAAGCCGCGTTGATCAAAGACGCACGCAAACTCTCGAAGGGAAGGGCGCGCGCCGCCAAGGCGTTGGCCGCCGAAGTGCAGCGGTCACTGGCCGCTCTCGACATGAAGGGCGCGCACTTCGAGGTCGATCTTTCGCAGGCTCCGACACCCGCGGGTCTGCCCTGCGGTTACGCGGGCTTCGAGGCACCAGAATTCAAGTTCTCGGCAAACAAAAAAGAAGCGCCCGCTTCGCTCCAGAAGGTGGCGTCCGGGGGTGAACTCTCTCGGGTGTTTCTTGCGATCAAGAACGCCCTGCGCCGCGAGGGGCGGGGCATGGTTCTCGTCTTCGACGAAGTCGACGCCGGCATCGGCGGCCGCGCCGCCGGACGCGTCGGGCAGGCGCTCGCGGAACTCGCCGCCCACCACCAGGTCCTCTGCATCACCCACCTTCCCCAGATCGCAGCCTTTGCGGACGTGCACTTCCGGGTCGAGAAGGGTGAAAAGGCTGGGCGCATCTGCGCCACCGTCGAACGCCTCGGCGACAAGGCTCGCGTCGAAGAAATCGCCCGGATGGCTGGCGGCGAAGAGGTCACGGCCTCTACACGCCGCCACGCCCGCGAGTTGCTGAAGCGAAAATCCCCCAGCTGATCCCCGCCCGAGCCCTGGTCCTTCCTCGGAGCGCAACTCCCCGGAAGAAGGGTTCAAGGTGGCTCCTCTCGTTCCGATGAATCGAGTGCGGGTTGCGTTCGGCGTTCGTGTGACAGCGGTCACATGCGCTCACACGCGAGGGGGCGATGGATTCAAAGGAGAAGGTTCCGGTTCCGACGGGCGGCTCGATCCAAATTCAGTCTGGCTTCTACGAGGGGCTCGATGTGCTTCTCGATCGGGACTGGATGGTGATCGGACGCGGTCGTGGTGCGGACGTGGTGCTGGCGGAAGCCACCATCTCACGTGCGCATGCGGCGATCGGGTACGACGCCGAGGGCTTCTTCGTCCAGGACCTGGGCAGCACGAACGGCACCCTCATAAACGGCGCCAAGGCCGAACGACAAGCACTGAAACACGGAGACGAAGTTCGCATGGGCAGGCTGGTCATCGGCGTGACCTTGCCAACAGCGTGACAACGACTCGACCGAGCAAGTGACGAACCTGCGGCGCGTTCGCGCGTTGCTTTCGGGAACGATCCCAGAATACAGGCAGGGGCGGAGATCCAACCCAATGAAACTCGAAAAGCAGTACACCCTGATACTGGTCGGCAACGAGACGTCGCCGATTCGCCGGATCCAGGTACGTGGAGAACGCATCAAGCAGGCGCTCTACGCCGTGGGTGCGGTGCTGCTGGTGTGTGCGTTGCTGAGCTTCGACTACTACCGCGCGAAGGTCGAAAACAGCGAGCTCGACGGCTTGCGGGTCACCACCGCAGAGCAGACCGTCGAAATGGAGCGGGTGCAGACGGCCCTCGAAGAGATGACGGGCGAGATGAAGAAGGTCCGCGAACTCGAGCGCAAGGTTCGCATCATCGCGAACCTGCCGGGCGCCAGTGGTGTTGGCGGCGACGAGATCACCGAGCTCGTACCCGATGGATCGGTGGCCCCTGATGCCGCGGACGAAGAACTGAAGATGCCCGTCGGTGTCCCCATGCCCGCCGATGGAACGGGTGGCGGTGGTCTGATCGGCATTCCCGACGACATCGTTCCGACTCGCGCCGGTGGCGCCCCGAGCGACGATGGGCTGGTGAGTGAGAAGGCGCGCAAGATGCGGGGCCTCGGCGAAGTCGCAAAGGCGATCGCCGTGCGCGCCGAACTCCAGTCGAGCGCCCTCGAAGAACTCGTGCTCCAACTCGACGACAAGCACACCAAGCTTTCCGCGATGCCCTCGATCTGGCCCACCAGGGGCTGGCTCACTTCACGCTTCGGCCCTCGCATTTCGCCCTTCACCGGAAGGCGTCAGCACCACGCGGGGATCGACATCGCGGCCGCCAGCGGCACCGACATCGTGGCTCCCGCCGCGGGTCGCGTGGTCTTCGTCGGCCGCAAGGGGCCGCTCGGCAACACCGTGGTGCTCGAGCACGGCTTTGGCGTCCGCACCCTCTACGGCCACAACAAAGAGATTTCGGTGAAGATCGGCGAAGAGGTCGAACGAGGTGAGGTTCTCGCGAGCGTCGGCAGCACCGGTCGCAGCACCGGCCCCCACCTGCACTACGTCGTCGAAGTGAAAGGCAAGGCCCGCAATCCCCTCGACTACATCTTCGATTGACCGTGGTTCGTGCCTCGCGCGATCAAGACGCTGCGCTGGCACCCCCGCGATGCGACCGCTTTGACAGGGTCCTGGGCCTCTGCCACGATACGCCCCGATTTCGGGCGGGTTTCCAGCAGGTTACCCGCACGAGGTCGACCGGGCGCGATGCCGGAGCCGTACGTCTTCCCCGTGGTGGACTTGCCTCCATCGCGCGCGTGACGATCTGGTCGAGTTTACCTCGACCCCCCGTGCCCCGCTGATGGAAGCCACCCGCGCATGCAACGAGTACTGAGCAAAGTTTTCGGCACGGCGAACGATCGCGAGATCAAACGCATCATGCCCCTGGTCGTCGAAGTCGCGAGTCTCGAACCGCGCTTCGAAGCGATGAGCGACGAAGAACTCGCCGCGATGACGCCGGCCTTCCGCGCGCGTCTCGAAGAGGGCGAAACCCTCGACGACCTGCTGCCCGAAGCCTTCGCCGTCGTGCGCGAAGCCGCCAAGCGCACCCTGGGCCAGCGGCACTACGACGTTCAGGTGATCGGCGGGATCATGCTCCACCGGGGCAAGATCTCCGAAATGAAGACCGGCGAGGGCAAGACCCTCGTTGCGACCCTGGCTTCGTACCTCAACGGACTCTCTGGGCAGGGCGTGCACGTCGTGACGGTCAACGACTACCTCGCCGCACGCGACGCCGAATGGATGGGAGAAGTCCATCGCTTCCTCGGCCTCACCGTCGGGAAGATCGTGCACGGGCTTTCCGACGAAGAACGCCGCGAAAGCTACGACTGCGACATCACCTACTGCACCAACAACGAACTCGGCTTCGACTATCTGCGCGACAACATGAAGGTGCGCGCCGATCGTCGCGTCCAGCGCGAACTCAACTACGCGATCATCGACGAGGTCGACTCGATTCTCGTCGACGAAGCCCGTACGCCGCTGATCATCTCCGGGCCTTCCGAAGAGAACACCCAGGTCTACAGCGTGGTCAACCGCGTGATCCCGAGTCTCAAGGAAGGCACCAAGGGCGAGCCCAGCAAGGGGATCGCCGAAGCGGGTGACTACTGGCTCGATCGCAAGTCCCATTCGGCGACGCTCACCGAAGACGGCATCCACAAAGTCGAAAAGATGCTCAACGTCGAGAATCTCTACGACCCGCAGATGCTTCCGGTGAATCACGCGATCAGCCAGGCGCTGGTGGCTCACACGCTGAAGCGTCGCGACGTCGACTACATGGTCGCCGTGGGGGATAGCGGCAAGAAGGAAGTCATCATCATCGACGAGCACACCGGTCGTGCAATGCCCGGGCGCCGTTGGTCGGATGGCCTGCACCAGGCCGTCGAAGCGAAGGAAGGCATTCAGGTTCGCAGCGAAAACCAGACGCTCGCGACCGTCACCTTCCAGAACTTCTTCCGCATGTACAGCAAGATCTCGGGCATGACGGGCACGGCCGATACCGAAGCCCCCGAATTCGCGAAGATCTACAACCTCGACGTCTCGATCATCCCGACCCATCGGCCGCTCTCGCGCGACGACCTTTCCGATGTCGTGTTCAAGACGCGGGAAGAGAAGTTCGACGCCGTCGCGGACGAGATCGAAGAACGTCAGAAGCACGGCCAGCCCGTGCTCGTCGGCACGATCTCGATCGAGACCTCCGAAGATCTTTCGAAGGTGCTCAAGAAGCGTAAGGTCAAGCACAACGTCCTCAACGCCAAACACCACGAACGCGAAGCCGACATCGTGGCGCAGGCGGGTCGCAAGGAAGCGGTCACCATCTCGACCAACATGGCGGGTCGTGGCACCGACATCGTGCTCGGCGGCAATCCGGAATTCCTCGCCCTTCAGAAGTGCGGTGGCGACAAGGACCACCCGGACTTTCCCGAAATGCAGCTCCAGTTCGAACGAGAGTGCGAGGCCGAGCAGAAGGAAGTCCTCGAAGCGGGCGGTCTTCACATCCTCGGCACCGAGCGCCACGAAAGTCGCCGCATCGACAACCAGTTGCGCGGTCGCGCCGGGCGCCAGGGTGATCCCGGGTCGAGTCAGTTCTTCCTTTCGCTCGAAGACAACCTGCTCCAGATCTTCGAAGCCGACCGGGTCAGCCAGTGGTGGGACCGCGTCGGCGTCGAAAAGGGCGAAGCGATCGAAAACCGCATGCTCACCCGTGTGATCGAGGGGGCGCAGAAGAAGGTCGAAGCCCGCAACTTCGACATGCGCAAGCACCTGCTCGACTACGACGACGTGATGAACAAGCAGCGCCAGGCCTTCTACGCGCGCCGCCTGAACGTGCTGCTCGCCGACAGCCTGCAGGCCGAGATCGACGAGATCATCGAAGGCATCGTGGTCAACATCCTCCACGAACTCTGGCCCGCCAAGGGGTCGCCGGAAGACGCGCAGGTCGACGAGATCATCGTGGCGGTCGAAAAGCAGTTCGGCTTGACCCTCGTCGCCGGTGAGCCTCCGTTCGTCAACGCCAGCGGCCAGACCGAAGACGACAAAGAAGCCTTCGGACGCACGCTCCTCGAGCAGCTGCACACGATCCTCGGCGAAAAGAAGCAACGCTGCGAGGAACTCGTCGAGGAATTCAAGGACCTCGGTTATCCGAAGTTCGAGGTCTTCGAGCGCGACATCATGTTGCAGGTGCTCGACACCCAGTGGAAGGACCACCTGCACACGATGGACGGCCTGCGTGAGGGCATCAGTCTGCGTGGCTACGCGCAGAAGGACCCCAAGGTCGAATACCAGCGTGAGGGCTTTGCGCTCTTCGAAGAAACCGAACAGCGCATGGACGACCAGGCCGCCGAAGTGCTCTTCCGCTTCGCGCTTCCGATGCCGAAGGTCCAGACCGTGCGCAACGCGCAGCAGCCCAAGGACAGCGACGCCGCAACGCCGGGACAGGCGCGCGGACCCCAGCGCAACAAGGACGGCGGCGGCACTCCGGGCAAGGTGGGGCGCAACGATCCTTGCCCCTGCGGCAGCGGCAAGAAGTACAAGAAGTGCTGCGCCGCCTGACGGGCTTCGGCCTCTGAAGCACGGCTTCGCTATACCTGCGGTTCATGGCAGCGAAGACGCGCAAACCCCGTAACGACATCGCCCGGCATCATCCAGCACCGTTGCGCGTGCCCGGCTTCCGCTATGCCGGCGTGCACTGTGGCGTCAAGGCGAAGGCCGGCGACCTCGACCTCGCGCTGATCGAAAGCGAGGTCCCCGCGGCCGCGGCCGCGGTCTTCACACGCTCGACCGTGGTCGGCGCCCCGGTCGAATGGTCGCGAGAAATCGCGAAGTCGGGCCGGGCCCGCGCGATCGTCGCCAATAGCGGCGTTTCGAACGTCGCGATGGGGGCGCGCGGTCGCCGCGATGCGGCGGCCATGGCCGCTGCCACGGCGAAGGCGCTCGGATGCACAGCGAAGGAGGTGTTCGTCGCGTCGACCGGGGTGATCGGTGAACCACTTCCCATGGCGAAGATCCGCTCGGGCATCACGAAGGCGTCGAGCGAACTCGACTCGGGGGGCCTGCGCGCCGCCAGCGAAGCGATTCGCACCACCGACACCTTTGCGAAGTTCGCCTGCGAACGCGCCCTGGTCGCACGCAAGAACGTGCGGCTCGCCGGGATCGCCAAGGGGTCGGGGATGATCGAACCCGACATGGCCACGATGCTGTCGTTTCTCGTGACGGACGTCGCCGCAACACCGAGCTATCTGCGCGGGGCGCTGAAGCGGGTGGTGGATCAGACCTACAACCGCGTTACCGTCGACGGCGAGGGTTCGACGAGCGACTCGGTCGTGCTGCTCGCCAACGGGACCGCGGGCAATCCCGTGCTTCGCTCGGTGAGCAGCCCGGGTGCCAAGCGCTTCGAAACCGCACTCCTCGACGTCGCCGAAGAACTCGCGCGCATGCTCGCCCGCGACGGGGAAGGGGCGACCAAGCTCGTCACGGTGAACGTGACGGGCGCTGCGAACCCGGCTGAAGCCGAGCGCGCTGCACGACGGATCGCCAACTCGATGCTGGTCAAGACCGCGATCTTCGGCCGTGACCCCAACTGGGGCCGCATCCTGCAGACGATCGGCGCCGGGCGCATTCGCCTCGCGCTGCCGCGGGTCGAGGTAAAGCTCTGCGGCGTTTCCGTCTTCAAGGGCGGCGCATCTGCGGGCACGGCTGCGCGCAAGCGCGCCGAGCGGGGCCTCGAGCAGGACGAAGTCGAGATCTCCGTTCACCTCGGGGCAGGGCGGTCGAGCGCGCGCATCTGGACCTGCGACCTCAGCTACGACTACGTCCGCATCAACGCCGAATACACGACCTGATCGCTTCGCGACGGCCCTGCCGGCCTGCTTGTCCCCCGACGAAGAGCCGATCCGCCCGCCGTTTTGGGCCGGATCGGGCTTCTCGCTCGAATCTCGTGCGATTTCGGGCCCTTGGAAGCAAGCGGCGGGCGAGGTACCGCGCTAACCTACCGCGCGCTCAAAACACACGCTCCACGCCGCCCCTGCGGTGCCCGGTGCTGCCGAAGCGAGGAAGACCGGTCGGGATCGACTCGACGGTTCAGCTCCTTGCGCGATCGAGGATCAAGGCAGACCACCGGGTTGGGGGTTCCGCGGCCAGTGGGGCGGAGGCACAACCGCACAAGGAGAACTGCAATGAGTGAGACGACGGTCGATCCGACCGCCGCAGCGAGCGACGCTGCGCCCGAGATCGCAACAACGACCGCAACGACGGCAACCACCGAAGCCGCCGACACCACGATGGCCGAAGCCATCGAGGCCACCGAAGTCAGCATCCGCGCCCTGCTCGAAGCCGGCGCCCACTTCGGTCACCAGACCCACCGTTGGAACCCGCAGATGAAGCGCTTCATCTTCGGCGAACGCAACGGCACCCACATCATCGACCTCGACCAGACGCTGCCGCTGTTCCGCAAGGCGCTCGACCACGTGCGCGAACTCACATCCGATGGCAAGAGTGTTCTCTTTGTTGGGACGAAGAGGCAAGCGGCGCCGCACATCATGAAGGCGGCGGAACGCGCGAAGCAGCCCTACGTCAACTCTCGCTGGCTCGGCGGCATGATGACCAACTGGAAGACGGTCAAGAAGTCGATCGATCACTACAAGAGCCTGCTCGAGATCCAGGGCGACGAAGAAAAGCGTGACGCGCTTTCCAAGAAGGAACTCGCGCGCGTGAACCGCGCCGTCGACAAGTACGCGAAATCGCTGGCCGGTATGAAGGACATGGCGCGACTTCCCGGCGCGATCGTCGTGGTCGACGTCGGCAAGGAAGCGATCGCGGTCGCCGAAGCCAAGCGACTCGGCATCAGTGTCGTGGGTGTGGTGGACAGCAACTGCAGCCCCAACGACATCGACTTCCCGATCCCGGGCAACGACGACGCGATTCGCGCCATCGAGCTCTACTGCAACGCGTTCGCCGACGCCTGCGCCGAGGGTGCTGCGGCACACCAGGAAAAGGTGAAGGCCGAACCGCGGGGCGACCGCGACGAGAAGCCGGCCGCAGCCACGGGCCGACGCGTCGTCGAGATCAAGCAGGCTCCGCGCCGCAGCCGAGGCGCCAAGGACGGCGGTGGTTCGGGTCGCACGCGAAGCGTCGGCGGCTGGAACGAAGAAGAGGGCAAGGAAGGCGGCAAGCCCGAGGCCAAGGCCGAAGCCAAGCCCGACGCGAAGGTCGCTGCCAAGCCGGCCGATGCGGCTCCCGCAGCGCAAGCGGCTGACGCACCGAAGAGCGACGACGGAGCGGCACCGAGCGAAAGCTGAGGCGGGCCAGGCGCGGCACGCACCCTGCAAGCCAGTCATCAACGGCGGTCGGACGCGGGTCCGGTCGCTCGGACGGCACGCGAGCGCATACCCGAACCCAGCCAAAACGAATCCGGCCAGGCGGCCGGTCACAATCAGTCTGCAACACATAGAAGGAAGGAAAGACCCATGGCTATTTCGGCCAAAGACGTAAAGGCGCTCCGCGAAATGACGGGCGCGGGAATGATGGACTGCAAGAAGGTCCTGACCGAAGCCGACGGCGACACCGAACGCGCCGTCGAGCTGCTGCGCGAGCGCGGCCTGGCGAAGGCCGGCAAGCGCGCAGGTCGCGAGACGAGCGAAGGCACGGTGGCGATCGCGACCGAGGCCGGAGCGGGCGTCATCATCGAACTCGGTTGTGAGACCGACTTCGTGGCAAAGACCGACGACTTCCAGGCCCTCGCCCAGCGCATCGCGGACGCGATCGTGAAGGATGCGAGCGTCGACAGCCCCGAAGCGGCAGGCGCCCTCGGCCTCGGCGAAGAGACCGTCGAAGCGGCCGTGACGAACGCAGCCGCGACGATGGGCGAGAACATCGCGCTCAAGCGCGTCTCGCGCGTCAGCTCGGGTGCAGTGGTTGGCTCCTACATTCACGCGGGCGGCAAGCTCGGCGTGGTGGTCGGCCTCGACGGTGGCGACGGCAGCGACTACGCCTCCGTCGCACGCGACCTCGCGATGCACGTTGCGGCCATCGACCCGACCCCGGTCGCGATCGACCGCGACGGTGTTCCGGCCGATCTCATCGAAGGCGAAAAGAAGATCCTGCGCGCGCAGGCCATCGAGAGTGGCAAGCCCGAGAACATCGTCGACAAGATCGTCGACGGTCGCATCAACAAGTTCTATTCCGAGAACTGCCTGCTCGAGCAGCCCTTCGTGAAGGACCCCGATCTTTCGGTCACCAAGATGCTCGAGGGCGTCAACAAGGACCTTTCGGTGGCGGCCTTCGTTCGCTTCAAGCTCGGCGAGGCGCAGGGATAGTGGCCGCTGCAGCCTACCGGCGCGTGCTCATCAAGTTGTCCGGCGAGGGTCTCGCCGGCGACGAGGGCTTCGGGATCAACCCCGGGGTGATCGGCGGCATTGCGGAGCAGATCCGCGAAGTCCGCGCGATGGACGTCGAAGTGAGCATCGTGATCGGGGGCGGCAACATCATTCGCGGGATGTCGGCCGCGAAAGAAGGCATGGACCGGGCCAACGCCGACTACATGGGCATGCTCGCGAGTGTGATGAACGCGATGGCCCTGCAGGACGCGCTCGAGAAACTCGGCCTGGCCACGCGCGTGCTGTCGGCCCTCGACATCAAGCAGGTGGCGGAGCACTACATCCGCAGGCGCGCGGTGCGGCACCTCGAAAAGGGGCGCATCGTGATCTTCGGTGGGGGGACGGGCAACCCGTACTTCAGCACCGACACGGCGGCGGCCCTGCGGGCGGCCGAGATCCATGCCGACGTGATCTTGAAGGCCACCCAGGTCGACGGCGTCTACGACAGCGATCCGCACGAGAACGCTGACGCCAGGCGCTACGACCGCATCACCTTCGACCAGGCGATTCGCGACGGGCTCCAGTTCATGGACCAGGCCGCGATCGCGCTGTGCAACGAAAATGGCCTGCCGATCATCGTCTTCGACATGGGTGTGACGGGAAACCTCACGCGGGTCATGCAGGGCGAGACCGTCGGGACGATGGTTACGGGGTAGGCTTTCCCGGAAGAGGAGCAGAAGGTCATGGCCGAAGAAGATCTCGAACTCGTCTATGAAGAAGCCAAGGACGCGATGGAGAAGTCGGTCAAGAGCTTCCGCAAGGATCTCCTGCGGATTCGCACCGGCCGCGCCAGCACGGCGCTGCTCGACGGCATCATGGTGGAGTACTACGGCGCCGCGACTCCGCTGAACCAGCTCGCCAACCTCTCCGCACCCGACCCGCGCATGCTGGTCGTGACCGCCTTCGACAAGGCCGCCCTCGGCGACATCGAGCGCGCGATCCAGGCGAGCGAACTTGGCCTCAACCCCGCCAACGACGGCAAGGTCATCCGCATCACCATCCCGCCGCTCACCGAAGAGCGCCGCAAGGAACTGGTGAAGCAGGTGCGCAAGAGTGCGGAAGAGCACAAGGTGGGTGTGCGCGAAGCACGCCGCGACGCGATGGGCATGTTGAAAGACCTCGAAGGCGACGGCTCGCTGCCCAAGGACGATCGCCACCGCGCCGACAAGCACGTGCAGGATGTCACCGACGAATACGTGGGCCAGATCGACAAGCTGACCGAGCAGAAAGAACAGGAAGTCCTGGAGGTCTAAGGTCGAGTGTCATCGGACCCGCGCCTGCTTTCTGACTCGCGTCTCGCACCCGACCGCATGCCCGGACACGTGGCCATCATCATGGATGGCAACGGGCGATGGGCGCAGGAACGCGGTCTCGATCGTACGGCCGGCCACCGCGAAGGCGTCGAGTCGGTGCGCGCGGTCGTGCGGCAGGCGCACGCGCTCGGGCTTTCGACACTCACCCTCTACGCCTTCTCGCTCGAGAACTGGAACCGGCCGAAGACCGAAGTCCGTTCGCTGATGGGGTTGCTCGAGGAATACCTCGACAAGGAACTCCCCGAGATCATGGAAAAGGACGTGCGCGTGCGCGCCCTGGGGCGCCTCGACCGCTTGCCTCGCACGGCGCGCCTGGTCGTCAACCACGCGCTGCGAAAGACGGCGAACAACCAGGGCATGACGCTCGCCTTCGCACTTTCGTATGGGGCGCGTCAAGAGATCGTCGACGCCGCCAGGCAGCTCATGCGCGAGGCCTTCGCGGGCAAGATCGACCCCGAGAGCCTCGACGAAAAGACCTTTGCAGCGCACATGTATGCGCCCGATCTACCCGACCCCGACCTGATGATCCGCACCGGCGGCGAGTCGCGGGTGTCGAACTTCTTGTTGTGGCAGATCGCGTACGCCGAAATCTTGAACTCGCCGCTCATGTGGCCCGACTTCCGCGAGGCAGAGCTCGTGGAGGCGATCGTCGAATACCAGTCGCGCGAGCGTCGGTTCGGACTGACGGGAGAGCAGGCCAAGGGCGAAACGGGCGAAGGCAAAGACGCGGGGAAGGCGGGGCAGTCGTGAAGCGCCTCGCGATCCTGGGGAGCACCGGCAGCGTCGGGACCCAGACCCTCGAAGTCGTAGCGCAGAACCCCGAAGCGTTTTCAGTCGAAGCGTTGGCGGCCGGCCGGAACGTGGCATTGCTCGCCGAGCAGATCGAACGCTTCGCACCGAAGTGCGTTGCCGTCGCGGACGAGAGCGGCGCAGAAGAACTGCGCAAACGCCTGGACCTCGAAGCACGCGGCTGCGTCCTTCGCGTCGGCACCGAAGGGCTCGAAGCCGTCGCGACCCATGGGCCTTGTGATCTCGTCGTTGCGGCGTTGGTGGGTGCCGTTGGGCTTGCGCCCACGTTGGCTGCGATTCGCGCCGGTCGCGACATCGCACTCGCGAACAAGGAAGTCATGGTGATGGCGGGCGCACTCGTACTGCGCGAGCTGAAAGCGCACGACGTGACCCTGCTTCCCGTCGACAGCGAACACAGCGCGATCTTCCAGTCGCTGGCCGGGCAACGTGCGGAAGACGTGGCGCGCATCATCCTCACCTGTTCGGGCGGGCCGTTCCGTGGCTGGGAAGCCGAACGGATCGAAGCCGCCAGCGTCGAGCAGGCCCTCGATCATCCCAATTGGGACATGGGCGCGAAGATCACGATCGATTCGGCGAGTCTCATGAACAAGGGGCTCGAGGTGATCGAAGCGCGTTGGATGTTCGACGTGGCCCCCGAGCAGATCGACGTCGTCGTGCACCCGCAGTCGATCGTGCATTCGCTGGTGGAGTACCGCGACACGTCGGTGATGGCGCAGCTGGGGCTCCCCGACATGCGCGTACCGATCGCCGTGGCGCTGGCCCACCCCGAGCGGGTCGAACTCGACATCCCCAGGCTCGACCTGGCCGAAGCAGGGCGGCTCGACTTCGAGGCCCCCGACCGCGAGACCTTCCCGTGCCTCGATCTCGCCTACCGCGCGCTCGCCGGCAGTGAGGCGGCCCCGGCGGTGCTGAATGCCGCCAATGAAGTGAGCGTTGCGGCCTTTCTTGCCGGTGAGATTCCGTTCGGTGCCATTGCCCGCACCAATGCGGCGGTTCTCGACGCCCATCTCGCCGAAAATGCAGGTCTCGTTGTGGACGGTCTGGCCGATATCCTGAAGGCAGACGAGTGGGCGCGAGCCGCGGCGCGTGAACAGCTCGCAGCCAAGTCGTCCCGTGGTGCTCGCGCAGAAGGAGCCGCATGAGCTTCCTCGATTACCTGTTCGCCGTGATTCCGATGCTCGGCGTGCTCATCTTCGTGCACGAACTCGGCCACTTCCTGGTGGCCAAGTGGTGTGGCGTGCGAGTACTCAAATTCTCGCTGGGTTTCGGTGCGCCGATCGGTTTCGGGAACATGCGCATGCGCTGGGTGCGCGGCGGTACCGAGTACGTGATCGCCTGGTTCCCGCTAGGCGGCTTCGTGAAGATGCTCGGCGAGCAGATGCAGGGCGTGCAGGGCGAAGAGCCCGACTACGTCCCTGACGCGCGTCCCGACGAATACCTGAACGCCAAATCGACCATGCAGAAGCTCGCGATCACCTTCGCGGGGCCGGTGATGAACCTGATCCTGCCGGTCATCGCCTTCATGGGTGTACTCGCGGCGGGGCTCCCGCAGCGCTCTCCGGTGATCGGCACCGTCGAAGCCCATTCCCCCGCGGCCGAAGTGGGTTTGCGCGCAGGCGACCGGATCGTCGCGATCGGCGAAGAGGAAGTGACGAGCTGGGACGCGATCGCGATGGCGATCCGCGACCACAGCGAAGCCCCCATGCCGCTACGCGTCGAGCGCGAGGGCGACACCGAGCTCTTCCACGTCCCCGTCGAGCAGCGCTCCGGGATGGACGAGTTCGGCGGCGTCATCGAGGTCGGTTGGATCGGTGTGGGCCACAGGCGATTGCCCACCCTGATCGGTGTGCCGGAAACCACGGCGCCTGCGGCGCTGGCGGGCCTGCAGTCGGGAGACCGGATTCAGCGCATCGGTGAAACCGAGGTCGAAGACTGGGAAGCCCTGGTGAACGCCTATGGGGCCGAACTCGTCGGTTCGCAGGTCGCAGTGCGGGTCGAACGCGGAACCCCGCCCGAGACCGAAGAAGTCGAATTCACGATCCCCGTGGAAAGCGACCTGGCTGCGCTGGGCTTGATGCCCGCAGCGGTGCTGGTGCGCAGCGTCGCCGACGAAATGCCCGCGAAAGAAGCGGGTTTCGAACCGGGCGACCTCATCCTCGCCGTCGACGGCGACCCGATCGGCAGCTTCGCGACGTTTGCCGAAGTGGTGCGCACGAGCGGCGGTCGCAGCCTCGACATCACCTACGCACGGGGCGGCGAAACCCGCACCGTCGCGGTGGCGCCCAGAGAACGCAAGGTGCCCGGGCCTTTCGAGATCACGGGCATGGAGCAGAGTGTCTACCAGATCGGCATCGCCCACGGCTTCCCGACGCTCTCCGGCGCGAGCCACATCGAGACGATCCTGAACCCGCTGGTTTCCATCCCCAAGGCGACCGCGATGACGATCGAGCGCGCCACGCTCTTCTTGAAGAGCCTCGGCAAACTCGTTTCGGGCGACGTTGGCCTCGAAAACGTGTCCGGCCCGATCGGCATTGCCGAGGTGGCGCGCAAGAGCCTCGACATGGGTTGGCTCGTCTATCTCAACACCATGATCTTCATCTCGATCAACCTCGGCTTCTTGAACCTGCTGCCGATTCCGATCCTCGACGGTGGCCAGGCGGTCATCATCATCGTCGAGGGCATCAAGCGGTCGCCGATCTCGCTGCGCAGTCGCGAGATCGTTCAGCAGATCGGCATGACGTTCATCTTGATGTTGATGGGGCTGGCCTTCTGGAACGACCTGTCGCGGCATTGGGGTGTGTTCGTCGAATGGCTGCGCGGCACGGGGCTGTAGGGCGGAAGAGGTCATCGCCGTGACGACAACCTCCCCGACTCTGCGTACGCCCTCCCGCGTACTTGCGCTGTGCAGTGCAAGCCGCATCGCGAGTGCAGCACTGCTCGAAGGCGACAAGATCATCGTCGAGCACACGGCTCCGACATCACGCCAGCAGGCGGAGAGCCTGCTGCCGCTCGTGGATCGCGTGTTGGTCGACAGCGAGACTTCGATCGAGTCCCTCGCCGGCATCGGCGTGTCCCTCGGCCCGGGTTCGTTCACCAGCCTGCGCATTGGCGTCGCGACGGTGAAGGGCCTGGTGTTCGGCCTCGACACCCCCGTGGTCGGCGTATCGACCCTGCAGGCGCTGGCGCTTGCGTCCGGCGCGGGGAACGAGCCCGTGGTGGCGGCACTCGATGCGCAACGCGCCGAGGTCTACGCCGCGGCCTTCGACACCAGCCAGCCTTCCGTCCCCGCGCTCGAGGCTGTGCTTCCGCAACTCGTCTACACCGCCGACGAACTGGCCAACCAGCTTCAGGGGCCACTGCGTCTGGTTGGCGAAGGTGCAGCGATCGTTGGCGATCGCCTGCGAGAACGCCTTGGGTCGAAGGCGATCCAGCTCGAACCCGAGCCCGCAGAGGCCAGCGCCGCCCAGATCGGGCGGCTCGCTGCCATGCGTCTGGCTGCGGGGGAGGGGGGCTCCGCGGCCGATCTGGCGCCCCACTACGTGCGCCGCGCCGAAGCCGAGGTCACCCGGACCCGGGAGCGTTTCGAAGCGTAGCGCGGTCTTTGACAGGAGCGGAAAACTCCCGTAGCCTCGCGGGCTTAGCGCGATCCTCCGCGCCCAGATCCGTCTCCATCCCCGGACTTCCCCGGCTCCAGGGTCTCCACAACCGTCCCGTTGCGCGCGCTGGTCGCGCCGCTGCGCACCCGAACGCGCGGCAACGGCATCGGGTGGGGACCGAATCGGGTGTCCGGGTGCCACGTCAGCGAGTTTTTCACCGGATATCCGATCGAAAGGAACAGCGAGAACCATGGCACTCAACATCTATTACGACAAAGACGCAGACCTCGGCCGCCTCTCGGGCAAGACCGTGGCGATGATCGGCTACGGCAGCCAGGGCCACGCCCACGCGCAGAACCTGAACGCTTCGGGCATCGATGTCGTCGTCGGCCTGCGCAAGGACTCGGCGAGCTGGTCGAAGGCCGAGGGGGCGGGACTCGCCGTGGCGACCGTCGCGGAAGCCGCGAGCCGTGCCGACATCGTGATGTTGACCCTGCCGGACGAACTCTGCGCCGACATTTATCAGAACGAGATCGCGAGCAATCTCGAGCCCGGCAACTACCTCGCGGTGGCGCACGGTTTCAACATCCACTTCGAAGCGATCGCGCCGCCCGAAGGCGTGGGTGTCTTCATGGTCGCGCCCAAGGGCCCCGGCCACACCGTGCGCGATCACTATGAAGAAGGTCGCGGCGTTCCCTGCCTCGTGGCCGTGCACCAGGACCCCGCTGGCGACACGCTGCAAATTGCTCTCGCCTACGCGAGCGCGATCGGTGGCGGCCGTGCCGGCATCATCGAAACCACCTTCAAGGAAGAGACCGAAACCGACCTCTTCGGCGAACAGGCCGTGCTCTGCGGTGGCCTGACGGCGCTGATGAAGGCGGGTTTCGAAACGCTCGTCGAAGCCGGCTACGCGCCCGAGATGGCGTACTTCGAATGCATCCACGAAGTGAAGCTGATCGTCGACCTGATCTATCAGGATGGCATTGCGAACATGCGGTACTCGGTGTCGAACACGGCCGAGTACGGTGACTTCGTGAGTGGTCCGCGCGTGATCGACGCCGACACCAAGGCGCGCATGAAGGACATCCTCACGGAGATCCAGCAAGGCGAGTTTGCCAAGAAGTTCATCCTCGAGAACAAGAGTGGCAACGTCGCCTTCAAGGCGATGCGGCGTCACGCAGCCGAGCACCCGATGGAAGAAGTCGGTGCCCGCCTGCGTGGTTTGATGCCGTGGTTGAAGGAACGGCAGCTGGTCGATCGCTCGAAGAACTAGCCCGCGCCGGTCGAGGCAAGGCCAGTTTTGCCATCGCCTCTCGAGAGGAGGCTCGCAATGGAACCGAACGAAACGCAGAGCAAGCCCGGGCGACGCGGTCGCCGCCGTCGGCGAGGCCCGCGGGGTCGGCGTGGGGCAACGGGCCTGGCTCCGTTGATTCCCCATATCCTGACCACGGGGAACCTCGCGGCGGGCTTCTACGCGATCGCCAAGGCGAGCACGGGGGACCCCGTGCAGGCGTCGTGGGCGATCCTGGTTGCGGGCATCTTCGACGTACTCGACGGGCGTGCCGCGCGGCTCACCAACTCGGTGAGCAAGTTCGGGCAGGAATTCGACTCCATCGCGGACACGGTCTCGTTCGGTGTGGCCCCGGCGATCATCGCCTTCCACTTCGGCCACTTCATGGAACTCGGCTGGTCGGGCTGGGTGATGGCGTTCTTGTTCACCGCCTGCGCTTCGCTGCGGCTCGCGCGTTACAACGTCACCTCGGGCAAGTATCGCGGTCGTTTCGATGGTCTGCCGAGCCCCGCTGCGGCGGGCATGGTGGTGTCGACGGTCTGGTTCGTGACCTTCCTGCGCGACGCCGGCATCTCGGTCAACGTGCCCGCGATGCTGCCGGCGTTTGGTGTGGCGGCGGTCGGGCTCTTGATGGTTTCGCCGATCCCGTACCGCAGCAACAAGGACCTGCCGAAGTTCACGGGCTTCTACGCGATCGTCATCACGGTCGTCGTGTTTACGGCCTTGATCGCGATCCCGCCGGTGAGCTTCTTCATCGTCGGCGTCGTGTACGTGACGTCTGGCCCCCTGGCGATGTTGTATCGCCTGCGTACCGGCAAGGAACTCGAACTGTTGAGCGTGATGGAGAGTGGTGACGACGGGCCGGAGAGCGCCGCCGATGGGATGTCGCCGCAATCCCCCTCGCAACGACCCTCCGCAAAGGTGACGCCGATCGGCGAGAAGGGCCGCGACGGCAAACCCGGGAGACCCTCATGAGTCAGGACCTGGTTCGCATCTTCGACACCACGCTGCGCGACGGCGAGCAGTCGCCCGGCTGCAGCATGAACCATCAGGAAAAGCTCACCCTCGCGCGCCAGCTCGAGCGCCTTGGCGTCGACATCATCGAAGCTGGCTTTCCGATCGCGAGTGAGGGCGACTTCGAATCCGTCGTCGCCGTGGCCAGGGAAGTGCGCCGCCCGGTGATCTGTGGGCTTGCCCGCACCGGTGTCGACGACATCGCGCGAGCGGGGCAGGCCCTCGAGCAGGCCGCGAACCCGCGCATCCACACCTTCATCGCGACGAGCGACATCCATCTCGAGCACAAGCTCCGCATGACGCGAGAGCAGGTGATCGAAGAAGTGGATCGCGCCGTGCGCCAGGCGCGGGGCCTGGTCGACGACGTCGAATTCTCGGCCGAAGACGCCACGCGCTCGGACCGCGACTATCTCGTGCAGGTCTTCTCGACCGCCATCGAGGCGGGGGCCTCCACGCTGAACGTCCCGGACACCGTGGGCTACACGACGCCCGACGAGTACGCGGAATTGATCGGTTACCTGCGCGAGCAGATCCCGGGCAGCGACAAGGTGATCTTCTCGGTCCACTGCCACAACGACCTCGGCCTCGCGGTGGCCAACAGCCTTGCGGCGATCGGGGCCGGTGCACGGCAGGTCGAGTGCACGGTGAACGGCATCGGCGAGCGCGCGGGCAACACATCGCTCGAAGAAGTCGTGATGTCGATTCGGACCCGCGGCGACCAATTCCCCGGCATCGATACCGAGATCAACGCCAGCGAGATCTATCCCGCGAGTCGCCTGCTCTCGTCGATCACGGGCGTTGCGGTGCAGCCCAACAAGGCGATCGTCGGCGACAACGCCTTCGCGCACGAAGCGGGCATCCACCAGGACGGTGTGCTCAAGGCGGCGATCACCTACGAGATCATGACCCCCGAGTCGATCGGCCGCGCGTCGAACGAACTCGTGCTCGGCAAGCATTCCGGGCGTCACGCGTTTCGCGAACGCCTCGACGAACTCGGGCTTTCGGTAGAGGGCGACGAGTTCGAAAAGGCCTTCCTCCGTTTCAAGAAACTCGCCGACGCGAAGAAGACGATCTTCAACGAAGACATCGAAGCCATCGTGGCCGACATGGTCGAAGCCGACGACGACCGCTTCGAACTCGGCGAACTGAGCATCACCTGCGGCACCTTCGGCACGCCGAGCGCCACCGTCGAGATCAAGATCGACGGCGTGACGCAGAAGGTGACGAGCCTTGGCGTGGGCCCGGTCGACGCCATCTTCAAGGGCATCAGCGAGCTCACGGAAACCAAGAGCGTGCTCGAGAAATACCAGGTGCATGCGGTGACGGCGGGGCTCGACGCCCTGGGCGAGGTGTCCGTCACGGTCAGCGAAGAAGGCCGCCGTGTGATCGGTCGCGGCGCCCACGAAGACGTGCTCGTCGCGAGCGGCAAAGCTTACGTCCACGCGCTGAACAAGCTCGAATGGCACAAACAGCGACGCCAGGTGACCGCGCCGAAGGGCGTATGACCCGCTCGCGCTCATCAGTTCAACAAGACAAAAGGAAGAAGGAACGAAGATGGATCGCATCGTGGTACTGCCCGGGGACGGCATTGGTCCCGAGGTCACAAGGCAGGCCCAGCGCGTGCTCGAGGCCGTGTGCGCAAAGCACGACATACTCAATCTCGAGTTCGAAGAAGCCCTGATCGGCGGCGCCTCGATCGACGCCAAGGGGACGCCGCTTGGCGACGATGTCGTCGAACTCTGCCGCGAGTCGCGTGGCATCCTGCTCGGCGCCGTTGGCGGACCGAAGTGGGACGACATGCCCGTCGATACGCGCCCCGAAAAGGGCCTGCTCGGTATTCGCAAAGCACTCGGCTTGTTCGCGAACCTGCGCCCCGCGCAGGTGTTTCCGGCCTTGGCCTCTGCCAGCAGCCTGCGCCCCGAAGTCGTGGACGGCATCGACATGCTCGTCGTGCGCGAGCTGACCGGCGGCATCTACTTCGGCAAGCCCAGTGGCATCGATCGAAGCGGCCCGATTCGCAAAGCCGTCAATTCGATGGTCTACGACGAAGTCGAGATCGCGCGCATCTGCCGCATCGGTTTCGAAGCTGCGCGGGGTCGCCGCAAGCATCTCACCCAGGTCCACAAGGCCAACGTGCTCGAGGTGTCGCAGCTGTGGATGGAAGTGTGTGACGAAGTCGCGAAGGACTATCCCGACGTCGAACTCGCCCACCAGCTGGTCGACTCTTGCGCGATGCTCCTGCTGAAGGAGCCGAAGCGCTTCGACGTGATCGTGACCGGCAATCTCTTCGGAGACATCCTTTCGGACGAGGCCGCCATGATCACGGGCTCACTCGGCATGTTGCCTTCGGCGAGCCTCGCTGATGGCGGGCTCGGTCTCTACGAACCCGTCCACGGCTCGGCCCCCGACATCGCGGGGCAGGACCTCGCGAACCCGTTGGCCGCGATCTTGAGCGCCGCGATGTTGCTCGAGCACTCGTTCGCCGCGCACGACGCAGCGGGCGAGATCCGCGACGCGGTTTCGCGCGTGCTCGACGCGGGCCACCGCACCGGCGATATCGTGCTCCCCGGCGAAGACCGCCCGACCATCGGGTGCGTCGCCATGGGTGACAAGGTGCTCGAGGCTTTGGAAGGCGCATGAGCGACGAAACGTCAGGCCTTCGCATCGCGGTCGCGGGCGCCAGCGGTGCGCTCGGGCGCGAGCTGCTCGCCGTGCTTTCGG
Organism: Myxococcota bacterium; assembly: GCA_030748735.1. Classification (GTDB taxonomy): domain Bacteria; phylum Myxococcota_A; class UBA9160; order UBA9160; family UBA4427; genus DUBZ01. The sequence goes on along the minus strand of JASMLK010000054.1, from coordinate 6,385 downwards.
ACCGGCGCTTTCCCGCCGGCGAGATCAAGGCCTTCGCGACGGATCGGTCGCTCGGCGAAGAAGTCGACTTCGACGGCGACTTCGTGCCGATCGAAGCGGCGCCGAAGACGCTGCGCGGTTTCGACGCGCTGATCGTGTGCACGCCGCAGGCGGCGGCCCTCGATCTCGTGCGCGAAGCCCTGCAGAGCGAAGTGCCGTGCATCGACGCTTCGGGTGCGATGGCGGGCTCGGAGGAGGTGCCGCTCTACGTGGCCGATCTGTGCGCGCCCAGCGCAATCGAAAACGCGCCGTTGATCGCGTCGCCCGCGGGTGTGGCGTTGGCGTGGTCGCATCTGCTGGCCGCGGTCGAAGGTTCGGCGGGCGTGAAGCGCGTCGTGGGCACCGTCCTCTACGCGGCTTCCCGTGCCGGTCGTGCCGGGATCGATGCGCTCTCGAACGAAACCATCCACCTGCTCAACCAGAAGGAACCGCCGCCGAGCGACGCCTTTGCCAACCCGGTTGCGTTCGATTGCTTTCCGCTCCCCGCGAGCGGAGCGCCCAACGAAGGCGAAGCAGACAACGCCGCACAGCTTGAGCGCGAACTCGTGCGCGACATGCAGCGGCTGGTGAGCCGCGACATCAGGGTGAGTGCCGCGGCAGTTCAGGTTCCCACCTTCGCCGGTGACGGCAGCAGCCTCGCGATCGAAACCCGGTCGCCGCTTCCGATCGCAAGTGCACGCGAGCTCTTCGCCAAGGCACCGGCCCTCGAAGTCTGGGACGAAGAGGAGATCACCCCCTCGACCCGCGATTCGGGTGGCCGCGACGTCGCCGTCGTGGGGCGTCTGCGAGAAGACCCCTCGGTCGAACACGGCCTGCTGCTCTGGCTCACAGCCGACACCCTGCGCCTTGCCGCACTCAACGCCGCCAAGATCGCCGAAGCGCGACTCGGCGTCTGAACGAGACGGGTCAATGCGTCACTTCCGACTCGTCCTCGAATACGACGGCGCCGGTTTCGAGGGCTGGCAGATCCAGCCGGGCGAAACCCGCACCGTGCAGGGGGCGCTGGTCCAGGCCGCCGAGAAGCTCGCTGGCGGCGGCGAAGTCGTGGTGCGCGGCTCGGGTCGCACCGATTCCGGCGTCCACGCAGCGGGGCAGGTGGCGAGCGTCGCTCTCGAAACCGACCTCGACGCCGAGGCGCTGCTGCGAGCCCTGAACGGCAATCTGCCCCGCGACGTGGTCATCCACGAGCTCGAGGCCTGCGACGAAGCCTTCGACCCGCGCCGCCAGGCCAAGACGAAGAGCTACGCCTACGCGGTCTGGAACGGTGCCCTGCGCTCACCGCTGCGGGCGGCCCGCTACGTCCACGTCCCGGCGCCCCTCGATCTGCCCGCGATGCGCGAGGCCGCCTTCATCCTGAAGGGCGAGCACGACTTCGCGAGCTTCCAGGCGGCCGGCTCCGACGTCGAGAACACCGTGCGGACCCTCCACCGGATCGCGATTTCGGGCGACAGCGGGGGCGAGGTCTTCTTCGAATTCGAGGGCTCGGGCTTCCTGCGCCACATGGTGAGGAACCTCGTGGGGACGCTCCTCGAGGTGGGGCAGGGCCGCCGCGAGCCCGGCTCGATGACGGGCCTGCTGGAAGCCCGGGACCGGGGCCTGGCGGGCCCGACCGCCCCCGCCCACGGCCTGACGCTGGCCTGGGTGGAATATCCCGAAAACGACCCGGGGGAGACGCCGGGAAAGTGAGCTTTTCCTTGGAATCCCGGCCGGTTGAGGCGCCGCTGCACCTTGACTCTCGCGGGGGCCTCCGTTAAAACTTGCCGGTCCCGAAATCCACCGGGACGACGTGGGGGTGGCTTGGCGCAGGACGAGCCTCGACCGCGGAGGCGGGGCGCAGCGCGCAACCGAGCGCAGCCAAAACCGCTTCCCAACTCATCCACTTCCATACTGATATCTGGTGCTCGCGAGAGCGCTGCTCATGACATGAACAGGAGCCACTCCCATGGGAGCCACGGCACACAAGGCCACCCAGAGTACCCGCCCTGCGGACGTCGAACGCGGCTGGTACGTCGTCGACGCTACCGACCAGGTGTTGGGTCGCATGGCGACGCAGATCGCCACCGTGTTGCGCGGCAAGCACCGCCCGATCTTCACGCCGCACGTCGATACGGGTGAGTACGTGATCGTCGTGAACGCCGAGAAGGTCAAGCTCACCGGCAACAAGCTCCAGGACAAGAAGTACTACCGCCACTCGGGCTACAAGGGATCGCTCAAGGAGACCACGGCAGAGAAGCTGCTCGCCGGTCCCCACGCCGATCGCGTGGTTCGCAAGGCGGTCGAGGGCATGCTGCCCAAGAACGCACTCGGCAGGCAGATGGCTGCAAAGCTCAAGGTCTATGCCGGCCCCGACCATCCGCACGCTTCGCAGAAGCCGGAGGAGATGAAACTTGGCTGAGGTCACCACTGCCACGGGCAAGCGCAAGAGCGCCATCGCTCGCGTGCGCATCACTGCCGGAACCGGGCAGATCATCGTCAACGGTCGCAACTGCGACGAATACTTTCCGCGGCCGGTGCTGCACGCCATCGTGCGCCAGCCGTTGACCGACACCGAGACGCTCGAGACCTACGACATCCACGCGAATATCTGCGGCGGTGGCATGTCGGGGCAGGCCGGTGCGCTTCGCCACGGCATTGCGCGGGCCCTCGAGAAGATCGATCCCGCGCGCCGGACCATCCTCAAGGGTGCTGGCTATCTGACTCGCGACTCGCGTCGCAAGGAGCGCAAGAAGTACGGGCAGAAGGGCGCCCGTGCGCGCTTCCAGTTCAGTAAGCGTTAGCAGTTCATAAGCCCGAAGTTGGCTGTTCTTTTGGAAACGGGAGGCCCTTCGGGTCTCCCGTTTCCTTTTGGGGCGCCTTTTGGGTTACGGACCGGTCCGGGGATTCGATAGGACATGAAGGTCGCAAGGCAGGAGGTCATGGAGTCGTGAAGGTCGCAGTCGTCGGAGCCAGTGGGTACACGGGTCTCGAGCTGGTGCGCATCGTGCTGCGCCATCCCGAACTCGAACTCGCCGTGGTGACGTCGGAGCAGCGTGCCGGTCAGCCGGCGGGAGAGTGCTTCCCGGCGCTGCGGGGGCTCACGGACCTGAAGTTCGAAGCCAACGACCCGGCGAGTCTCGCCGGGCGGGTGGACGCGGCCTTTTGCGCGCTGCCCCATTCGGCTTCGGCCCCGACGGTCGCCGCTGTGCGCAAGGCGGGCATTCTCGCCTTCGATATCTCGGCCGATTTCCGGCTGCGCGACATGGCGACCTACCAGCAGTGGTACGGCGAGCACAAGGCGCCGGAGTTCTTCGGGCAGGCGGTCTACGGCATGCCCGAGATCTACCGCGAGGAGATCAAGGGCGCCGAGATGATCGCCGCCCCCGGCTGCTACCCGACCGGGGCGCTGCTGCCGATGCTGCCCTTCCTGCGGGCCGGCGTGGTCGAGACCCAGGGGATCTTCGTCGATTCGAAGTCGGGGGTTTCGGGGGCCGGACGCAGCCTGCAGGACGGCTTCCTGTTCGCCGAACTCGATGGAAACTCCCACGCGTACAAGGTGGCAGCCCACCGCCACATGCCGGAGATGGAACAGGAAGCGAGCGTGGCGGCGGGCGAAGCCGTGACCCTCACCTTCGTTCCGTACCTCATTCCGACCATCCGGGGCATCGTGACGAGCGTGCTGATGCGAGGGCGCGGCTCACTCGCGCCCGAAGCCGCGCACGAGATCCTCGCATCCGCATACGCAGACGAACCCTTCGTGCGCGTGCTGCCGCCGGGTGAAACGCCGCGGCTCCAGTCGGTCAAGGGAACCAACTACTGCGATGTCGGGGTGACGGTCGATGAGCACACGGGGGGCGTGGTGGCGCTGTCGGCGATCGACAACCTGGTGAAGGGGTCGGGCGGCCAGGCGGTCCAGTGTCTCAATTTGATGAAGGGGTGGCCCGAGACGACGGGGCTCACCGAGATGGCACCGGTGCCATGATGCGAATCGGTCGTCGCGCAGAAACAGCGTTTCGTGAGCTGCAAGGGACAGCTTGGCGCTCGCAGTTTCCGCCGTATCCGATACAGTCGGCCGGAATGCGCGCGCGACGGTGCCATACGCCGGGTGTTCTCACCGTACCCACCGTCGCACACCCTTCTTCGCAGCTTTCGAAGCGGCTCACAACGCAGTTCCCCGCGCGGATTCCTTCTTCCTTTCGAGCGACGCCTGCGTCGCGAATTCATCCCCCCCAGATGAACCCCCCAGCGCCCGGTTCCCGTGCCGTACGTTGAAAGTCGCGGAGGCGATCCCATGCAGGCGAGACAGACCAAGTACATCTTCGTAACCGGAGGCGTGCTGTCGTCACTGGGCAAGGGGCTCGCGAGTGCGTCGATTGGCGCCTTGATGGAAGCGCGCGGCCTGCGCGTCACCTTCCTGAAACTCGACCCGTACTTGAACGTCGACCCCGGGACGATGAATCCCTTCCAGCACGGCGAGGTCTACGTCACCGAAGACGGCGCCGAGACGGACCTCGACCTCGGCCACTACGAACGCTTCACGACCAGCGTGCTCGGCCAGGTGAACAACGTCACGGCCGGACGCATCTACGATTCGGTCCTCGCCAAGGAACGCCGCGGTGACTACCTCGGTGGCACCGTGCAGGTCATTCCGCACGTGACCGACGCCATCAAGGAGCGCATCTACGAGGCGGGGCAGGACGTCGACGTCATTCTCGTCGAGATCGGCGGCACGGTGGGCGACATCGAATCGCTGCCGTTCCTCGAGGCGATTCGTCAGTTCCGCAGTGAAGTCGGCCGGCAGCACACGTGTTTCGTCCACGTGGCGCCCGTGTTCTTCCTGCACACGGCGGGCGAGGTGAAGACCAAGCCCGTGCAGCATTCGGTGAAGGAACTGCAGAGCGTCGGTATCGCACCCGACATCATCCTCTGCCGCACCGACCGCTTCCTTTCGAAGAGCATCAAGGCCAAGATCGCGCTCTTCTGCAACGTCGACGAAGACGCCGTGATCACCGCGAAGGACGTCGACAGCATCTACGAAGTGCCTCAGGTCTTCCACGCCGAAGGCCTCGACGAGAAGATCGCCCAGGTGCTCAACATGTGGACCGGGCGCCCGGACCTGCGCCACTGGGACGAACTCGCCCGCGTGCTGCGCAAGCCCGAAGGCGAGATCACGATCGTCATGGTGGGCAAGTACGTCGACCTCACCGAGAGCTACAAGAGCTTGAACGAAGCGCTCGTGCACGGCGGTGTCGCGATCAAGACCGGCGTGAACATCGAATACGTCGATTCAGAAAAGCTGGTCGACGCGAGCGTGCTCTCCCAGGCCGACGGCATCCTGGTGCCTCACGGCTTCGGTTCGCGCGGCGTCGAGGGCAAGATCAAGGCCGTGCAGTACGCACGTGAAAACAAGATCCCGTACCTCGGCATCTGCTTCGGCATGCAGCTCGCGGTCTGCGAGTTTGCGCGCAACGTGGCGGGGCTCGAGGGCGCGAACTCCCGCGAGGTGAGCAGCGAAACCCAGCACCCGGTGATCGACCTGCTACCCGGTCAGGAGGAGATCGAAGACAAGGGCGGTTCGATGCGGCTCGGCGCCTACCCGTGCGTGTTGAAGGAAGGCACCAGGGCCTCCGAGGCCTACGGCGAAGCCGAGATCAGCGAACGCCACCGACACCGCTACGAGTTCAACAACGACTACCGCGAAAAGCTGGCCGAAGCGGGGCTGGTGTTTTCGGGCCTCTCGCCGGACGGCAAGCTCGTCGAGGTGATCGAGATCGAAGACCACCCCTTCTTCGTGGCGTCGCAGTTCCACCCCGAATTCGCCTCGAAGCCCTTCGCCCCGCACCCGCTCTTCGTAGCCTTCACGAAGGCGGCGAAGCTGCACCACGGCGAGGGCGAATAGGCGAATAGGCGAGTCGGCGGGAAGTCGCGGGGGGCGAAGCGGGGCAGGGGGCTGGTTGGCCCGCTCCTGCGCCTTGCATTTGTCCCCGGTATCGCTAAAAAATGCCTTCCCGGTTGGGACGTTAGCTCAGTTGGCTAGAGCACTGCCTTCACACGGCAGGGGTCGGTGGTTCGAGTCCACTACGTCCCACCATTTCAGCAAGTTCGCGGGGCGAACTTGCTTGGCTGTAGGCACTTTTTTTCGCAAGTTCGCGAAGCGCACTTGCGTGGCCGCGGGCGCTGTTGGCAGTACCGCTGATGTAGGCGCGCTCGGCGGCGTAGGTGATCGTTTCTTTTCGGGGCATTGCATCGCGCACCTGTCGCCACCACGCGACCCGATGCAAACTGCCCTTGTGGCCCGGTAGCTCAGCTGGATAGAGCACCAGCCTCCGAAGCTGGGGGTCGCGCGTTCGAATCGCGCCCGGGTCACCAT
>JASMLK010000053.1 GCA_030748735.1 Myxococcota bacterium | reverse complement strand
CGCTCGCGAACCGCCTGGGGATGCACTGGCTTCAGAGTGAACTCGAGAACTTCACCTTTCGGGTTCTGCACGCAGAAAGGGCCGACGAACTCGAAGCCCAGCTGCGCGGCGGTCACGGCGAGCGGGAAAAGTACATCGAGGAAGTCATCGGCGCCCTGGCGTCGAACCTTTCGCAAGCGGGTATGCGCGCCGAAGTGACGGGGCGCGAGAAGGACCTCGCCTCCGTCCACGCCAAGATGGAAGCGCAGGGCGTGAGCCTCGACGAAATCTACGACGTGATCGCCTTTCGCGTGATTCTTTCGGGCAGCGAAGAGCACTGTTATGCAGCGCTCGGCATCGTGCACAGCATCTGGCGCCCCGTCCCCGGCCGCTTCAAGGACTACATCGCGCTGCCCAAGCCCAACGGCTATCAGTCCCTCCACACGACCGTGATCGGCGCCTACGGCGAACGCATGGAAGTGCAGGTCCGCACGAGCGACATGCATCGCACCGCCGAACTCGGCATTGCGGCCCACTGGAAGTACAAGGAAGGCCGCATCGATGCGGGCGACGACGACGAGCGCAAGTTCGCCTGGTTGCGCCAATTGCTCGAGTGGCAGCGCGAACTCGACGATCCCCATGAGTTCCTCGACGCGGTCAAGGTCGATCTCTTCCCGGACCAGGTATTCGTCTTCACGCCCCAGGGAGAGGTGATCAACCTCCCCACCGACGCGACGCCCATCGACTTCGCCTACGCGATCCACAGTGAAGTCGGAAGTCACTGTTCCGGTGCCCGTGTGAACGGCAAGCTCGTCCCGTTGCGCACCCGCCTGCAGGACGGCGACACGGTCGAGATCCAGACCAGCAACAACCAGGTCCCGCGCAAGGATTGGCTCGACTTCGCGGTTTCGAGCCGTGCTCGCAGCCGCATCCGTCACGCGATTCGACTCGAAGGGCGCGAACGGAGCCAGAAGCTCGGCCGCGACATCCTCGAGCGTGAGTTCAAGCGTGCCGGTCTCAACCTGAAGAAGGTGATCGACGACGGTCGTTTGGGCGAAGTCGCGCGCGAAGAGGCGCGTAAAGGAACGATCGACGATCTGTTCTCGGCGGTGAGCTACGGCAAGGTGGCGGCCAGCGCGATCGCGCGAAAGGTGAGGGGCGATGAAGAAGAGGAAGAGCAGCCCCGCTCGTGGGGGCCGGCCGTCCCGACGAAGCTCCGCGGCTTCTTCCGCCGCGAACCGCGACCGTCGAAGTCGGGCATTCGCGTGGGCGGTTCTCCCGACGTCCTCGTGCGCTTCGGCGGATGCTGTGATCCCCTGCCGGGTGACGACATCATCGGTTACGTGACGCGCGGGCGCGGCGTTACGATCCACCTACGTGACTGCGCGAAGGTCTTCGAACTCGACCCCGAGCGCCGCATGGACGTCCAATGGGACGAGGCAAGCCCGGAGCCGCGGCGCATCAAGATCCGCGTCCGCTCGAAGGACAAGCAGGGGCTCCTCGCGCAGATCGCCAACACGATCTCGTCGGCTGGCGTCAACATCGGTGCCGCCACCATCACGACGGACGAAGACCAGACCGCAGTACAGAGTTTCGAACTCTGGGTGCAGGACGTTTCCGAACTCAACGCCGTGATGAAGAGCATCCGCGGGCTCAAGGGCGTGGTGGGCGTCGAGCGAGTGCGCGGATGAGCGAAGTGGGGACGCAGCCGGCGCGCCTCCCCCTGAGCATCTGTGTCCTCACTTGCAACGACGAGACCGTTCTCGCACGTTGTCTGGCTTCACTCGGTTTCGCTGCGGAGGTTCTCGTCGTCGTCGATGCGAAGAGCACCGACGGCAGCGAGAAGATCGCGCGCGAACTGGCCCATCGCGTCGAGGTGCACGCCTATCGCGGCGACATCGAGCAGAAGTCGCGAGCGGTCGACCTGGCGACCCACGACTGGGTGCTGATCGTCGATTCCGACGAGGTGGTGACGCAGCGGCTCGAACAATCGCTCTGCAGCTTCTTCGAAACCCGCGCAAGCGACACCGACCTCGCGGCCGCCGAGATCAACCGCATCACCTTCCATCTCGGTCGTTGGCTGCGCCACGGCGACTTCTATCCCGACTGGACGCTGCGGCTGTTCCGCAAGTCACGCGCGACCTGGGTGGGGAAGAATCCGCATGGACGCGTCGAGGTGATGGGGCGCGTCGAACGACTCGAGGGCGACCTCGAGCACTACAGCTACCAGGATCTCGCAGACCAGGTCGAGCGAATTCAACGCTTCAGCGATGCGGCGGCAGCGGCGCTGCAAGCCGAGGGAAAGCGCTTCGCCTACAGCGACCTGGTACTGCGCCCGCCGGCCCGCTTTTTGCGCGCCTATCTGCTCAAGCAGGGTTATCGGGATGGACTCCCGGGCTTCATCGTCGCGGTCGCGACTGCGTTCCACGTGTTTCTCAAGTACGCGAAGCTGTGGGAGCGCGAACGGCGGGGGCGCGAGTAGCGGGCCTGCCTTGCCGGCCCCGGTCTCAGGGGCCCGGGTTGGGATTCGGATTGGGGGGAACCGGCGTGTCGAAGTAGTTGTCCGGCAATGGATTGCGTTGTAGATCGCGGTCGGCGTCTGCCTCGCGCTCTAGCAGCCTCTCGATTTCACTCGGCTCCTTCGGCGCCCACCGGCGCGTAGCGACAGCAACCTGGGATGGCGTGGGTTCGCTCGCGGCGGGACTCTGCGCGGTCACCGGCGGTAGATCATCGGTGGGCAGCGGCCGCGGGATACGCACCGCGATGCCTTCGAGAAGGGCGGTGGGCTCTTCTTCGTCTTCCCGCGGCTCTTCTCTGTCGTCCTGATCATCCGCGCTCGGCTGACTGGCCAGGCGCCGATCGTCTTCCATTGCAGGTGAATCCGTCCGAGGCGACGTGGAAGCGGCTGTGTTCGTTGCTGCCTCGTCACCGACGATCACGATCAGTGGGCCGTCGGACGTCGGCGGGCTGGATTCGTTCGTCGGTGCTCCGCGTTGGCTCGCTGCATCGGACGCCGTGGGAACGTCGTCGAGGCCCGTGGGAGCACCCGGCTCCGTGCGTGCCTGCATGTCGCTCGTGCTTCCGAGGCTCGAAGCCTCTTCTGCATTCGACATGAAGGTCGGGCGCGGCTTTTCGTCTTCGCTCGCACAAGCGAAGGCCAACGCCGCCGCGGCGATGCAACCCAGCACGAGCCCACGCTGGATGACCATGCTCTTCATGTTCCCCCCCCCCCCTGTCGCTCGAAGGTACGCTTCGTTCAGGCCGTTGGCCCGGACGTCGTGTGCTGCTCGCGAGGTGACTGCTCTTCCGCACCCGCGACTGTGTCCATACGATCGTATCGTGCATCGTCGACACCGTGGAGTGAAGGACTGTCGAATTCGTGGATCAGCTCGCGATACAGCGCGCTCGTTTCTCGTGCGTGATCCTCGATCGAGCGAACACAGGGCCTGCCCGAAGTCATTCGTCGCAGCACGCCCGCTTCGCGGTAGACGCGCAGGAGAGCCTCTTCGAGGGCTCCTGGCGCGTCAGGAGCGAAGAGGAGGCCACGTTCCTCTTCAGCTTGTTCGGCGAGCAGTTCGCGATGACCGCCGAGGTCACTCGCAATGACGCCGATGCCGGCCGCGAACGCTTCGAGAATCACGAGCGGCGCGTTCTCGTACCAGAGCGAAGGCACCACGAGACAGTCGACCTCGCGCAGCCGCTCGGAGACTTCATCGACCTCGAGCGGGCCGTGGAAGTGGATCCCGGGATGGTCTGCCCGCGCACGCAGGGCCTTCGCGTAACCCGGATCGCCAGCGGAGTCGCCATAGACGTCGAGTCGAGCGTCGTCGGGCAGTGCGTCCATCGCGGCGATCAGGGTGTGAACGCCTTTGTGTGGCGCGATGGTGCCGAGATAGGCGAAGCGACGCGCGTATTCTGGAAGCACCCGCGGAGTGTCGCGGTGGGTGTCGGGTAGCCCGAACGCGATGCGCCGAATCGACCGGCCGGGTACACCGAAGCGCACGAGGGCATCGCGCATGAAGCGCGACGGGGCGAGGAAGCGATCGACTGCGTGGGTCATCTCGAGCAGTTCGGCTTCGCGTTGCGCGAGCTTCGCCCGCTGTTTCGCGTGGGGAACGCGAAGCAGACGAGCAGGCCACACGCTCCAAGAAGAAGAGGGGGCTGCCGTCTCGCTGCGTGCCTCGTCGTCCGGCACTGCAACTCGCCTCGGCGCACGCACCTGCAGGCCAACCCGCGCGAGGGCGGCGCGAACACGCAGTGCCGGACCCGAAAGATGTGCGGTGCAGTCCGCGCAGCGATCGGCAGACATCTCGCTGCAGCGCCCCAGGTCTCGGTGAAAGCGTTGGCCGCCGGCCGCGCATTCGAGCCAGTGGTCGTGGACCGTCATGACGACGGGGATGTTCCGCGCCTGCGCGAGTTCGGGCAGGTCGCTCGAAAGGCCCATCAGGTGCTGCACGTGGACGACATCGGGGCGGAACTCGTCGAGTGTGCGTTCGATGTCGGCGCGCGTTTCGCGGTCACCGCGGTACAGGGCTTCGAAGGAGAGCCCGGGACGACCCGAACCCACTTCGATCACCTTCCATTTGGAAGGTCCCCGAGATGAACCCGCTGCTTCGTCTCGCTGCGAGCGAACCTTCGACCCGGGTGCAGCCCTGGGAACCAGGACGGACACCTCGTGGTCGACCGAAAGCGCAGTGGCGAGCGCCGCCGTATGGACCTCGACCCCCGCCGTTCGCACGTCGGGCGAGGAATGCAGGCACAGCAGGACGCGCATGGTGGGCGCGGTCCTCCCCAAGCTATTCCGGGCTAGGGAATCGTGACGGGCCCGGTGGTGCGTTCGTCCCAATCCGTTTGCGGAATGCGAACCGGGAAGGTCGAGGAATCGATGTGGTCCGTCGAACTGAGGTTGCCGGTGTCGACTTCGAGCAGCACGGCCTTGATCTGGCCTTCCGTTGCGCCGCCGTTGCGGATCAAGATGAGATCGCTCTCGGTGTCACTGTCGACGAGACCACTGCCCACGTAGTCGAAGCTCGTACCGAGATTCGTGGGATGAAACGGTTCAAGTTGTCCCGCCACACCGGAGGTGAGCGCCGGTACCAACTGGGCGCGCATCAGGCCCTCGTTCGGTGCGCCGTTCTTGGCGTAGACGAGGTCGGCCCGGGCACCGGGATCGATCAACGCGAAGCCGAGGAAGTCGTAGGTATTCGGCGGTACCGAGAAGGCGAACAGCTGCTCGGTGATCGCGATCCCGTTGGTGGCGTCGTCTTCCATCGCAAAGATCCGGAGGTTCCGCTGCGTTCGGTTGGCGAGCACGATGTCCGCCGTGCCGTCGCCCGTGACGTCGGCCACGCCAAAGAGTTCGAGCCCCGGGTAGGCGTCCACGATCAAGGCGTGGGCGATCTGCTGAACCTCCATCGAGGTGTTCATCAGGTAGACACGAATGAGGCCCGGGTTGAAGCCCGTGTTGTCCTGGATGAAGACGAAGTCGTCGACACCGTTGCCGTCCATGTCGCCGATGCCGACGAGGCTGTACATCGGGTCGGGAATGGCGATCAACGAGCCTTCGGAAGCGGTCGTGGTCGTCGAAGCGTTGTCGCTCAGGTCCCAGACGCGAATACCACCGATCTCGTTCGAGGGGGTGCCGCCGGTCTTGCGCGCGGCGATCTGCGACTGGCCTTCGAGGTTGCCGTTGAAGTTGCCGACCGCGAGGAATTCGTAGTTGTCCTGCAGTTGAAGTGGGAACTCGTTGCCGAGCAGCGCGCCGTCGGCACTGCCATCGGAGCCATCGATCAGCATCACCCAGAGAAGGCCCTGGTTGCTGCCCGAAATCTTCTCGGCGAGCAGGTCCGTGATGCCGTCCTGGTTGAAGTCGGCGACGGTGAGGATCGACTGCGCCGGCCCCGCGAAGGCCGTCGCGCCCGGAAGACCAAGCGCGAAGAGCAGCGAAAGAGCTGCCGAAAACACGCCCCGCGGCACGCTCCGGGTCGGCTTCGATCGATGCGGGATCCGGGTGGTGCAGTGGGCGTGCTGGTTTCGGAGTGGGTCCATACCTTCCTCGTGCGTTTCATCGTGTTCGCTTCGCGTCGTCTGGCTAGATCGGCGCCCGATGGGTGGTTCTTTCGCGAACTTTTGCAGTGTATCAACCGGTGAGAATCCACTGCAAGCAGTAGCGTTACTCATGTGCTGCCTCTTTGCTCGGGCCGCTTGCTGAAGCGGCGTCGGGATGTGTGGTGAGAACGTCGTAGACGAGCACCCGCAGCCCTTCGATGTCTCCGCCCGTCAGGTAGTTCCGCCGTCTCGGGCTTCCTGGCCCCTGCTCACGGGGGCAAGGCTCCTGCGCATTTCTTCGGCGAAACCCACGAGGCGCCGGTTCGCCTCTTCGAGGGCGTCGGGCCTTTCGCGTACGGGTGTGCTGAGGCGGACCGATAGCGCCGCGCCAGCACGCCGGGTCGGTCCCCGCTCGAGGGCGAAGGTGTTGCGGACGGTTTCTTCCAGCGGGCCCCGGACCCCCTCGTACCAGTGATAGACGAGGATTCGCTTGTTGCGCCCGGCGAACAGGTACCGATCCACGAAGGAACCGTCGCCGAGAGGTGCAGTGTCGTGGGACACGACGATCAGACCTCGCCCCGGAATGGCGTTTTTTGCAGACACCAGACTGCCTCTGCGGTCGAGGCGGTCGTCGGCGAGGATCTGGACGGCGACGGGTTCACCCAGAAAGTCGTATTCGCGGTGCAACCAGCGCGAGATTCCCACGCTTCCGTAGAACTGTCGGTCGAGCTTGCGGCCGCGAGCCTTGCTCCCCGCGATCTGTGTCGGAATGTCGAAAGCGCGCAACTTCGCAGCGTCGGGCTGGCTCGCGGGTGCGGCTGCGAAGTTCGCGATGCCGGCCGCCAGCAGGACGGTGCTCAACGCGATCACGCGCGTGTTCGCGGAGCCCGGGTCGGTCGGGGGCGACGCTGCCGGCGCGCGCGGCGGCCGTGGTCTCGCCCGATCGCGTCGGGCGAGCAGGTGGTCGAGCCCCGCGATCAGCAGCACGCCCAGCACCAACATCACCACGCCCTGGGTTTCGTGCACCGTGCTCCATTCGGCGTAGGGATTGAAGATGATCGACAAGACGCGGAGCAGGTTGACGAGGTAGCCGATCACGGGGGCGAGCAGGAGCAAGGCGACGACCTGCCCCGGACGGCGATAGAAGAGCGTCGCGTACAGGGCGCTGGCCATGACGAGGGTTTCGATCATCCGCATGCCGCTGCAGGTTTCGATCACCATGAAGGAGTGGTCGTCCAGCAGGACGATGTCCCCGAAGCGCTCGGCCGCGAAGCCCATGAGGCCGAGAGTGAGATGTGCGCTCCAGGCCGTCGAGAGTTGCAGCGGCCAGACGACCAGGTTGACGACAGCGGCCGGCACGGGGAAGGCGAAGATCAGGAAGAGGGTGGGGACCGCGACTGCGCGCAACGCCCGCGTGCCGCCGAGCAAGGCCGCCGCTGCGAGGCCTACGCAGACCAGTGCAGGGACGAGGAGCTCGGGGGCGGCTACATGGTCGGCCCAGCGGCCGAGGCCGAGGCCTGCGACGAGCAGCGGGAGCGCCACGCCGTAATTCGCGGGAGCGCCGAGGGCTGCCACGATCTCGCGTCGCCTTCCCGCGAACAGCAGCGCAGAGACTGCGTAGATGAGGATCGGCGATCCGCCGGCCGGCGCGAAGAGTTCGGCTTCGGCGCTGTCGATCGAAACGGTGCCGTACGGCTCGGGGTCGAAGTCGGCGATGTCTACATGAATGAAGAGAACCAACGCCGCGACAACGAGAAGCACGATTCCGCGCTGCCGGGTTCCCACCAACCGATTCTCCTCGCTGCCCACGTGTGCGACCATGCTTCGGGGGGGAACCGCGTCACGCTAGCATGCGGTCCAACATGCGGCCCAACGCTTTCGAACGGAAGTCCAATTGTCCCAACTTCGTCCACTTGCATTCCTTACGACGGGCTTTCGCCATCGTGACTTGATCGCGCGGCTCGCCTGGCGGCGCGTGCAGAGTCGCTATCGCGGCAGCATGCTCGGCGCGGCCTGGTTGGTCGTGCAACCCGCGCTGCTGCTCGCGGTCTATACGCTCGTTTTCAGCCTGGTCTTCGAGGCGAAGTGGGGCGTTTCGGGGGCCGAGGCGTGGAGCGCAGATGGGACGCGCGCTCTGGTGGACGATCCGTTCGCCTTCGGGCTCCTCGTGTACTCGGGCGTGCTCCTGCTTTCCTTCTTTTCCGACTGCGTGAACGAAGCCCCGCGGCTGATGCTCGATCACGAGCGCTTCATCGTGCAGGTGCGCTTTCCGGTCGAGATCCTGCCGTGGGTGAGCCTGGTTTCTTCCTTCTATCTATTTCTGGCCGGCGCGGCGGTGCTGCTCGTGACCACGGTCGCGCTCTACGGCCTGCCCTCGACACTGGTCCTGGTATTTCCGTTGATCCTGATCCCGCTGGCCTTTCTCACGCTCGGGGTCTGCTGGTTTCTTTCTTCGCTCGGGGTGTACTTCCGCGATCTTTCGCAACTCACCGTGATGGCGACGACCGCATTGCTCTTCCTGAGCCCGGTTTTCTATCCGGCGAGCCGGGTGCCCGAAGCCCTGCGTGGTGTCTACGCCCTCAATCCCTTTGCGACGTTGCTCGAAGGGTCGAAGTCGCTCTTGTTCTTCGGGCACGCACCCGATTGGGTCGCACTCGCAGTCGTGACATTCGTGTCGTTTGCGGTCGCGGGTCTCGGGCATGCCTGGTTCATGTACACCCGGCGCGGTTTTGCGGATGTCGTCTGACGTGGCGCAGCCGGGCGAGCCGGCGATCTGCATCCGCGGTGTCGCGAAGACGTATCGCCTCTATGCTCGACCGCAGGATCGCCTCTGGGAACTCCTCGGACGCGGTGGCCATGCGCGACACCGCGAAGTGCAGGCGCTGCGCAGCATCGACCTCGACGTTGGCCATGGTGAGACGCTCGGCATCGTAGGCGCCAACGGTTCCGGCAAGTCGACGCTGCTTCGCCTGATCTGTGGAACCCTCGAACCCACCCAGGGGCGCGTGGATGTTCGCGGCGAACTCGCACCGCTCTTGACCCTCGGTGCGGGCTTTCATCGCGAGTTCACCGGGCGTGAGAACGTGCTGATGAGTGGCGCGATCCAGGGTATGTCGCGCAAGGAGATCGAAGCGCGTCTTCCCGAGATCGAAGCCTTTGCCGAGATCGGCCCCTTCTTCGATCGCGCGGTCAAGACGTATTCGACCGGCATGGTGGCGCGTCTCGCGTTTTCGCTCGCCGTGCACTGCGACCCCGAGGTCCTCGTGATCGACGAGGTGCTCGCGGTGGGCGACGAAGCCTTCAACCGCAAGTGCTTCGCGCGCATCGAGGCGATCAAGTCCACGGGCGCCACCATCGTCTTCGTTTCACACGTGGCCGAGCGCGTGATCGAACTGTGCGATCGCGCGGTCTTGCTCGACGCGGGGGAGCTGCTCTGCGAGGACGAACCCAAGGCGGTGATCGCTCGCTACAAGAAGCTCGTCCATGCCCCCCATACACAGCGCTCCGCGGTGCGCGACGAAATCATCCGGGGCGAAGCGGATGTCGAAGGCGATGTCGACGCGACCGCGAAGCCCGCACTCGATCCGGCACTTCGCAGCCAGAGCCGGGTGGAACTGCGCGGCGAACGGGCGCAGATCTTCGATCCCCACCTGACCGACCTTCACGGTGCGCCGGTCAACCAACTCGAAGCGGGCGGCGTCTACCGTTTTCGCTTCGAGGTCGAATTTCGCGAACCCGCCCGCGGCGTTCGCTTCGGCATGATGATCAAGCCCGTGACGGGGGCCGAGCTCGCAGGGCAGGCGAGTCATGCCGCAGACCGCGTGATGGAGAAGGTCGCGGGTGGCTCGCGCCTCCGCGTCGACTTCGCCTTTCGCGCGGCGCTCGCGCCCGGGGCCTACTTCCTGAACGCGGGTGTGCTTGCTCGCGATGCGGGTTTCGACGGTGAAGAGGAGCGGTATCTCCACCGCATTCTCGACGCCACGATGTTTCGCGTCGTGCAGGGGGAGCCGACGCGGGCAACCGGTCGGGTCGACCTCACGGTGGACGACCATCCCGTGTCGATCGACGTCGTGCGGGACGGTGTGTGATGGGCGTGGCCGCGTCGCCCCGAATCTCGGTGCTGATTCCGACCTGGAACGCGGGCGCGCTGCTCGACCGTGTCTTCGAACGGCTCGCGATGCAGCGGGGCAGCGAGGGCTTCGAGATCTGCGTCGTGGATTCGGGCTCGAGCGACGACACCCTCGATCGCTTGCGTCGTTGGCAGCGCGAGCTTCCGTGCGCGCTTTCGATCGCGCAGGTTTCCCAGGCCGAGTTCGATCATGGCGAAACCCGCAATCAGCTGGCTTCGATGAGTCGGGGCGAGTTCCTCGTCTATCTCAGCCAGGACGCGATTCCCGCCGACGCCGACTTCCTTTCGAAGTTGTTGCGCAACTTCGATGATCCGCAGGTCGGGGCCGCGTACGCGCGTCAATCGCATCGTCCCGAGGCGAGTGCGGAGCTTCGTGCGCTCACCCGTGACGACCCTGCACGTTCCAGCGAGCGGCGTGAAGTGCGTTTGCCGTCGCCCGAGGTTCATGCCCGGATGAACCCCCACGAGCGGCGTCTGCTTTGCGACATGAGCAACGTCGCGTCGGCGGTGCGCCGCAATCTATGGGAACGACATCCCTTCCCGCGCACCGTCTTCGGTGAAGACGTGTTGATGGCGCGGGGGTTGCTCGAAGCGGGGTTCACCCTCGTCTACGACCCGCAGGCCTGCGTCGAGCACACACACGACGATACCGCCGAAACACTCTTCGAGCGTGGCCGCCTCGACGGTGCCTTCAACGCACGCTGGTTCGGTCGGATCTGTGTCGAGCGCGAAGGCGACGTCGACGTGCTGGTCGAACGCGCCGAAAGCGGGGATGACCCGGCACTGGCGAGCCGTTTGCGCGAGCGACGGCGGGCGCTCTTTCTGGGGCTTCATCACGGTGGCAGGGAGGCGCTGCGCGGCGTTGGGTGCGAAGGCGGGTGCGAAGGCCGCGCGACGCGCATGCTCGACCCGCGCCCGCTCCGCATTCTCTACGTGGTTCATGGGTTTCCGCCCGAGGCTTCGGCGGGGACCGAGATCTACACCCATGACCTCGCACAGGCCATGCGCTCTCGGGGGCATGAAGTTGCGGTGTTTACGCGTTCGCCCAACCCGGACGGGCGTGCGCGCGACTTCGAGGTGGAACGCGGCCGCTGGAATGGGCTCGAGGTGCATCGCATGCGTCACGCCCTCGACCACGATCGCCTGCGGGAAAGTTATCGCGAGCCCCGTGCCGAACGCGCCTTCGTCGGGGTGGTCGAGCGGTTCGCTCCCGACGTCGTGCACTTCCAGCACCTGATCCATCTATCGACTGGCCTCGTCGACACTGCCGAACGCGCGGGGGCTGCGACGGTCGCTCACGCCCATGACTACTGGGCCGTTTGTCCGCGGGTGCAGATGATCCGCCCCGACGGCGAGCGCTGTGCATCGTCGATGGGGCTCGGTTGTCAGGTCTGTGTGGGCGACGGGAACCATGCCGCCATTCCCCGCTACGCGAAGGCGACGCGCCACCTTGCGCCGTTCGTCGACAGCGCCGCGTCTCTCTTTGCATCTCTGGCGCGAGGTTCACGCGCTGCAGGACGGGTGCAGGCCTATCTCGACCTGCGCGCGCGCGAAAACGTCGTTCCCAAGGCCTTCGCACAGTGCGACCTGATCGTCTCGCCGAGTCGCTTCTTGAAGGATCGCCTGCTCGACACCGGCGCCTTCGACGCTTCGCGCGTCGCGGTTTCCCGTAACGGGATCTGCCATCCGGGGAAGATGGACGAGAAGAAACAACCCGACCCACGAGGGCGCCTGCGCGTCGGCTTCGTGGGAAGTCTCGTCTGGTACAAGGGGGCCGACGTCCTGCTGCGCGCTGCGGCGCGAATGCCTGAAGCAGCCCTGGCGGTTTCGTTGTTCGGCGACTTCCAGCCGGAACACGATGCGCATCACGCGCTGCTTCGGGACCTCGCCGGGAACAACGTCAGGTTCCACGGCCGGTTCGAGCGCGAGCGTCTCGGCGAGGTCTTTTCGCAATTCGACGTGCTCGTCGTGCCGTCGCTCTGGTTCGAAAACAGTCCGACGGTGATCCAGGAAGCCTTCCTTGCGCGAACGCCTGTCTTGACGAGCGACATCGGGGGGATGGCGGAAGCCGTGCGCGACGAAGTCGATGGTCTGCACTTCGCTGCCGGCGATGACGCGTCGCTCGCGAGTGTCCTGGCCAGGCTGGTGAGTGATCGCGGCCTGCTCGAAGCGATGGCGAAGAAC
Source organism: Myxococcota bacterium (assembly GCA_030748735.1). Taxonomy (GTDB): domain Bacteria; phylum Myxococcota_A; class UBA9160; order UBA9160; family UBA4427; genus DUBZ01. Next base: position 44,506 of record JASMLK010000053.1, on the reverse strand, counting down.
CTGCCGCAGGCGCGTTCGATCGAAGACGACGCTGCACTCCACGAGTCGCGCTATCGCTCGCTGTGTACGTTCAACGAGGTGCGCAGCGGTGATCGGGTTGCCGGGATGACGCTCGAACCCGAACCGCCGGAGGTTGCATGAACGATTCACGACCCCGCGTCGCCATCGTCGTGCCGAATCTCAACGGCCTGCGGCACCTGGACACCTTGTTCGACTGCATGCGCGCGCAGACCGGGTTGGCTGACACGCTCGCCGAGTGCGTTCTCGTCGACAACGGCTCCCGCGACGGCAGTGCACAGCGCGCTCGACGAGAGCCGGGTGTGCGCCTCCTCCGCAACGAAACGAACCTCGGTTTCAGCGCTGCGTGCAATCGCGGAGCGCGCGAAGCAGAGGCCGCCATCGTTTGCTTCCTGAACACCGACATCCGTTTCGACCCTGACTTCGTTTCGCGCTTGATCGAACCGATCGTTCGAGAGCAGGTGGTTGCGACGACGGCACGAATGCTTTCCTGGGACGGCGAGGCGATCGACTTTGCGGGCGGTGGTATGAACTTCCATGGGATCGGGATCGCAAAGGGTTACCGCGACACGCCTTCGTCCGATCACGAGCGCGAAGCGCCGAGCCTGTTCCCCTGCGGTGGCGCGATGGCGATCGACCGCCGGGTGTTTCTCGACGTGGGTGGCTTCGACGAAGCCTTCTTCGCCTACTACGAGGACGTCGATCTCGGCTGGCGGCTCTGGTTGCAGGGTCACGAGGTGCGATACGTGCCAGACGCCGTCTGCCGCCACCACCACGCGAGCACGACTTCCACTTTTCCCGTCGAAGCGGTTCGCCTGCTGCAGATTCGCAACCCCCTGCTTTCGTGCTTCAAGAACTACGACGACGAAAACCTGCGGCGCATCTTTCCTGCGGCGCTCGCGCTCGCGGTGCGACGCATGCAGCTCGTCGCCGGGGTCGACGCCGAACGCGGGTTCCGCATCGAGCACGCGGTCCCGAGCCCGTCGCGTGGTTGGGCGAAACTGGTGAACACCATTCGCGGCCTTGCGCGCCCCGGCGTTTCGATCCGCAACGAAGCCGCCGCTGATCTCTTTGCGCTCGGAGACCTGCTGGGTGATTGGGACGCATGGATGGCGCGTCGCAAAGCCGTGCAGTCGCAACGTCGCCGCAGTGACGCCGAGATCTTCGCCCTGTTCGACGATCCCTTCTGGTGCATCGAAGACGATCCGAGCTACCGCGAACTCCACGATGGGCTGATCGAGTTGTTCGAATTGCGAAAGCTCTTTCCCGAGTCGAAGCCTTGATGAAACCCTGCGACGCTTCGATCGTGATCCCCACGCGCAATGCGGGGCCGGGGTTTGCGCCCCTGCTGGATGTACTCGCGAAGTCGGGGGCCGCAGAAGTCCTCGTCGTCGACTCGGGGTCGAGTGACGACACGGTGCGTATCGCGCGCGAGCGCGACGTGCGGGTGCACGCGATCGCACCCGATGAATTCGGCCATGGCCGCACGCGCAACCTCGGCGCCTCGCTCGTGGATTCACCTCTGGTGGCCTTCCTCAGCCAGGACGCGCTGCCCCTCGAGCCGACCTTCCTGCAGGCGCTTGCCGCGCCCTTTGCAGACGCGGTCGTCGCAGGGTCGTATGCCCGGGTGGTGCCGCGCGAAGATGCTTCGCCGCTGGTGGTCCGGCGGGTCGAGCGCGATCCGTGCTTCGATGGGCAGCCCCGCGACCAGCGCATCGGTGACCCTCGAGACTTCGAGCGAATGTCGCACCACGAACAACGGGTGGCCTGCGCGTTCAACAACGTCGCGTCATGTGTGCGCCGCGACCTGCTCGTAGACTTTCCGTTTCCCGATGTCGTGTTCGGCGAGGATCTGGCCTGGTCCCATCAGGTGATGCGCGCGGGATGGACGATCGCGTTTCGCCCGCGAGCCTGTGTCGTGCATTCGCATCCCTTCCGCTTCGCGCAAACGCGCGAGCGCTCGTTGCAGGATGCGCGTCTGCATCGGGCCCAATTCTCGGATCGGCCGGGTGCAGGAAGCGTCGTGTCGACCGGCTTCGCGGAACTCGGTCGCGACTTGCAGCATGTCTCGCGCCGGGCGGCGAGAGGTCGTTGGCGTGAACTCGCGAAGAGCCTCCCGCTGTTCGCCGCGGAAACCCTCGGGCGTCTGCAGGGGCAGTACGCTCGACCGGACGCGGGTACCTCGCGCGGGCCGGCGGCACCCGGATCACCACGCGTCGACCGGGCTCGCGTTCTGTTCGACGAATCGTACTACCGAAGCCAGCAGCCACCCGGGCTCGGCGATCGGCTCGATCCCTATACCCACTATGTCGAAGTCGGTGATCGCCTCGGCTTGTGGCCGCATCCACTCTTCGACCCCGACCACTTTGGCGCGCAGGTGCCGCAGGTCGAGACTGCGGGCGGGCACCGCTTTGCTTGCTTCGCACAGAGTCGGGTTTCGGATCTGCGCTCGCCGCATCCACTGCTCGATCCCGCATGGCTGCTCTGCCAGCACCCCCACCTGGCCGATCGCGATGAAGACGTGCTCACCTGGTATGTGGAAGAGGGAGAAGAGAAGGGGGCTTGCCCACATCCACTCTTCGACCCGGCCTGGTATCGCGCGGCACATTCCGATCTGGCGTCGCTACCCAACATGCTTCATCACTATGCTCATCACGGGGCGGCGGAAGGACGCAGGCCGTGCGCGCTCTTCGACCCGGCCTGGTACGTCGAACAGGGTGCCGACGTCGAGGTCAGCGGGCTCTATGCGATCGAGCACTATCGCGGGCGCGGTGACGCCGCGGACCTCTCGCCGCACCCGCTCTTCGACCCGGTCTACTACGGGGCACAACTCCCCGAACTCGCTCGGAGCGGTGCCGAGCGCTTGCTCCACTACCTGCATCGCCGGAACGACGGCGAAGCGGATCCCCATCCGTTGTTCTCGACGAAGTCGTATCAGGCTCAAGCGTCGCCCGACGTCGCGAACGGGCAAGTGCCGATTGCACACTACGTCGAAGGGGGCGAGGCGGCCGGTTACCGCCCGCATCATCTATTTGATCGGCATTTCTATTTCTCGCAGTTTCGCGGCGCGAAGCCTCCGAAGGGCAACCTGCTGGTCCACTACTTGAAGGAAGGTGCCCGTGCCGGGCTCGAGCCCAATCCCTTCTTCGACGGTCGCAAGGCGCTCGAGCACGAACCCGACGCGAACCCGTTGATCCACCATCTGCTGTACGGTCACTTGTCTCGAGGGCCGATCGCCGAAGCGGCCTGTGCGCCCTGGATGGATCACTGCGCGCGCTTCTTCCGAGAGCGGGAGCTCGGCGAAGGGCAACGGTCGAGTGATCTGCCCGCTCGAATGCTCGCCGAGCACGCGCTGCGCACCGAAGCGACTCGGGCCAGCTCGGCCATTCGATGCGAACGCGAGGATGAACCCCGCGTTTCGATCGTGATCCCCGCCTTCGGTCCGCCCGCGTATACGCTCGCGTGCCTGCGTTCGATCGCGGCTGCCACGGACGCGACGACCTTCGAGGTCATCCTCGTGGTCGATGGACCCGTGGAGCGCTGCCGCGGCTTCGAGGGCGACCCCTACGAGCAACTCGATGGGGTTCGCGTGCTTCGCAATCCCCGTCCGCTCGGCTTCGTTCATGCCTGCAATCGCGGCGCCGCAAACGCACGGGGTGATCTCCTCCTTCTGCTCAACAACGACACGATCGTGGTCGATGGCTGGCTCGATGCGCTGGTTTCGTCGCTCGACGAATTTCCGGGGGCAGGCATCGTGGGTAGTCGACTGCTGATGCCCAATGGTCGCTTGCAGGAAGCGGGGAGCGTCGTCTTCGACGACGGGAGCGCGGCGAACTGCGGCCACGGCGTCGATGCCGCGATTCCGCGCTACGCCTACGCGCGCCGGGTCGACTACGTCTCGGCGGCCAGCCTGCTGATCGAGCGCGAACGCTATCACGAACTCGGCGGCTTCGACGTGGCTTTCGCACCGGCCTTCTACGAAGACACGGACCTGGCTTTTCGGGTGCGGCAAGCCGGGCGCGAGGTCTGGGTGCAGCCGACATCGACGGTGATCCACTTCGGTGGTGTGAGTTACGCGCGCGATCCGGCGACGGGACGCAGCCCCAGTCTCGACGAGAACCGTAAGCGTTTCAGCGAGCGCTGGGCCGAGGCTCTCGCCGGGAGGTCGAAGCGCAAAGAGGGAAGCGACGTCGCTCTCGGTGCTTTCGAAACCGGAGCTTCAGTGCTGGTCGCCGACGCCACGATGCTCACGCCGGACCGGGACTCGGGTTCGCTTCGCATGTTCAACCTGCTGCGCGTGCTTCGGCGCCTGGGTTGCCGTGTGACCTTCGTGTCGGCCGATCGTTCCCATCCCGAGCGTGAAGTTGCCCGGCTGCGTGCTGTCGGGGTTCAGGTGCCCGGTCCGCCCCACGTGCCCTCGGTTGCGGCATGGCTCGAAGATCACGGTCGCAGTTTCGATCTATGCATCGTGAGTCGACCGCGCACCTGGATGAAGCTCGCGTCGGCGATCGGTTCCTCGTGTCCCAACGCGAAGTTGGTTTACGACACGGTCGACCTTCACGCCTTGCGACGCGATCGCGAAGTCGCCTTGCGAGGTCATTCGCAGGTGAGCGCACCCGAAGCCGCCGCCGAACGGAGAGCCTGCCAAGAGGCCGTGTCGACCCTGGTCGTGAGCGAGGCCGATCGCGAACAATTGATGGCGCGCGTGCCGAACGCAACGTGCGACGTGGTGAGCAACATCCACCAGTGCACGGAACCGAAGCAGGGCTTCGAGGGGCGGGCGGGGATGCTCTTCGTTGGTGGCTTTCGTCATGCCCCGAATGTCGACGCCGTGCTGTGGTTCGTAGAAAGGGTGCTGCCAAAGATCCGCGAGAACCTCGGCGATGTCGTGCTGCATGTCGTTGGCAGCGAGACGCCGCCCGAAATTCGTGAACTCGCTGGCGTTGGTGTCGTCGTTCACGGCTACGTCGAAGACCTTGCGCCCTTGTACGAAGCGTGTCGCGTGACGGTGGCTCCGCTTCGCTACGGAGCGGGCGTGAAGGGCAAGGTGAACCACAGCATGGCGCATGGCCTGCCGTGCGTGGCCACCCCGATCGCGGTCGAGGGGATACCCGCAGCGCCCGGGCGGGAGATTCTGGTCGCGGAAGACGCGTCGTCCTTCGCGGCCGAAGTGGTTCGTCTCTACGGCGATGCGGCGCTCTGGGCGGCGATGTCCCGCCATGCGCTCGCTCACATCGACGCGCACTTCTCGTTCGAGTGTGCGGAGCGCCAGGTGCGCGCGCTCTTCGAGCGTCTCGAACTCAGCTTTCCGGCGGGGATCCCAGATCGCGCGGTATGAGCGTTTCTGCCGCCAAGGCGGCGGGGTGGGTCCGTGCTGCGAGCGATGCCGCGCGCCAAGTCGTGTCGTCGGACATCCAACCGGCAATCGCATTCGCGAAGGTTCGTGCATCGGGCGCAATCGCGATCGCGGGGTGGTCGGTGGCTTCGAGGTGAGCTGCAGCGTAGGGGCTCACCACGCAGGGCAGGCCCTGGGAGAGTGCCGCGCCGATCGCGGCACCAACGTCGCCGCCGAAGCGGTTGGGTGCGACGGCGATGCGATGACTGCCGAGTGGTTCGCCACGCGAGGACGACGCGGTGCCGGTCGTGGTGTCATGAAAGGCGAATGCGCCGTCTGCGTCCGCCAGTGCGTGCAACCAGCCACGCGAATCGGTGCAGAAAACCGGAAGCCGAGATGTTTCGCCCGGTTCTCCGCCAAGTGCCGGAACGACTTCGTCGCGCAGCCACAGAAAGCTGTCGGCCAGGACATCGTCACGAGTGCCCGCCACGATCCAGATCCCGCTTCGTTCACCGGCGTCACTCCCACTCTCGTCGAATGCCAGCGCCGCGTCGGATCGAGAGGGTTCGGTCGCGTAGGCCGTTGAAGCGGCCAGGTCGAAGGCGATCAGCTCTGCTCGAGGGCAGTGTGTTTCTGCCAACTCGCGCCAGCGCTCGGCTACCCCCGGGCGGGCAAACGCGACCTTGTCGAGTCGAGCACCGTGTCGGGTGAGATGAGCCTCGATCGATGAGACGTCTCTACCGCCGAGCACCTGAATGCCGAGTCCGCGAAGTGGGTCGGCGAGGTGCGCAGGTGCATCGAGGTTTTCGGGAAGAAGGGTCGTCTCGTATCCCGCGTCGCGTAGCCGCAGCAGGGCCTGTACGAGTGCGTGGGACCGGCCATCGCGAAGGGGGGTGGGAAGGCAGGCATCGACCACGAGCGCGTGCCCGTTCACGTAGCGGTCCTTTTCGCGCTCGACGTCGACGCCGCGTTCGCCGTGATGCGCGACCGCGCTCTGCCAGCGTTGCGCGAAGCTCGCCTGGTTGATCGCCTGATGGCGCTTCACCCCCGACGTCGGGTCGACTCCGGAGCTGGTGCCCTCGAAGTGATAGACGCGGGCATTGGATTGGTAGACGACCTGCTTGCCCGCTCGACGCACGCGAAAGGCGAGGTCGGTGTCCTCGAAGTAGGCCGGTGCGTACACCGGGTCGAAGCCTCCGAGGCGCTCGAAGAGGGCTTTCGGGATTGCGAGGCAGGCGCCGGAGACGTAGTCGGCCGGACGCGCGTAGCGCAGCGAAGCGTGATCGGCTTCGAGATGTCGCCCGTAGTTCCACGCCGAAGCATCGCGCCACACGATACCACCGGCTTCGCCCACGGTGCCGTTTGCTTGCAGCAGCCGCGCCCCCGCGAGGCCGACGCCGTCGAAGCGATCGAAGGTCGCGACCAGCTCGTCCAGCCAGCCATCACAGACGAGCGTGTCGTCGTTGAGGAAGACGACGTATTCACCGCGTGCCACCCGCGCGGCGGCGTTGCAGTTCTCGAGAAACCCGCGGTTCGCCTCACCGCGAACGACGCGAACGCCGGGTGATCGGTACAGCGGGTGGTCTGGTGCTGGCGATGGCGAGGCGTCGTCGGCGACGATGACTTCGAAGCCGAGCCGCGTCTTTGCCGTAGCGATCGCATGCAGGCAAGCCGTGGCAAAGAACCAGTTGTCGTAGGTCGGAATGACGATCGTCGCCTCGACGTGGCCGGGTTCGTCGATCGAAGGCACAGCGCTTTCCCGTGGCGTTCGCACCGAAGCTTCGATGTCGCGGTCCAGGTAGTGGAACAGGGGCTGGTGCGAGTCCTCGGATGTGCCGAGTTGCTCGCGGGCAAAGTCGAAGTGCTCGCGATACTCCCAAAGGGCGGGCGCACTCGAATCACCGGCTACGACATAGGCGTTCGGAGCGAAACGCTCGGGCTCGCTCGAGACGCGCGCGAGTAGATCACTGTCCTTCGCCGACAAGGCGGGATAGCGCGCATGTATGAATGCCGGGTCGAACGTTGCGCTCGGCCACTCATCACGGGCTGCACCAACCTCGGCGTAGTGGGCGAGAGCTCCCCGCGTGCGTCCGCAACGCTCGCAGTGGGTCGAAAGCGGAGCGTATTGGCCGCGCACCCAATCCGGGTCGAAGCCCGGATGCGGTCTGCAGCCTGCCGCCTCTCCGACATCCAGATAGTGGGCGAGAAGCAGCGGTACTTCGCGTTCGCCTGCAGGAAGCGATGCGCGATAGAAGCTGGGGTCGAAGTATCGATGTGGCCGCAGGTCCATCGCGGTGCCCGCGCGCAGGTAGTGCCCGAGCGCGCATCGTTCATCGCCCAACTCGGCTGCGTGCGCGGCGAGGTACCACGCAGGGTCGAAGAGTGGATTGGGGGCGTTCGCGAGTGGATCTTCGATGTACGCCAGCAGCGGTGAGTCGGGAGCGTCTGCGCGGAGATGTGCTCGCACCCATTCCGTGTCGAAGAGCGCGTTCGGGGCGTAGCCATGGGCTTCGCCGGTTTCGAGGTAATGCCGTTCCGGCTCGAGTCCGGCTCGTACGACTTCCGGATAGCGTTGGCGGTACCACGCGGCGTCGAAGAGTGGCCAGCGAAGGTGGTCACGGGTGAGTTCCGTGGCCCCGCTCACCCGGAACTCCCGCGGATGCGGCGAAGCAAGTCAGCGAGAGCGCCGGGCGACTTGCTGCGCTCTTCGAGCAGGCGGGCGAGTTCTGCTTCGAGACGCAGGCATTCGCGTTCGGTTGTTGCCGACTGTGCTTGCAGAAGCCGCGTGTCGCGTTGCTGGTTTTCGACGTGCAGCGAGAGTTCTGCGACACGATCGCGAAGCGCAGCGCGCTGCGTTTCGGCGGCGTCACGTTCGCGCCGCGCTTGCGTGAGCTGTGTTTTCGCGTCGGCGGTGTCGCGGGCCAGCCGCGCGATCTCGTCGGCTCTCCACTGCCGTTCGCGTTCGTGGCCGGCGATGCGCTGATGGAGGTCGGCGAACAGCGCCGCGGTAGAAGCGAGCCCCGGGATGTCGGCCGGTGCGGCCTTTTGGATGGCCTCGAGGCTGGCGCGCAGTTCTGCGGACGCGGGCCTGTCGGGTTCGCGCGTGTGATCGATCGTGAGCTTCGTCAGCAACTCGATCGTCTTGCGGAGCGCTTCCGCTTCCTCGTGTCGGCGTTCGAGTTGCGCCTGTTGCTCGCGTCGCCGCGCGCGAAGCGCTTCGAGCTCGCTCTCGAGATCCGTGACGCGGTGATCTCGATCGTTCAGCTTTGCGCGGTCGGTCTCGAGTGCGACCTGTGCCGCCGCAAGCGCAGGGCCGAAAGCCGCTTCCGCTTCGTGGAACGCATCACGCATTCGATCCAGCGCGATCGTGTCGACTTCGGTGTCTTCGCAAGCGCGGCGCATGGTCGAAAGCGTGTCGTCGAGCCAGGGGTGGAGGGGGTCGCTCGCCGCCGTCGATGCACCATTCCACGCGAGATAGGCGTCGATGTCCGCGCTTCGCTCGCGGGTGGCGGTGGGGAGCGGGATCTCGGCTTGCTCGATCGCGCGCATGAGGGTCCCACGCCAATCCCGTTCGAGGGCTTCCTGGGATACGAAGGCTCGTGTCTGTCCGCGTGTCTCCCTTTCGGCCGCGAGTATGTGGTCGAGCCAGAGCAGGCGCCCGATGTGTTCGGGGATCTGGCTCGCGCGTTCGAGAGAAGCCGCGACAGCGCGCGGGTCGCGCACGGGGATCAGGTAGTGGGCGCGAATTTCGAGACCTGTGAGCACACGCGACCAGAGGGGAAGCACGCGGCAGACGCGCGGATCCTTGATCAGCATGACCTCTTGCTCGCCAAACTCACTCGAAACGAGAGCGGCGAGTTCGTCTTCCCTGGCCGCTGCCTGCTTCGACGAGAACCACGTCGGGTCGGGGCCTTCGACGCGCGACCAGCCCGAACCCGCTTCGGCGAGCACCGCGTCGTGAAATTCGCAGATCAGACGCGATTCGTGGTAGCCGCGTGGATTGTTCTCGTTGGCCGGCAGCAGCGTTGCGGGCAGCGCCGCACCCAGTCGATGCAGGACACCCGCGAGCACCGACGTGCCGCTGCGATGCATGCCCGCCACGACGATGGCGTGGCGCCTGGCGCCGGGGCTGTGCCGCTTCGGTGTGGCCATGAGAGGAAGAGTGGGGGGAGCGGAGAGAAAATCGTGCCGCGCTGAAGTCGTCGTCGAACGCGTTGTCGGGTCAGCTCCGCTGCGACCAGGCCCGGGTGATCGGTGAAACGAGTTGTTGGCGCCGGTCCTGCTGTTCGCTCCGCGCCGGTTCACGCGCCAGTTCGCGCGCACGTTCATGAATGATGGCCCGCTTGCGCAACGCGCGCGGCACCAGTCGCGCGACCTCGAGATAGGCGGGCAGCATCGCACGGTCACGCACGAGCGCGTAACCGAGTCGCACGATTTCCCAGGCCAGAATCACCGGCAGGTCGCGAGCGAAGTCGCGCCAGTCGTCGTTCTTGATGATCTGCAGGTAGTGGTTCTTGAACGAATGCCGCCGCACGTGGGGTGCGATCGAAAAACGGTGGCTCGGTCGCCAACGCCGGTTGTGAATCGCGCAGGCGGTGTGGATGTAGGCCGCCTGCCAGCCGAGTTTGCGCGCGCGCCACGAAAGGTCGGTGTCTTCGTGGTACATGAAGAAGTCTTCGTCGAAGATCTCGCCGTCGACTTCGAGGTCGCGCAGCGCCTCGGTGCGCAGCATCAAGACTGCCCCGCTCGCTGCGAAGACGCGCGCGTCGCGGTTGTACTGCCCGAAGTCGGCTTCTCCGCTGCCACGGTCTCGCGGCCGGCGATTCGGCGGGAGGATGATCCCCGCGCTGTCCACGACGGCTTCGCCCGGACGCAGCAGCTTGCCGGATGCGAGGCCCACGGTGGGCAGCGCGCACAGACGTTCGAGCATGCGCTCGGCGTAGTCGTTGGCGAGTTGGACGTCTGGATTCAACAGCAGGGTGAAAGCGGGTTGCGGGCCTTGTGCATGAAGGCGGGCGAGGGCCCGGTTCGCGCCAGCGGCAAACCCGAGATTGGGCCGCGCCTCGATTTCGACTTCCGGAAAGGCGTCGTGCAGGCGCCCGCGTTCGACGGCCTCACCGTCTGCGTCGATCACGACGATACGTACGGGCCGATGGCTCTGCCGCTTCACGCTTTCGATGCAGCGCCGCACGTCGTCGTAGGTGCGGTAGTTGACGATGCCGACACTGTATTGTGGCCGCTCGCTGGCTTTGGCGTCTGGCTCTTTCGGAATCTGCTTCGCCTTGGTCACCCGATACGCTCCAGTCCTGGGCTGCAGTGATTCTTGGAGCCAGGGGCTCGAGCCGGGGACTCGAGATTCGCAAGCTCACGTGTAGGTAGCACACTGGGGATGTGGCCGGGTCGTTCTACGCCATGCGACCGGGCACGAAGGGATGGCTGCTCGAAAGGCCGCCATCTACCGCGATCGTCTCCTCGTCCGCCCGCGTCTTCGATCGACTTCACCGTTTCGGCGAGACCCGCAGCGTCGAGGTCGACGCAGACCACCGCCGCACCCTTCTCGGCGAATAGCGCGGCCGGCGAAGCCGGGTTCAGTCACCCGGGAGCCGCACGAGGCTCAACCAACCGAGGATCAAGAGCAGGCCGCCAATCGGTGTCACGGGTCCGAACCAGCGAAGCTTGGTGAGGACCAGGATATAGATGGAACCGGAAAAGAAGAGCATGCCAGCGGTGAAGAGACCGGCGGGCAGACGAATCGAACGGCCGCTGTACGCGGCGAACAGGGCCAGGGCGAGCAGCACGACGCTGTGCAAGAGATGGTACTGGGTGGCCGTCGTCCAGGATTCCAGCTGTGCGGGCTCGAGGCGATCCTTCAGTCCATGGGCACCGAACGCGCCCGCGATGACGGCGAGGGCTCCGGAGATCGCCGCAACCATGATCCACATGGGCGTTTCCTTTCGTGCGGGTCGTGTGGGTGCTGCTTGTCGGCAGGCCGCGTGCGCGGCGAGGCGCGATCCTATCGAAAAGGGCGAAGCGACTCGACGGTGGAAAACAGGCTCGGTACGTTTTTCGCCGACTTCACATCCGGGGGACCATCATGGCCAGACGAGTCGACTGGTACTACAACCGCAAGGGCTGAACGTCCTGCACCCGAGCGTCCAGGTTCCTGGACGCCAATTCGATCGAGCCGAAGGAAACCGTTTCGGCTAGCCAGAAGCTCGGCAAGAAGGACGCCACCGCGATCGCCAAGGAGGCGTCGAAGCTGATCGTCGCCAAAGGCAAGAAGGTGAGCGAATGGAAGGGCGCTGACACCGCTTCGAAGGAAGCCGTCGAAGCCATGTTGGGGCCAACGGGCAACCTGCGTGCACCCACCTTGCGCGCGGGCAAGACCGTGCTCGTCGGCTTCAACGACGAGACCTATTCGGGCATCTTGCTCTAAGCAGATCAGGTGCTGGCGCCTCAGGCCGCTGGCGTGGATCGCGACCAGTCAACAGCCCGTTGAAGAACGACGTCCCGCGAACCATCGATGGTTTGCGGGACGTTTTCGTTTCGTACGTCGATGGTTCGATCCGCTCTCAGACGTCGATCGACTCGTCTGCGGACGTATTGGCGAGGTCGCGGTAGAGCCCCGGCCGGCCCATCAGCTCGTCGTGCGTGCCCTGGTCGACGATACGCCCGCGGTCCATCACTACGATGCGATCGGCGCGGCGAATCGTCGAAAGCCGGTGGGCGACGAGGAAGAGCGTGCGACTCCCGCGCAGGGCATCGATGGCGTCTTGCAGGGTCTGCTCGGTCTTCGTGTCGAGGGCACTGGTCGCTTCGTCGAAGACCAGGATCGCCGGGTCCTTGAGCAACGCGCGCGCGATCGTGATGCGCTGACGTTGGCCGCCCGAAAGACGCAGCCCGAATTCGCCCACTTCGGTTTCGTAACCGTCCGGTAGCTGCGAGACGAACTCGTCCACGCGCGCGATCCGGGCCGCTTCGCGCACCTCGTCGTCGCTGGCCTTCGGCCGGCCGTAGCGGATGTTTTCCGCGATCGAAGTGTCGAAGAGGAAGGGCTCCTGGCTCACGATGGCGATCTGGGCGAGTAGCGAGTCGCGGGTGATGTCTCGCAGGTCGCGACCGTCGATCTCGATGGCGCCCTCGGTCGGATCGTGAAAGCGCAGCAGCAGGTCGACCAGGCTGGTCTTGCCCGCACCACTGCGTCCGACGATGGCGACGACTTCGCCCGCCGGCACGTCGAGGTTCACGTGATCGACCGCGTAGAGTTCGTCGTACCGCAGGCTCGTGTTGCGAAACGCGATGCCGGCTTCGACGCCGCTGATCGCGACGGCATCGGCGCGATCGGGGACTTCGGCTTCCATGTCGAGCACTTCGAAGAAGCGCTCCGCCGAGGCGAGGGCTTCGCTGAGCTTGGCCCAACCTCGCGACAAGGTCTTCACGGGGCGATAGGTCGTCGCGAGGGCGGTTGCGAAGGCGGTCACCGTGCCCGGCGTGATGCCCCACATGCCGCGTACCACGAGCCAGGCCCCGAGCCCCAGCATGATGGTCGCGGTCGCACCGGTGAGAAACTCGACCAGGCTGCGCGAAGCGACGCGGTTGCGCACCACCTTCATGTCCCGTCGGAACAGGCGCTCCGATTCCCTGCGAAAGGCGCGTTCTTCGAGGGCTTCACCCGCGAACGCCTTGATGACCTTGATGCCCGAAAGGATGTCGACCAGACGCTGGGTGACTTCGCCGAGTTGCTCCTGACGCCGACGCGCGCTCTTGCGGATCTTCCGCGCGAACCACGCCACGGTGCCCACCACGACGGGTGCGGTGACGAGCGCCACCAGCGTCAATTGCCAGGAGATGACGAAGAGGGTGATGCCGCCGGCGAGCACCATCGCACCCGCCTGCAGGAAGTCGCCGAACACCAGCTTCAATGCGTTTTCGCTCGACTGCGCGTCGCTCAACGCGCGGTTCAGGGTCTCGCCACTGTGGCGCCCTCGATGGAAGTCGAGTGGGACGCGAAGCAACTTGGCGGCCAGGCGGTTCTTGATGTCGATCGAAACGCGTCCGAGTGCGCGCGCGAGGAGGTAGAGGCGCGCGTACAACACCCCCGGCATGAGGACCGCGAGCCCGAGTGCAGCAAGCAGAATGAAACGAAGGCTGTCGGTGATCGCTTGCGCTCTCGAGGCTTCCGCTTCGGCGGGCGGCCGGCTGACTTCGCCCGGTGGTCGTTCGCCGGTTGTCGCCAGGGAGATTGGTGCGGTGAAGTCGCCCGGCGAGATCAAGACCGGGTTGCCTTCGACGATCTCCGAGTAGGCGGGCACCAATACGTCGTCGAGCAATGGCTTCATCAGGTAGGCGCGCGCATAGCGCCCGCCCGAGTACACCAGGATCAGCAGCATGCTGAGCGCGATGACGGCGAGGTGGGGTTTCGCGAAGCCGAGCATGCGGCGGAGCAACGCGAACGTCGACGAACGCCCGCGCGCGGGCGCGGGCGGACTTGTCGAAGGAGCGTGGTTCGGATCGCCCACGATGGACACCCCAGGGTACGAGCCGGGGTCAACGCAAAGCCCCGCTGATCAACGAGGGCCCGGTCTCGGGGGCGGCCAGCATAGCTCACGAGCAAAGTGCTTCGTTCGAAAGCAGTGGTTCGCGGCGCACTCTCGCTGCCTATCGGCGAGGCTATTCCACGTAACCGAGCGCTTCGAGACCGCGACGAACTTCGGGCGACAGCGGTCCCGTTTGCTCGAAGCCGCGCAGGGCATTCTCGAAGCGATCGAACGCGTCGAGCCAGGCCTGCCCGTGTGTCGCTTCGGGTACTTCGGTTTCGCCAGCGAGAAAGCCTTCGGCCGATCCGATGTAGATGGCGCCGCTGGGTTCGATCGCGGCGAACTGATAACCATCGAACGGCACCTTCGAACCGTCGAGTCGTCGTTCGCTCTGGCCCTTCTCGCGCGAGGTTCTACGCACCGCGTATGCGACCGTCGGTGTGGGACCCTGGCGAGTGAGGTCACGCCCGTCGTTCGGTTCCGAAGTCGGGTCTGCGCCCTCGGTTTCGACACCAGCGAGGGAAAGGATCGTGGGTGCGAGATCGAGCATGCTCGCGAGTGCGTTGGTTCGACCCGGTTCGACGCGCGGAGAAAGGACGAAGGCGGGAACGCGCAATTCCGCTTCGTGTAGACGAGCACCGTGCCCCACCGAATGCCCTTCGCCGAGACTCTCGCCGTGGTCGGCGACGAGGACGATGTGGGTCTGGTAGCGGTCCTGGTCTTCTTGCAGGCGAATCAGCAAGCGATCGAGTGCACGGTCGAGGGTGGCGACGTCCGCGTCGTACCGCGCCCGGGCTCGCGCCAGTTGCGCTTCGACCGCAGCTTCGCCTTCGGGCATGGCCTTCAGGATGTCGCGCTTGCGAACGACCTCTCCTCCGCTCGACGCACCGTAAGGAGCATGGGGGTCGAAGTAGTGGAACCAGAAGAACTGGCGACCGGAGGTTGCGTTGTCGATCGCTCCGTTCGCGTGCTCGGTGATGGCATCAGCCATCGCGAAGAACGCCCCTTCTTCGATCTTCCAGTGTCCCTCCCAGAGCGCCTTGCCTCTGCTCAAGTTATGGCTGAAGTCCTCGGTGAAGTGATCGAAGCCGCGGTCGTAGCCAAAGCGTCGGGTGAGGGGAAAGGAGGCCACGACGCCGTGCGTTTCGAAGCCCGCTTGCTGCATGCGTTCGGTGATGTTCGGCAGGTCTTCCGGCAAGACGACACCGTTGCGCGTGATGCCGTGCTCCCAGAACGCGCGACCCGAAAAGAGGGTTGCGTGGGCGGGCTGGGTCACTCCCGAAACGGTGTAGAAGCGGTCGAACACCAGGCCGCGCTCTGCATGGGCCCAGGTGAGCGGCATCGCGCTGGGCCTGCGGTCGCCGGGAGCGAAGCGGTCGTAGCGCAGGGTGTCGAGGGTGATGAGCACGACGCGCGTTCGCGTGACGGGCGCGTCGTCGCTGCAAGCCACGAGCAACAGCGTCCACGCGACCAGGGCGAATGCAATATGCGACTTGTTCATTCGATGTATCCGAGTGCACGCAGGCGTTCGAGGTGTTCGGGGTCGTCGATGCCGGGTTCGATTTCGAGCACCTCGGCGTCGAGATGGCCCGCGATTCGCGCTTCGAGTCGAGCCGTGAGCCGTGCGACGACGTCGGGGTTCGCGGCCGCGACGTTCGACTGTTCGAGGGGATCCGTGGCCACGTCATAGAGTTCGGGTGGAGTAGGGGCTTCGTTCAGGATCAGCTTCCACGGATGTTGGATCCAGCTCTTCAACTTGCGCTGCTCGGCGATGAACGCGCGATGCTCGCGTGCGTCGCCGCGCAGCCAGCCCGCGAAGCTCGTGCCTTCGAACGAAGGGGGGGCAGGGACGGCGAGCCACTCGAGCAGGGTCGGAGAGAGGTCCATCAACGAAACGGTTTCCGCAACGCGCGCAGCCGGGAGGTCCGGCCCTGCGATGATCAGCGGGACGTGGAGCAGTTCGCGATAGAGCGCGTGGGAATGGATCACCGAACCGTGTTCCCAGAACTCTTCGCCGTGATCGGAAAAGAAGACGACCAGGGTGTCGCGCGCGAGGTCGAGTTCGCGAAAGAGGGTGAAGAGGTGGTTCAACTGGTTGTCGGTGTAGAGGATGCCGCCGTCGTAGAGCGAAACGACGCGGTCCTTGTCGGCCGCCGTGAAGCCCACCGACGACGCGCCACCGGAATCGAGTCCGCGCGACGCCCGCAGCAGAAGCCGCGTGTTGCTGCCCCGGACCTGTCCTTCGTAGTCGGCTGCGAACTTCGAGGCGTAGGGTTCGGGCGGGTCGTAGGGGAGGTGGATGTCGTAGGTGTGGAGGAATAGAAAGAAGCGCTCGTCGCGGTGTTCGCGCAGCCAGGTCGCGGCGCGCGGGATGCTCCCGGCGAGTCCGCCGTCACTTTCTTCGTAGCGTTCGAAACCCCGGTCGAAGCCGAGCCGGCTGGAAATGTTGCCGCCCCCGGTGAAGGCGGCCGTGCGAAAACCCTGCTCGGCCAGCACTTCGGCGAGCGCCTGCCCACCTTGCTGTGCGAGGGAAGCGGGTCGCGATTGGAACAGGGCCTGATGGGACGGACGCGTCGAACTTGCGTTCGAGCGCGCGCCCTCGAAGACCGCCGCCCCTTCGGCAAAGCGGTCGAGGTTGGGCGTGGTTGCGCGCGCATAACCGTAGAGGCCCAGGTGGTCTGCGCGAAGCGTGTCGAGCGAAACGAGAACCAGGTTGCGGGTCCCCGGTGCTTGCGAAATGCCGGCGGGCGCAGTCTCGTCCGCGGCTTCGCGGCGACCGTCGTTACATCCCCCGAAAGCGATGGCCAGGAGGATCGTGATCGCTGCGAAGGAGACGTCGCGCGATCGCAGCCGTTTTGCCCGCACGCGCGGCTGGTTCATGGAGGCAGGCTAGCATTGGCGTCATGGAGCCACACTCGCCGTGGACACGCGAAGACCGCTGGGCCCTGTTCGTACTCGTCTTCGCGTGCGGCCTGGGGTTCCTGCTGCTCGTTCATCCGTGGCACACGTTCATGAATGACGGCTCGATCTATCTGTCGACCACGCGCGCGATGCTTCGCGGCGAGGGCTACGCGTATCTCGGGCAGCCCTTTCACTTGCGGCCGATCGGTTTTCCGCTGCTGTTGGCCCCCGTCATGGCGGCGGTCGACGCCGCTCCCGCGGTCCTGAACCGCTACGTCGCACTCTACGGTGTTGCGACACTGGTGTTGCTCTTCATCTACGTGCGCCCGCGGTTGGGAGGATGGCTCGCGCTTGCCGCAGTGGGCGTCGTGGCCACGAATCCCATCTTCTTGAAGCTCGCGAGCCAGCCGATGTCCGACGTGCCGGGTCTGTGCTTTCTACTCGTGGCGCTGTTGGTGGCGCGGCGTGCCGATGCGCGCGGTAGCACGGGCTGGGAACTCGCACTCGGCGTCGCGATCGCGTGGGCTGCCCACGTGCGCGTACTCGCGATCCTGCTGTTGCCCGCGGTGTTGCTCGCCCGCTGGTTGCGTTGGCGGCGCGAGCCCGATTCGGAAGCGCTGGCGGCCTTCGTCCGGTCGCGTTGTCTCGTGGTGATCATCGCGACGGTCGTCGTCTTTGCGCCGTGGGTCGTGCGGAACCAACTCACCGCAAACCCGCCCCCGGCCGACCAACTCCTCAACTACTCCTATTCGACTGCGCTCTTCCACTACGACTTCGGCAACCCCGCTTCGCCGCGCGTCAGCCTGGACGATTGGGCCAAGCGCATCTTCGAGCGCGGTCGCCAGATCACAGCAGGCCTCGCATCCCGTCTTCAGACGGCGGACATCGAGCCGCACCATCTGGTGCTCACGACGCTGCTGATCGGAGCGCTCTTCTACGTCGCGGTTGCGGCCCAGACCACGACCGCATTCTTTCTGCTCTTCTCACTCGCGATGACGGGTTCCTATTTCGCCTACCAGGACCGCCTGCTGCTCCCCGTGTTCGCGCTGCTCGTCCCGATCCTTCTCGCGACCGTGCGCACCCACGTCGCGCGCTTCACGAACCCACGGGTCGCAAACGCGCTTTGCATCCTTCTATGCCTCGCCGTGATCGCGCTCGACTTCACTCCTCGCTACCGCTGGCCCGAAATCGAAGCCCGCCACAACGAAATGCTCGAGAACCGCGACCGACTTCTCGCCGAACTCCCCCCCGAAACCCGCTTCGCCACCATTCGCGGCTTCCACTACCACATGCTCCTCGACCGCCCCGTCTACAGCCTCCGCTGGTCCCACCGCCTCGCCCCCGGCAAACAAGGCCTCGACACCCTCATCTCCCGCTACGAAATCGACACCATCCTCCTCGACCCCAGAGTCCGAATCGACCGGGAGGCCCTCCCCACCCTCACCACCCACTACGGCACCCCAAGCCCCCTGGGCGCCCTCCGCATCTTCGAAGCGAACCCCTCCCACCAGACCCCAACGAACTGAAGGGACTTCCTGCCGTTCCTTCGTTCTCGTGATCTCGAATGGACCCCCATGGATACCGACGTCTGCGACCTGACCGCTGTCGAACTCGCCTCGCTCATGGCCAGAAGAGAGCTTTCGGCGCGGGAACTGCTCGACGCCCACCTCGCCCGCATCGAGAGGGTGAATCCCCAACTCAACGCGATCGTGACTCTGGTGCCGGAACGAGCTCGCTCGTGGGCGCAAAGCGCCGACGATGCCCAGGCCCGAGGAGAGCGACTCGGCCGTCTCCACGGCCTGCCCGTGGCGCACAAGGATGCCGTCATGACGAAGGGCATCCGTTCGACGATGGGTTCTCCACTGCTCGCCGAAAACGTTCCGACACACGACGATCTCGTCGTAACGCGACTCCGGGCCGCTGGCGCCATCACGATCGGCAAGACCAACATGCCGGAATTCGGCGCGGGGTCGCATACCTTCAATCCGGTCTTCGGCCCGACCCGCAACCCCTACGACCTCACGCGATCCTGTGGCGGGAGCAGTGGTGGCGCAGCAGTCGCTCTGGCCACCGGGATGGTGCCGATCGCCGATGGCAGCGACATGGGCGGCTCGCTTCGCAATCCGGGCAACTTCAACAACGTCGTGGGTTTTCGGCCGTCTCCGGGCCGGGTGCCGATCGTGCCCACGGTTTCGGGTTGGGAGTCGTTGACGGTGCTCGGCCCGATGGCACGCACCGTCGAAGACGCCGCGCTCTTGCTTTCCGCGATGGCGGGCCCGGACCCGCGCACGCCCCTTTCACTCGAGACCCCGGGTGAGCACTTCGCTTCGTCCCTCGAGCGCGACCTGCGCGGCACGCGTATCGCGTTCGACGAGAATCTCGGCGGCTTGCCCGTCGATCGCCGCGTCGCGCAGGTGGTCGCCTCCGCGATCCCCGTGCTCGAGGGCCTCGGGGCCAGCGTCCAGCCCTCGACGATGGATTGGGGGGGTGCCTACGAAGCCTTCCAGACGCTGCGTGCCCACACCTTCGCCGACGGCCTGTCTTCGCTGCCGGAACAAGCCATGGCGCAGATCAAAGAGACCGTGCGCTGGAACGTCGCCAGGGGCAAAGCCCTCACGGCGGCCGACATTGCTCGAGCGGAGCGTCAACGCACGGCCCTTCACGGCCGTTTCGCTGACCTGATGACGCACGTCGAGTTCCTCGTACTCCCCGTCAATCAGGTCCCGCCGTTCCCCATCGAAGAAGAATTCCCGACCGAAATCGAGGGCGTCCCCATGGAGACCTACATCGACTGGATGAACTCGGCCTCCTTCGTGACCTTGACCGGCCATCCCGCGATATCCGTCCCCTGCGGCTTCACAGAAGAAGGCCTACCCGTCGGCCTCCAGATCGTCGGCCGCCAACACGAAGACTTCGCCGTCCTCCAACTAGCCTACGCCTTCCAACAAGCCACCCAACACTGGAAGCGCCGCCCCCCCGAGCCCCCCAAAACCCCAACAAACTGACGCGGGCTTCGCTCGCTCACCGACACCGCGCGCCGGGATTCGTTGCAGAGCGGTGCGCAACGGGTGTGGGGCGGGTGGGGGTCCGGGGTAATAAAACCGCCGCGACGCCCGCCTTCCCCGGGGCCCCCCACTCGCCCCACACCATGCTTGATGCGAGCCCCTACTCGAGCTCCCGCCGCAAGATTTCCCCCGCCCGAAGCCCAAGCAACAAATCCCCTTCGAGGCCGAGGCCACCAACGAACGCCCGATCCAGCAAGTGAACCGGCAACTTCGCGCTCGCCCGCAAATCGATCTCCCCCGGCCAGCAAGCCCCCCGCAGCGGGTCTTCGAGCAAATGGTCGTCGTCCCAGCGCGGGACCTTCACGGGGATGTCTTCGATCTTGTCGTGGTGGAAGGGCATGAGTTCGAGTGCCCGGTCGCGCAATTCGCTTGCGACGGTTTCGGGTTCTTCGCCTTCGCGCGCCAAACCGCGCAGCACGACATCGCGGTGCTTGGGATCGTTTTCCCGCGCGAAGACGCTCAGGGTCGCCAGCTGTTCGACGTCGCTCGACGGATCGCCCGGAAGCAGGATCACGCGCTTCGCCATGCCCTCGGGCAGGACGTCGCGGTGCACGCGCAAGTGGACGTTGATGCGTCGTCGCGTAGTGCGCGGGTGTTTCAGGAATTCGGGGGTGTCCTTCGCTTCGAGCACCCCCGCCACGGCCGTCGTCGGTGCGGCGACGACCAGCAGGCGTCCCGCCCAGATCTCGTTCGAGCCAGCGACGGAAACCCCCGGTTGGTTCATCACCGAAACGAGGCGGAACTTGCGCGACAGGGTGCGAAATTCGCCGAATACCGACTCGACCCGGCGGCGCAGCATCTCGTGAAGCCAGGGCCCGCCTTCGGGAAAGCCGACGCCGCCACTGAGCGCGCTCCCGAGTAGCCGCGCCTGGGCTTCGGGGCCGGGCGTCGTCGTGGCGAGGTTGGAGAGCGCGCGGACCTGCGCCTTCAGCACGCGGGCCAGGTCGGCTTCGGCATGGGCGGCTTCGGCCGGCAGCCCGCGGCGATGGCTGCCCTCGACGCCGGTGCGGGCTCGGCTCATGCGGCGACCGACGCGAACCAGCGGAGTCGAGAGCATGATCTTGCGCTCGACTTCGGACGCTTCGTGGACGTTGCGAACCAGCGCGTGGGCCGTGTCGGGCTTGCACAGACTCCACGCCACGAGTTCTTCGGCGGTGAGTTCGGGGCGGCCGATGTCGGCGCGGAGCTGTTCGGCGACCAGCTGGTACGAGACTTCTTCGTCTTCGATGCGGCGGCGGTCGAGCAACGACAGCGTGAGTTCTTTCAGGCTGTGTTCGAGGACGCCGCCTCCCCGCGCGCCCGCCAGATAGAAGGGCTCACGCAGACCGGCGAAGCTCGTGCGCGCGGCTTCCTCTTCGACGACGAGGACCCGGTTGCCCGCCATCCCGAGTCGCGCCGCGAGCACCAGCGCCGGGATGTTGCTCCCGACGATCACCGCGTCCCAGCGCCGCGCGCGTGCGCCTTCGCTCTGGGAAACGACCGGAAAGGACACCGCTATCGGCCTTCGAGCCGACCTTCCCCCCGACCTGCGAGAAAACCCGGGTCGATGATGAGGGCAGGGCCGTCATCTGCGCGGCGTTCGATTTCGCCGATGCGATAGGCGCGCTCGCCGAGCCCGTTCAGCCGCTCGGCGATCTCTTCGTGCTGCTCGCGCGGCACGATCAGCACCATGCCGATGCCGCAGTTGAAGACGCGCAGCATTTCATCTTCGCTGATTTCACCCTGACGGGAGATCCAGTCGAAGACGCCGGGCCGAGGCCAGGCCTTCGTGTCGAGGCGCGCCTGCACGCCCGTGGGCAGGATGCGCGGGATGTTGCCGTCGAAACCGCCACCGGTGATGTGCACCAGGCCGTTGATCCTGAAGTCGCGAATCACGTTCAGCAGGGGCTTCACGTAGATGCGCGTCGGAGCGATCAGGGCGCTGGCCAGGGTGGTGTTGAGGTCGTCGTTGGCGGCGAATAGATCGACCGAGCCCGCGACGATGCCCTGGTCGACCACGTGGCGGACCAGGGAATAACCGTTGCTGTGGAAGCCGCTCGAGGCGAGACCGAGCAGCACGTCGCCCTCGCGGATCGTCGAGCCGTCGATCATGCGGTCGCGTTCGACCACGCCGACGCTGAAGCCCACGACTTCGAGGTCGCCGTCGCGGTAGACGCCGGGCATGGTGGCTGTCTCACCGCCCAGCAGGGCGCAGCCGGCGCGCTTGCAGCCTTCGGCGATCCCGCGCAGGGCGTCGGCGGCGATCTTGCGATCGAGCTTGCTCATGGCGAGGTAGTCGAGGAAGACGACGGGTTCTGCGCCCTGAACCACCAGGTCGTTCACCACCATGGCCACGCAATCGATGCCGATCGTGTCGTAGCGGCCGATCTGCCGCGCGAGCGAGAGCTTCGTCCCGACCCCGTCGGTCGCCGCGACCCAGATCGGGTCGTCGTAGCGCTCGGGCGTCTTGAACATGCCCGCAAAGCCGCCGATCGACGAGAGCACCTCGGGGCGCGTGGCGCCGCGAACGATGTCCTTCACGTCGTCGATGAACGACTCGTCGTGGTCGAGATCGACCCCGGCGCGGGCATAGCTGGGTGCCGTATTGGAGGCTGCGCCTCCGGGCTCAGCAGCCGCGTCGGCGTCCGAGGGCTCGGGGGCGCTTTTGCGTGAGGGGACGATGTCTTCGATCTCGATGGTGACCTCGGTGACGTCCGACGCGAAATCGGCGCCCGTCTCCGAGGAGGTTTCTGGTTTCCTGGGTCGCGACACCCGGCATAGGTACTGAACCGGGGTAGGGGGGTCAATTGTGGGGGACCGGTTCGCGAAGGATGAGTCGATATTTGAGCCATCTGCCCGCGTGTCGCGGGTCCGGGGAGGCGACTTCAGCATGCTATCGTGGCGCGCGTGTTGATCGCGGTGGTGATACCCGCGCTCGATGAGGCGGAAGGCATCGCAGCCACCATTTCGAGCGCGTTGGGAAGCGAAAACCCAGACGTCACCAGCGGCACGCAGGGCTCGAAGGGTCGCAACGAATCCGTTGCGGTCGAGGTGATCGTCGTCGACGGCGGGAGCCGTGACGAAACAGCCCAGCGGGCCCGAGGCGCGGGAGCACGAGTCATCAGCGCCCAACGCGGCCGCGCCCGGCAGCTACAGGTTGGGTTCCAAGCAAGCAAAGGCGACGTCGTTCTTTTTCTACACGCAGACACGCGCTTGCCCCCCGGATGGGCGGGCGCGGTCCGCTCTGCACTCGATGACGCCCGTGCTGTGGGAGGCGCTTTCCGTTTGAGATTCGACGATCGCAGTGCGCGGATGCGACGGGTCGAGCGGTGGGCACGGCTCCGCATCGCCTTGCTGCGCTTTCCGTTCGGTGACCAAGGGATCTTCGTTCGACGGCCGGTTCTCGAGGCCATCGGTGGGGTTCCGGACGTGCCGTTGATGGAAGACTGCGATCTGGTGCGTGAGATGAAGCGCCACGGGCGGCTGGCACTTCTGTCCGAGGCCGCGACGACTTCGGCGCGGCGTTACTTCGAACACGGAGTGGGACGAACCTCGATCCTGCATTTCGTGGCATTCGTCGCATTCTGGTTCGGCGTCGACCGCACGCGCATCGCGGGATGGCTCGGCCGATGAGCGCCGCCGTGGTTCACGTCGAGGGCGATGGCTCGGTCAAGCACGCGCTGCGCCGGCTTTCGGTCTACGTGCTGCGCAACCTGCGTTACTACGCGATCTGGGCGGTCACCACGCTCGGCTACGTGGCGGCGTTCGTCGCGTTTCCAATGCTCACGGGGGACGCGATCCAGGCGGCCGTCGATGGCGCACCGCGCGAAGAGCTCACCGTCGTTTGTGTGTGGCTCTTCGTCGTCGTCTGCCTTCGCTTCCTCTTCCGGTACTACTCGCGCACGATGGTGTTCGACGCCGCGCGCGAGGTCGAATACGAGATGCGCAACGATCTGTTCGCGCATCTCCAGCGGCTTCCGCAGTCGTTCTACTTCAATTGGCGCACCGGCGACCTGATGAGCCGCTGCGTGAACGACCTGAATTCCCTGCGCATGTTGCTCGGGCCCGGGCTGCTTTCGGTGATGCAGACGCCGGTGTTGTTCATCTCGGTCTTCGCGGCGATGGCGGCGATCAACCTGAAGCTCGCCCTGATGGTGATGATCCCGTTCCCCCTGTTCATCTTGATCGCACGCCTGTTCGGCACCCAGATGCATTCGCGCTCACTCGCGGTGCAGGTGGGGCTCGGCGACCTGTCGAACCAGGCGCAGGAGGCCATCGCGGGGATCCCCGTCGTGAAGGCCTACGCGATGGAAGAGGAGCAGCAGACCCGCTTCCTCGAGTCGGCCGAAGAGCTGCTGCACCGGCAGCTGCGCTTCGTGCGGATCAACGCCGGCATGCCGATGATCGTCGGCATGCTTCCCGCGGCCGCGATGTGCATTCTGCTCGTGGTCGGCGGTGGCTACTACGACGCGGGCCTGATCGACGTCGGCGACTTCATCACCTTTTCGGTGTTCATCTTCCAGCTGATCTTCCCGACCTTCATCATGGGCTGGGTGTTCGCCCTGGTGCAGCGCGGTGCGGCGGCGATGCAGCGCATCGACGAAGTGCTCTCGGTCGAACCGAGCATTGCGGACGCCGAAGGCGCACAGGACGTGGACGCGCTGCGCGGCGAAATCGAGTTCCGTGGTCTGTCGTTCCGCTACGGCAGGGACGCCGGGGCCGAGGCCCTCGACGAAATCGACCTGCGTGTTCCGGCGGGTACGAGCATCGGCATCGTGGGGCCGATGGGTTCGGGAAAGAGCACGCTGGCTTCGCTGATCCCGCGGCTCTACGAAGTGCCGCGCGGGCAGCTCTTCCTCGACGGTGTCGACGTCAACGAGATCCCGCTCCAGGTGCTTCGCCAGTCGATCGCGATGGTGCCCCAGGATTCGTTCCTGTTTTCGATGTCGCTGGCCGACAACATCGCGTACGGCCTGACTGAAACGCGCGAAGCGGACGTGCGCGAGGCCGCCGAGCGCGCGCAACTCGACAAGGATGTCGACGATCTACCCAACGGGTACGCGACGATGGTCGGTGAGCGGGGTGTGATGCTCTCGGGCGGGCAGCGCCAGCGTACGGCGCTCGCGCGTGCCCTGGCCCTCGACCCGCGCATCCTGATCCTCGACGACACGCTTTCCGCAGTCGACGCCGAAACCGAGACCGCGATCCAGGCCCAGCTCGAACGCGTCTTCGAGGGTCTCACCGTGGTCGTCGTCGCGAGCCGCGTAAGCACGGTGACCGATTGCGATCAGATCGTCGTGCTCGACCGCGGTCGCATCGTCGAACAGGGCACCCACGAAGAACTGATGGCGCTGGGCGGGCTCTACGTGTTGTTGAACGAACAACAGCGCGAAGAAGCACGTGCTCGCGCGGTGGGCGACGACGCAGGCGCGGGGGTTCCCGCATGAGCGCCGAAGCGATCGCAGACGAAGAGGAGGCGCTCGGCAAGGCGTACGACACGCGGCTCATGAGCTGGCTCTGGCAGTTCGTGAAGCCCTATTGGGCGATGATCGTCTTTTCGATCCTCGTCGTGTTCCCGATCTTCCTGCTCGAACTCGCACCCGCGTGGATCGTGAAGCACGGGCTCGACGCGATCGTCGCGACGCGTGACGCCGCCGAAGCCGGAGCGCCCAGCGCCGACATCATCGACCAGGTGGTCGACGCGGGCTTCATCGCGAGCCTGCTCGAAGCGCCCGAGGGCATGGCGACCTGGGTGTGGCTGGCGCTCGTCTACGCCTTCGTGTCGGTCGCCGGTGCCGCGCTGCAGTTCGCCAACATGGTCATCATGGCGATGACGGGCCAGTACGCGATGCGCGATCTGCGCGTTCGCATCTTTGCCCACCTCGAAGACCTCCACCTCGGCTACTTCGATCGCATCCCAGTCGGCCGACTCGTGACGCGCGTGACCAACGACGTGGAAAACGTCGCCGAGATGTTCTCCGCGGGCATCGTGGCGCTGGTGACCGACATCGCCAAGATGGTCGGCTTCGGCGCGATGCTCTTCATCGTCGACGCAGAACTCGCGCTCGCGACCTTCAGCGTGGTGCCCCTCTTCATGGTGGCCGCGTGGTTCTTTCGCCTGAAGATCCGCGAAGCGTTCCGCGAGGTGCGGGTGAAGATCGCGCACATCAACGCCGTGATTCAGGAAACCATCACCGGCATCAAGGTCGTGCAGCTCTTCACGCGCGAAAAGCGCAACTACGACGACTTCGACGCGGTGAACGCCGAACACCGCGACGCCTGGAAGAAGTCGATTCACTACGACTCGTTGCTCTTTTCCGCGGTCGAAGCCGCGGAAGGGCTCACGGTGGCGATCATCGTCTGGCAGGGGACGGGGATGGCGGCGGCGGGCACACTCTATGTCTTCGTCGCCTGGATGCGGCGCTTCTTCCTGCCCCTGCGCGACCTGTCGGCCAAGTACTCGGTGATGCAATCGTCGATGGCGAGCACCGAACGCCTCGCCGAATTGATGAACACCGAACCCGAAGTGAAGGATCCCGCGGCCAAGGTCTGGCAGGACGCCCAGACGCGCGAACTCGAGAGCCAACGCGGTTCGGTCGTCTTCGAAAACGTTTGGTTTGCCTACCAGGGCGAAGAGTGGATCCTGAAAGACGTGTCCTTCCGCGTCGAACCGCGGGGCAAGGTGGCGTTCGTCGGTGCGACGGGTGCGGGCAAGACGACGATCATCAAGCTGCTGACGCGTCTCTATGACGTGACGCGCGGGCGGATCCTGGTCGACGGCATCGATGTGCGAGAGATGCCCCAGCAGGTGCTGCGCCGACGCGTCGCCACCGTGTTGCAGGACGTCGTGCTCTTCAGCGGCAGCGTGGCGGACAACATCGACCTCGGTCGCCTCGATGTCGGGCTCCCCGAAGTCGAGGCCGCCGCCGAGGCGGTCGAAGCGAGCAGCTTCATCGAACGGCTCCCGCGTGGCTATCAGACCGAGGTGCGCGAGCGCGGCAGCAACTTTTCCACGGGCGAGCGGCAGCTGCTTTCCTTCTCTCGCGCGCTGGCCCACGGCTCGGACATCCTGGTCCTCGACGAGGCGACGAGTTCGGTCGACTCGGAAACCGAGCGGCTGATCCAGCGCGGCATCCACACCCTGATGCAGGACCGCACCTCGATCGCGATCGCCCACCGGCTTTCGACGATTCGCGACGTCGACACGATCCACGTGCTGCGGGCGGGCGAGTTGGTCGAGTCCGGAACCCACGAAGAGCTGCTGGCCCTCGGTGGGGCCTACGCGGACCTCCATCGCCTGCAGAACGAGGGGCAGGAGGCGCCTCCGGTCAGCGCTCCATTGGCGGCCCCGGCCAACGCCTGAAGCGGCGGTTTGATTTCACGCAGCCCTCGCGAGCTGCGTTCTGGCGGGTCGTGAGGCCCCGTGAAGCGGCGCGCAGCTGGCCATTTTCATGGCTTTTTCGGGGCAGCGGTGGTATTTAGGAGATCCCCCCTGTCACACATGCCATCTGGCTTTTCCTGTATCTCCGTTCCGCGTGTTCGCGAGAATTTGACAGGAGGGTCCCCGTATAAGGGAACGCTTTGAATCGCCCTCGTCGGCGGGTTCCAAAAGCCCCACCTACGGTCTATTTATCTGGGCTGTGTGGATGAGGGTCCGGAACCCCGCGATTTGCGGCGATTTTTTCGTTCCTTCTACGTTGACAGCAGGCAGCTCGATGACGCGTCACCCCTCCAGGCAGCGTCTCGATCGGGGCATCGGTTGAGAATCAAGTCTCTCCAGGTTCACGGGTTCAAGTCCTTCGTAGACAAGGTGGTCTTCACCTTCGACGACGGCGTCACAGCGGTCGTCGGGCCGAATGGCTGCGGCAAGTCCAACGTCGTGGACGCCGTACGTTGGGTGATGGGTGAACAATCCCCCAAACGCCTTCGCGGCAAGGGGATGGAAGACGTCATCTTCGCGGGCTCCGAAACCCGCCCGCCGATCGGCATGGCCGAGGTGGTCCTCACCTTCGACTGCTCCGACGGCGACGCCCCCGCCGGCTTCAGCGACTACAGCGAAATCGAGATCACGCGGCGCCTGTATCGCTCGGGCGAGTCCGAGTACCTGCTCAACAAGACCGCCTGCCGGATGCGTGACATCCACGACTTCTTCCGCGACTCGGGCATCGGCCAGCGCGGCTACACGATCGTCGAGCAGGGGCGCGTTGCCGAGATCGTGTCGGCGAAGGCCGATGAGCGGCGCACCCTGATCGAAGAAGCCGCCGGCATCAGCAAGTACAAGGCGCGCCGCCGCGAAGCCGAAAGCAAGATCGCTTCGACCGAAACCAACCTGAACCGCGTGAACGACGTGCTGGGCGAGATCAAGCGACAGATCTCGTCTCTCGAACGCCAGGCCCGCAAAGCCGCCCGTTTCAAGCGCCTGCGCGAGACCCAGCGCGTGCTCGACCTCTCGATCGCGGCCGACGACCGGCGCGAGATGATGCAGGTGGTCGAAGAGGCGCTCGAAAAGCTCGCGACCGCGCGGGACCAGGTCACCGCCTACGAAACCAACCTTTCCGAACGCGAACTCGCCGCCGAAGAGCAGCGCATCGCGCTCACCGAAGCCGAAAAGAGCGTCGCTCGACACGCTGAAGCCCTCTACGCGCTGCGCAGCGAGATCAAGCAGATCGAAGGCCAGATCGAGCTCAACCATCGCGAGATCGAAGGCCTCGAAGAAAGCAATCGCGGGCGCCTCGAAGAGATCGGCCAGCTCGAGAATCAGGTCGCGGCCACGCGTACCGAAGCCGAAGACGCCCAGAGCGAACTCGACCGACTCGAAGAATCTCTGGCCAACGAATCCGAAACCGTTCGCACCGCCGAGCAAGACGCGCGCGAGGCCCTCGATTCCCTGCGCAACCTCGAACGGGAGCGCGACAGCGAGAACGAGAGCTTCGTCAACGTTTTGACCGAGCTCGCTCGCGCCGAAGACCGGGGCTCGGCGGTCGAAGATCGCCACGCAGAAATCGACCAGCGCATGCGCGCGGCCGATCGCGAACTCGAAATCCACCAGACCGAAGCCCAGCGCGCTGGCGACGAAGAGGCGAACCTCGAAGAGGGGCTGCGCAACCTGTTGAGCGATCGCGATCGCTTGCAGGAGCAGCTCCGCAACGCGATTGCGGCCCACGAAGCGGCCGGCGAAGCCTTGAAGCGGGCGCATGCCGAACGCGATGGCGCCCGGGAGCGCTACGAAGCCAAGCGCGCGCGCCTGGCGTCACTGCGCGAAGTGCTCGAAAACCGCGAAGACGTTGGCGAGGCAACGCGGCATCTCATCGAAGGCGGCGAGGAGGTTCGCGAGCAGTACGGCCTGCGGGGGCTCGTGCGCGAATTCCTCGAAGTCGATGCACACGCGGAACGCGCGGTCGAAGCCGTGTTGGCCGAGCGCGCCGAAGCGATCGTGGTCGAAAACGCGGGTGGCGCCGTCGGAGCACTCGAGCGGCTGCGCGAAGCGGGTGCGGGACGCGGTGTCTTCGTCGTCGAACCCCGCACCGAAGCGCCCGCGCGAGGCATCGTCCCGCTCGGTCAGCAGCTCCTGCAATTCGTTCGCCCGCGCGAGGGCCATGGCCGCATGGCGCGAGCCCTGCTCGAAGATGTGTACCTCGTGAACAACCTCGCCGACGCCATTGGCGCCTACGGCGAGAGCGAGATCCCCGCCACCTTCGTGACCCGCGAAGGTGACGTGCTTTCGCCCGACGGCGTGATCCGCGGCGGTGGCGAATCGGCGGGCAGCGGCCTGCTCACGCGCATGCGCGAGGTTCGCGAACTCGACAGCGAAGTGGCTTCGCTCGCGGCGGCCCTCGAGGCTGCAGAAACCGCCTACACGACCGCCGAAGCCCAGCATCAGCGCGCGAGCGAAGAACTCGACAACCTGCGCAATCGTCATCACACCGCTGCGCTGGCCCTGGCCAACCACGAAAAGGACCTCGACCGCACGCGCGAGCGCGTGAAGATCCTGGGCGAAGCGCAGGAAGGGCGCGTTGCCGAGCGGTCCGAGATGTTGAGCGAGAGCGAGAGCCTGGTCGACGAGCGCGAGGCCCTCGGGCGACAGACCGAGACCCTGCGTGAGCAGCGGGCCAACAAGCAGCGTCACCTCGACAGCCTCGGGTTGCAGATCAGCTCGGCGGGACGCGAAGTGTCGCGGCTCGACACCCGCGTCACCGAGTTGCGCGTTTCACACAATGCGCGCGTCGAAACCCGCAACCGACTCCAGGAGACGGTGGGCCGGGCGAATCAGTCGGTGCAGGAAACCCGCGAGTGGATCGAGCGTCGAGAACGCGAAATCGCTGCGGCCGACGAGCGCAAGGTGCTGCTGAGCGATCAGACGGGCACGGCCGAGCAAACCCTCGCTGCGCGTCTCCAGGACGAGGAACAGGCGCGGCTCGCCAGTGAAGCCGAGCGCGCGCGCTTCGAAGAAAAGGCCGTGCAGGTGCGCGCGGTCGAAGACGAAGTCCGCAACGTTCGCCGCGACCTCGAAGCCCTGCGCGAAACCGCCACTACGGCCGATCTCGCCGCCCGCGAAAACCAGCTGCGGCTCGAGCACCAGGACGAAGCGATCCGCGAAAAGTGGAACGTCGACCTCGCCACCTGGACGCCGCCGAACCCGGACGCGATCGAGGTTCCGAGCGCGGTGGAAGCCACCCCTGCGGAAGACGGCGACGCGGTTGCTGGAGAAGCTCCGCAGGACGCGACGGAGCAGGCAGAAGAAGAGGAAGGCGGCGTGAGTGCCGCCCAGCACGCCACCCACGCCCTGCGCGACGCACGGCGCAACGCCGAACTCGCCGCATTGCCGATCGAAGAACGGCGCGAGCACCTCGAAAAGCTCCGCCATCAGCTCCAGTCACTCGGCGATGTGAACCTCGGCGCGATCGAGGAGCACGAAGAGCTCGCCGAGCGCTACCGCTTCCTGTCGGAACAGAAAGAGGATCTCGATCGCACGATCCAGTCGCTGCGCGAGGCGATCGCGCGCATCAACCGCACCAGCCGGCGGCGCTTCCGCGAGACCTTCGAGGCGGTGAGCAAGCGGTTCAGCGAGAACTTCCCGCGGCTGTTCGGCGGTGGCAAGGCGACGCTCATGCTGACCGAATCCGAGGACATCCTCGACGCCGGCGTCGAGATCATGGCCATGCCCCCGGGCAAGCGGAACCAGAACGTCAACCTGCTGTCGGGTGGCGAAAAGACGATGACGGCGTTGGCGCTCCTGATGGCCGTCTTCCAGGTTCGCCCCTCGCCGTTCTTCCTGCTCGACGAGGTCGACGCGGCGCTCGACGACGCGAACGTCGGCCGCTTCAACACGCTCATCACCGACCTCGCGGCCCATTCGCAGTTCCTGGTCATCACCCACAACAAGCGCACGATCGAAGTGGCCGACGTGCTCTACGGCGTGACGATGGAACAGGAGGGCGTGAGCAAGCTGGTTGCGGTCGAGTTGACCTGATCGCTGGGGTTCGACTCGCCGGCGCGAGACGCGACAGGCGGGTGGTTGCGGGGAAGGGCGCTGGTATCCTCGCCGCCCCATGGACCAGGCCCCGACCCTGATTGACCAGGCCATTGCCTGGCTCACCGGCAACGCCGCGATCGCGATCGCGGTCAGCTCGTCACTGCTTTCGGCGTTGCTTCTTTTCATCGATTCGCGCTGGCCCGAAGCAGAAGGCGAGGACGCGCAAGCCCCGGCCGAGCTGGCGGAAGCCGCCGCGCCCGAGGTCGCTGCCGAGGTTCCGAGTGAACCCGCTGTGGCACCGGCGGTCGACGAGGCCGAACCCGTCGCGGCGGAACCCGCCGAAGTCGAGCAGCCTGCTCCCGAACCCGAACCCGAACCGGCTCGGGTCAGCCTGCGCGAGCGGCTGGCGAAGACGAGCCAGAACCTGGTCGGGCGCCTGGGACGCGTACTCGGTGCGGGAACCGTCGACCAGGACGTCATCGACGAGCTCGAAGCGCTGCTTTTCACCGCAGATCTCGGCGTCACGACTGCCGAAGACCTCCTCGAAACCGTGAAGCAGCGAGCGATGGGGCAAGACGCAAGCCAGGTCCGCGCCGTTTTGCGCGAGGCCATCGTGGAAAAGCTCGCCAAGGTCGAAGCCGCGGAGCCCGTCGTGCTCAAGACCCCGGGCCCTCACGTGGTCCTGGTGCTGGGCGTGAACGGTTCGGGCAAGACGACCACCATCGGCAAGCTCGCCGCGCAGTACACCCGCGCCGGCAAGAAGGTCGTGCTCGGCGCGGGTGACACCTTCCGCGCTGCCGCCGCCGAACAGCTCCAGGTCTGGGGTGAACGCTCCGGCGCCGAAGTGATCAGCGGGAAGGAAGGGGGCGACCCTGCAGCCGTGGCCTTCGACACGGTGAAGGCCGCGATGGCCCGCGAAGCGGACGTCTGCATCATCGACACGGCCGGTCGGCTCCAGACCAAGAAGCCGCTGATGGAAGAACTCGCGAAGATCAATCGCATCATCAGCCGCGACCTTCCCGACGCCCCGCACGAATGCCTGCTCGTGCTCGATTCGAACACCGGCCAGAATGCGATCTCGCAGGCCCAGCTCTTCACCGAAGTCGCAGGCGTCACCGGCCTCGTGCTCACCAAGCTCGACGGCACGGCGAAGGGCGGCGTGATCGTGGGGTTGGCGGACGAGTTCGCGATCCCCGTGCGCTATGTCGGGGTGGGTGAGGGGGTCGACGACCTGCGCGAATTCCACGCCGAAGAATTCGTCGACGCACTCTTCGAGGCCGGTTGATCGACGCATAGCCGCATACGAACCAAGAGGGCGCGAGTCCGCCAGGAGGGAAGGTCGTGGGTGACGTGAGCGGGAAGAAGTACGTGATGGCGCTCGATCAGGGCACGACGTCGTCGCGCGCCATTGTCTTCGATGCGAGTGGTCGCGCGGCCGCGGTCGACCAGTACGAGTTCGAGCAGCACTTTCCGCAGCCGGGCTGGGTCGAGCACGACGCGAACGAGATCTGGCAGAGCCAGCTGCGCGCGGCGCGCGGTGCCCTCGAGAGCGCCGGTGCAAGCGCCGCGGACGTGGCGGCGATCGGCATCACGAACCAACGCGAGACCGCGGTCGTGTGGGATCGCGCCACGGGTGAACCCATCCACCCCGCAATCGTCTGGCAGTCGCGCCAGACGGTGCCGATCTGCGACGACCTGCGCGCGCGAGGCCTCGACGACGAGGTGCGGGCACGTACGGGGCTCTTGATCGACGCCTATTTCTCGGGGACGAAGGTTCGCTTCATCCTCGACGCCGTCGAAGGCGCACAGGCGCGCGCCGAGGCGGGCGAGCTCTGCTTCGGCACCGTCGACAGCTGGCTGCTCTTCAAGCTCACCGGCGGCCGCGTTCACGCGACCGAGTATTCGAACGCCTCGCGCACGCTGCTCTACAACATCCACGATCTCGACTGGGACGACGTGCTGCTCGAAGCGTTGAACGTGCCCCGCGTCATGCTCCCCGAAGTGCGCGATTCGAGCGGCGTGTTCGGCGAGATCGACGCCGAATGGCTGGGCGGTCCGGTCCCCGTCGCGGGGATCGCGGGCGACCAGCAAGCTGCGCTCTTCGGCCAGGGCTGCGTCGAACCCGGGCTGGCCAAGAACACCTACGGCACCGGTTGCTTCGCCTTGATGAACACCGGAAGCGACGCGCCGACTTCGAAGACCGGTCTCGTGACGACCCTGGCCTGGGGGCTCGATGGCAAGGTCGACTACGCCCTCGAAGGCAGCATCTTCGTCGCCGGCGCGGCCGTGCAGTGGCTGCGCGACGGGTTGGGGCTGGTGAAGGACGCCGCCGAGACCGAAGCCGCCGCTCGCGCCGTGCCCGACACCGGCGGTGTCTATCTCGTGCCCGCCTTCACGGGGCTCGGTGCGCCGTATTGGGATGAGCGCGCACGCGGCGCACTCGTGGGCATCACGCGGGGCACCGAACGCAACCACATGATTCGCGCGACCCTCGAATCGATCGCGTATCAGACGCGCGATGTCGTCGAGTGCATGGTCGAGGATTCGGGGATCAGCTCGAAGACGCTCCGCGTCGACGGCGGGGCCTGCCAGAACGACTTCCTGATGCAATTCCAGGCGGACATCCTGGGCGTCGAAGTCGAGCGCCCAGATGTCCTCGAGGTCACCGCGCTGGGCGCGGCCGCACTCGCCGGCCTCGCGGTGGGTTTCTGGAGCGATCGCCATCAACTCGACGAAGCCACGGGACGGCGCAAGATCTTCGCCCCGACCCTCGGTGCCGACGAACGCGACGCCCTCTACGCGGGCTGGAAGCGGGCAGTCGAGCGCTCGAGGGACTGGGCGGACGCGTGAGCCGACTGTTGCCCTCCGAAAGCGGCCGCCCGCTGGTGATCGCCCACCGCGGTGCGAAGGCCTACCGGCCCGAGAACACCCTGGCCGCGTACGAACTCGCGATCGAGCAGCGCTCCGACATGATCGAGATCGACCTTCATCTATCGAGCGACGTGAAGATCCCGATCACCCACGACAGCACCCTCGAGCATTTCGGCCGGGAGGGGGAAGTGTCGGGGCACACCCTCGAAGAGCTGCGCGCGATCTCGCACGCGGCCCACGAGGCCGAGGCCGCCGGCGAGAGCTGGGAGGGCATCCCGGATCTCGACGAGGTGCTCGACCGCTTCGCCGACCGCATCCCGTTCAATCTCGAGATCAAGACCGACTCGAACCATCAGCCGTACCCCGGCCTGCAGCGGATGGCCTTCGACCAGGTGATCGCGCGCGGGATCCTCGAGCCGACCCTGTTTTCGTCCTTTTCCGACGCGGTGCTGGCCGAGCTGAGGGGCTTTTCCCCGTATGTGCGCCTCGCACTACTGCTCGATCCGCGCTTCGCCGATCGAGCCTTCGAGCGGGCGGCGGCCGTGGGCGCCGAGGCGGTGAACCCGCATTTCTCCATCGCGAACGCGGAGTTGGTCGATGAGGCGCACGCACTCGGCCTCGCCGTCTACGTCTATACCGTGGACGACCCCGACCAGATGCGGGCGCTCTTCGACATCGGCGTCGACGGGATCTTCAGCAACGCGCCGGACGTGCTGCGTCAGGTCGTCGACGAGCGCTGACCGGCCCGCGTGCCCCTTGGGGCTCCGACCTGCAGCGATAGGTGGTGTCCCGGCTGTCTTGACACCCCAAAATCGTTCGCTTAGGATGGCTGTTCTAAAAACTCAACACTCTCGCGAACTTAGCGATATTTCAGGGGTCTTCAGGGAAGTAGGGAGTCCCCGGGTATCGCGACCCGTCGAGCACAGGCAGGTCTTGCCTGTGCGATCCGCTCTGCCTTGGCCCAAAAACCCTTCAGCTAGACAAGAGAAAGAAGCTGGAGGGACGAGGGCGGCACCGCGGATCACCCCCCGCTGTTGGTACGACTCGAGCAGCGTCACACGTTCGGATCCACGCAGGTACCGCGGCAACGGCGAACTCGCCGAGAGTGCACCCTCGGTGTCCGTCCCCGAAACGGGATGGGCGCCGCGACCAACTCTCTCAACCACAGAGCGATTCGATGAAGCACTTTGGACTTCCCCCGAAAGAGGGACTGTACGACCCCCGTCTCGAGCACGATGCATGCGGAATCGGCTTCGTCGCGAACCTGCATGCGCCGTCGCACAAGATCATCCGTGACGGCATTCACATTCTCGAGCGGCTGACCCATCGGGGCGCCGCGGGGTCGGACCCCGACAGCGGCGACGGCGCGGGCATCTTGATCCAGAGCCCGCATCGCTTCCTGCAGAGGGCGGCCGACGAAGCCGGCTTCGGCGTGCCCGAGTTTGGCGAGTACGCGTCGGGGATCGTCTTCTTTTCGGGCGACGAGGACGAGGCGAAGTTTCAGCGCGGCGTGGTCGAGCAGACCGTCGCGGACGAAGGACAGACGCTGCTGGGTTGGCGAGAAGTCCCGATCGACCCGGACAAGATCGGTGTCACGGCGCGTTCTTCGTTGCCGTCCTTCTGGCAGGTGTTCATCGGCAAGTCCCCCGAACTCGACCAGGACGCCTTCGAGCGCAAGCTCTATGTGATTCGTCGCATCATCGAGAACACGATCTCGAAGCGCGACCAGTGCTTCACCATCCCGAGTCTCTCGTCGCGCACGATGCTCTACAAGGGACTGATGCTGGCGCACCAGGTCGACGGCTTCTATCCCGACCTCGCCGCCGAAGACATGGAGTCGCAGATCGCGCTGGTTCATCAGCGCTACGCCACCAATACCTTCCCGACCTGGGACCTCGCACAGCCCTTCCGCTACGTGGCGCACAACGGTGAGATCAACACCCTGCGCGGCAACGTGAACTGGATGCGCGCGCGCCAGGGCACCGTGCAGTCGGATCTCTTCGGCGACGACCTCAAGAAGCTCTTCCCGATCATCGTCGAGGGCGCGAGTGATTCGGCGCAGTTCGACAACTGCCTCGAATTCCTGACGCTGTCAGGCCGCGATCTCTCACATTCCCTGCTGATGATGGTTCCCGAAGCGTGGGAGGGGCAGCAGGACGAGATGAGCGCCGATCGGCGCGCCTTCTACGAGTACTACTCCTGCATGATGGAGCCGTGGGATGGCCCCGCGTCGATGGTCTTCACCGACGGACGCGGTGTGGGCGGCGTGCTCGACCGCAACGGCCTGCGGCCTTCGCGCTTTACGCTGACGAAGGACGGCACCGTGGTGATGGGCTCCGAGGTGGGCACGCTCCCGATCGATCCCGAGGATGTCGTGCGCAACGGTCGCCTCGAACCCGGTCGCACCTTCTACATCGACCTCG
Source organism: Myxococcota bacterium (assembly GCA_030748735.1). GTDB lineage: Bacteria > Myxococcota_A > UBA9160 > UBA9160 > UBA4427 > DUBZ01. The sequence continues at coordinate 7,904 of JASMLK010000053.1, read as the reverse complement.
AAGAAGGTCGGATCATCGAAGACGAAGAGCTCAAGGATTCGTACATCCAGCGGCATCCGTACCGCACGTGGGTCGAGAAGCAGCGGGTCACCCTCGACGACCTGCCGGCGGCCGAAGCCGAGGCCCGGGCGAACCCGGAAGTGCGGCTGCGCCTGCAGCAGACCTTCGGATACACCCTCGAAGAACTCCGCTTCCTGATCTCTGCGATGATCAACAACGGCCAGGAAGCGACGGGGTCGATGGGCGACGACTCGGCGCTTGCGGCGTTGTCCGACAACCCGCGACCGCTCTTCCACTACTTCAAGCAGCTCTTCGCGCAGGTCACCAACCCGGCGATCGACTCGATTCTCGAGCGCCCGGTGATGAGCCTCGACACCCTGCTCGGCAGCTCGCACAACCTGCTCGTCGAAGACGAACTCCACGCCCGGCGCCTGCGGCTGCACCATCCCGTGATCACGGACGAACAACTCGCGAGCATCCGCGCGATCAAGGCGAACGGTTTCGAAACCGCCACCGTGCCCATGCTCTTCAAGGCCTCGGAAGCCGGCCAGGGCATGCGGGACGCCGTGTCGAAGATGTGCGGCGAAGTCGAAGCGGCGGTCGACGCCGGTGCGAACATCGTCGTGATCTCGGACCGCGGCGTGTCGCCCGACCTCGCGCCGATCCCCTCGCTGCTCGCGATGGGTGCCGTGCACCACCACCTGATCCGCGCTGGCAAGCGAACGCGCTGCGGCATCATCCTCGAAACGGGTGAAGCCCGCGAGATCGGCCACTACGCACTGCTTGTTGGCTACGGGGCCAATGCGATCAACTCCTACCTCGCCTTCGAGACCGTGGGCGACATGGTCGAAGACGGCACGTTTACGACCGAAGGGCTGACGTACGACCAGGCGGTCGACAACTACATCTACGCGGTCGACAAGGGTCTGCTCAAGATCTTCGCCAAGATGGGCATCTCGACCCTCGCGAGTTACCAGGGCGCGCAGATCTACGAAGCAGTCGGGTTGAACGACGAAGTCATCGACCTGGCCTTCAGCGGCACCTATTCGCGCATTTCGGGCATCGGCCTCGACGTGATCGCGAAAGAAGCCTGCATGCGGCACGAGAAGGCCTTCCCCGGGAGCGACTTCGAATACCCCGAACTCGCCGCCGGCGGCCTGTATCAGTGGCGCTCGCGCGGTGAGCGCCACAGCTTCAACCCGACTTCGGTCGCGAAGCTCCAGCAGGCGGTCCGCGAAGAGCGTTGGGACAGCTATGAAGCCTTCCGCGACGCGGCCAACTCGAGCGCCGAGGCGCTGTCGACCCTGCGCGGTCTGCTGAAGTTCGAGTTCGCCGACAAGCCGATCCCGATCGAAGAAGTCGAGCCCGCGGCCAACATCGTGAAGCGCTTCCGCACCGGTGCGATGTCGTACGGATCGATCTCGGCCGAGGCGCACGAGACCCTCGCGATCGCGATGAACCGCCTCGGCGGCAAGAGCAACACCGGCGAGGGCGGCGAAGAAGTCGATCGCTTCACGCCGGACGAAAACGGCGACCTGCGCCGCAGCTCGATCAAGCAGGTGGCGTCGGGACGCTTCGGTGTGACGAGCCACTACCTCGTGAACTCCGACGAGATGCAGATCAAGATCGCCCAGGGGGCGAAGCCCGGTGAGGGCGGCCAGCTGCCCGGCCACAAGGTCGACCGCACGATCGCGGCCTGTCGCCATTCGACGCCGGGCGTCGGCCTGATTTCGCCGCCGCCGCACCACGACAACTACTCGATCGAGGATCTCGCCCAGCTGATCCACGACCTGAAGAACGCCAACCGCTTCGGCGATGTGAGCGTGAAGCTGGTTTCGGAATCGGGCGTCGGCACGATCGCGGCGGGTGTCGCGAAGGGCAAGAGCGACCACGTGCTGATCGCCGGTCACGACGGCGGCACGGGCGCATCGCCCCAGACGTCGATCAAGTACGCTGGCGTTCCCTGGGAGATCGGTCTCGCGGAAACCCAGCAGACGCTGGTGAAGAACGACCTGCGCGGACGCATTCGCGTCGAAGTCGACGGCGGCTTCAAGACCGGACGCGACATGGTGATCGGAGCCCTGCTGGGCGCCGACACCTTCGGCTTCGCGACGGCACCGCTGGTGGCGATGGGCTGCATCTTGATGCGCGTGTGTCACCTGAACACCTGCCCGGTGGGCATCGCGACCCAGGACAAGGAGCTACGCAAGCGCTTCAAGGGCACGCCCGAGCACGTCGAGCGCTACCTCATCTACGTCGCCGAAGACGCGCGGCAGATCATGGCGCAGCTCGGTTTCCGCACGGTCGACGAGATGGTCGGCCGAGTCGATCGCCTCGAAACGGCGGGGGACGTCAATCACTGGAAGGCCAAGGGCATCGATCTCGAGGATCTGCTCGTGAGGCCCGACGTGCCCCACGACATTCGACACACCGGCGACCAGGATCACGGCCTCGAAGATGCGCTCGACAACAAGCTGCTCGAACTCGCGGCGCCTGCCCTCGAGCGGGCCGAGCCGGTCGAGATCAACCTGCCGGTCGAGAACATCAACCGCACCGTGGGCACGATCCTCGGCTCCGACGTTTCGCGCAAGTACGGCGCTGAAGGTCTCCCCGAAGACACGATTCGCATCAACCTGAAGGGGTCGGCGGGGCAGAGCCTGGGCGCGTGGTTGCCCAGGGGCATCACGATCGACGTCGCGGGCGACGCGAACGACTACGTGGGCAAGGGCCTTTCGGGCGGCAAGGTGATCGTGCGCGTGCCCGAGGTGGCCACGTACGAGCCCGGTTCCAACATCATCGCGGGCAACGTGCTGCTCTACGGCGCGACCAGCGGTGAAGCCTACTTCCATGGTGTGGTGGGCGAACGTTTCTGTGTGCGCAACAGCGGCGCCGAAACGGTCTGCGAAGGCGTTGGCGACCACGGTTGTGAATACATGACGGGTGGACGTGCGGTGATCATCGGCCCGGTGGGTCGCAACTTCGCAGCGGGCATGAGCGGTGGCGTCGCCTACGTGCTCGACGAAGCGGGAGACTTCGCTTCCAAGGTCAACAACCAGGCCGTCGACTTCGATCCGCTCGAAGCCGACGACGTCGACTTCATCCAACGCATCCTGCGCAAGCACTTCCAGCACACGCGCAGCGCGAAGGCGGACGACATCGTGCGCAAGTGGGACAAGTACGCACCGAAGTTCGTGAAGTTGATGCCCCAGGACTACAAGAGAGCGCTGGCCGAGCTGGCGCGGGCGGATGCAGACAATGGGTAAGCCCACGGGTTTCATGGAAGAGGGACGCAAGAACGTTCCCTACCGCGATCGCGACGAACGTGTCGGAGACTACGAGCTCGCGCAGTCGAGCTTGAGCGTGCCGGAGCTGCAGAAGCAGGCTTCGCGCTGCATGGACTGTGGCATTCCCTTCTGCACGAGCGACGACGGTTGCCCGCTCGGGAACATCTGTCCCGACTGGAACGACCTGGTGTTCCGCGACAAGTGGGAAGACGCACTCGCGCGCCTGCATTCGACGAACAACTTCCCCGAATTCACCGGCATGGTCTGCCCGGCTCCCTGTGAGACGGCCTGCGTGCTCGGGATGAACCGGGAGGGAGTCGCGAACAAGCAGGTCGAATACGAGATCATTCGCCGCGGTTTCGACGAAGGCTGGGTGCGTCCCGTGAAGCCCGAGGTGCGTAGTGGTCGCAGCGTTGCGGTCGTAGGGTCGGGTCCCGCCGGGCTCGCGGCTGCGCAGCAGCTCAATCGCGCCGGTCACACCGTAACGGTCTTCGAAAAGGCAGACCGGGTCGGCGGCCTGCTCCGCTACGGCATTCCCGACTTCAAGATGGAAAAGGATCTGATCGATCGACGCGTCGACCAGATGCGCGAAGAGGGCGTTTCCTTCCAGACGGGTGTCCACGTTGGCGTCGACCTTTCGGCGGCCGAACTCCGCAAGAGCTTCGATGCGATCCTGATCACGACCGGCTCCGAAAAGCCGCGCGATCTTCCGGTCCCCGGTCGCGAACTGGACGGCGTCCACTTCGCAATGGACTTCCTGCCGCAGCAGAACAAGCGCGTGGCGGGCGACACGCTCGATCCCGAGCAGGACATCTTTGCCACCGACAAGCATGTGATCGTGCTGGGTGGTGGCGACACGGGTTCGGACTGTGTGGGGACATCGCACCGCCATGGGGCGAAGTCGGTGACGTCGATCGAGCTGCTGGATCGACCGCCGGAAGAGCGCCCCGAGGGCAACACCTGGCCGGAATGGCCGCGCACGTTCCGCAGTTCCAGTTCGCACGACGAGGGCGGAACCACGGAATACGCCCAGATGACGAAGGAGCTCGTCGGCGAGAACGGGCGCGTGACGCACCTGCGTGGCGTGAAGGTGCGTTTCGGCGCGCCCGACGCTTCGGGACGGCCGACCATGGAAGAGGTGCCGGGAAGCGAATTCGAGATACCGGCCGACCTGGTGCTGCTTGCAATGGGCTTCGTGCACCCCGTTCAGGACGGATTGCTCGACGACCTCGGGGTGAACTATGACCCTCGTGGCAACGTTGCAGCGCCGCTGACGGGCCCGAGCGCCTATGCGACGAGCGAGCCCGGTGTGTTTGCCGCGGGTGACTGCCGTCGCGGGCAGTCCCTGGTGGTCTGGGCGATCTCAGAAGGTCGCGAAGCCGCCCGGGCGGTCGATGAGTACCTCACGGGTTCGACACGCCTGCAGAGCAAGTCGTCGACCTATACGCCGTAGCGTCACCGCAAACATGGTTCGTGTGCGGCGATTGGACGCACACGCATTCGCGGGTTTGACACGACGTTTCGCCCGGCCGTTCGTTTCATCCATGCGGGATCCGGTGTCCTCCGTGTTTGCGGGTCGGGTGGGCAGTTCGGGCGCGAGGTTTGGCGATTCTTCGTCGACTTCTCTTGACGGATCTCCCATGCGATTTATACGATGACGTGGAGTTTGACTTCGACTTCATCGATGGTGTGCCGCGCATTGTGTGCATCCGCTGCTCGATGAGAGCCGTAGCCTCTGGGGGTGAAGCGCTTGCCGGACGTCGCCACAGCACGACCCCCGACGGTCGTCGATAACGACGCGGATGTCTTCGACTTCGACCGCCTCGAGCGTGTCGTCGCCGAACTGATCGAAGAGCGGCACCGCCTGGGCGCCGAGAACGATCTCCTGCGCAAGGAGCTGGTCCAGCGCGAGCAGAAGATCGCCGAACTCGATTCGCGGCTGACCCAGCAGGAACAACGTCGAACGGACGCGTTGAAGCGTCTCGACGATCTGCTCGCACAGGTCGAAGGCTTCGCAACTCTTGCGACGCAAGCCGCGGAGGGCTGAGCGATGAAACGAGTGACGGCGAAGAAGGCCGAGGCTGCCGCGCGATCGGAATCCGGCGTGGTCGGCGAGGCGGCAGCCGAGGAAATCATCGAGCAGGGCGGCGAGCGTCAACGAGAGGAGCGTCCTTCGGTGAGCGTGCGCCTCGGTGGGAAGGATTACCGGCTCCGCAGCCATGCGAGCGAAAAGTCGCTCCAGCAGGTCGCGAGCTACGTCGACCTTGCGATGCAGAAGATCCGCGAGCGTACCGACACGGTCGATTCGCAGGACATCGCCTTGCTGACCTCCCTCAATCTGGCTCGCGAAGTGTTGCAGCTGCGAGAGCAGGTCGAAGCGGGAGGCGCCGGGTCCGTGGCCCGGCTTCGCTCGTTGATCGAGCTCGTCGAGGCAGAGCTTCCGGTAGAAGGCGCTTGACGCCGGGCAGCGCCCACGGCGGGTCTTGCCTGCCTGGCGTGACGCTCTCGGGCTGATGTCCATTGCGGAGGAGAAGCAGCGGCTTCGCCGGCGGCTGCGAGCCCAATCACTGCCGCCCGCCTCGATCGACCCCGAGGAGGCTGCGGTCCGGGCGGCTGAGCATGTCTGCTCGCTCCCCGAATTCGAGTCTGCGGCGGTTCTCGCACTCTATTCGGCGACTTCGACCGAACTCGGCACCCGCCACGTCTTCGAAGTCGCTCGCGACATGGGGAAGCGGTGTGTGTACCCCCGGTGTACCGATGCCGGGACGCTCGAGTTTGCCGAAGTCTCGGCGCTCGAAGCGCTGGTCGAGGCTCGATTCGGGATCCTGGAGCCCCCACCCGAGTTTTCCGTCCTCGATCTCGCCGAGCTGGACCTGGTTCTCGTGCCGGGGTTGGCTTTCGACCCGGCCGGGCGTCGTCTCGGGCGGGGGGCTGGTTACTACGATCGGGCTCTGGCTGGTATGGAGGCATCGGTCTCGCCCTCCAGCCTGATCGGATTCGCGTATTCGGTTCTGCTGATCGACAGCGTCCCGGTCGAATCCCACGATCGCGGCATGGATGCCGTGGTCACGGAACGAGGCGTTTTGCGGGTAGAGTCCGGTGAAATCGAATGAGCTGTTTCGCGGCGCCCACGGCTGAGCTACAAGACGGCCGGCCGCGGGTTCCCGCGGCGAGCCCGAAGGTCGACCGACCGGTGCTTCACAGGTGACAGGTGGGCAGGTGAGAGTCGGGCGAAATATTCGACACCAAACACGAAATAGCTCTTGACCGCCTGAGAGGGGTCTCGTAATTTACGGCGCCCGCTACAGGGGGCTGTTCCACGGCCCACTTCTCAGCGGAGGCTGCCCGCTACTTGCTCGGTCGCTGAAATTCCCCCTGATCGCACTCGTAGACAGCAGCAATCCCTCGCTCCCCGATCCCCCCGTGGATCGTCGCGCGTGGGCGCAACAAAAAAAGCTTCGAGCGGTCGACAGATCGCTAGCACGAATGCACGAATGCAAGACAGCGGATCTCATCTCACGAGTCCCAGACAGACTCCGGCAGATTTCGCCTGATCTTTGAAAACTGAATAGTGTGTGGTCGGGTCGAGCGATTGGTGCTTCGGCGCCTCAAGGACGCTCGACTCGGCGGAAGTATTTGGGCTTACAAATACAATTCCTTGAAATACCCAACACACAGGCGATGCCGACCAGGCCACTCACGATGGCTTGGGTCCGGGTGCTTTGTTTTTCTTCAACCGCTTTGAAGGACGGGCGCTCGGTTCGCGGGTTGGTCGCCTGGGTGTTGATTACGAACCAAAGAAAATGGGGTATGAGGGTTCTTAGCGATCCTCATTACCTCGCTAGGTTTAAACTGGAGAGTTTGATCCTGGCTCAGAACGAACGCTGGCGGAGTGCTTAAGACATGCAAGTCGAACGAGAAAGTCACCTTCGGGTGGCGAGTACAGTGGCGCACGGGTGAGTAACGCGTGGACAATCTGCCCTTTGGTCTGGGATAACCCCGGGAAACTGGAGCTAATACCAGATAAGACCACGACGTCTCCGGACGATGTGGGAAAAGGTGGCCTCTCCTTGGAAGCTGCCGCCAATTGATGAGTCCGCGTACCATTAGCTAGTTGGTGAGGTAAAGGCTCACCAAGGCGACGATGGTTAGCTGGTCTGAGAGGATGATCAGCCACACTGGAACTGAGACACGGTCCAGACTCCTACGGGAGGCAGCAGTCGGGAATCTTGGGCAATGGGGGAAACCCTGACCCAGCAACTCCGCGTGAGGGATGAAGGCCTTCGGGTCGTAAACCTCTGTCGGGAGGGAAGAAAATCTCGTCGTGAATATCTTCGAGGTTTGACGGTACCTCCAAAGGAAGCACCGGCTAACTCCGTGCCAGCAGCCGCGGTAATACGGAGGGTGCAAGCGTTGTTCGGAATCACTGGGCGTAAAGCGTGCGTAGGCGGCTTCATTAGTCGAATGTGAAAGCCCTGGGCTCAACCCAGGAACTGCATCCGATACTGTGAAGCTTGAGTATGGGAGAGGGAAGCGGAATTCCTGGTGTAGCGGTGAAATGCGTAGATATCAGGAGGAACACCCGTGGCGAAAGCGGCTTCCTGGCCCAAGACTGACGCT
>JASMLK010000052.1 GCA_030748735.1 Myxococcota bacterium | reverse complement strand
TCGGGCTTCGCAGCAGGGCTTCATGAATCATCCGGGCTAGAAGAGCCGGCCGGATTCGGGGCCGCTCTGCTCGGCCGCGAGCAGCTTCGCCTTCACTTCGACACCGCCCGCGTAACCCTGAAGCTTGCCCCGAGCCCCGACCACGCGATGGCAGGGGATCACCAGAGCCAACGGGTTCGCACCAACGGCCGTCCCCACCGCACGCACCAGGTGCTCGTCGCCCAACGCCAACGCGACGTCCTTGTAGGACTGCGTCTGCCCCCAGTCGATTTCGGAAACCACCTTGAACACGCGTTGCTGGAAGGGCGTGGCGCGCAGGTCGACCGGAACTTCGAAGTGTCGACGTGTGCCGTCGATGAATTCGTGCACCTGACCGACGAACTCTTCGTTCGCATCCTGGTCACGCACGATGCGACTACCGGGTGCAAAGCGCTCACGCCAACCCGAAAAACCGCGACCCGTCGCAAGGGGGAAACCGAGGTGGACGAGTCCGCGTTTCGACGACGCAATGCGAACGCGACCGAGAGGAGTTTCGAAATCCGCCGTCTTGATGAACTCGGTCACGCCGCCCAATTTACACGCGCCCCGCCCTCAACGGAAGCCAAACTTCACCCGACGCCCACAAGAATTTCTTCACACCCAACCCGCTCTACCGACAGGCAACCGTCAATCGCCGGGCATCCACGCAGCGAGCTCGGGGGGAGGGGGTCCCGCGCGCAGCGTCCGGCGTGAGCACGGGACCCCCTCCCCCCGAGCCCCCTACGACGAAGCACTACGAAGCACCAACCGCCTCGTCAGTAAGCCCCAACCGCTTCATCATCTTCTGCAACGACTGCCGCGGTATACCGAGGCGTTCAGCCGCACGGGTCTTGCTCCCCGTTTCGCGAATCGCGGCCACGATCATCCGGCGCTTCATGTTGTCGACCGAGAGGTTGAGATTCCAATCCTCGATCTCGGCGTCGTCGGCCGTGGCGGCCGGAACATCGGCCGAGCCGCCGCGCAAGTTGCTCGACAGCATCTCGACGCTCACCTGCGGCTCGTCGCCCGCGAGCACCACGACGCGTTCGATTTCGTTTTCGAGTTCGCGCACGTTGCCGCGCCACGGGCAGGCGGTCAGCAGGTCCATCGCGGCGTTCGAAAAGCCCCCGAGCTTGCGCCCCATGCGTGCGTTCGACTTTTCGAGGAAGAAGTGGGCGATCGCGGGGATGTCGCTTCGCCTCTCGCGAAGCGGCGGCACCTTGATCTCGACGACGCGCAGCCGATAGAACAGGTCTTCGCGAAAGCGCTCCTCGGCGACCAGGGTCTCGAGATCACGGTTGGTGGCGGCCAGCACGCGGACATCGACGTGGAGGGTGTTCGAGGAGCCGATCGGACGGATCTCGCCTTCCTGCAGGACGCGCAGCAGGCGCACCTGCATGCCGGGTTCGGTTTCGCCGATCTCGTCGAGGAAGATCGTGCCGCGGTCGGCGACCTCGAAGAGCCCCTTCTTGTCCGCGTTCGCGCCCGTGAACGCGCCCCGGCGATGACCGAAGAGTTCGCTTTCGAGCAGGGTATCGGGGAGTGCGCCGCAGTTCTGGGCCACGAAATGCTGTTCGCGTCGCGTGCCCGCGTAGTGGATCGCGCGTGCGACGAGTTCCTTGCCCGTCCCCGTTTCGCCGGTGATCAGCACCGTGGCGTCGGTTTCCGCCACCTTCTTCATCACCTCGAACACCCGCTGCATGGCCGGGCTCTCGCCGATGATGCCCTCGAAGGAATAGCGGCGTTCGACTTCCTGGCGCAGATAGAGGTTTTCGGCGCGCAGCCGCTCGTTGGCTTCGGCGAGCGCTCCGGCGAGGGCGCTGTTCTCACTACTGAGCGCGTAGGACTCGAGGGCGCGCTTCACGTTGATGCGCAGCTCGTCGGGTTCCCAGGGCTTCGTGATGTAGCGGTAGATGCGCCCGGTATTCACGGCACGCGCGAGCGAGGAAATGTCGGCGTAGCCGGTCAGCATCATGCGGATCGCGCGCGGGTCGCGCTCGATCACCTTTTCGAGGAACTCGACGCCCGTCATGCCCGGCATGTTCTGGTCGGCGATCACCAGCGCGATGTCTTCGCGATCGAAGATCTCGAGGCCCGTACGACCATCGTGCGCGGTGAAGACGCGGTATTCGGTGCCGAGCGTAAACTCGAGGCTCTCGAGGATCGCCTCTTCGTCGTCGACGATCAGGATGCCGTATGGCGTGTCGGGGGCCGAGGGCGTGGGCGTGGGCGTGGGCGGAGACGGGGGCGCCTCGTCACCCGCAGGAGGGCCGGGCTCGTCCATCAGGCCGTTCCCCCCGCCTGCGCGACTCGCGCTTCGACCGCGTCCATGACCTGCGCCTCGAGGCAGCTGCTGTCGAGGGCGTTGATCTCCTGCACGCCGGTCGGGCTCGTCACGTTGATTTCGGTGAGACGGTCGCCGATCACGTCGATCCCCACGAAGAAGAGGCCGTGTTCCTTCAAGACCGGCCCGACGCGTGAAATGATCTCGCGATCGACTGCCGTGACTTCCGCCTTCTCGGCGCGTCCACCAACGTGGAAATTCGCACGCACCTCTTCTTCCGCGGGCACGCGAAGCACGGCGCCCAGGAACTCGCCTTCGAGCAGCAGGATCCGCTTGTCGCCCTGGCGAATCGCGGGCAGGTACTCCTGCGCCATCACGAGTCGGCTTTCGAAGTGGGTGGCCTGCTCGAGAATGGACGAAATATTCTTTTCTCCCTCGACGAGATGGAAGATGCCTTCCCCGCCCTTGCCGTCGAGAGGCTTCACGATCATATCGCCCCCGAGGTCGGCCATGAACGCGCGCAGGTCGGCGATCGAACGCGTGACCGAGGTGCGGGGGATGAGATCGGCGAAGTGCAGGGCGAAGATCTTCTCATTGAAGGCGAGAACGCTCTTCGGGTCGTTGAGCACCAGGGTCTCGTGGCAGGCACCGAGGATCTGGGTGGTCGCGATGTAGTCGGCGTCGACCGGCGGGTCCTTGCGTTGGAAGATGATGTCGACATCTCGGTCGAAGAGCACTTCGCGGCGTTGGCCGAGGTCGACATGATTGCCCTTCTCACGGCGCAGGGTCACGGGCATTGCGTGTGCCGCGGGGCGGCCGTCGTCCACCCGCAGGTCCCCGGGGCGGACGTAGAGCACTTCGTGTCCGCGGCGCTGCGCTTCCAGCATGAAGACGAAGGTCGTGTCGGCGTCGATATCGACGCTCGTCACGGGGTCCATCACGAAGGCCATCGTGAGGGAGCGGGAAGTCATGGTTCGAACGTCCTCGTACCGAGCGGTGTCAGCAGGCCTGCGGCCCTGGGCTTGGGAGCGCCGTGCGTAGCGCCCGGCCGGCGACGGCTCGGTGGGGCAAGGGTGGGGTCGTGTTTCGAGAGCGGGGCGGAAAACCCGGCAGGCAAAGTGCTAGCGCCGCCCCACGCGCGTTGGCTAGCTTAGGATAACTACTGGAGATCGCATGGCTTTCATCCGGTCCGGGGGGGTCCGGGTCCTGTTGGTTCTGGTGCTCCTGCTCGCGTTCGGCGCAGGCGCTGGTGCCACATTCATTTACGTGAGCTTTCTGCGAGACCTCCCCGACCTGCGCAGTGTCGAAGATTATCAGCCCGCCCTTACGAGTCGCGTGCTGGACCACGAAGGTCGACTGATCGGTACCTTTGCTACCGAGCGTCGCGAGCTGGTGCCCATCGGCTCGCTGCCCGACCACGTGGGCCTCGCGTTCGTCGCGGCCGAAGACAGCAAGTTCTTCGAACACGCGGGCATCGACTGGGTGTCGATCGCACGGGCGGCCTGGGTGGACATTCGCGCCGGCGGCATCAAGCAGGGCGCGAGCACGATCACCATGCAGTTGGTGAAGCAGATGCTGCTTTCTCCCGAACGCCGCTTTTCGCGCAAGCTGCGCGAAATGGTGCTCGCCCGAAAGATCGAGCAGCACTTCACCAAGGACGAAATCCTCTACCTCTATCTGAACCAGATCTACTTCGGCAGTGGTGCGTGGGGGATCCAGGAAGCTTCGCAGACGTACTTCGGGAAGCCCGCCTCCGAGCTTTCGATTTCGCAAGCCGCCGTACTCGCCGGGCTGCCCCAGCGTCCTTCGGCCTATTCGCCTTTCGCGAACCCCGACCTCGCCGACGGGCGACGCCGGTACGTGCTGAAGCGCATGCTCGAAGACAAGATCATCACGCAGGCGATCTACGACGACGCCCTCGCGACGTCCATCACCCTGGCCGACCGGAAGCGGGACGAGAACATCATCGCCGCCAAGCACTTCACCGAGGAAGTTCGCCGCTACCTCTTCGAACGACTCGGGGGCGACAAGGTTCTCGAAGGTGGCCTGCTGATCGAGACCACCCTCGACATCGATCTCCAGAGGACCGCCGTCGAAGCCGTCCGCAGGGGGCTCGAATCCCACGACAAGCGACGCGGCTACACGGGACCGCTCCGCAAGGTGGCGGTGAGCGATCTATCGGCCGAGATCGACGAACTGGGAAAGAAGAACGAGCTACTTCCCGACGACAGCGATGTCGTCCGCCCACTCGACGTGGGCGAAGTCGTCGAAGGTGTCGTGGTGAGTGTCGATCCGGACGCGAGCATTGCCCTCGTTGCGTTTGCACCGGGCGTCGAGGGACAGGCGGCCCTGGCCGATGTCGAATGGGCGCGTGAAGCGGACGTCAAGCGGCGGCCCCGGCCGGTGAAGCAGATCACGACGATCTTCGACGTCGGCGACGTGGCGAAGTTCGTGCGCCTCGAAGGTGAGCCTCTCGTAGCGCTCGAAGTTGAAGCCGAAGGCGAGGAACCAGCCGCCGAGAAGCCAGCGGGCAAGAGCGGCGTCGACTTCGTGAGCGAGTTGTTCGAAGGCGAGGGCACCGCCCCGGTGCGACCGCCACTCGCGAGAGTATCGATCCACCAACTCCCCAAGGTCGAAGGCGCTTTGCTTTCGATGGAAGTCGGTACCGGCGACGTTCGCGCCATGGTGGGCGGCTACGACTACGATCGCAGCCAGTTCAACCGCGCCACCCAGGCGCTGCGCCAACCGGGAAGTGCCTTCAAGCCATTCATCTACGGTGCGGCGCTCTCACGTGACTACACGCCGGTATCGACCCTCTACGATCGACCGGCCGTCTACGAAGACCCGGTTTCAGGTTTCGTCTGGCGACCCCAGAACTACAGCCGTCACTTCTTTGGCCCGATGCCGATGCGCACCGCGCTCGTGCGTTCGGTCAACAACGCCACCGTGCACTTGTTTCGCGACATCGGCGTCGACTACGTGATCGACTACGCACGCCGGCTCGGCATCCAGTCGCCCCTTTCGCGCGATCTTTCCCTCGCCCTGGGCTCGAGTTCGGTGAACCTCGTCGAACTCACGAGCGCATACGCGGTGTTCCCGAACCGCGGCCGCCGCGTGACGCCGCGCTTCATCACGAAGGTGACGGATCGCGACGGCACCGTGTTGCTCGAGGACATTCCGCTTGGCCCGCAACCACCTCCACTGCTACGCCCGCTCGAACTCGACGATCTGAAGAGCCAGGAGGTCGCGCGCTTCGATCCCAACGAGGCCGACGACGTCGTCGAACCGGCACTCAACGTGGGCGACGGTTACCCCGACGCCGAGATCATTCCAGCCGACCAGGTCATCTCGGAAGCCGCCGCGTATCTGATGTGCGACCTGTTGCAGGCGGTGGTCAAGGATCCGCGAGGCACCGGCTGGCGCCTGCGCCAACTCGGGCGTCCGCTCGCCGGCAAGACCGGGACCACGAACGACCAGAAGGACGCCTGGTTCATGGGCTTCTCTCCCGACATCGTGACGGGAGTCTGGGTGGGACGCGACGATTCGACGATTCTCGGCTGGGGGGAAACCGGTTCGCGGGCCGCGGCACCGATCTGGGTCGAGTACATGCGAGCCGCGCTGGCGGAACGTCCGGTGTTGAACTTCCAGGAACCCGAGCACATCGTGACCGTGCGCATCGATCGCACGAACGGCCTGCTCGCCGATTCGGCCACCACCGACGCCTACTTCCAGCCCTTCCTCGAAGGCACGGAACCGAGCGAGTCCACCACCTCGCGCAAGTCGGCGGGGGATACGCAGCGCACGCTGCGCGAAGACTTCTTCTAGTGAATCCCAATCGCGAAGACCTCGAACGTCTCGACCGCATGGCGACGCTCGGCGACTTACTCGCCGAGGTCGCACACGAGGTTCGCAATCCGCTGGTTTCGATGAAGACGTTCCTCCAGCTGCTGCCCGATCATCAGGGCGATCAAGAATTCACCGAAGACTTTCGCAAGGTCGTGCTCGACGAACTCGGGCGCATGGAGCGGCTACTCGACGCCCTGCTACGACAAGCGGCTCCCGACAACACGCGCATTGCCGAGCAGCATGGCCCGGCGTCGAGTCAGCTCGCCGAAGTCTTCGACGCACTCTCCCGCCTGCTCGAGAAGCGGGCAGGGCATCGCGAAGTGAAGCTGTCGACCAGCATCGAAGCGACGCTGCCCGAGGTCGCGATCGCGGAAGACCCGCTTCGGCAGATCCTCATGAACCTCGTCCTCAATGCCCTCGACGCGGCGCCGGCTTCGAGCTGCGTGACCCTGCGCGCCAGCGCATCCGACGGGGCTGTCACGTTCAGCGTCGAAGACGAAGGGGACGGTGTCCCGGACGGGCTTCGCGAACGGCTCTTCGAGCCGTACTTCTCGACGCGTGAAGATCGCAGCGGCGGGCTCGGGCTCACGATCGCGAAGCGACTCGTGGAAGAAGCCGGCGGAACGATCGGCGTCGAAGCCGGACACGCGGGCGGCGCGCGCTTCGTCGTCTTGTTGCCGAGGGTGCCGTAGCGCCCAACAGTCGGAGGCGTCGGGGTTTTCGCTGGCGCTTTGCTCTAGCCAGGTCAGCGCGGTGAAGCCGCGATGTTTCCGCCGTCGACGGTGACGATGCAACCCGTCGTGCTCTTCGCGAGAGCGAGGTTCACGAAAGCCGCTGCGACGTCTTCTGCCGTGACCTCGCGTTGGAGCAGGTTCGACTTGAAGTAGTCGTCGGCGGAAAGGCCGCGGGCTTCCGCGCGTTGCGCGACGAGGTCGGCGTCGAGCAGACGAGTGCGAATACGGTCGGCGTTCACCGCGTTGGCGCGGACGCCGCATTCGCCGAGTTCGAGGGCGTACTGCTTCGTGAGTGCCACGAGTGCCGCCTTGGCGATCGCGTACGGGCCAAAGCCCTTGCCGGGATTGAAGGCGGCCTTCGATGCGTTGAAGAGCAGGAAGCCGCCGGTGCCCTGCGTTTTGAGTCGGGCGCTGGCGGCTTGCGCGATCCATTGATGGGAAAGCAGATTGATGTCGAGGCTCTCGCGCAACACCGCGGCGTCGCACGTGTCGATGGGGGCCTGCGGTGCGGTTCCGGCGTTCGACACTACGCCGTCGATACCACCGAAGGCTTCGACCGCGGCGTCGAAGCAAGCGTCGACCGAAGCGGGGTCGACGACGTCGGCGGTCCGCCACGCCGCACCGAGTTCGTCCGCAACACCTTCGAGTCGCTCGGCGTCCCGATCCACCAAAAAGAGGCACGCCCCCTGCGCCGCGAACGCGCGCGCAGTCGCCTCGCCGATGCCGCTCGCGGCTCCGGTGATCAGCACGACTGCACCCGCCAACGGCTTTGGCGTCGCCTTGCCGAGCTTCGCCTGCTCGAGGGACCAGTATTCCATCTCGAACAGATCGGCTTCGGGCAGGGCCTGGAAGGTCCCGACCGCCTCGGCGTTCGTGATCGTGGGGATCGTGTGTTCGTGGATGTCGGCCGCGATCGAGGCGGCCTTCGGAGAAGCGCCGGCGGCGATGATGCCGAGGCCGGGTACCAGGATGATGCGGGGATCGGGGTCGAGGGGTTTGACCGTGATCCCTCGGTCGGCGGTCTGCTTCGATACATACGCCCGGTATCGCTCACGATATTCGGTGAGCGCGCTTCCGATCGTTTCGCGCAACGCCTCGGGTTCTGCGTCCTTCGCAACGTCGAGCAACAACGGGAGTGCTTTCGTGCGGATCACATGGTCGGGCGTCACGACACCTCGCTGCGACCACGCCGCCAACTCGGGGCGATCGACGTACTCACGAATTTCACGCGAGGTGCGCAACGTGAGGACATACCGCCGGTCGCCTTCAGCGAGCAGGCCGCGCAAGGTCGGGGCGATCGAGGTGTAGGAAAGATCGTCGCGCGTGGATGTCGCCGCGGCCACGCGACGGGCGGCGATGAAACGCTCCGCGTCATCGACCGCACGTACATGTCGTTCGTACGATTCCTTCGCGGTATCGCCGTACGTGAACAAGCCGTGCTGCAACAGCAGCAGGCCTTCGGCGTCGGGATGTCGCTGCTGCACTTCGGCGGCGAGCTTCGAGAGATCGAACCCCGGCATTACGTAGGGAACGATCGCAAGGCGGTCGCCGAAGATCTCGCTGCAGAGCGCCTCGGCTTCGGGCTGATCGACGACGCTCAAGATCGCATCGGCGTGGGAATGGTCGATGAATTTGTGGGGCAGGAAGGCGTGAAGCAGGGTCTCGACCGAAGGGTTGGGCGCGCTGGCATCGAGCAGACGGGTCCGCTGAGCGTTCACCATGTCTTCGTCGCTGAGCGCCTCGCGTTCGCGTAGCGCGCCGAGTGACGCGAGGCGAACGGCGGGGAGGCCCTCGGGTTCGATTTCACCGAGATCCCAGCCGCTTCCCTTCACGCAGAGCACGTCGACGGTTTCGCCCAGGTCGTCTTCGAGCTGCGTCTTGACCGAGGTGTTGCCACCGCCGTGCAGCACGAGCGACGGGTCGCGCCCGATGAGGCGCGAGGTATAGACGCGTAGCGCGATGTCGCGATTGACGTCCGGGCGGTCGCCGTAGTGCTCGACGGTCGCTTCGGCCTCGGCGTCACTCCATTGGCTCTTCATCGTGCCCTCTCCATAGCGCCCTTTTGACGAACTCGCACAGCCGCTACGCACAGCGCAGGACGATCTATCATTCTCGACCGCAAACGAGCCGCCCCCCAAACCCGGAGACCCTCGATGGCCAGCTACGAAATGATCACCTACGGCGTCCACGGCGATGTCGCGCTCATCACGCTCAACCGCCCCGACAAACTCAATGCCTGGACCCCGCAGATGTCGGAGGAAATGGCGGACGCCCTTGGGCGCTCGAACGACGATCGAAACATCGGCGCCATCGTGCTCACGGGCGCAGGCCGTGGCTTCTGCGCCGGAGCCGACATGGAAGACACCTTCAAGTCGCGAATCGATGGGGTCGACCCCGGCAAGGACACCCAGGGCGGTTCGGGCGGCCTTCCGGCTGGCCTCGACTGGGTGAAGTTGGTCCGCGAATCGAAACCCGTCGTCGCCGCGGTCAACGGCGCCGCGGTTGGGATCGGGCTCACCATGATCCTCCCCTGCGACGTCATCCTCGCCTCCGAACGCGCAAAGCTCGGCATGGGGTTCATCAAGATGGGCCTCGTCCCCGAACTCGCGAGCACCCACTTCCTGGTGCAGCGCATGGGGTTCGGTCGTGCGAGCGAAATGTGTCTTTCGGGCCGGCTCTACATGGCCGCCGAAGCACACGCCCAGGGACTCGTCGACCGGCTTGCTCCCGAGAACGAAGTTCTCGACCAGGCGATGGAACTCGCGCGTGAGTTTGCCGCCAACCCGGCACCGCAGCTGTTGATGACGAAGCGGCTCCTCACCGAGAACGGTTCCGACACGAACCTCAGCGAGATCCAGGAGCGTGAAAGCGCGCTACTGCGCGAGTGCTGGAAGACGCCGGAACACAAAGAGGCCGTGAACGCCTTCATCGAGAAGCGGCCGCCGAAGTTCCGCTAGTGCGCGGGGCGATCGCTTCCGCCCTCAGATCGCGCGGGCAACGTCGGCCGCTTCCTGCATCGCCTCGAGGGCGGAACGCGCTTCCTTGGCGTCGCCGATCACGTGGACTTCAGCCACGCTGCTCGCGATTTTTTCCGACAGCACTTCGTAGGGCCTGACGCCGATCGCCACGATGAAGTTGTCGACACCGCTGATCGTCCGTTCCTCGCCGTCAGGGGTCTCGACCACCAGCGAGTTCTGCTGGATCTCCTTGACCTTCGTCGAAGTCAACACCTCGATCCCCAGCTCGCGAAAGTCCTGCATGGTCAGCGTGCGGATCTCGATGACCATTTCGGAGCCGAAGTGGTCGAGCATCTCGACCAACGTGATGGAAGTGCGGGCGATCATCGGGTTGTCGCCCAGGTTGGCGAGGGTTTCGGCCACCTCGCAGCCCACGAGTCCACCTCCGATGATCATGATGTTTCCCGAAGGTTGTACGACCCGGCCGGCCAGGATGTCGTCGGCGAGATAGACGTTGTCACCCGACACACCGGGAATGGGCGGTCGCACGGGTTCACTTCCGGTCGCAAGAATCACGACGTCCGGTGCAACCTCGGCCACGAGTTCTGGCGTCACGTCGGTATCGAGGTGAATCGTGCCACCCGCCTTCTCGATTTGCACCGTGAGATAGCGGGTGAGTTTGCCGAGTTCGTGTTTGCGCGGCGCGATGGCGGCCAGATTGAACTGCCCGCCAACCTTGGAGTCGCGTTCGTAGAGGTGTACTTCGTGGCCGCGCAATGCAGCGACACGCGCAGCTTCGAGACCCCCAGGCCCAGCGCCTACGATCATGACCCGTTTGCGCTGAGTGGCCGGTGTGGTGGCCATCTCCGCTTCCCGCCCGACGGCGGGATTGACGAGACAAGTCATGGGACTCATGGGTTTGCGGCCAATGCATCCCTGCCCGCAGCCGATGCACGGAGCGATGTCTTCGCAACGGTCTTCGCGGGCCTTGTTGGCGAATTCCGGGTCGGCGATCAACGCGCGACCGACCACCACCATGTCGGCCTCTTCGTTGCGCAACACGTCTTCGGCGAAGACGGGGTCGTTGATCCGTCCAACGACCATCACGGGCACATCGACGACCTTCTTGATGCCAGCCGAGAGATTCGTGTTGTAGCCCAGTGGGCTCCCCGTAGGCGGCATGACGTGCCAGGACGTGTGCGGATAGACGCCGGCGGATACGTGGAAAGCGGTCACGCCGGCCTCGGCGAGGGTCGGCGCGATGAACTGCGTTTCGCGCAGCGTACGACCGCCCGGCATGTATTCGTCGCCCGAAATGCGCATCACGATCGGGAAGTCTTCTCCCGCTCGACTGCGAATGCTCTGGATCACCTCGAGCGGTAGCGCGAGTCGTGCCTCGAGGCTCCCGCCATAGCGGTCCGAACGGCGATTGCGAAGCCCCGAGAGGAAGGAGCCCACGAGCATGTAGCTATGGGCCGCATGCAGCTCTACGCCGTCGAATCCAGCTTCGCGGGCTCGTCGCGCACCCTCACCGAACTCCACTACGACGTCTTCGATCTCCTGGAGGCTCATCTCCTGGCACATCTTCTTGGTGGTGTGACACATCACCGGAGACGGACCCTTGGTGTCGGTGCCGTAGAAGTAGGGCGCGAGCGATTCCGGGCCAGGGTGCGCGAGCTGGGGAATGATCTTCGCGCCGCCTTCGTGCACCGCCTGCGTGAAGTCCTTCAGCCCGGGAAGGAACTTGTCATGCGAAAGACCGATGGTTCGCGGCATGTAGGGCTCGAGTTCGGAAACCGTGCACATCTCGAGAGTGATCAAACCGACGCCGCCCGCGGCACGCGCGACGTGGTAGTCCCGAAGACGTTCCGAGATGGTGCCGTCCGGTTCGCCATAGTCGGTGTGCATTGGCGACATCACGATCCGGTTCTTGACTTCCATGTTGCCGATCGTGATGGGGCTGAACAATCTCGCTAGTCTGGTCATTTCGCTCGGTTCTCAGGGTTGAGGTTGGCGATCGACGACGGCCTTGCCGTGCTACTCGGGCACGTAGCGGCTGATCGTGTCGATCACGCAGGCCGGGCGATCGCTTCCTTCGATCTCGACCGTTACGCGTACCGTCGACTGGATCGCGCCGTTCTTGACTTCTTCGACCTTGATGAGTTCCGCGCTACCGCGCACCTTCGAGCCGACGGGCACCGGCGCGGGAAAGCGCAGCTTGTCGGCGCCGTAGTTGACCCCCATCGAAATCCCGCGCACGTCGACGATCTGCGGAAGGAAATGATTCACGAGGCTCTGCGTCAGGTAGCCGTGGGCGATCGTCGAACCGAAGGGGCCGTCCTTCGCGCGCTCGGGATCGACGTGAATCCACTGATGGTCACCGGTCGCGTCCGCAAACTTGTCGATGCGATCCTGATCGATCTCCAACCACTCGCTCACGCCCAGGTGCTTGCCCTCGGCGGCTTTCAGTTCACTCGGATGATTGAAGATGGTGGCCATGACGATTCTTCCTTGTTGGTTCGATACGGTTCGATTGGATTCGATGTTCTCGACGGCGCACCACGCGTGCGGTGCACCGCGTGTTACTCAGACTTGTTCTTCGCCGCGTCGAGAAAGACCGGCTTTTCGCCGCCGCCGTGTACGGTGACGCTTGCACCGCTCACGTAGCTGGCGAGCGGCGATGCGAGATAGAGGCAGGTGTCACCGATGTCGCCCGGCTCACCCAGTCGCTCGAGGGGCACCGTTGCACCCACCGCCGCGATGCCTTCTTCGTCGCCGTAGTGGAGATGCGCCTGTTCCGTGCGAATCATTCCGGCCACGATCGCCGTGACGCGTACCTTCGGCGCCCATTCGACAGCCAGGCTCTGGGTGAGATTCAAGAGACCCGCTTTGGCGGCGCCGTAGGCCGCCGTTCCGGGCGAAGGGCGCGTTGCGGAAACGCTCGCGATGTTGATGATGACGCCGCCTTCTTCCTGCTCGCTCATCACCGCATTCGCCTGCTGGGCGAAGTTCAACGGCGCGATCAGGTTGAGCCGAATGATCGACTCCGAAAAGCGTGGCGAGACGGTGGCCGCGTCCGCTTCGGGTGCGCCCCCCGCATTGTTGACCAGGACGTCGAGGCGCCCGAAGCGGTCCTTCGCGAAGGCGATCACGGTCGAGATCCCTTCGACGTCTCGCACGTCGGCGGCGATGAACGCCGCCTTGCGGCCCGTGGCTTCGGGCATCGTTTCGGGTTCGTTGCGGCCGCAGATGACGACATCCGCGCCGGCCTCGAGAAACCGGGTCGTAATGCCGAGCCCGACACCACGGCTTCCACCGGTCACGATCACAACCTTGCCGCTGAAGTCGAGGGGGTTCGTCATGACTCGGGTCTCCTGTGCTCGGCTAGAGCCCGATGCGCTGCGCCAGCAGTTCCCGGTGATATTGCGCGTCGCCGAGCAGGATCTCGCTCGACTTGGCGCGCTTGAAGTAGAGGTGGACGTCGTATTCCCAGGTGAAGCCGACGCCGCCGTGGATCTGGATGCTGTCGGCCGCGCACTGGAAGTACGCGTCGGAGCAGTACGCCTTGGCGAGCGGAGCCACGGTCGAGAGTTCGCTCTCGTTCTCTTCGGCCACGGTGCAGCCCGCGTAGTAGGCCGCGGAGCGCGCAGATTCGACCAGCAACATCATGTCCGCGCACTTGTGCTTGATCGACTGGAAGGAACCGATCGGGCGGCCGAACTGTTCACGCTCTTTCGCGTACTCGACCGACATGTCGAGGCATTGCTGGGCGCCGCCCACCTGTTCGGCCGCGAGGCCGATGGCAGCGAGATCGAGCGCGCGCGAAAGCGCCGGGCCAGCAGCGCCCTCGTCTCCGAGCAGGGCCGCCGCAGGCACTTCGACGTTCGCGAACTCGAGCGATGCGAGCCGTCGCGTCTGGTCGACCGTGGGAAGCCGCTTGCGCGAAAGGCCCGCTGCATCGCCGGGGACCGCGAACAGGCTGAGCCCCGCTTCGCCTTCACTGCCGGGCGTGCGAGCAGCGATGATCACGAGGTCGGCGCAATGGCCGTCGACCACGTATGTGCTCTTGCCGTTGAGTCGATAGCCGCCGTCGTTCGCTTCGGCCGTCACTTCGACCGTGGACGCATCGAAGCGACCGCTCTCTCCCTGATAGGCGAGGGTGGCACGCGTCGTGCCTTCCGCGATCCCGGGGAGATACTCCTGCTTCTGTTCTTCGCTGCCCGCAACGAGCAATGCGTTGGCGCCGAGGCAAACGCTGGAGAAGTACGGCGCGCAGAGCAGTCGCGCTCCCATGATTTCCTGCAAGGCGACCAACTCGACGTAGCCGAGCCCCAGGCCACCGTATTCCTCGGGGATGTGGACCGAGGTCCAGCCGAGTTCAGCGCCGATCTGGTTCCAGGTGTCGGGCTCGTAGCCGAGCTCGCTCTCCATCGCCTTGCGGATCTGTTCGCTTCCCGAGTTTTCCTCGAGAAACGCCTGCGCCATCGAGCGCAGCTCTTCTTGTTCTTCGTTGAATGCGAAGTCCATTCGCGGGATGACCTCGATCGAATCAGGTGCCGAAGACCTTCTGGGGCTCGGGTGACTTGTCGATGACTTCCTTCACTGCGGCACCGACTTCGTCGGGCTCCCAGCGGGCACCCTTGTCGACGATCGGACCGTCGTGGTAGCCGATCGAGGTGCCGATGATGCCGCCCTTCACTTCGAACACGCGGCCCGTGATGTCACGCGACTCGGCGCTGCCAAGCCAGACGACCAGCGGCGAGATGTTTTCGGGCGCGTTCTCGTCGAAGACGCCTTCTTCGGGAGCCGCCATGTCGGTGAAGATCGCTTCGGTCATGCGCGTGCGCGCCGCCGGTGCGATTGCGTTTGCGGTGACGCCGTAGCGACCGAGCTCGGCCGCCTGCACGAGGGTCAGCGTTGCAATGCCGCCCTTGGCGGCGGAGTAGGTCGCCTGACCCACGCTGCCCTGAAGGCCCGCGCCCGAACTCGTGTTGATGATGCGACCATCGACCGGGTTGCCGGCCTTCGATTCGTTGCGCCAATACTCGGCGGCGTGGCGGCTCGTGCAGAAGTGCCCTTTGAGGTGGACGTTCATGACCGCGTCCCATTCCTCCTCGCTGGTCTTGAGGAACATGCGATCGCGCAGGAATCCCGCGTTGTTTACCACGACGTCGAGGCGGCCAAAGTTGTCGACGGCGGTCTGCACCAGCCCGCGTGCGGCTTCGAAGTCCGCAACGTCGGCGCCGTTCGCGACAGCCTCGCCCCCCATCGCCCGAATCTCTTCTACGACCTCACCGGCGGGGCCATCGCTGCTCCCCTGGCCGTCGGCCGTCGCGCCGAGATCGTTCACCACGACCTTCGCGCCCTGGCGCGCAAACTCGAGTGCATGTGCGCGTCCGATGCCGCCGCCGGCACCGGTAACGATGACGACGCGGTCCTGACAGATCTTGCTGCTCATGGGGCTCTCCGTGTTCTTCTTGTTCGCTTGGTTCTGTTCGTTGTTTGCGAAGCGTTCTACATGCGCTCGATGATCGTGACGTTCGCCTGCCCGCCACCTTCACACATGGTCTGCAAGCCGTAGCGGCCTTCGGTGCGTTCGAGTTCGTGGAGCAGCGT
>JASMLK010000051.1 GCA_030748735.1 Myxococcota bacterium | reverse complement strand
GATCTCGCGAGTGTTCTGGTACACGCCGCGGACGAAGGCATCCTGAAGGAGGAGGCTGTCTTGAAGGGCGTGGACGCGGGCGATCGCGAAGAAGAGGTGCGCCAGGAACTCATCATGTTCATGGTGCTGCTGCTCGTCGCGGGCAACGAAACCACGCGCAACTCGATCACGGGTGGGATGCAGGCGCTGATCCAGAACCCCGAGGCGCGACAGCGCTTGATCGACGATCCGAGCTTGATCCCCCAGGCGGTCGAAGAGATGGTGCGCTGGGTGTCACCGGTTCGTTCCTTCATCCGAACGGCGACGTGCGACACCGAACTCGGCGGTAAGCAGATCAAGAAAGGCGATCGTGTGCTGATGTGTTACGGCGCGGCCAATCACGACGAGTCCGAATTCGAAAACGCCGGGGCGTTCGATATCGACCGAAACCCGCATCACCTCGGCTTCGGGATCGGCAATCACTTCTGCATGGGGGCGAACCTCGCGCGCATGGAAATGCGCGTGGCCTTCGAGGAGATCCTGCGGCGCTTGCCCGACATCGAGTTCGCGGACGACGTCGGGCCCCAATTTGCACCCTCGGCCCTCGTGCGTGCATGTCAGCACATGTACGTGAAATACACGCCGGAGGCGTAGTCTGGACCGACGGTGTCGATCAGTCGGAAACGTGCAGCACGCGGATCATGCTCGTGCTGCCGCTTTCGCGATCGACGCCGTGGGTCGCCACGATGATGTCGCCCGGGTCGATGTAGCGGAGTTCGCTGCCGTAGCGGGTCGCGAAGGCGAGCATCTCGTCGTCGCTGCCGTCGCCGTCGAAGTGCACGCCGGTCACGCCCCAGTTCATCGAGAGCTTGCGTACGACGTCGGGCGAAACGGTGATGGCCAGGATCGGGCATTGAGGGCGGAACTTCGAAATCGACCGTGAGGTGAAGCCCGTCTCGGTGAGGGTCACGATTGCCGCGGCGCCGAGATGGTGCGCCATGGTGATCGCGGCCTGGCTCACGGCGTCGGTGATCTTGTTCTGTGGCTCACTGGTCGTCTGCTGGAGGTGCCCGTATTCGGGGAGCGACCCCTCTGCGCGCAGGGCGAGGGCCGACATCGTGCGCACGGCTTCGACCGGGTAGGCGCCACCCGCGGTTTCGCCCGAAAGCATGACGGCCGAGGTGCCGTCGAAGATCGCGTTGGCGACGTCGCTCACTTCGGCGCGCGTCGGTACCGGGTTGCGTTCCATCGAGTCGAGCATCTGGGTCGCCGTGATCACCGGCTTGCCGGCGCCGACCGTCGAGTGGATGATGCGCTTCTGGATGATCGGCACGTCCTGCACGTCGATCTCCACGCCGAGATCACCCCGCGCGACCATCGTGCCGTCGGCGACCGCGATGATCTCTTCGAGACGATCCACCCCTTCCTTGCTTTCGATCTTGGCGATGATCGGAATGTGGGTCTCACGCTCGTCGAGGATGCGGCGGATCGCCGTGACGTCGCGTGCGCCGCGCACGAAGGACGCCGCGATGTAGGTGATGTCGTGCTCGATCGCGAACAGGATGTCTTCGCGATCCTGGTTCGAAATGTCGGTGTAGGGCAGTTCGATGTCGGGGATGTTCACACCCTTGCGGTCACCCAACCGCCCGCCGCGCGTGATGTCGCAGTGCACGACGCCGGTCTTCGTGTCGCGAACGCGCAGCTCGATCACGCCGTCGTCCACCAGGATGCGTGCACCGGGTTCGACTTCTTCGGCGAGGTTCGCGTAGCTGATCGCGACACCGTCGGCGTCCGAGGGACGACCGTCGCAGTAGAGCGCGATGGATTCGCCCGTCGTGAGCATCATGCTCGCGCCTTCGACGCGCCCGGTGCGGATTTCGACGCCGCGCGTGTCGAGTAGGATGGCGAGGTGGACACCCAGTTCATCCGACGCCTGGCGAATGGTCTCGATGCGCTTGCGGTGTTCTTCGTGGGTGCCGTGCGAGAAATTGAGCCGCGCGACGTTCATACCAGCCCGGATCATCGCCTTGATGGTCTCGACCGAATCGGAAGCCGGACCGATGGTGGCGATGATCTTGGTCTTGCGGAGGATGCGGTGTCCCATGGCGGGCCTTTCTTGGGGGCGGTGGATCGTGGTGGTTGATTCTGCAGCCTACAGGGATGGGGTGTCGAGTAGATAGACCGCGAGGGCCCGCATTTCGTTCTCGCTCAAGGGGACAATCGGCATCGGCGAGGGCGGGGTTGAGAAGAGTGCTTCGAGGCCGGCGATGTCGTAGCGCGCGTTCAGGTTCTCGAGGCGCTTGACCGCGACACCTTCCGCTGCAGCCGCCGGGTCGTGGCAGGTCGCGCACTGGTGGCTTGCGTAGAGGGTCTCGCCCCGGGCCGCGAGGGACGTGCGTTCGCCGGGGGGCAGGTCGGCCAGGGGGTCCGGTCGCGAGGGCATCGCCACGGGAGCCGCAGCCGTGCCGCTTCCGGCTTTGCCGTACGCGACGCGCCACACCACGCCCGCATAGTCGTCCGAAACGTAGAACGCACCGTCGGGCCCTTCGACGACGTGGACCGGGCGCCCCGCGACGTCTTCGTCGAGTTCGAAGCCCGTCATGAAGTCGCGCTGCTCGATGGACCCGTCGCTGGCCCAGGTGAGCGACACCACCTTGTAGCCGTCCTTGCGTGTGCGATTCCACGAGCCGTGCAGGGCGACCAGCGCCGCACCGCGAAGCGACGCGGGGACTCGCGCATCGCGAACGAAGTGGATGCCGAGCGGGGCGTTGTGGGCTGGGAAGGGATGGGCGGGTGGGATCGACGTTGCGATCCGCGCCTGCTGCCCCGCCCCGAAGTCGGGGTCGACGACGTTGTCGCCGTTTGCGTACGGCCAGCCGTAGAAGCCACCCGCGACGACTTCGTTGAGTTCACAGGGCGGGAAGTCGTCGCCCAGCAGATCGCGTCCGTTGTCGGTCGCGAAGAGTTTGCCCGTGCCGGGTTGCCAGTCGAAACCCACGGCGTTGCGAAGGCCGGCGGCGTAGATCTCTTCGCCGCTGCCATCGGGCTGGTAGCGAACGATCGCGGCGCGTCTTGCGTCTTCTTCTTCGCAGACATTGCACGAAGAGCCGATGGACACGTAGAGCATGCCGTCCGGGCCGAAGCCGAGGGTGCGCGACCAGTGATTGCCACCACCGGGGAACCCCGTGATGAAGCGCTCGTACTCACCGCTCGTGCTTCGCCTGGCAGCGTCGAAGCGCACGCGCCCTACCGCGTCGGTTTCGCCGATGTAGAGCCAGCCGTCGCGCAACTCGATCCCGTGCGGGCGGTTCAGGTCTTCGAACAGGAGTCGTTGGCCGTCGCTTCGGCCGTCACCGTCCGCGTCACGTTCGAGCAGGATGACCTTGCCCGCGCGGGGCAGGGTGGCGATGAAGTCGCCCGATGAAGTGGTCTTCAGCCATCGCACCGTGCCGAGGTCGCCTGCCCAGACCGAAAGCGAAAAACCCTCGGGCACGCGGAAGCGGCTTTCCACCTGTTCTTCGGACGGCGGGTCGATCGTCTTCCCGAACATCTGCGCAAACATCGGCGCGTTTACGGCGAAGCGTTCGGGAAGAAAGACGTTGCACGAGACGATGCTCACGAGCAGGGCGAAGCAGATGAGAAGAAGACCACGGCGAAGCAAGCGTTGGACCTCGTGCGGTGCGTTGTGGGGCGCGTGTGGCGCCGAGCGGTCGAGCCGTTTCGGGCGGCGGGAGCTTATCACGGGCGTGGCGTGGCGCCGTGCTACCGACCTTCTACTCTTGAAGGCTTCCCGCTTCGGAGGAACCACCCGTGTCGCTCCACCCTCCCGCAACGCGCTCGAAAGAGTCACTGCCCGACGGGTTGGTGGTCTTCGTGAAGCGCGAGTGCCCGACCTGCGAACTCGTCGCTCCCGTGCTCCGCGAGCTCGCGAAGGGCAGCGCGCTCACCGTCTACAGCCAGGACGATCCGGGCTTTCCGGAAGATCTCGAGGTGGGCGACGACACCTCCCTCGAAGCGTCATGGCGAAACGAGATCGAGGCGGTGCCGACGCTCTTGCGCGTCGAAGGCGGTGTCGAACAGGAACGCGCCATCGGTTGGCACCGGGGGGAGTGGGAAGCGCTTTCGGGGCGCAGCGGTCTGGGCCCGGGCCTTCCCGAACTGCGACCGGGTTGTGGTTCGCTTTCGGTCGATCCCGAGTTTGCGACGAAGCTCGAGCTTCAGTTCGGTGACAGCAAGCTCGTGTCCCGTCGCATCGAACTCGCTCGTCTCGAAGACGAAATCGAAGCGATGTACGACCGCGGTTGGAGCGACGGGCTTCCCCTGGTCCCGCCCACCGAACAGCGCGTGATCGCCATGCTCGAAGGCACGACGCGCTCGCCCGACGAAATCGTGGCCGACATCCCGCCCGATCTGGTGCCGTGCACCGTCGAAAAGGTTGCGATCAACGCGGTCATGGCGGGTTGCCGACCCGAGTATCTCCCGGTCGTGTTGGCCGCGGTCGAGGCTGCGTGCACGGACACCTTCAACATGCACGGCCTGCTTGCGACGACCATGAGTTCGGGACCGGTGATGATCGTCAACGGGCCCATTCGCAAACGCCTCGGCATGAACAGCGAGATGAACGCCCTCGGCCAGGGCCAT
Source organism: Myxococcota bacterium (assembly GCA_030748735.1). Taxonomy (GTDB): domain Bacteria; phylum Myxococcota_A; class UBA9160; order UBA9160; family UBA4427; genus DUBZ01. The sequence continues at coordinate 2,389 of JASMLK010000051.1, read as the reverse complement.
CGCGCCAACGCGACGATCGGTCGCGCGCTGCAGTTGGTGGTGCGCAACGTCGGTGGCGGTCGTCCCGGTGAAGTCGACCGAGCGGTCTTCGGCCATCCGGGCAAGCTCGGCTTCTGCATCGCGGAAAACGAAGAAGATTCGCCGTGGCCTTCGTTGGCGAGTGACCTGGGCGCTGAACCCGGCAAAGACATGGTGACGCTCTTTCCGGGAGAGGGGCCGCGGACGATCGTCGATCAACTCTCGCGCGAGCCCGAGTCTCTTGCGCGCAGTCTCGCCGAGACCCTGCGCGGCATCTATCACCCGAAGGCCATCATCGCGTTCGACGCGATCTTGATCGTCGGGCCCGAACACGCCCGTGTCTTTCGCGAAGCAGGTTGGAGCAAAGACCAGCTCGAGGCACGACTACACGAGCTGTGTCAGATACCGAGTGAAGACCTCGTGCGCGGTGCCGGAGGCATGGCCGAAGGCATGCCACAGAAGGCGCCGGTCGAGACGCTCCCCAAGTTTCGCCCGGACGGAATCCACATCATGCACTGCGGTGGTTTCGCGGGCCTGTTTTCGGTGGTGATCCCCGGCTGGGTAGGTGGCGACATCGGGAGTACCATCACGATGAAGGAGATCGGATCATGAGCACGAATGGCGACGCCCGGGTGATCCTCGACCCCACCGGCGAACGCAGTGTCGATAAGCGAGAGAAGGCTGCGCGTCTGGCGTCGCTCGACGGAACGACCGTCGGCCTGCTCGACATCAGCAAGCCGCGCGGCGACATCTTCCTCGACCGTCTCGCCAACGAGTTCGAAAGCCGCGGCGCCACGATCAAGCGCTACAAGAAGCCGACCTTCACCAAACCCGCGCCCTTCGACCTTCGGCAGCAGATTGCGAGTGAGTGCGCCGCCGTGGTCGAAGCGCTCGCCGACTGAGGCAGCTGCACGTCGTGCAGTGTGCACGACACGAAAGGCCTGGAAGACCTCGGCATCCCCTCGGTCTTCGTGGCTTCAGACGAGTTCGTGAGCGCGGCGGACGCCCAGGCGGAAAGCCTCGGCTTCGACGCGACACCCGTCTACACCGAGCACCCGATCCAGGACCGCACCGACGATGAAATGGTCGCGATCGCAGACAAGGTGGTCGAAGAGATCGTCGGGAAGCTGACGGCGGCGGGCTGATCGTCCGCGGCGCTGAGGCTCATGTGCCAGGTGCTCGCATTCTTCGGTGTCGACGACCGCTGATGTTGCGGCACCCGGCACCGTGCAGTCGATCGCACAACTCAATGGCTGGTCCGTTGGGTACACGACATTTTGGACGTGCTGTGGCCGAATCGTGAGTCGCACCGACACACAATGATCGACATAGATAACTGGTGATCGTACGTTTCGGGGTTTCGACACCCGAGCAGCGCGAGGTCAACCGGGAATGGTTGGCGGAGCTGGCGGCGCTGTTTCCCGCGTTGGCTTGAGCGGGGGAGCGCGTCCTACATTTCTTCCTTGAGCCGTATGGGGCCAAAGAGCTCCGGCCGCTTGCCCGTCTTGTCCGAATAGAAGGCGCGGATCTGGTCCATGTCGGCCGTGAGGTCGTCGCTCGGAAACAGTGCGGGCCCGAAGCCACCGCGCTTGCGCTTGAAGTCGAGGTAGCTCATCACGATGGGAACACCCGCCAGGCGTGCGACGTGATAGAAGCCCGACTTCCAATGGGCGGTGTAGCTGCGGGTGCCTTCGGTGGCGATGACCAGCACCAGTTCGTCGCGTTGCGCGAACTCGTCGGCCATTTCCTGCACGCGGTTGTTTCGGGTCTCGCGGTGGATCGGGATGCCACCCAGCCAGCGAAAGAACCAACCAAAGAGGGGGGTGAACAGTACGTGCTTTCCCATCCACGAGATCTTGATCTCGTAGGCCCACGCCATCGCGATCAGGAAGGGCAGGTCCCAATTGCTGGTATGCGGCGCCGCGATCAGAACGAATTTCTTCTCTACGGGGCGCCCGCCTTCCGTTTCGAAGCCGAAGATGCGCAAGAAGGCCTTGCCGATCCATTTCAACAATGTCGTGATCTCCGGTCTGCAAGGCGGGGGAGGGGCCGTGCGCTGCGCGCTGAGCATAGCCTCGTCGCTGTCGACCGCGATCGGAGTGCCGCGAGCGCTTCGCTGAGCGCTCACGCGAGTTCACGCGCACAATTGACGCGTTGGAGGCAGTTGGGAACCATGCGATGGCGTCGAGGCGCATCACGTTTTACGCGCCTTTTACAGAACGCGGGGAATTCACTGGGGCGAACGGTCCATGAATACTTCCCCGGCCACTGCGCAGGCGCAGACCAGGAGTTGAAATGGACGATCGGCGTGGCCACATCGAAGAGAAGCTCCGGCGTGAACTCGAAGCGAGCGAGATCGAAGTGATCGACG
>JASMLK010000050.1 GCA_030748735.1 Myxococcota bacterium | reverse complement strand
TTCGCACCCTCACGGAAGTCGTCGGTCTTCTGCAAGCGTTCCTGTTCGGCCTTTTCGCGGTCCGTCGCCGCGCGAATCAAAGCGGGCAGATCGCCGCGCAGCGTTTCGCGAATCGAGTCGACCGCCAGCGGGGCGGATGTCGCAATTTCGCGGGCCAGTGCGAACGCTTCGTCGCGCAACTGGTCGAGGGGGACGAGGCGATCGCACATCCCCAGCGCTCTCGCTTCTTCGCCCTTGATGCGGCGACCCGTGTAGAGCATTTCCATCGCTGCTTGTTGTCCGATCAGGCGGGGCAGGGTGACGGACAAGCCGAAGCCCTGATGGAAACCGAGTCGAGCGAAGTTCGCGCTGAAGCGGGCTTCGGGCGCGGCGACGCGAAAGTCCGGCATCAGCGCGAGCCCGAGGCCACCGCCGATCGCCGCACCCTGAATCGCTGCGACAACGGGCGTGCGCGTTTCGAACAAGCGCACGGCTTCGTCGTAGAGGTGGCGTCCCTTGCCGTCGAACTCGATGCGCTTGTCCCCGGAGAAGTCGGCCCCCGCACAGAAGTGCCGGCCTTCCGACGCGAGCACGACCGCGCGACAGGTGGGGTCGGCGTCGAGGGCTTCGATTGCGTCGGCGAGTTCGGCGATCAACTGCTGACTGAAGAAGTTGTTCGGCGGGCGGCGGATTTCGGCCAGCGCCACGAAGTCGTCGCCGAGGCTCACATGCACGTCGCCGTATGTTCCCCAATCCTTCAATGCATCCACGGTCGATCTCCTCGGTTGTCGGTTGTCGGGTGTGCGGGTCAGCGGGGGAGCCCCACGAGGCTGCGCGCGATGATCATGCGCTGCACCTGCCCCGTGCCCTCGACGATGTCCATCGCCTTGACGTCGCGGTAGAGCTTTTCGATCAGATGATCGCCGCGGCTGCCCACGCTGCCGATCAACTCGAGCCCCATGCTGGTCGCTTCCTGGGCGACCTGGGCCGCGAGCGCCTTCGATATCGAGGCTTCGATGATGTTCGGTCGCTGCTGGTCGGCGAGCCACCCCGCCTTGAGGCACACGAGTCGCGCTTTGCGGACGCGGCGTGCCATCGCTTCGATGCGGTCGCGCACCCGGTCCTGCTCCAGCAGGTCGTGTTCGCGCGCAAAGCGAATCGATTCATCGAGGGCCGCACGCGCCATTCCCACTGCGTTGGCCGCGATGGCGGGGCGCCCGGCGTTGAAGCTCTTGAGCGCGGTCTTGAAGCCGGCGTTGCTTTCCCGGCGCTGTTCGCCGCCGAGCAGGTGGCTCGCGGGTACGCGCACGTTTTCGAGGGTGAAGGAGGTCGATTCATAGGCCTTGAGGCCCATCTTCTTTTCGATCTGGAAGCCGCCGAGTCCCGGTGTGCCCTGTTCGACGAAGAAGGCGCGTTGCGCCTTGCGTCCCTTGCTCGGGTCGAGGGTCGCTTGCACGAGGATCCAATCGGAACGCGACGCGCCGCCGATGAAGCACTTGGCGCCGTTCAACAGCCAGCCGTCAGCGTCCTTTTCGGCGCGGGTCTTGATCGCGGCCGCATCCGAACCGGCACCGGGTTCCGTCATGCCGAAGCAGGCCCAGCGCGGTCGATCGGGTTCGAGGAACGGGCCGAGGAAGCGTTCTTTCTGCTCGTCGGTGCCCATCACGAGCACGTTGTTCTCGGGCAGGCCGGGGCCGGGGGTCGCGATGATGACCCCGCGGTCCCAGTAGGCGAGTTCTTCCATTACGAGCAGGGTCGAGATGACCGAACGCGGTCCGCCACTCGACTTCGCGCTGTCGTCGGGCCCACGCCAGCGGGTTCGTCCCTCGCCGCGTTCGATGCAGCGGGCGAAGAAGGGGTCGTCGGGCGCGATGGGGGCGCCCCGGCGATCGGCTTCCAGGCCCGCAGGGCGCAGTTCCTTCTCGCCGAGTTCGCGCGCCTGTTCGATTGCGCGCCGGGTTTCGGGATCGACCGTGAATTCCATCAGAGTGCTCCCGAGGCGCCGAGGGCAAGCGGTGTGGTCTGTTCGACCAGGGTGCGTCCCGCTTCGTCGATGGCCGCGTCGAAGCCTCCGCAAAGCAGCCCGAGCGCGCGCGCTTCGCGCATGTGCTTTTCGACCGGGTAGTCGGCCATGAAGCCGTGGCCACCGAGGATCTGCACCCCGTTCGGCCCGACCATACGCGAAACCTCGATGCACTCGGCGAAGGCCGAAGCCGCTTCGCTCGCACAGGGAAGTCCCCGGTCGACGCGCCAGGCCGCTTCGTGCACGACCAGGCGCGCGGCTTCGAGGGCCATGCGCATGTCGGTGATCATGAAGGCGAGCGCCTGGTGGTGACCGATCGGTCGACCGAAGGCCTCGCGTTGCTGTGAGTACTCGGCGGAGAAGTCACAGGCGCTTCGCATGACGCCGAGCAGGAGCGACGCGTAGTAGAGACGCGCGCGGGCTCGTGCCCGAGATGCACCTTCTGCGTTCTCCCAGTTGCCCGCGATCGGCGCGGCGTCTGCGCGCAGAGACGCGCCTCCCGAAGCGCGAAGCCCCGCGCCCCGAACCGGCTCGAAGTCGAAACCCGATTCGACGAGCAGCGCCCGGTCATCGAGCAGGACGACGAGTGCGCCAGCGGCTTCGGCGTGGACGTAGGGCGCGGTGATCGAAAGCCGTTCGCCGCCACCGTCGTTTTCGATGCCGCAGTCGGCGTCGTCCCCAGAGATCAAGAGCAGGCGCGAGGCCCCGCGGTCGCATGCAGCGAGCCCCGCGGCCAGAGCGTCGTTTCCGCCGACTTCGAGCAGAGCCGTTGCGGCGGGGCCGAAGGTGTCGAGGGCCAGCGTGGCACCGACGTCGCCCGCGGCGAGTTCCTCGTTCACGAGCGCGCGTGCGAGGCAACCGAGTTCGGCCCCGTCGTGTGCTTCGGGCAACTCGAGCGCGGCGAGTCCGATCTCGTTCCAGGTCGCGCGCAACCCGGAGTCGGGTTCGCGTGCCCGTTCGGCGTCGCGCATGGCCGGGACGAGGGCGTCGTCGGCGAACTGGCGGGCGGTCTGAACGACGAGGTCGAACTCGTCGCCTGCATCGAGGTCGAACATGGCGTCTCCGCAGCTTCTCTAGAGAAGCTGCGAAGCTAGCGCGCTTCGAGCATCGCGAGGGTTCGCGTGACCTGGCCGGCGAGGTTTTCGTAGGCGTTGGCGACGGGTGAGCCGGGATGACTCATCACGATCGGGCGGCCGAGGTCGCCTTCTTCGACTACGGTGGGATCGATCGGGATCTCCCCCAGGAAGTCGATGCCGAGTTCGTCGGCGACCCGCTTCCCGCCGCCCTGGCCGAAGATGTAGTACTTGCGATCCGGCAGATCCGGCGGGACGAAGTACGACATGTTTTCCACGATGCCGAGCACGGGGACGTCCACCTTGCGAAACATCTCGAGGCCCTTGCGCGCGTCGATGAGCGACAAATCGTTCGCGGTCGTGACGATCACGGCCCCGGAGAGCGGCGCGTTCTGGGTGAGTGTCAGCGCGGCATCACCGGTGCCCGGGGGCATGTCGACGATCAGGTAGTCGAGTTCTTCCCACAGGACGTCGGTCAGGAACTGGCGGATCAGGCCGTGGACCATCGGCCCGCGCCAGATCACCGGCGAATCGTCGTCGGTGAAGTAGCCGATCGACATGAGCTTGAGCCCAAGCCCCTCCATCGGCAGGATCTTCTTTCCCTCGGTGCCGGGGCGGCCACCGGTTCCCGTCAGTAGCGGGAGCGAGGGGCCGTAGACATCGCAATCCATCACGCCGACGCGTGCGCCAGCCTGGTGAAGGGCGAGGGCGAGGTTGATGGCGGCCGTGCTCTTACCGACGCCGCCCTTGCCCGACGCCACCGCGATCACCCGCTGCACGCCCGGCAACATGTCTTCGCGCTCGGCTTCGAGGGCACCCGGCGCCGTGCGCTCCTGGGCGGTCATCGTGACGATCGCCTCGCTCACCCCGTCGAGTTCTTCCACCCGGGCCTTGGCGTCCCGCTGGAACTCCTCCTTGATCGGGCAGGCGGGCGTCGTGAGTTCGATGTCGAACGACACGCGGCCGCCGTCGATTGCGACGTTCTTCACGAAGCCGAGTTCGACGATGTTCCGGCGAAAGTCGGGGTCGACGATGGGACGCAGGGCATCGAGCACCTGGGCTTCGGAAACGGCGGGGGAGTCGGGCGGGGTCATGATGGGTCCTTTGTGGCGCTGTGGGGCCGCCTCTCCCTGGCGGAGGGCAGCGGGCGGCGCAGCTTAGCGAAAGGGGAACGCCAGCGCGGACGCCTTCGCGCGGTTAGGATCGCGCCCCCAATTGCCATCAAGCTGCGTGTTCCGACCGCGCAGGGATCCGAGGTTCCACGCGCCATGAGCGAACTCGACGCTGCCCTCGAGCGCTTCTTCGAAACCGACTGTGTCTATTCCGACGGTGAGCCCAACTACGGCCCCATGGCCGTGGTCGCCGTCGACATCCTTGGGCATGCGGCGCTCACGACCGGGTTGCTGGACATCTATCTGCCTCGTCTGCCGGACTTCAGCCTGGGCGAGCCCCTGCCGCGCGGAGACTGGCCCGCCCACGTCGCGCAGCCCGACGCCGCTCCCGGTCTGATCGCCGGCGTCGAACAGGCGATCGCCGAGACGAGCTGGGAAGCCGTGCTCACGGACGCGATCACGCTGCGGATTGGTGCACCCGGTGCGCCCGGTGCACCCGGGGTGGATCCGCATGCGGTCGTTCGGCTCGGCTACGCGATCGAGAACCTCGCGCGCCAGGCGACGCCCACGCGGTTGCGCGAATTCGCCTACGCCACGGGATTCCTGCTCGCACGGTGCTCGGGCGCCGACCCGGCGGCCAACGCCGGAAGCGAACCCGCTTCGGGTCACGAAGCGTTGCCCGCAACCGAACGCCTTTCTCGGGCGAGCGCCGAGGGCGCCGACCGCTACCTCGCGAACCCAGACCGGCGTCGCGACGCCTCGCTCGGCGTGATCCTGCCCGCGGCCCTGCGCGCGATCGCGACCCGGCTGGAAGCGAACACCGCAACGCGGCTGGTCGACGTTTCGCTTATGGGAATCGAACCCCTGCTTCCGCCAGAGGTCGCCGACGAGGCAACCGATGAAGGGGAAGACCTCGAGGTCATGCGGTGTGCCGAAGACCTTCGCGAAGTTCGCTATCGCGCGGCCTGTTCGATCCAGGAATACGCCATCGTGATGGCCGAGAGTTGTCTGCGTGAAGCAGAGTACTCGCCTGACTCGAGGTTGGTTCACGCGGCGGCCGACGCCGCCCTGCGCCTCAGTCCTCCAGGCTACAAGGAGTGGCGCTAGAAGAACTCGTGGCCCGCGCGATGAGGAGAGCCGGATGCTGGACTGGAGTGACTCGACTTTCTGGCTGGCCTTCGGTCTGCTCGGCAACGCACCCTTCGCTTCTCGCTTCTCGCTTCTCGCTTCTTCGTGCAGTGGGTCGCGAGCGAGCGCGCGGGCGAGAGCACCATTCCAAAGGCCTTCTGGTACCTGAGCATCGTGGGGTCGCTCGTGCTCCTCGTGTACGCGATTCATCTCGAGAACATCGTGTTCACCCTCGCGTACCTCCCGAATACGGCGATCTACCTGCGCAACCTCGCACTGATCCGGGAACGGGCGACCGAACCCGGACTCGGCCCGTTGGGTAACGAAGGGAGCGCTCCGGGGACCGCGCCCGGGGTGTGATAGGCTGCCGCGACCATGAGCCCGAAGACCTTCGCCTTCTTTCTGTCGGCGCTGATCGTCTTTCCCCTCGATCAGGCCACCAAGCACTGGATCGTTTCGAAGCTGGCCTACGCGCAGCGCATCGAGGTGATTCCGGGGCTGTTCGATCTCACCCACGTAAGGAACCCGGGTGGTGCCTTCAGTTTCTTCGCGGACGCACCCGAAGAGCAGCGACTCGTCTTCTTCATCGGCACGACGGTCCTCGCGATCGGGCTGCTCATCGTCTTCTATACGAAACTGCGCGCAGACGAAACGCTTTCTGCAACCGCCCTCGGTGTCGTGCTCGGTGGTGCGCTGGGCAACCTGACCGACCGCATCCGCTTCGGAGAGGTGGTCGATTTTCTCGATGTCCACCTGTGGGGCGGGTACACCTGGCCGACGTTCAACGTGGCGGATTCGGCGATCGTGACCGGGGTGGTACTTCTCATTCTGGAGGTCTTTCTCACCGGCGAAGAGGCCACGGACGAGCCCGACGAGCCCGGGAGCGCAACGGCCGCCCATCGGGGTTGATCGCACGATCGGTGTGTCTCGCAGTTCAGTCGCGGGGGGTGTCGGACGAAACAGGGTGCATGTCCGAAACCGATACACAGCCGATCGATGCCAAGGCGTGGGCGAGTCTCGAAGGGATCGCCGACGGTGACCTCGAATTCCTGTCGACCCTGATCGAGCAATACCTGGTCGATAGCAATGAACTCGTATCGGCGATCGCGCCCGCAGTCGAGGCCGCAGATGCCGAAGCCCTCGCGCGTGCCAGCCACACCCTCAAGAGCGCGAGCGCCAACCTCGGTGCGATGGTTCTGACACAGATGGCCGAGCAGCTCTGCGCGATCGCACGCAGTGGTTCACTCGACGAGGCCGAGGGACTGGCCGCCGAAGCCTGTGCGGAGTACGCGCGCGTGCGTACCGAACTCTCCGCGCGACTCGAGAAGCTCGGGGGCGCGGGGTGAACCGCACTCGGGCGGGTGCGTCAGTCGCGCAATTCCTCGCGACTTTCGAAGTGTGACAGTGCTTCGGGGTTCGCCAGCGCACCGACGTTCTTGACCGGGCGGCCGTGGACGACGTCGCTTACGGCGAGTTCAGTGATCTTGCCACTGCGCGTGCGTGGAATGTCCGCCACCTGGGCGATGCGCGTGGGGACATGGCGTGGGCTCGCGTGTTCGCGCACGACCCGCCGGATCGCGGCGCGCCCGTCGTCGTCGAGCACTTCGCCCTCGCGAAGTTTCACGAAGAGCACGACCCGCACGTCGCCTTCGAAGGCCTGGCCGATCGCGATCGATTCGACGACCCAATCGAGGCGTTCGACCTGGCGATAGATCTCCGCGGTGCCGATCCGCACACCACCAGGGTTCAACACCGCGTCCGAGCGACCGGAGATGACGAAGCCGCCGCGTTCGCTGCGGCGCATCCAATCGCCGTGGCACCACACGCCGGGAAAGCGGTCGAAGTAGGCGGCGCGGTAGCGCGAGCCGTCCTCGTCGTTCCAGAACATGACCGGGCGCGACGGGAAGGGGCGCGTGCAGACGAGTTCTCCCTCGCTGTCGGTCGTGGGGGTGCCGTCGTCGTCGAAGACATCGACCGCCATCCCGAGACCCGGGGCCTGGATCTCGCCGCGGTAGACGGGGAGGGCGGGGTGTCCGAGGACGAAGCAGGACAGGATATCCGTGCCGCCGGAAATCGATGCGAGTTGCACGTCGCGCTTCACGGCGTCGTACACGTAGTCGAAGGCTTCGGGGACGAGCGGTGAGCCCGTCGAGAGGATCGCCCGCAGGCTCGTGAAGCCGCTCCGCTCGCCGGGGCGCAGCCCCTGCTTCGCGACCGCGTCGATGAACTTCGCCGACACGCCGAAGACGGCGATGCGTTCGCGATCGATCAACTCGAACAGGCGCTCCGGGCCGGGGTGAAAGGGCGAGCCGTCGTAGAGCACGAGGGTGGCTTCGCTCGCGAGCGCGCTCACGAGCCAGTTCCACATCATCCAACCGCCGGTCGTGAAGTAGAAGACGTGATCGCCGTGCCGGATGTCGCTGTGGAGTTGGTGCTCCTTCAGGTGTTGCAGCAATGTGCCGCCGGCCCCGTGAACGATGCACTTGGGTTTGCCCGTGGTGCCCGAGGAATAGAGCACAGCGAGGGGATGTTCGAAGGGCAGGCGCTCGAAGGTGAGCGGGGTGTCGGGGGGCTTGGTGACGATGTCGTGGAACCAGGTCGCGTCATCGACGTCGGCCGCGGCTTTCGTTTGGGCCGCGGCGCCTTCCCCACCCGAAATCAAAATCAGCTGTTCGACGCTCGGAAGGGCCGCACGTACCTCACCGATGCGTTCGATCGGTGCGAAGACCTTGCCGCCGTATCCGTAGCGATCGACCGCGATCAACACGCGCGGTTCGATCTGTCCGAAGCGATCGACGATGCCCTCGACCCCGAAGTCGGGGGAACACGACGACCAGGTCGCGCCGATGCTCGTCGCCGCGAGCATGCCGACGACCGCCTCCGGACTGTTGGACACGACGGCGGCAACGCGGTCTCCCGCCACGATGCCGCGCGCGCGCAGCCACGCGGCGAGGCTCGCCACCTGTGCGCGCAACGCGTCGAAGCGAAGCTCGCGCCGTCTTCCCGCTTCGTCGATCGCGATGATCGCGGTGGCGTCATCACTGCGGCGCAGGAGATTTTCGGCGAAGTTGAGACGTGCTTCGGGGAACCAACGGCACGCGCGGATGTCGTCGCCTTTGCGCACGGTGCTCCCCGGGCCGTCTCCGATCACTTCGCCAAACTGCCAGATCGCGCGCCAGAAGTCGTCGCTGCATTCGACCGACCAGCGGTGAAAGGTTTGTGCATTGGCGTCGCCGGGCGCACCGTGGTGTTCGGCGGCGAAGCGCTCGAAAGCGCGCATCCGCGAGGCGGCGACGCGTGCTTCGTCGGGTTTCCAGAGGGGCTCACTCATCGAAGGACTTCATCCCTGGGTTGCGTTCGAAGCACGGTCGTATCTACGACCCCGCCTGATAGAACACACCCACGACGCACGCCGTCATGAAGGTCGTGAGGGTCCCCGAAACGATCGACCGCAGCCCGAGGCGCGCGCATTCGTGCCGACGTTCGGGCGCGATGCCCTCGATGCCGCCGAGCAGGATGGCGAGGGATCCGAAGTTTGCGAAACCGCAGAGCGCATAGGATGCGATCACCACCGAGCGCGGCTGCAAGGCACCGCTGCTCGTGATCTCACCAAGCTGGTGGTAGGCGATGAACTCGTTGAGGATGGTCTTCACGCCGAGCAGCGAACCCACGGTGCTCGCGTCTTCGGGCGCGATCCCCATGAGCAGGGCAAAGGGCATCATCAGGACGCCGAGCACGCCTTGCAGGGTGAGGTCGGCCATGCCGAACCATCCCCCCACGCCACCGAGCAGGTCGTTCGAGAGTTCGATCAGCGCGTAGAAGGCGATCAGCAGTGCACCGACGTAGGCGGCGAGGCGCAGTCCGCCGATCGCGCCGTTGGCCGCTGCGTCGATCACGTTGCTGGCGCGCGTGGTCTGGCCTTCGAGTGAGGCCGCGGCGCTGGCCCCGTCTGCCGTCGCCGGCGTTTCGCGCTCGGGCAGCATGATCTTCGCGATCAACAAGCCGGCCGGCGCCGACAGCAGGCTCGCCGTCACCAGGTGCCCGGCGTATTCGGGGCTCCCGAGGAACTGCACGTAGACGATCAGCACCGACCCCGACACCGTGGCCATGCCGAGGGTCATCAACGAGAAGACCTCCGAATGGGTCATCCGCGCGAGGTAGGGCTTGATGACGAGTGCACTTTCCACCATGCCGACGAACACGTTGGCGACCGCGGCGAGCGCTTCGGCCCCCGACACCCGCATGCTGCGCGAAAGCGCCCACGCGAATGCGTTCACCACCCGTTGCACGAGACCCAGGTGGTAGAGGACCGAAATCAAGCTGCCCATGAAGATGATGACGGGCAGGACGTTCAACGCGAACGACGCGCCCGTATCGAGCAGCGGACCGAAGACGAAGCGCGCGCCGGCTTCGGAATAAATGAGCAGGCGATTCACCAGATCGTTTACGCCGACGAAGAACGCCCGCCCGAAGGGCGTGGTGAACAACAGCACGGCGAGCGCGAGTTGCAGGCCGACGCCCCAGGCGACGACCTGCCAGCGGATGGCCCGGCGGTCGCGCGAAAGCGCCGCTGCGATCGCGATCATGGCGAAGAAGCCGAGCGCCGAAGTCGCGCGCAGGGAAAGCTCGCTCACGCGCGGGCCTCCGATTCGATTGCGACAGCCTGTGCCGACCACGCCGCATGGCCTGTCAGTTCGCGCGCCGCCGCTGGGGGGGCGCGCGCGCCCGCGATGGCCGAGATCACCGCGATCCCGCGCGCGCCGGCGGCGAGCACCGCGTCGAGGTTCTGCGCGTCGATGCCTCCGATCGCGACGACCGGCAGCGCCCCGGCGAGGCTCGCGATCTCGCGCAGGGCTTCGAGGCCGCGGGCGCTGTAGGGGCTGTCTTTCGAAGTCGTGCCGAAGAGAGGTCCGTAGGCGAGGTAGTCGATGTCTTCTTCGAGGGCGCGCTTCGCCTGGCCGAGATCGTGGGTCGAACGGCCGACGGCGAGTCGGCTGCGGGCATCCACCGGGAGGTCACCGGGTGCGAGGTCATCCTGGCCGAGGTGCACGGCGTCCGCTTCGCACGCAAGCGCCAGGTCGAAGCGGTCGTTCATCACGAAGCGCGCCGATCGATCGCGCGTGTGTTTGCGGATCGCGCGTGCCATCGCGAGGGTTTCTCGATCGGTCGCATGCTTCACGCGCAGTTGGACCACGGCCGCGCCCCCGGCGAGCGCGGCCACCGCCTGTTCGACCGGGTCGAGGGACCAACGCGGGTTGTCGTCGACCAGGACGTGCAGTCCTGCGTACGGCACGCCGCTCACGACGCGGTGCGCCCGGGCAGGTCGATGTCGAGGTCGTTGATCTTCTTGCGCAGGGTGTTGCGGTTGATGCCGAGGATGGCCGCCGCACGAATCTGGTTGCCGGCCGTGTGGGCCAGGACGGCTTCGATCAGCGGCCGCTCCACGCGTTCGAGGAACTCGCGGTGCAGCTCGTTTGCGTCCTCGCGCCCGAGGGCGCTCTTGATCTCGCTTACGATCGCGGTGTCGAAGCCCGCGCCTTCGGCTTTGCGGTTCGCTCCCGCCACCAGGAAGTCGAAGTCTTCGGGGGTGAGCATGTCGCCGTTGCTCATGACCAGTGCGCGCTTCACGCTGTTTTCGAGTTCGCGCACGTTGCCGGGCCAGTCGTAGCGAGCGAGGAAGTCGATCGCGGCCTCCGAAAGAAAGTGCGCCTCGCTCACCAGGTCGTTCGCGTAGCGGTGGGTGAAGTGTTCGGCCAGGATCGGGATGTCCTCGAGCCTCTCGCGCAGTGGCGGGATCGCAATCGGAACCACGCGCAGGCGATAGAGCAGGTCTTCGCGAAAGCTCCCGTCGCGTACTGCTTCGTCGAGGTCGCGGTGGGTGGCGGCGAGGATTCTGACGTCGACCTTGTCGGCCTTGCTGCCCCCGACGCTCGTCACTTCGCCGCTCTGCAGCACACGCAGGAGCTTCGCCTGCAATTCGGAGGGCATGTCACCGATCTCGTCGAGAAAGAGCGTGCCTCCATCCGCTTCGCGAAAGCGGCCGAGGCGAGCGTCGACGGCGCCCGTGAACGCGCCGCGTTCGTGGCCGAACAACTCGCTTTCGAGCAATTCACGGGGAATCGCTGCAGAGTTCACCGCGACGAAGGCGTGCTCGGCGCGCGGGCTGGCCTGATGGATCGCCCTTGCGACGAGTTCCTTGCCCGTGCCCGATTCGCCGGTGATCAAGACGGGCACGTTGCGCGCCGCGATCTTGCCGACGGTCTTGAAGATCTCGAGCAGCTGGGCGCTGCGTCCGATCAGACGCTCGCCGACCGGCACGCGCGTTTCGCGCCGCAGTCGTTTCACTTCTCGCTGCAGCTTCCGCGTCGAAAGTGATTTCTCGGCGAGTGCTGCGGCTTCGGCCAGGGAAAACGGCTTGACGAGATAGTCGAGGGCACCGCGCTTCATGGCTTCGACGGCGTTTTCCATCGTGCTCTCCGCGGTGATCACGACGGCCGCCGTATCGCTTCCGGTTGCGCGCAGGTGGTCGAGCAACTCGAGGCCGGTCTGGCCGGGCATGCGGATGTCGAGAAAGGCGATGTCGTAGGTGCCCGCCGAAAGCGCTTCGAGCGCACGATCGCCGTCTTCGACTTCGTCGACGTCGTGCCCCTCCGCTTCGAGGGCCTCGCGCAGAACGAAGCGGATCGACGATTCGTCGTCGGCTACGAGGATGCGGGCCTTGCGCGGCCCACCTTTCGGCGGAGTCGGTGTGGAGGTCTCTGAACTCATGGCGGATTGCTCGAATCGGTTTGTGCCGGAGAGGCGGTTTTGCGGGTGGGAAGCGGAAGGTGCACGCGGACCGTCGTGCCTTCTCCTTCCGTGCTCTTGATCTGCAGGGTGCCTTCGTGTCGGGTTACCCAGTGGCGCGAAACGGCGAGGCCGAGTCCCGTGCCTTTTTCGCGCGTGGTGAAGAAGGGGGTCGCCAGACGTTCGAGATGGGCCGGGGCGATCCCGCGACCGTTGTCGCTGATCTTGATCTCGACGGTGGGAATCGACCGGCGATCGGGGCCGGTCAGACGGTGGTCGAGGGAGACGCGGGTTTCGACTTCGACGCGACCGGCGGTGCCCGGTACGGCTTGCAGGGCGTTGCGCACGAGATTCAAGAAGACCTGGCTCAGACGATCGGCGTCGGCCTCGATCTCGGGGATCGAAGGATCGTAGATCCTCTCGATCGCGACGCCCTTGCTCAAGGGGTCCATGCGCGCGAGGTCGAGTACGCGGTCGAGTGCCTGGTGCAAATTGGTGGGGGCGAGTTCGAGTTCGTCGCCGCGCGCGAACACCATCAGTTCTTCGACCAGGTTCGAGATGCGGTCGACTTCGCGCACGATCAGGTCGGCGGCGCGCGACGATCGGTCGTCGGACGACCAGCTGGCGAGCAATTCGGCTGCACCGCGAATCCCACCGAGGGGGTTCTTGACCTCGTGCGCGATGCCCGCCGCGATGCGTCCGAACGACGCCAGCTGTTCCTGTTGCGAAACGATTTCGCGCAGGGTGTTGGGGATGGTGCGGTCGCGGATCACGACGACGACGGCGTCGGCCTCGCGCGTGCCCGGGGCGGGGAACAGCGGCGAGACCGAAAGATCGAGCGTGAGCGGGCTCGCGGCGCGCCGGCCGCACAGGACTTCGTCTTCGACGACGGGCTGGCCGCTGGCGAAGACCCGCTTCGCCAGCCGGGCCACTTCGCGACCCGTGTCGCTGTGGCGTTCGATCGACGTGCCGCGAATGGCTTCGGCCGACGCCTCGAGGATGCGACACGCTTCGGGGTTGGCGTCTTCGATCTCGCCCTCACGGTTGACGAGCAGGACGCCATCGAGCAGCGCATCGAGCACGTTTTCGAGCGCGCGCGGGGGCTCGCGTTTCGCGTTGGGAGGTGCGGCGGGCAAGGGGTGGCGTCTCTCCGGTGGGCCCCGCGGGTTGCCTAGAATTTAGGCAGGCTAGCGTGCCGTCCCGGGTCTGTCAGGGTTCGTTAAGGTTGGACCCCATGCAGCGCAACCTCACCGTCGCACAAGCGCAAGACACCATTCTCGAAGCGGTTTTCCGCCTTGCACCGGAAACGGTCGAGAGCGCCTCGGCGCTTTCGCGCGTACTCGCCGAAGACGTCCGCTCGACCCGGATCCTGCCTCCCGCCGACTGCTCCGCCATGGACGGTTATGCGGTTCGTACCGAAGACCTCCGCACCGCGAGCAACGCGGAGCCCGTCCGTTTGCAGGTGGCCTTCGAGGTGGCGGCCGGAGGCGAAGCGACCGTGGCCGTCGAAGCAGGGCAGGCCGCTCGCATCTTCACCGGCGCTCCCGTTCCGCCCGGTGCGGACGCCGTCATCATGCAGGAACACGTGAAGGCGGATGGCGACCACATCTCGATCCGTCGCGAAGTCGCGCTCGGCGATCACATCCGTCGCGCGGGCGAAGATCTCGCGCTCGGCGACTCGGTCGTCGAAGCGGGCGCCGTCGTGCGGCCTGCGGTGGCGGGGCTTCTGGCTTCGCTCGGGCGCACGGTGGTTTCGGTGGTGCGGCGACCGCGTGTGGCGATCCTGTCGAGTGGTGACGAACTCGTCGAACCCGATGCACCGATCGATGGTGGGCGCATCGTGGCCTCCAACTCCTACACCCTCGCGGCGATGTGCCGTGAGGTCGGAGCCGAGCCCTACTACCTCGGGATCGCCCAGGACCGCCCCGAAGACCTCGAAGCCCATGTGCGCGCCGCGTTGGTTGCGGATTGCATCGTGACTTCCGCCGGCGTTTCGGTGGGCGATCACGACCACGTGAAGGATGTCTTCGCGAAGCTCGGCTGCGAATTCGTCTTCTGGGGCGTTCGCTTGAAGCCCGGGCACCCGATGTTGTTCGGACGCTTTCCGGGCGGGCCTGCGCCGGGGAGTCCGGGGCCGTTCTTGTTTGGCCTACCCGGCAATCCGGTTTCGGCCGCCGTGACCTTCGAGCAGTTCGTGCGCCCGGCCCTGCGCAAGATGAGTGGGCATGATCGCGTCTTTCGGCCGACGGTCAGCGCGCGTCTGCGCGCGCCGCTGACCAAGCGCGCCGGTCGCATGAACCTCGTCCGCGTATCCCTCGAAGTCGAAGACGGCGAGCTGTGGGCCACCAGTACGGGCAATCAGAGTTCGGGGGTCTTTCGCTCGATGAGCGATGCCCAGGGGTTGCTCGTCTTCCCCGGGGCGGAAAGCGAACTGGCTGCGGGCGACGAAGTCACCGTGCAGGTCATCGACGAGAGCTTCTTCGTGAGTCGCGACCGCGGCTTCGAAGGCATTTGACGGGGCCCTCGATGGGAGCGCAGCTGCAGACCCCGGTACGGGGACGTCTCGCGAACGTTTCGGCCGTGGTCTTTGCCGCTGGCGGAACTCGTGAGGAAGCCGGTCGCGAAGCCGCCCGTTTGCTCGGGACGCTGTTCGAAGAGGTGTCCTGGGTCGGCCCGGGGGATCCGCTCGAAGGCACACGCCGGATCGCGACTGCTGACGATGCTGCTGAACTCTCGCGCTTGCACGCCGCGCTCACTGCGGCGAACGAAGACCGTGTCCTGGTATGGGACCCGGTCATCCAAGCCTCGCCGCCGTTGCTACTCGGGCTGTGCGCCTGGCCGGAGCACGCTGTGGTGACACCGCGTATCGAAGGCGTCGAACAGCCACTTTGTGCTGTTTATCTGCGAAGCAAAGCGCTCGAAACGGCCGCTGATCTGATCGCGCGCGGTGAAGTGGATGCTGCGGCCCTCGTGCGCGAGCTGTCTTCGGGCGTGATCGAGGGGGACGACCTCGCGCCACTGCTAGCCCGTTGAAGAACCCTTCGGTCGCCATG
Organism: Myxococcota bacterium; assembly: GCA_030748735.1. GTDB lineage: Bacteria > Myxococcota_A > UBA9160 > UBA9160 > UBA4427 > DUBZ01. The sequence continues at coordinate 11,887 of JASMLK010000050.1, read as the reverse complement.
CACGGCCCCTCGACCCAATCTCTGCGTTGCGCAACAGCGGCCGTAGCTACGGCTACGCCTCGGTCGCGCGCCTTGAACGAAGGCCGCAGCCACGCCCTCGGTGCGACGGAGGACTTTCCGGCCGAACCTCTAGAGGTCCGGCCCCTCGTGTCGGCGTGTCTCTCGCCGCGCGAAAAAACGGACGATAGGATGCGACGATGCGGGTTTCGCGAGTCTTGTCGTTCTATCTGGTGAAGGAAGTTCTTCAGTACGGGGCATTGAGTTTCCTCGCCCTCACGATGATTCTCCTGACCCAGAACGCCCTGCGGCGATTCGAAGATCTCGTGTCCGTGGGGGCGACGGTGGGGGACGGCATCTCGGTGCTCGCCTGCCTCGTCCCGCTGCTCACGGCGTACACGCTCCCCATCGCGTTTCTCTTTGGCGTGATCATCGCGGTCAGCCGCATGTCGTCGGAGGGTGAGATCCTCGCGATGGGGGCATCGGGTCTGGGCATCGCGTCCCTGCTCTTGCCGACGGTGGCCCTCGCCGCAGCGATTTCGCTGGTGAGCGCGTGGGTGATGATCGACGTCGAGCACCGCGCACACCGCGAACTGCGCACCCTGGTCGAAACGCTGGCGGCGCGCGGAGGCATGCTCGAGCCGGGCAAGATTCGTGGGTTGGCGGGGCGCACCTTGCTCGTGCAAGAGCGCGACCGCGACAACAACCTGCGCGGCATCATGATCTCGGACCGGACCGACCCCGAGCACGGCTTCGTGATCTTTTCCGAACGCGGGCACTTCGCCTATGACGACGCCAGGCAGAAGTTCCGTCTCGGCCTCGAAGACGGGTCGCTCCATCTCGATCCCGACCCCGATCACCCCCTGCGCTCGCGAGTGATTGCCTTCGAAGCGCTCGACTACGCGTTCGACGTCGAACATCTGATCGAAAGCCTCACCGCCGCCGTGCGCCCGAGACAGATGAGCTTCGAAGAGCTGCGCGGCGTGGTCGAACACGCCAAGGGCGGTGGGAGCTTGAAGTACCTCCATCAGAAAGATCCCGTCGAGTACGAACTGGAAATCCACCGCCGCTACGCGTTGCCACTGGCGCCGGTGGCGTTTGCGCTCGTCGCCGTTCCGCTGGCCCTTGGGCAACTGACGCGCACCCGTTCACGCGGGGCGATCGTGAGCCTCACCCTCGGCTTCGCCTACTACGGGTTGTTCTCGCAGGCGCGCTTCCTCGCCCTCGACGGCTGGATGGTTTCGAATCTGGCGCTCTGGATGCCCAATGCCGCCTTTGCGGCTCTCGCCGTCTATTTGATGTGGCGGGTGCGCCGTGCCTGAACGCGCGGTTCAGCGCAGCGTCAGCACACTGCGCGCCCGCGCGGAACCCATGTCCTGAAACCAGTGTTCGCGGTGCTCGTCCACGAGGTCGGCCGACCAGGCGTAGCGACCGGGCTGGGCGATGCGATAGCGGCTCGCCTCGATGCGCGTCGATTCGCCTGGCGCGAGTTCGTCCGCACCGTCGCAGAACCGCCGCTCGCCGGGGGTGCGCCGGACGAGTGCTGCGTCCTCTGCGGAGGCCGACTCGTCTGAATCGCCGACCGCTTCGACGCGAAGCGAAAGCCGCACGCCAGCGCCCTCGTTGCAGCGCATCGGGATCGCCTCCGGGCTGCGGTTGGTCACGTTGACGAAGAGCGAAAAGCGTTCGCCGGCGCGCAGCGACTGCGCGGGCGCTTCGATGGCGAGTTCGGCTTCGTAGTAGTCGACCACATAGTCGCGCGCGACCCAGTCGCGGAAGCGCTCCGGGGTGTGTGGCTGGTTTCGTGCTGTGAGCCATCCCTCGTAACGGGAAAGGAAGTCGGGAAGCACCGAGCCGAGCGTGCGTCCGGGGTAACCGTAGGCGAGTGCGAACTGCTCGCGGGCTTCCTCGATCGAACGCCCCTCGAGCAGCAGCGTCACTGCGGACGCGAGACCGCTGCGATCGGTGCCGCCGTGGCAGTGGATCAGGAGGGGGCGAGGCGCGCTGTCCAACGCGGCGATCAGGCGCTGTGTTTCGGCGGGGCTCGGCAAGCGCCGTGCGCTGATGCGAACCGGGTGGAACGCCAAACTGTCAGCATCGCGATTCGCGGAGGCCCCGCCATCATCCGCAGCGCCATGAACGGGGGCGTTTCCCTTGAGATTGATGACGGCACGCAGTCCGAGTGCTTCGGTCCAGTTCGCGAGCCGCTGCGCGGTCGGTTGGGCTGCGCGATAGACCTCGCCTTCGAGCACGGGGTGCAGGTTGCCCTCGAAGAAATACGCCCGATGGGTGATGCCGAGCACGAGCAGGGCGAGCGCCAGTCCCCACGCCGCTCTCCTTGTCCAGGCGTGACGCCACGACTTCATTCGCGCTGCATCGGTTGGACGGGACACGTGCTGCAGGATTGTCGATCGCGTCGCCTTCTTCAACGTGCGGCGGAGCTGATCCTTCGCGCAGCCGAAAGAAGTTCAGCGCGCGGCGCCCGGCCCGCGCTGCGCCCGTTCGATCAGCGACGTCGTGCGCACGCCGGGTACTTCTCGCAAGCGAACCACCTGGCCGCCCCAGGATTCGACTTCGTTTCCACCGACGATGTCTTCGCGCGCCCAGTCGCCTCCCTTGGCGAGCACGTCGGGGCGCAGCGCTTCGATCAATCGCAGCGGTGTCGCGGCGCCGAAGGAGACCACCCAGTCGACGCAACCCAGCGCCGCGATCATCTCGGCGCGCTCGCGCAGCCGAACCAGCGGGCGGTCGTCGCCCTTGAGCCTGCGAACGCTTGCGTCGCTATTGACCGCCACGATCAGCCGATCGCCCAGCCCAGCCGCCTGCTCGAGGCTGCGGACGTGGCCGACGTGCAACAGGTCGAAACAGCCGTTGGTGAAGACCACGCGTTCGCCGCGTCGCTGGGCCGCCCGAACACGGCGCGCGGCTTCGTCGCGCTTCAGCACCTTCTGGCGCGCGGGTTTGGCTGGCTTCAAGATTCGGGCTCCCGGTCCGCTTCGCGCTTGCGCCCATTCGGGGGCGTGGGATCGTCTCCCTGGAACGCTTCGCGGATGGCGCTGAAAGGCGCCTTGACCAGATCGGGTAGTGGTACGCCGTCCGTGAGCGACTTCATCGGCATGGCATCGAGAACCGGTTCGTCGAGGGTTCCGCTGACGTCGAAAAAGGCGCCGAACAGACCGCGATCGCGGCCGCCGGGGATCAGATTGTCGAGCAGGGGGAGTCTGCCGAGCAGGCGATCGACCTGACGGAAGAGGAAGATTCCGATTTCGGCGTCGATTTCGCGCTGGGGTTTCGCGAAGTCGAAGCGGCCCGAAAGGAAGATGCGGAGCGGGCCGTCGATCTTGATTTCATCGCTCGACAGCGTACCGCGATCGAACTCGATGCGGGTCGTGGCGGTTTCGTACAGCAGGGCGTCGTTGGCGCGGGCGGGACTCAAGCCTTCGGCGACGTGTGCGAGGGCGGCTGCGAGCGGGATGCTCTGGCGGATCTCTCCGTGCCGCGCCTTGAACTCGACGTGTCCCTCGACCAATTCGAACGGGTTGCGGCCCGGAAAGACCGGGCCTTCGAGTTGTCCACCGAGTTGCAGGGTGCCCGTCGCGAAGTCGTCGGGGAAGCCGATCGCCGAAAGCACGCGCCCCGCGTCCGCGTCGCGGATCTCGAACTGGGTTGCGAAGCCGACGGATTCGGCGTTCGACAGGTCGAGCTGCACGCCGGCTTCGAGTCGCCCACGCGGCACCAGGCGACCGCGCAACTCGCGCAGCGAAAGGGCGTCGCCGTCCAGCGTGAAGTGGGTGACGGTCGGGCCGACCGGCCAGTGTTTGCCGTGTAGACCGTCGACGAAGAAACGCCCCGCCGCCCAGGTGACCACGCGGTCGGCATCACGCGCGCTTGGCGGCGGCTCCGGTGCTTCGGGCGGCGCATCGGCGGCCGGGGCTTCGCGATTCGTTCGCGAGACACTGGCGGCTTCCGGCTTCCAGACCCTCAGGTGGGCATCGACGGTGGTTTCTTCCTCGAAGCTCAGCTGCACGTCCCCTTCGAGTTCGGCACCGCCCCAGCGTCCGTGGGCGACGTGAAAGCTCTGGCTATCGGGGAGCAGCACGGCTTCGAGCTTCGCGTTGTACAGCGGCCAGAGCAGACCGCTGTGCTCGAGGTGGTCGACTTCGATTTCGATTTCGACGGGCACCGGCTCTTCGTCTTCGGCGCGCACATCGCCCGCTTCGGGATTGGCGGCCAGGATCTTGCCGAGCAGGGCGATGCCCGGCAGCGACGTGTTGGTGATCCGGTCGGGGTCGAACGTGCGCGGCTCGTCGAACAGGGCTGGAAAGCCTTCGAGTGTGAGATTCAGCTGCGGGGTTGGATGACCCGAGCGTTGTCCTCGTGCGCGGGTGATCTCGATCCGGTCGCGGGTCCAGCGGGCGTTCCCCGACAGGTCGGTGAGGCGCTCGTAGCGGCCCAGCTGCAGGGTCACGTGGTCGACTTCGGCGACCATGGCCAGGCCCGGCGGCAGGTCGAGCCGTTCTCCGCGCAGCACGTCCTGCCAGACCGAGAAGCGCTCGGTGCCCGAACCGCCGAGGCGCACGATGCGCCCCGCTTCGATCCGCGTGAGTGTGTGTAGCAGTGGCTCGCGTTCGGCCGCGGGCAGCGCCGATACGATGCGGTCGATCGCGTCGAGGCCGACGTCGCGGAAGAAGACTTCGAAGCGGGCTGGAGACGAGCCGCGCAGGGGGCGTTCGATGTCCCCCGATACGTCGATCCGAACGTCGGGCCCGGTCAAGTCGAGCCGGCCGAGACGGATGCGCCCGGGGTGGAATTCGATCCGCGTGTTCAGCGCGAGGTGGGGGCTCGCGAGATCGAGGTGATGGTTCGCGCGCGGGATCGCCATGTGCAGATCGTCTGCGGCCCAGTCGAGTTCGAGCACGCCGTGCTCGGGCTCGGGGGATTCGAAGTGCACGACACCGCTCACGAGGCCGGCGAAAGGCCGCGCCTCCGGGTCCAGGTCCCCGGCGTCGCGATCGCGTCGCGCGCCTTCGGCCTGGTCCTGGAAGTAGTAGCGGTACGCGGCGAGGTCGAGCCTGGTGAATGCCAGGGACAGCTGCATGGCGCCGTCCTCGCGGCGTTCACCGAAGGCTTCGATGGGGACGCGCGATTCGAATTCGTCTCGCAGCTCGCCGCGCAATTCGAGCTTTGCGGTGTCACCCAACCAGTCGTGGACGAGTTGGCCTTCGATCTGCGAGATCTCGACTTCGAAGGGCGGGGCACCACGCTCGCGCACGAAACGGTCGACCAACCGCACGCGGCTGTCCTTGACTTCGATGCGCTGGGCGATGAACGGTGCGGCGAGCAGTGTCCGCGTGATCCCGTCGATCACCCGCAGAGCGCCGAGCTTGCGTTCGAGGTCGTCGGGGTCGCGGGCCTCACCGCGTCGATCGATGGCGTCGATCGGATAGGGATTCCAACGGTCGGCCTCGTTGCGTTCGATTTCGAATTCGAGACCGTCGATCTCGAGGTCGAGCACTCGAAAGCGCCCCGTGACCAGCGCCATCACGTCGATGCGCACCCGAACGTGGCGTCCGGCCAGACCCGGCCCACTGGCGCTCGGATAGACCTTGACCCCCTGGCCTTCGATCCAGAGCCCACGTCGAATGCGCACGTCCGTGCGTTCGATCGTGACGCGTCCCCGCATCAGCTTGCCCAGCTGCGCCTCGGCTTCACGTCGCACTGCACCCTGCCCAAGGCTCGACGAAAGCCCATAGCCGCTTGCGAGAGCGACGAGAAAGAGCGCGCAGATCAAAGCCACGCGAATGAAAGCCGAAAGCACGGAATCTCCGGTTGAAACGAGTGACAAACATCGGCACTTCGCGGGTGTCGATCCATGTTGTCGATTCCCCACGAGTTGCAGGTTGAAGAGGGGGAGAAGGGGACAAGTGAGGCTCCGTTATAACGCGCCTTCGCGGGCCATCCCACGGTGTGCAAAGAGGATGTCGAACACATGCATCCTGCCGGCCTGCGGAACCCCTCGACCTCTCCAACCGGCGATTTTTTCTAAAGAATTTCCCCTGTCCTTCGAAGTGTGGTGAGTGTTCAGCAACGCCTGTACAGGAAGGGTCCGGGCGACAGATGTCAGGGAGCGTATTTGAGATGGAAGAGATGAGTGGTCTTTCGACCCAAGGCAATCGCGTGCGGGAGCTGCGTGAAAACAAACTGATGACCCAGGCCCAGCTGGCCCGGAAGGCGCGCGTGGCACTGCGCACCATCCACAGCGTGGAAAAGGGCATGAACTGTCGCATGGACACCAAGCGCAAGATCTTGCTCGCGCTGGGCCTGCGATTCGAAGACAAGGACATCGTGTTTCCGCCCATGAAGCGCAGCATCTTGCCCGAGATGCCGACGCACTAGCGTCCGTCTCCCGGCGGGTTTCACCGCCTGCCGAGTAGGCTTCACCGCCTGCTAGCAGCCCTTTGAGAGACCCTGACCGAGCCAGCCGTAGTCATTCGGCCCGAGGTCAAGGCGCGGAATCGTGGGCGTAGCCTTCGCTACGGCCGCGGTTTCGCAACGCAGAGATCGGGTCGAAGGGCTGCGGATGGCGACCGAAGGGTTTCTCAACGGGCTGCTAACCTCTGTCGACCGAGTTCCCCCCGGTTCCGCCGGGGTGGTTCGTTCGGCGGAGGTCGCCATTTCCGATCGAATTTCACTGCTCGCCGATGTCTCCGAGATCGTTTCACGTTCACACGATCTCGACCAGACGCTGGCCAACGTCATCGATCTCGTCGCGAAGCGGCTGGATGCGGATGTCTGTTCGATCTATCTCGCGGACGCCGAGCTCCGTCACCTGACGCTGTCCGCGACCATCGGCCTCGACCCGAAGGCCGTCCAGAAGGTCAAGCTCGCCTTCGGTGAAGGTCTCGTCGGCCAGTGTGCCGAGCGAGGCGAGGCGCTCGCCTACGAAGACGCGAGCGCGGCCCCCAGCTACCGCTACTTCCCGGAAACCGGTGAGGAGCGCTACGAGAGCCTGCTGGCGGCACCGCTGGTCGTCCAGAGCGTGACGACGGGCGTGCTGGTGATCCAGACCCGCGAGCGGCGCGGTTTCGACCAGGGCGACGTCGATCTGATCCAGACCTGTGCTCAGCTGCTGGCGCCCGTGGTGGTGAACGCGCAGCTGCTCAGCATGGTGCACAACGACCCGACCGAGCGGTCGCGTATCGTCGGGCAGGTCGCCAGCACCATCGTGGGGACCGCCGGGGCGCAGCCCGAGCAGCCCGCGCGGGTCGAAAGCAATGCGGAGCTGCGCGGCATCCCCACCGCGCGCGGCGTGGCGATCGGCCCCGTCTATCGCCTCGCACCCGAAATCGATCTCGCCCGGCTCGACTACGTACCGAGCGTCGACGTCGAACTCGAAGCGCGCGACCTGCGCGAAGCCCTCGCCAAGGCGCGGGTCGAGATCGACGAAATGCGCAGCGTGGTGGGCGAACGCTTCGGCCCCGAGTTTGCAGCGGTCTTCTACGCGCAGATGCAGATCCTCGAGGACACGGGGTTCGTGCAGCAAATCGAAGAAGCCGTCGGTCGCAGTGGGAGCGCACTCCAGGCCCTGATCGAGGTGCTCGACGCCTATCGCCGCACCTTCGAATCGATCGAGGACCCGTATTTTCGCGAGCGCGGGGCGGACGTGCAGGAGGTGGGGCGCCGCGTGATGGCGCGCCTGCTCGGCGTGCGCCACCGCGAAACTCCGCTTCGCCAGGGCGCCATCGTGGTGGTGGACCAGATCCTGCCCGAGCTGTTCGCGCGGCTCGAAATGGACAAGGTGCAGGCACTCGTGTCCGAGCACGGCGGGGCGACCTCGCACGGTGCGATCTTCGCACGCACCCTCGAGATCCCCGCGATCACGGGGGTCGGTGGCATCTTGCGTGAGGCGCGCACTGGCGAAACCGCCATCGTCGACGGCAGCGCGGGACGCGTCTATCTCGCGCCCGACGAGGCGCTCTTGCGCGAATACGAAAAGGCCCAGCGCAATTACGAGATCGCGGTCGAACACCTCGACGCCCTGCGCGAACGCCCGGCCGAAACGCTCGACGGACGGCGCATCGTGTTGAGCGGTAACGTCGGGTTGCTCAACGACCTGCGCCTCGTGAAGAAGCACGGCGCCGAAGGTGTCGGGTTGTTTCGCACGGAGCTCCTCGCATTGGCCCACCGCGGCTTTCCGAGCGAGGAGGAGCAGGAGCAGCTCTATCAGCGCGTGGTCAGCCAGATGGGCGATCGCCCGGTCACGATCCGGACCCTCGACCTCGGTGGCGACAAGGGAATCCCGAACATCGGCGTCGGTCCGGAAGAGAACCCCCAGCTCGGCTGTCGATCGATCCGCTTGATTCTCGACAACAAGGACGCCTTTCGCGCCCAGCTGCGCGCGATCTTCCGCGCCAGCGCGAATCGCACGGTGAAACTTCTGTTGCCGATGGTGTCGGGGATCGGTGAGCTGCGAGAAGCCCGTGAGGTGATCGCGGACGTCCAGCAAAAGATGATCCGCCGCGGCGAAGCGCACGATCCCAACCTCCCGGTCGGCATCATGATCGAAGTGCCCTCGGCGGCCTTGATCGCGCCCGCACTGGCGCGCGATTGTGACTTCTTCAGCATCGGAACCAACGATCTCACCCAGTACACGCTGGCCGCCGATCGCGGCAACGAGCGCATCGCCCATCTCTACAACCCGCTACATCCCGCGGTGCTGACGCTGATCGACATGACGGTGCGCGCCGCGACGCATGCCGGGATTCCCGTTTCGGTGTGTGGCGAGGTCGCGACCAGCCCCCTCGCCGTGCCGATCCTGGTGGGACTCGGGATCGACGAATTTTCCGGGACGCCGGGGGCAGTACCGATCGTGAAGGAGATCGTGCGTGCGCTCGATTCCAAGAGTGTGGCCGACGACGCGCGCGCGGCGCTGGGCGCAGAGAGTTCCGAAGAAGTCGAAGCGATCGCAGCCGGCCGCTTGCGCAAGGCCGGGCTTCTCGAACACCCCGACCTCGGCGAGTGGCTCGAAACGCTGATCCACGAGCAGTTGGCCAGCTCGTAGCGCGCGCCCTCGAGCGTCGTGCCGAGGGAGTGGGCGGTGATCAGCTGCCGAGCACGCGGTCGAGGATCTCCCGTACGTTCACGCGCGCCTTGATGCGACCGCAGAGCATGAGCGTTCCGTCGAGCTTGCGGTGCAGGAACATCGTCTGGGCGGGTGGTGTGCGCATGTAGCCCTGCTTGAAGGCGAGTTCCATCGCGTGGGCCTGGGCGCGCTTCATGATGCCCGCATGCTCGAAGTCGAACGGGCCGTCGTAGGACAGCGGCTCGAAGACCATCAAGAACAAGGTGACGAGGCCGTCGCGGATCGCTTTCGAGTCGTCGTCGAGAATGAAGCCGATGTCGTACGCGGCGTCTTCGACACCCCTGCGGTCCCTGTCTCGCATGGCGAGGAAGAGCGCGCGGTAGCAGTCGATGAGCGACTCGCTGACTTCACGGGTCGAACCGAAGTCGAGCAGCCCGACCGGGCGCCCCGCGTCGCCCAGCAGCAGATAGTTCCCGAAGTTCGGGTCGGTCTGCATCAGGCCGAACTCGAACAACTCGCGGAACAACAACTCGAAGAGCCGTGCCCCCGTTTCATCGCGCAGCGCCTGGTCGTGCTCGGGGCTTGCGAGGTCTTCGAGGGGCAGGCCGACGAGTCGCTCCATCGCGAGGATGTTGGGTGTGGTGAGTTCTTCGATGCGCGCTGGCACGCGGTAGCGCTCGTCGCCGGCAAGTCGTTCGCGGTAGCGCTCGAGGTATTCCGATTCGGTGACATAGTCGGCTTCTTGTTGAAGCTGTCGTTTCGATTCCTCGACGATGTCGTCGATTTCGAAGCCTCGCGGCAGGATGCGCGCGGCCTTCAGCGCCATCGCGAGGTTTCGCACGTCGCTGTCGATGCTCTCGGCGACGCCGGGGTACTGGATCTTGAGCGCCACCTCGCGCCCGTCGCGCAGGGTCGCCGTGTGGACCTGGCCGATCGAGGCACTCGCGATCGGTTCGAAGTCGAACTCCTCGAAGTGCTTCGACCAGCCGCGTCCGTATTCCGATTCGAGCCGGTCGCGGACCTGCGATTCGGGCATGGTGTCTGCCGAGTCGCGCAGGATCGCGAGGGCTTCGGCGAATTCCTTCGGCAGGATCTCGTCGTCGAGCAGCGAGATCATCTGCCCGATCTTCATCGCCGCACCGCGCATACGCGAAAGACGCCGGGCCAGTCGCTCGGCCCCCGCGGAGTTGAAGAAGGGGTTGTCGGCTTCGTCGCCGCCGCCGACCAGCCGGCGCACGCCTTCGGCTGCACCGCCGAGCGCGAGTTCGCCCGTCATCCAACCGATGCGCGCGAGTCGCTCGGCGCGGCTCGTCGGCACGCGACTGCTGGTCCGCTTGCGCTTCTTGTCGTCGTTTCGCTCGGAACTCAAGCGGGACTTCCCGTGGTCGAAGGGCGAGGTGCGGGGCGCGTGTCGAGGCTCTGTATCGTCCGATAGCGGAATACGCTTGCGCCGGACTCGCCGAAACCCATCGCCTTGATGCCTGCTCCTCGCTCGGATTCCTCGTGAAACGTTACGGCGAACGCCGGCTCGACTTCAGGGAGTGGGCGGCGCTTCCTGCACCGAACCCGGTGCGCCCGGCGCGCTCGAGCTGCCATGACTGGCCACCATGCTGAGTACGAACCAGGTGGCGGCTGCAGCGGCGAGCAGGATCGCAGCCCCGACCCACCAGCGCGCGCTGGTGGGTCGGGGCTGCTTGCTCGCGAGCACCGCCGCGTCGGCCTGGGGCTCGTCTCCGGCCGCGGGTACCGCGATGATCTGCACCGTGACGTTGTCGTGACCACCGCGGGCGTTGGCCATCTTGACCAGCTGTTCGGCCGCGGCTTCGGCTGGGTTCTCGCGCACGACCTCGCAGATCTCGTCGTCGGCGACGAGGCCCGTGAGACCGTCGGAACAGAGCACGTAGCGGTCGCCGGGTGTGGCCACCACCTGGGCGACGTCGACATCGACTTCACTTTCGACACCCACCGATCGCAGGATCTCGTTGCGCCGCGGATGGGTGTTCGCCTCGTCGTTCGTGATCAGCCCGCGGCGCACCATCTCGCCAACGACGGAATGGTCCTGGGTGAGCTGCTCGATGCCTTCGCGGTGCAGGCGGTAGGCACGGCTGTCTCCGACGTGTGCGACCCAGACCCGCCCGTCGCGTCCGAAGAGCATGCAGACGATCGTCGTCCCCATGCCGCGCAGCTCGGGGTCGTCGACCGAAGCCTGATGCACACACTGGTTGGCGGTGGCGATCGCTTCGAAGAGGGTGTCGGCCGCCTCGTGCTTGGCGGTGCGGAAGACCTCGCCGATCGTTTCGGTAGCCAGGCGACTTGCGGTGGCGCCCCCGCGATGTCCCCCCATGCCATCGGCCACAACGAAGAGGCGGTCACCGGGGTCGGCATCGAAGACGTCGAAGGTGTCTTGATTGCTGGTTCGCACCTGGCCCATCGAGGTCAGGGAGGCGCAATCGATCTCGCTTGGATCGATACCACTCATACTGCGAACACCAGGACGTTCTCCGCGGGATTGGAACGGTCGAAGGGAGTGGGATGGCCCAGGGGGGCCTTCGAGAACCCCGAGCTTACTGCATTCACCGGGGTGAGTGGGTTGCACAGCGCTCGGATGACGCGTTTTCCCAGCCCCGAAAGTCCGCTTTCCTACGACTCAGCCTGACCGGCTGGAAGGCCGATTGAAGTGGATCGCAACGCGCCTGCTCTGCGCAGCGATTCTGCGGAACCTTCCCGACGCGCCGTTCGGATCGGCCGAAGAAAGCAACCTCGTCGCGGCCATCGACTTCGTCGGCCATCCCGTGGTTGCGCCGCTCG
>JASMLK010000049.1 GCA_030748735.1 Myxococcota bacterium | reverse complement strand
TCGGGCTTCGTCACCACCCTTCCCTATCTCTACGAGAATATCGCCAGGATCATCTTGATCCGCAGCCAGACGCTCGGCATCGACCAGAGCCTCGACGCGCTGTCGGGTCTGGTTGCGATGCTGGAAGACGGTCGCGTGGGGGCCTTCCCCGCGATCATCCCCGAAGCGCACTCTTCGTCGAGCTACGTGTCGCACGTGGTCGAGCGCCTTGGCGGTGCCGAGAGCGACGGCGGGAGTCTCACCTTTACGCTGGCGTTGATCGCCGCAGAAAGCGCCCACCACGAAGCGAGTCGCCTGCTCGCCGAAGAGGGTTTCAGCGAAGCCACTATAGAAGCCACGCGGGTTTCGATGGGGGCGTACCGCAAGGCGTTGCGCCACGCGGTGACGTTGCAGGGGCAGAATGCCGTCTATGTGCGCGTGCTGCGCGAAATGGGTGAGGTCTATGCCGCCGGGCAACGGCTCGGTATCGACCCGCCGGTCGAGCTGCCCTTCGGTGTCATGGAAGCCGTCGAGGTCTACGCCGCGATGCATCGCGATCGCCACCAGGGCTGGCAACAGCACGGCTATCAGGAACTCGAACAGGAAGCCTATGTCGCGGCGTTGCATTCGCTGTGGCAGGAGGTGCAGGAAGTCAGCTTGAACGCGGCCGAGTTCGAACTCAGTCGCATCGAGGGTTCCTTGCCAGAGCTCGCGGGCGAACGTATCAACGCGGCCCTCGGTCGCTACCGCGACTACCTCGCGCTGTTCGAGCGCTTCGCCACGCCGACAGGCGCGGACGCGGTACCCGATTCGGCCTACTTCGGTGGCTACCTCGCCCAACGCGGAACCGGCGCTGCCGCGCTTCGCATGGGTGGCGACAACCCGACGTCCGACCAGGTCGAACTCGCGGTCTCTTCCTTCACCCAGGCGATCGACCTCTACCCCTTCGATCGTCATCTGTGGGGTTCACTGGCCGCGACGCTGGAACGCACGGGTCGCGAGGCGGACTACCTCGACATCGTGAAGCCCATCGCGCAGAAGGTGAGCCGATCGAGTTACGTCGACCGTTGGATTCGCGGGCACGAGCCGCGCGCCCTCGAAGTCGAGGCCTACCGCGACGCCGTGGGGAACGACCTCGCGATCATGTACTTCGGCTTCGCGGACGACCACAGCCTCGAAACCCTGCAGAGTGAACTCACCGCGATGCGCGATTCGCGCACGAACGTGGAAGAGCAGGTCGCAGCCCTCACGGGTGAACGCGAAACGCTCGTCGCCGCGCGAAGTGAAGTGCTGCGCGCGAGCGATCCGATCGACGCGGCGTTGCCGGCGGTTTCGGGTGCGCCACCCGGAGAAGAGACGGGGCTCATCAGTGACATCGATCGCCAGCTGCGTGGACTCACGAACGAACGCGATCGACTCGATGCCCAGCTCCTCGGCCGTGCACGAGCGCTCGGTCTCTACGAAGAAGCCCTCATCGGCGACGGGTTCCTCGAAGAGTTGGCCGCCCAGCGCGACCAACCCGTTCATGCGCTGGTGCGCAGGCTCTACTACGAGGACGAGAGTGAATCGCGCTTCGGCTCACGCGAATTCATCCGCAGCGTGCCGCGCGACAGCAACGCCACGGAATTCCAGGAAGGCCGACCGGCCTACGACAGGAGGCAGCCGTAATGCTCGAGAGAACCCCTATGAAGAAGTTCTGGTCTTTGCGCCACGCGAACCTGCTGGCGCTGCTTCCGCTCTGCGGCTTGCTCGGCTGTCAGTCGATCGGCATCGATACAGATCGCTTCGCGCGATTTTTCGGGGGCGGGGCAGACCCGCGTACGCTTCCCGAGATCATCGAGCCCCGCGTCTTCCTCGGAGGCGAAGCGCTCGCGCAGAAGAAGAAGCGCATCCGCCGGGTGCACGCGGACCTCGTGCACTTGCTCGAGGGCTACCAGCGCGTCGAACGCCAACTCAAGAGCGACGATCAACGTCAGCTCGAGGGTTTCATTCGGCCGTACATCGAAAAGCAGGCGACGCCGCTCGTCGCAACCGGTGACCAGCCGTGGAACCCCGACCTGCGTTTGCTCGAAGCCAACCTGCTCTTCGCCGCCGGTGCGCTCTTCGGAGCGATCGGGGACGACGACGAACTGGCCGACGTGGCGAACACGATCGAAGACCGCTTCGTGGGGTACGAGAGCCTGCTGGTCGAATACCCGATCGGTGAGACGCAGACCCTCGCGGGCGCGGTGGCCGACCTGCGCGGTGCAGGGGCTGCGCTCTGAGCGCGGCCCGCTAGCGGGACGACGAAGAATCGAACTGAGGAGAACGGCAAGATGACATTCGACTGGATCCTGGCGGGTATCGCGAGCTTCGTATCGCTGCTCGTACTCTGGGTGCCGCTGGCGCGGGGCATGAATCTCTTTCTGCGCGCGCGGGTGGCCACGCGCCGCATCGCGGCGGACGAACTCGCGAAGGTGCGCGAGGGCGCGGCCGAGGGGGATCCCCAGGCCCTCGCACTGCTGTTCGACCAGGTGGAAGCCGAGTCGCAGAGCGAAAACCACGACGCCCTTTCACAGGCGTTCATTCGCGATGCCTCGCGCCAGTACGTCGTGAACGAATATTCGTCGCGCTACGCAGACCCGATCGCGATGTACGCCAACATCCTGCCGCCGATCGGGTTCGTGGGGACGACCATCGGCCTGATGGTGCTCTTCGTCTCGATGCACGTGGCACACGACTCACTCCAGCTGAGCGCCCTCGCGCTGGCGCTCAGCTCGAGCATCTTCGCGCTGATCGGCTACGCGACGCTCGAAGGGCTGCGGATCCACCTCTACGGCCGCCTCCAACGCTGTCTCGACGCGATCGGCTGAGAGGCCGCCGGCGGCCCCGGGGGCGGCGGCACGCCTCCTGCCCCGGGTCAGACCGCCCCGGCGCGCACGGATGCGCGTCTTTCGCGTACGCGCCGACCGGCAGAGATCCCATCCAAGCGGTTTCGACAGCACATTCGCCTGGGCATTCCGTTGCCTGTGCACGGGTGCGCAGTTTTGTCGCAAGCAGGGCGTTTTTTTTAGAAGGTTTGCCGATCTCCCGATACCTTCTCCGGCGCCTGAAAGCGTGATGTCGGCCCCGCACGAAAGCGCGGGTGACCCGTGTCACAGAGGCCGGGTCTTCGACGCCGATAACCAATCGCACGAGGACTTGAACCGGGAACCCGCCCAGCGGGCCGTACGCAACGGATTGGGACGAAGCGCGTGCGGACCAGACGAGCGGTGGCCGTGGCATCGGCCACCCGGACCGACCGAGGTCAGTGATGCATCAATCGAAGTCGAAGCCGCAATCCCGCCGCCCGGCCAACACCGTGAGGCGTCTCGCGCTTGCGTTGGCGTTGGTGACGAGCGCGATCGTGGTCGCAGGCACCGCACAGGCCCGCAGCGAGATCATTCGCTGGACGCACGGCGGCGCGATCGATGCTGTTTCCTTCAAGATGTATTCGAGTTCGACACCGGGACCCTCGGGAAGCAGTGAGATCGCTGACCTATCGCTCGCCGAAGCCGGGCCGAACGCCCAGGGCGAGTACTTCTATTCGATCGACGTTCCCGACACCGCGACCGTCTACATCACCGTCACGGCGGTGAGCGACGAAGGCGTCGAATCGTTTCGCTCGAACGAAAATCCCCTCGAACCGCCCCCGGACCTCGACCGGGACGACGACGGTGTGAACGACAGCGAAGACGCCTTTCCCGACGACCCGAGCGAATGGCTCGACAGCGACGGTGATGGCGTTGGGGACAACAGCGACGTCTTCCCGAACAACCCCCAGGAATGGGCCGACGCGGATGGCGATGGCATCGGGGACTACGCAGACTACTTCGACGACGACCCCACCGAGTGGCTCGACAGCGACGGTGATTCCTACGGGAACAACGGCGACGCCTTCCCACTCGATCCGAACGAATGGCTCGACAGCGATGGCGACGGCCGCGGGGACAACAGCGATGCGTTCCCCAACGATCCGACCCGCTACCAGTTCGAGGTGGTGCTGAGCCCCTACCGGGTGAACGCCGGTGCGGCCGATGACCTGCAGGACGACTCCGGTGAGACCTGGACGCGCGACATGGGCTTCTGGAACACGGGTGTCGCGAACGCGATCAACGCCGACGTTGAAATCGACGGCACCACGACGCGTGACGCGATCTATCGAACGAGCCGCACCGACCAGGATTCGGGCGAGGAAATGAAGTGGAGCTTCCCGCTCACCAACGGTTCGTACCGCGTGGTGTTGCACTTCGCTGAACACATCCACAACTCGGCCGGTGCCCGCCGGTTCGACGTGGGCATCGAAGGCAACCGGGTGCTCCAGGACTTCGACATCTACGTCAACGCGGGAAACCGTCGCAACCGGGTGGTGGTGCGCAACTTCATCGTCACCGTCACGGACGGCTTGCTGGAAGTCGAGTTCCTCCATCGCCCGGGTCGCTCCGACCCCACCGTGATGGCGATCGAGGTAACGAGCACCGAGGCGCTACAGGGCGAAGTGCTCACGACCCCGGGCCAGCCGTTCATCGTCGAGGTGAACTAGGCGGGCGCGGGCGCGGGCGGAGCGTACGGACCGAGCAGTCCATACGCCCGGTCCCGTCACGACGAGATCCGACCCAGGTGTGAAACACGACGGGGTCCGGCGCGCAGCCGGGCCCCGTTTTCATTATGCTGGGTCCCCCCGCTTCGAAGCCCGCGCCCCGCGACCGCGTACTCGATCACCGAGTCGCTCCGAGCGCCTCTCGTTCGCCTCGCAGCGGCTCCATCCATCCTGACTGACCCCCGACTCCACGGAGTGAACCATGAGCCATAGCCAGGCCCCCCTTGCGGGTATTCGCGTCATCGAAAGTTCCATGCTCGGCCCCGCGGCCATCACGACCCACCTCGCCGACCTCGGCGCCGACGTGATCAAGGTCGAACCGCCCGCCGGCGACTACGTGCGCGACATGACGTGGCCCATCATCAATGGCGTTTCGCTGCTCCACCTGCACGTAAACCGCGGCAAGAAGAGCATCACCCTCGACTTGAAGGTGCCGGAAGCGGTGGAGATCTATCGCGAACTGGTGGAGGACGCGGACATCGTGATCGAGGCCATGCGCCCGGGCGCTCTCGCGCGCCGCGGCCTGGGTTACGAGGACCTCAAGAAGATCAACCCGAAGATCGTGTTCATCAACATCTCGGGCTACGGCATGACGGGCCCGTATCAGAACCTGGCCTCCCACGGCATCGCGTATGACACCTGGGCCGGCATCGTGAACCCCGCCTACGACGAAGACGGCTTCTGTTACATCCCCGAACACGCTTCAGTGGGCATGCACGCGGGCCCGATGTTCGGCGCGCTGGGCGTCCTGGCCGGCGTGATCCGCGCACGCGAAACGGGCGAAGGCTGCATGATGGAAATCGGCCAGTCGGACGCCGCGGCGTACATGGACTGGTATCGCAGCGAATCCTGGCGCGCGTACGAGCGCCCCGAAGACGAAGTCACGGGCAACAAGGCCGACGACTACGTGCGGCGCGAGCCGGGCACCGCGGGCATGAAGGAAGGCGTCCGCTACCAGATGTACGAATCCAGCGACGGTCACGTGCTCTTCATGGCGAGCGAACAGGCCTTCTGGAAGAACTGGTGCGAAGGCGTCGGCCGGATGGATCTCTTCGACAAGTGGCCGGGCAGCAAGTACGCAGACCACGCGCGCGGCAATCGCGAATTGCAGGCGACGCTTCGCGACATCTTCAAGACCAGAACGTCCGCGGAGTGGATCGACTTCGGCAACGAAAAGAACACGCCGATCGCACCGGTCAACACGCCGAAGACGATCAAGGACGACCCGCAATTCCAGGACCGCTTCCCCCATTACCCGATCGAGGGTCACGGGGCGGAGATGATGCCCTTCCCGGTGAAGATCATCGACGAAGAGCTCCCGGAACCCGCCCACGCGCCGACGGTGGGCGAGCACACCGAAAGCGTAATGAGCAAGCTGCTGGGCTACGACGCCGACAAGGTGGCCGCGCTACGCGACACCGGGGCGTTCGGGAAGAAGTAGTCGGTGGGACGCCTCGACAAGCGAACGATCATCGTCGTCGGCGCGTCGTCGGGGATCGGCCTTTCGGCTGCGCAGGTCTTCGCGAAAGAAGGGGCCAACGTCACGTTGTCCGCTCGGCGGCGCGAACGGCTCGAAGCCGCCGCCAGCGAGATCGGTGATCGTGCGCTCGCGATCCCGTGCGACGTCAGTCACGACGAAACGTGTCACGCGATGGTCGAGCAGACGGTGGCGCACTTCGGGGAATTGACCGACGTCGTCTACGTCGCCGGCGTGGCCAAGCTCGCACGGATCGCCAACGCGACCGAAGCGGACTGGCGCGCGGTCTTCGACGTGAACGTCCTCGGACCGACCCTCGTCACGCAGGCTGCCCTCCCCCACCTCATCGAGGCCCACGGGCGCGCGCTCTATATTTCGTCGATCACCACCGACGACAACCCACCGCGCCCGGGCCTCGGTCTCTACTCGACCACCAAGGCTGCGCTCAACCGACTCGTCGAGTGCTGGCAGAGCGAAGAACACGGGGTGTCGTTCACGCGCGTCTCTCTTGGCGACACGCTTGCGACGGACTTCGCGGCCGAGTGGGACCCGGACGAGATCATGCCCTTCGTCAAGGAATGGAACACCAAGGGCTATCTCGCCGGCCGCTACATGACGCCCGAAGACGTGGCGGCGCATCTGGTGGGGCTGCTCGATGGGCCAGAGAACGTGCCCATCTCGTACATCACCCCCCGCTTTCCGGTTCCGTAGCGCGTGGCCGCATCCACGACGCCCATCACGATCCGGGGGTCGAACTCGAGTGCGAGGTAGCTGCACGACGCGAAGTTCACGAGGTCGCGGTCGTGGATGCAAATCGTGCGGCCCGCGAGACGGTCGTCTTCGGCCGTGTGATGGCCGACGCCCATTGCGACGGCTTCGGTGATCACGTCGTCGAGTATTCGAAGGGGCCAGGGGCTGCACTCATGGGTCGACCTCGGGGCAAGGGCCGCCTGTCCAGAAATGCAACGACCGTCACATGGGAATCACCTGGGTGCGCCGATCAGGAGCTGGCACCCGTGCGCGCCGATAGACACTTTGGCGTGGCGCATTCCCCTCGGTTTGATTCGGCTCGAAAGCCCGAAAGTTGAGCAGGATGATGCGCGGAGGGTCGAGCGGGGCACCGGATGGCGCACGGCTCGGCTCGACCGTGACACTTGCCGGTGACATGCACCGGTTCGGATCTCACCGATTCCGACTTGATCGAAACAATCGAGCAATTCGCGAACGGTCGATCCCGGTATCCGTGATAGATTGCAGTGCGAGGTCAACGCCCGCACAGGTTGACGCCGCGCCCCCCCCGATGCCGGTGATCGGATGAGTTTCCGCTGTGATGAATGACGTCTCGTGCCGCGCCTTCGGCCCCGCTCTCGTGGCGATGGAGCACCGGGGGATTCCAATCGAAGCGCTGACCGAAGGGCTCCCGGTCTCTGCGAGCGATCTCAGCACGACACGGAACCGTGTCAGCTGGGATGTCCTGGTGGAAGTGGCGGACCGGCTGGTCGACCTCTTTGGCAGCGCGCATGCGCTCGAAGAAGCCTACTACGAGTACTTCCGTTCACTGCGCAAGGGCGGCATGGTGCCCCGTGTCATGCGATTGTTCTTTTCCCCGCGAGACATCTACCGGGCGGGGACCCACTGGTTCGGCCCGAGCCTCTTCTCGATCATCGAGGGTCGCTTCGAAGACCTGCCCGGCGGTGGCGTGCGGGAAACGCTCACGATTCCCGAGCAATACGCGGACTGCCCGAATCTCTTCCAGTTCATGCGCGCAGGGCTGCGCGCGGCGCCGTCGTTCATTGGGTTGCCCGATGCGGAGGTGAAGCTGGAGATGTACCCCCGCAGGGCGGTCTACACGATCGAATTCGAGAATCGGCACCCCCGCCTGCGCTCGTTCTTTCGTCGCACGAGCGAATGGCCCGACCCCATCGTCGAGATCATCGTGGAACAACAATCCGAGCTGCAGGCCGCGTTCGACGAATTGAGAGAAGCCAAGGGCTGCATCGAAAAGCAGGCGGCAAGCCTCGACCGGGCCAACCGCGAGCTTCGCGGGCAGAACGAGATCCTCGAAGAGCGGGTGCGCGAGCGAACCTCCGTTCTCGAACAGGCCAACGACGAACTCGCGAGCGAAGTCGAAGTCCGCAAGTCTGCAATGGCCGACCTCGTGATGTCACGCGAAAGGCTCAAGGTTGCCGAACGCCTCGTTGCACAGGGAACCTTTGCGGCGGGGATCGCGCACGAAATCAACAACCCCGTCGCCGCGATCCTGCTCGCTGCACAGTACGCGATGAATTCGCAAGAGCTTCCCCACGCGGTTGCGATCTACCTGCAGAGCTTCGAGGACATCGAGTGTGAAGCGCGACGCTGCGGGGAGATCGTGGAGAGCGTGCTGCAGTTCGCCCGCGAGGAACCCACCGCCAAGTGGGTGACGGACTTGAACGACGTCGCTCATCGCGCGTTCGTAAACGTCGGGCCGTACGCCAAGGAACGCGGCGCCGTGCTCCACGAGGCTGAGCCGGCGGCCGCGTGCTACATGCGAATGAATCCCCTGCAGATCGAGCAGGCCGTGGAGAACGTGCTTCGAAACGCGATCGAGTCGACAAAGCTCGACGTCGAGGTGAAGCTCAGCACCGAAGAGCGTGACGGCCGTGCGTTCATCCGGGTCGAAGACTCCGGCACCGGCATTCCAGAGCCCTTCAAGGGACGCATCTTCGACCCGTTCTTCACGACGCGTCGCCACGACGGACACAGGGGACTCGGCCTGAGCGTTGCGTATGGCAACGTGAGCGAGCACGACGGTCGAATCCACGTCGAGGAGATCCCCAACGGGGGAACCCGCGTGTCCATCGAACTCGAGACGGGCGTTCTGGACAGAGAGGCCGAAGGGGAAGAGTTCGACTGAGGTGTGGCTCACCGCAAATTGAAAGGAACCCCCCGGCGCAGCGCCCCTCATGATCGCCATGAGGCACGGCAGTGCCGAAGGGGCTCCTTGCCCCGTCCCCGTTTGGAGCCCTGGAAGACTGGATCAGTCGATGGGTTCGAAGTTGGCGGCCGCGTCGTCGAAGAGCTCGAACCGGATGCCATCGTCATTCGCGTAGACGATCACCACTTCGTCGCGGCCGTCCTCGTCGATGTCGACGCCGACTGGCGCCACCATGCCGCGGAAGTTCGCGAGCGCGCCGCTCATCTGGGTGAGGTAGCCGCTGTCGAGTGCGGCATGCTCGAGTGGTGTGAGGGCGGCGTTCGCGTCGTCGAGGATCAACACCTGGTCGGCGAGCGGGCGGCGGAAGGTCAGGACGACTTCGTCGCGACCGTCGCCGTCGACGTCGGCCGTTGCGCCGAGCATGTCGCCGTTGCCGCCGGCACCGAGGATGTCACGAGCAAGACGCATCTCGCCCCCGTCCGTACCGGGTAGCGCCATCGGGCGGAAGCCCGTGCGGACGTCGTCGAAGATCTGGAGTCGGTTGCCCCCGCCGGCGCCCGACGTGGCGATCAACTCAGCGAGTCCGTCGCCATCGATGTCGCCGCAGGTAACATGAGATTCGGTGTCGGCCGCTCTGTCGTCGAGGAAGTCGGCGCGAACCTTGTGGAGGCGCACGTAATCGGTGCCCGGTCGGCGGTCATAGATCATGATACGACCCGGCTCGCGGTGCATGCGCTTCGACTCGACGTTGGACAGCAGGTTGCCGAGCGCGAGGTCTTCGACGCCGTCGCCGTGTAGGTCACACATCGTGTACTCGGTGCCGTACTTCAGATGGCGTCGGATCTTCTTCTGTGAGGCGAAGATCGTGGGCAGACCATCGACGGGGTCGTCGCCGTCGACGGAAACGCCCAGACCGAGCACGGTAAGGCTGCCGGCCTCGGTCGCGTCAGGCGGCTCGGGCTCGGGCTGGGGCTGGGGCTCGGGTTCGGGCTCGGGCTCCGGCTCCGGTTCGGGAGTCGCGGCGAGCAGCACGGTTTCGCTGCTGATGGGCGTTCGGCTTCCCATTTCGTCGTAGCCCGATATGGCGAGAAAGTTGTCCCGGACGTCGTCGACCTGCACCTGTCCGCGAAGGGCTCCGTTGGTGAAGCTGGGCATGCCGATGTCGACGCTGCGGTCGTATTGCCCGGGTGCGGGACCCACGTGGATCTCGTAGCCCGCTACCGCCTCCTCGCTCGAGGGCGAGAAACCGAGAGTGATCGAAACGATCTCCCCGTGTGCGTTGCCGGCGAAAAGCGTGACGCAGATCACGGCCAAAGCGACCGAACGCAAACGGCGGGGAAAACCAAAGCAACGCAGTCGGGCAGTCATGCCCAAACGTTTCGGGCTGGATCGAAGACACCAAGGTGACCGGACTCACCAGCACGCGCAAAGCATGTTCGATTTTCGAGGAGCCACCGGCCACAGAGCTGGAAAGCGTGCTCCCGCTCACCGAATGCAGGGGGACTTTCCGGCCGGGCTAGCGTGCAGCGGTGCTCCTCGAACCTACCGAGTGGCGATCCCGGGCCGCCAACTGCTCAATCGAACTTCGCCTCGTTGTCGGCGAACAGCTGCGCAAGCTTCTTCGCAGCCGCGTCGTACGCCGCTCCATCTGCCCAGGTGTTCTTCGGGTTGAGGATCTCGGCCGGGACACCCGCGCAGGCGGTCGGAACCGCGAGCCCGAAGTTCGGGTCCGTCACCATTTCCGACTCCGCGAGGCTGCCGTCGTGGATGGCGTCGATGATCGCGCGCGTCCACGGGAGCTTCATCCGCTCACCTTCCCCGTAACCACCGCCGCTCCAGCCGGTGTTGACCAACCACGCCTTCGCGCCGTGGGCTTCCATCTTCTTGGCGAGCATTTCGCCGTAGACCTTGGGGTGGCGCACCAGGAAGGCGGCGCCGAAGCAGGCCGAGAAGGTGGCTTCGGGTTCCGTCACACCGACCTCGGTGCCCGCGACCTTCGCCGTGTAGCCGGCGAGGAACTGCTTCATCGCCTGCTCGGGGGTAAGGCTGCTCACCGGAGGCAGCACGCCGAAGGCATCGCAGGTAAGGAAGATGATGTTGTTCGGATGCCCACCCACGCAGGGCTCGACCGCGTTCGGGATGTATTCGATCGGGTACGAACAGCGCGTGTTCTCGGTGAGCGAGTTGTCGCTGTAGTCGACTTCGCGCGTGCGCTCGTCGTAGACGACGTTTTCGAGCACGGAACCGAAGCGGATCGCTCGGTAGATGTCGGGCTCGTACTCTTCCGAAAGGTTGATCGCCTTTGCGTAGCAACCGCCCTCGATGTTGAAGATGCCCTCTTCACTCCAGCAGTGTTCGTCGTCACCGATCAAGAAGCGGTTCGGGTCGGCGGAAAGCGTCGTCTTGCCCGTGCCCGAGAGGCCGAAGAAGATCGACACGTCCTTCTGCTCACCGATGTTCGCGCTGCAGTGCATCGAGAGCACGCCCTTGTCGGGCATCAGGTAGTGCATGATGGAAAAGACGCCCTTCTTCATCTCACCGGCGTACTGGGTGCCGAGGATGACGAATTCGCTCTTTTCGAAGTTGATCGCCACGCTGGCGTCCGAACCGACCCCGTCGACTGCAGGGTCGGCGGGCTGCGCGCCGGCGTTGAAGATCACGTAGTCGGGTTCGCCGAAGCCCGCGAGTTCTTCGGCGTTCGGGCGCATCAACATGTTGTGCATGAAGAGTGCGTGGTACGGGCGCGAACAGACGATGCGGATCTTCAGTCGGTAGCGCGGGTCCCAACCCGCGAAGCCGTCGACGATGTAGAGGCGTTCGCGTGCGTTCAGGTAGTTGATCGCGATCTCGCGGTTCTTCTCGAACGAATCCCCGCTGATCGGCATGTTGATGTTGCCCCACCAGACGTTGTCGTGGCTTTCGGGGTTGTCGACGATGCGCTTGTCCTTGGGGCTGCGCCCGGTCTTGGCTCCAGAGATGGCGACCAACGCTCCAGCGGAAGTAATCGAGCTGCCGTCATGGGCGAGTCCGTGCTCGTAGAGTTCTGCAGGACTCAGGTTGCGATGCACATTGTCTACATCGAGTCCGTACTGCTGGAGAGAAATATCTTGCGCCATGGATGTCGTTCCCATTGCTTGAGGGTGGGGAGAACAAGAAACCGGATTGGATATTGCCTGGGCCGTCGTGGGCGGTTGCCCGCCGGCCACCCGTGAACACGGGGCGACGGAGCATACAACTTTGGCGACCCGGGTGAGTGCCCGCTGATGCATGAGAAGTGTCGCGAGAAGCCGTGGAACCCCGCTCGATTGCCAAGAACGCAACAAGAGGTTGCGCCGACTCGGAGCCGATCACATCGCGAGCATGCAACTGTGTTTCTTTTCCGTGCGGCGTGCGATGCACCGGATTCGGCGACTCGCCGTCACTCGCCTGGCCCCTCGGGGTGGCGAATCAAACCCGGTCGCGAGGTTCGTCGAGGTACACGACCACGATCGCCATCGCGGTCAGCTGGAACGCAATCGCGATCCCGAAGAGCCACGCCTTCGAGAGCAGGACGGCGATCACCCCGCCTGGAGGCCCGGATGATTCAGTGCGCCGTGGAAAGGCGGCGATTCTCAGTGGGTGCAACTCCCACCCGGCAACTGGTCGTACCAGCCGGCAGCCGGTGCGGTCCGCCATCAGCCCCCAGGCGAAGTTGGTGGCCGAATTGGCGATGATGAACGCGGTGCTGAGTACGCCGATCGCCGCGCCATCAGGAAGCCGACCCCGAAGAGAAAGGCCGCGATCGCGATCACCGCAGGCCGCCTCGAGTTCGCTCGGCGCCTGCCCCCGCGCGTTCGGGGCTGCCATTGGCTTCTTGCTGTCCGAGCGCTCGCCCTGGAACGATCCGCGGAAGGATCGACCCGCGACGATCCAGTTGACCCGGATATCGAAGCGGGCGAGCCTGCGTTCAATACAGGAGAACCCATGGGTCGACTCGAGAACAAGGTTGCGATCGTCACAGGTGGTGCGCGCGGTCTGGGCGCCGCGACCGTACGCATGATGGTGGCGGAGGGCGCAAAGGTCGTTTTCGGCGATGTGCTCACTGAGGAAGGCGCGGCGCTTGCCGCCGAACTCGGCCCTACCGCCGCCTTTCTCCAGATGGACGTCACCGAACCCGCGGCCTGGGATGCGGCCATCGCTCGCGCGCTCGAATACGGTCCGTTGAACGTCCTGGTCAACAACGCTGCGGTCGTTCACATGGCTGCGCTCACCGATACGACCGACGACGACTACATGAGGGTCTTCAAGATCAATCAGTTCGGTACGTTTCTCGGGATTCGGGCGATGGTCGAGCCGATGAAGGCCGCGG
Source organism: Myxococcota bacterium (assembly GCA_030748735.1). GTDB lineage: Bacteria > Myxococcota_A > UBA9160 > UBA9160 > UBA4427 > DUBZ01. Next base: position 13,544 of record JASMLK010000049.1, on the reverse strand, counting down.
GTTCGGGTTCGATCATCAACGTGTCTTCGATCGACGGCCTGCACTCCGCCGCCGGCCTATCCGCCTACTCGTCCACCAAGTGGGCGGTACGGGGCCTCACGAAGAACGCGGCAATCGAACTCGGGCAGTACGGTATTCGCGTGAACAGCGTCCATCCGGGCGGGATGTACACGGCGATGGGCGGTGCGGAACACTCGACCGTCGAGCAGCTCAACCAGTCGACGTACTCGCAGTTCCCGATTCCTCGGGTCGGGCAACCGGAAGAGGTGGCCCAACTCATCGTCTTCCTCGCGACCGACGAAGCCAGCTACTCGACCGGGTCGGAATTCGTTGCCGACGGCGGTTGGTTCACCGGGATGCGCAATCCACACATGCCTTGCTCCTGAACGGGGGGCCGTCCGAAGCTCCCTCTGGACGAAAGGGATGTGGTGACGGGAATTCGCTATCCAAGCGTCTTCATCGAAGCGCACACCCAAAGGAGAAACCGTGGCCCCTGCCCGTTCGGATGGCTCGACTCGACTTCCCGCCCTCGCTCTGGCCGCCGTTCCCGGGCGCAAAGCCGCCACCCTCGACCTCGCGAAGGAGATCGAACGCCGAGGCTACGCGGGGATCTACTGCGCGAGTTTCGGTGATGGCATGGGACTTTGTCATTCACTCGCACACGTAACGGAGCGCATCCCCTTCGGTACCGCGATCGCGAACCTCTATACGCGCAACGTCGCCGATTACGCCGTCTCCGCAGCCACCATCCACGAACTCTCGAACGGGCGCTTTCGCTTCGGGATCGGCGTGAGTCACGCTCCGATGAACAGCCGGCTCGGCGTGACGACCGGCAAGCCCCTTTCGGACATGCGGCAGTTCGTGGAGGGCCTGCGGTCGCAGAAGCGAATCGGCGATCTGCCTCCCATCGTGGTTGCGGGCCTGCGCAAGAAGATGGTGGGCTTGTCGAGTGAGATCGCAGAAGGGGTCGTGTTCGCGAACTGCTCGCGCCGGCATACCCCCGAATCGCTCGCCGTCCTGCCGGCCGACAAGCGAACGGGTGACGACTTCTTCATCGGTGACATGATTCCGACCTGCATCAGCGACGACATCGAGGCCGCAGCGGCCGTGAATCGCCGCACCCTCACCATGTACGTGGGGCTCCCGAACTACCGCAACTACTGGAAGGAAGCCGGCTACGTCGAGGAGATGGAGGCGATCGAAAAGGCCATCGAAGCTGGCGAGCGCGATCGTCTGCCGGAACTCATGACCGACGAGTGGCTATCGGACTGCACGCTGTACGGTCCGCCTTCGCGCGTGCTCGAAGGACTCGAAGCCTGGTACGAAGCGGGGATGAAGACACCGATCCTGGTGCCTTCGTCCGCTTCGGGCGGGCAGTTCAAGGCCTTCGAGGAACTCTTCGCTCTGTTCGACGGGGCCTGATCGAGCGACGGGCTAGCCCGTCGTGATGCCACCGTCGATGCTGAAGATCGACCCGTGCACGCTCTTCGCTTCGTCGCTTGCGATGTAGGCGAACGCGCCGGCGATCTCGCTGGCCTCGCTGAAGCCGCGCAGGCCCGAGTATCGCTTGATCAGATCCCAGTCGAGGCCGTCGGGGAAGCTCACCGTCTGGGTGAGGGTCGTCGCCACGCCGCCGGGCGCGATCGCGTTCACGCGGAGCCCGGTGTTGATGTGTTCGATGGCCATCGAGCGCGTGAGGTTCACGAGCCCCGCCTTGCTCGAGCAGTAGGCAGCCGTATACGCCTGCCCCATCAAGCCCGCATTGCTCGCGATGTTGACGATGTTGCCATGGGTCTCGAGGAGGCGGGGAATTGCGGCTTGCGAAAGGAAGAACGGTGCGTCGAGATTGACGGCGTGAATCAGGCGCCAGTCCTCTTCGCTGACATCCGTGGTCGGAGCGAAGCGCACGATGCCCGCGACGTTGCCCAGGACGTCGAGCTTGCCGTGCGCCTGCACCGCGGTCGCGACCGCATCGAGGCAGTTGGCGCGATGGGTCACGTCGTGAACACCGACCTGGATCTTCCCACCCGCGTCCTTGATCGTGGCTTCGGTTTCCGCGAGCCCTTCTGCGTTGATGTCGACGCCGTAGATCGCGGCGCCCTCGCTTGCGAGTCGTTCTGAAACCGCGCGGCCGATGCCCGACGCCGCGCCCGTAATCAATGCCACCTTGCCTTCGAATCGATTCATTTTTCGATGTCCTTCTCTTGTTCGCTCGTTCTATCGGTTGTTCGGTTCTCGGTTGGGATACGCGCGGCCTACTTGATTTCGACCCACCGACCTTCCGCGTTGGAGAGGCGAATGGCGTCGAGGACCTTCTGGCCCGCGAGCCCGTCTTCGAAGGTCGCGGGGGCGGGGTCGTTGGAAGTCTCTTTGCCGAGAATGCGGTCGCGCATCAGCTCGCAGAGCTTCGTGTAGGGGCCAAGATCGAAGCCGGCCGCGTGCAGGTGGTCGTACGTGGTCTTCATGAACTCAGCGGGCGGCGGTTCCGGGGCCGAGGTCACGAGGTCTTCGGGCACATCGAGTTGTTCGATTCCCGCCTTGCTCGCGAGGGTGACGTTTTCGCCTTCGATCGAAAGCGTGCCCTTGCTGCCGTAGAGCTTCGCGACGAGCACGGGCATCCCCCAGGCGGCCGCGGTGCTCTGCAGCACACCCGAAGCACCGGACTTCATGCGAAAGTGGATCGTGTAGCTGTCTTCGACGGTCCAGTCTCGTTCGGACACCGTCGTGAGCGAAGCACTCACACCTTCGAATTCGCCGAGTGTTGCGCGAATCTGATCGATGATGTGGGACGCGTAGGCGCCGAGCCAGCCCCCGCCGTCTCGACCCGCGGACCACCAGTCGGGCACTTCACCATCCGGGTCGGCGAGTACCGGAACGTTCATCGTGAAGTTCACCAGACGTGGCTCGCCGATGTGTCCTTCACGTACCGCACGCGTTCCGAGTGCCTGGCTCGTAGCGAAACGAAACTCGGTACCGAGCATGTGAATGACACCGGCGGCATCGGCAGCGTCGAGCATCAGCTGCGCTTCAGCGGTGTCGCGAGCAAAAGGTTTTTCGCAGAGCACGTGCTTGCCGGCGGCGATGGCCGCGAGTGCGATCTCGCAGTGGGTGTGCGGTGGTGTTGCGATCGTGACGAGGTCGACGCCCGGCAGTTCGAGCGCTTCGGCGAGGTCCGTGAGTGCGTGTTCGACCCCGACCTTTGCTGCGCGTTCGCGCGTCTTTTCCGGGTTGCGTCCAACGAGTGCGATCGCCTTGATGCCCGCACCGCGTAGCGCTCGAAGGTGGGTCAAGATGCCGAACCCGGTTCCGACGATGACGGCTCCGAGCTCGCGATCACGCAGCGCAGGAGATGTATCGCTCATCGGGGGCTCCTTCGGTGTCGAGCGACGCGACGCATGCCGGTGAGTCGCCGTGGAAGGCATGGAGCGCGCTGGAGGGGTCGGGAGGCTTAGCTCACCACGATCGGGTCGCCACTCGCGCTACAGGGCCCTGTACGTAGCGTACCGGTGGCTGTTTCCTCGTGCGCGTGAACCGCTTGCGGCGCCGATTTCGTGGGTGTCGACTTGTGCTGACGGGTCGTCAGACCTTCGCACTCATCGCATCAGCGAGGAAACGCGCCGTTGCGCTTGCGTGTTGTGCGATGGGGTAGTGGTCGAGGTTCGACCAGTTGAACATGAGGGCGTAGAAGGCGCCCATCATCATATCGGTGAGGGTCTCGGGGGGGTGGTCGGTCGTGATGTCTCCACGCGCGACACCCTCGGCGATGATCGCCCCGAAAGCGTTCTGGAGCTTTTGCGCTTGTTCCGTCTCGGTCCCCGATTCATGAATCACGTGCACGACTTCGGTGATGAGTTCGCGATGCATCGAACCGATCTCGCACGCGTTCTCCGCGACACGGTCGAAGAAGAAGGTGATGCGGTCCCCCGTCGTGCCCGGCTGCTTGCGGGTTTCTTCGAGCCTTTCGAGCAGCCCGGCGAGATACACCGACGCCATCTCGCGCAGCAGATCCTGCTTGGCGGGGAAGTGATTGAAGAAGGTCTTGTGCGCGACGTCGGCGCGGTCGCAGATCGCCGCGACGCGGGTCGCCGCGAAGCCGTCGCGGTCGAAGAGCTCGACGGCAGCTTCGATGATGCGATTGCGCACTTCGCGCTTTCGCCGTTCGCGGCGCGTGAGCTTCGAGAGGTCTTCGACCGGCGCACTCATGGGGTACTCCTCGGCGGGTCGCGGGCGCGTGACCCGTTGAGGAGTGAGGAGTAGCGAAGTGATACGAGGATGCAAACTTACACAGACGTGTACATATGCAAAATTCGCTTTGAAACCAGCCGCTTGAGGCGAACTACCCCAGTTTCGGGAGCACGTCGGCCTTGAAGGTATCGAGGCATTCCCAGGCGAGGTCGGGGTCGAGCCCCCCGCACAACGGCTGCAGGAGGAAGACCCCGGTGCTGCGCATGTAGTCGACCGCCTCTTCGGGGGTGAAGATTCGATAGGCGCCCTGCTGCGCCCGAAGCTCTTCTACGGTGTTCGCCACGGACTTGCTGATGGAAGTCGCGTCGCCCATCCACGCCGCGTAGGCGCGCGCGTCGTGGAGCAGGTATGGCCCCAGCTTTGCCCAGGCTTCGTCGGGGTCTCGGGCGACGAAGCCCGATGTCACCAGGTTGGGCGGCGGGTTGATGCAGGGTCCCGGCGTGATCCCCTGCTCCTCACAGGCTGCGCGATAGATGCCCTCGAGTTCGGGGTTCAGCCCCTGCGCGAGCATCCCCATGCCGAAGCGCGCGGCCCGCCGCGCGGCCGCTTTGCTGTTGCCTCCCATCAACATCGTGGGCCCGCCGGGTGTCATGGGCGTGGGCCGAATGCGGACCATGCGTCCCTGATACTCGAAGGATTCGCCCGTGAATGCGTTCCGAATCGCCTCCAGGCATTCGTCCATGCGCTTGCCGCGCCCCTTGAAGGGGCGGTCGAGCTGACGGTATTCGCGCTCGACGTATCCCACCGCCATCACGTAGGTCACGCGTCCGCTGCTGATCAGGTCGAGCACCGCGATGTCCTCGGCGAGGCGCAGGGGGTCGTGGAGGGGAACGATGAGCGCGCCGATCTGGATCTCGATACGGCTCGTGCGGGCCGCCATCGCGCTCGCGAGGACCAGCGGCGAAGGCAGGTAGTCGTCGCTCGAGCCGTGGTGTTCGGATACGACGATCTGCAGCGCGCCGTTCTCCTCGCCCCACACCGCCATGTCGAGTGCCGCAGCGTAGAGTTCGGCGGTCGTCGTGTTTCCGATACCTGGGGAGCGCATGTCGAAGCGCATGATGAACATCGGGGGGCCTCCGTCGGGTCTCTCGATCGCCATCTGGGGATGGCCGACGTGCAGCCGAGCAGGCTAGCGAATCGCGCAGACGCGAATTGCACCCTCCGGGTGGCTGGGTGACGCTTTGCGGCCTGCGCGTCGACCCCTGCGCTTCGAACCAGCGCCGTGAGCACAACGCCAAGGAGCCCCCCGTGAGCGAGATTCGCCCCTTCAAGATCGATGTCCCCGAAGCCGACCTCGAAGATCTGCGTCGCCGCCTTGCCGCCGCGCGCTACCCCGAAAAGGAAACCGTCGACGACTGGTCCCAGGGGATCCCGCTTTCCTACGTGGAGGAAGTCTGCGCGTACTGGGGCGAAAAGTACGACTGGCGCGAGCGCGAAGCCCTGCTCAACCAATGGCCACAGTTCGTCACCGAGATCGACGGCATCGACGTCCATTTCATCCACGTGCGCTCGAAGCACGAAGACGCGCGCCCGCTCGTCATTACCCACGGCTGGCCCGGGTCGATCGTCGAGTTCCAGAAGGTGATCGGGCCGCTCAGCGATCCGACCGCGCACGGCGGTGACGCGGCAGACGCCTTCCACGTCGTTTGTCCGTCGCTCCCCGGCTACGGGTTCTCGGGCAAGCCGGCGACCACGGGTACCGGCGTCGGCAAGATCGGCGACATGTGGGCCACGTTGATGGCGCGCCTGGGCTACGACCGCTACTTCGCGCAAGGCGGCGACTGGGGCGCCATGGTGACCACGATGATCGGCATCCAGGACACCGAACACTGCGCGGGCATCCACCTCAACATGCCCGTGGTCGGCCCCGACCCCGAGACGATGAACGACCTGACCGAGCAGGAACAAGGCGCCCTCGCGTCGATGCAGCACTACCAGGACCAGGGTTCGGGCTATTCGAAACAACAGAGCACCCGCCCGCAGACGCTCGGCTATGGGCTCGCGGATTCACCGGCGGGTCAGGCGGCCTGGATCCTCGAGAAGTTCTACGAGTGGACCGACTGCAACGGGCATCCCGAAAACGTGATCGGCCGCGACGAACTGCTCGACAACGTGATGTTGTACTGGCTACCCGCCACGCCCGCGTCTTCGGGTCGGCTGTACTGGGAGAGCTTCAACAACGTTGCACTCGAGAACGTCGAGATCCCGGTCGGCTGCAGCATCTTCCCCAAGGAGATCTTCCGCTGCTCGCGCCGCTGGGCGGAGAAGCGCTTTCCGAAGCTCATCCACTGGAACGAGCTCAGCGAGGGGGGCCACTTCGCTGCCTTCGAGCAGCCCGAGGCGTACATCGACGAAGTGCGGACCTGCTTTCGCAGCCTGCGTTAGCGGGGCCCCTCGCACCCGTTGCACGTCGCGCCGGAATTGATTCCAGGTTTCGCTGACTTGTGCGCGCAACACGCCGCCGCGTGAAATCGCGCGTCGGCGCGAGAACCTACCTCAGCGTGGCGCGCGCAGCCGTCACGTTCATTAACCCACGAAGACGAGGTGAACGTTCACTTCGACCAGCCCCTGCGTGCACTGGCTTCCGGTATTCTTGATCGCCGGTCTTTTTCGGGGAGACGACGCAGTGGAAACCGCCCAGACGGAACGCGAGCGATGGGGCGTCGAGGGCCTCGCATTCGCGATCGCTGTCGGTGGAGTGTCGAATCGCAGGGAATGGGAGCGCACGCTCGGGTGGGTGGACGACGCCGTGCGGCGCGGGGTGCATTCGGTCTGGGTTCCCGAGATGCATTTCGTTCCCGGTGGGTGCTCTACACCTTTGTTGAACCTCGCGGCGATCGCGGCCCGCGCGCCGAACGTTCGCCTCGCCACGACTTCGCTCCTGCTGCCCCTCGCCCATCCGGTCGAAATCGCGCGCGCGATCGCGACGCTCGATCACCTCTGCGGCGGTCGCCTCATCCTGGGTCTGGGCCGCGGCTTTCCCAAGCACCTGTTCAACGCCTTCGAGATCGACCCCACCAGCAAGCGCGACCGCTTCGACGACTGCCTCGAGCTCGTGCTGAAACTCTTCGCGGGCGAAGCGATCGACGACGAAACTTCGCAGTTTCACGAACTCGAGGGCCCGGGTGCACTGCGGGGGATGCCGCCTCTCCAGTCCCCCCACCCACCGCTCGCCGTCGCGGCGTTCGGGCGCAAGGGCCTCGCCCAGGCGGCACGCTGGGGCTTGCCCTATCTGGCTTCTCCCATGGAGCCCTTCGAACTCATCGAAGAGAACCTGGCCTTCCATCGCGGAGCGATGACCTCGGGTGCCGCGCCCGAAGATGCCGTCGTGCCCATCATGCGCACCGTCTTCGTGAGTGACGACCCGACCGTCCTCGCACGTGTGCATGCAAGACTCGAAAGCGAGCGCCGTCCGCCATCGCTCAAGCTCCCCAAAGCGATCGCGCGAGCGGCCGAGGCACCGGTGAGTGAGCGCGTCGTCGTGGGGACCCGCAACGAAGTGCTAGACAAGCTCGGTCGCTATCGGGAGGCGCTCGGCATGAACCTGCTGGTGGGTCGACCGTTGATCGGCGGTACATCGGCGGAAGAACAAGCACATTCACTCGACTTGCTGGCCGAAGACATCGTGCCCGCGCTTCAGTAGCGCGCCCGCCTCACGCTGTGGTCGCCGCGATAAAGGGTGAAGTGGGTTCGATGCTACGGTGTCGGCGTGCAGTCGCCCTCCGAATCGCTCGCGCAGTGGACCGCTTCGAAGCGCTCGCTTCCGTTGGGCTTGCTGGCGGGGCTCGTCACCGCCGCACTGGTGGTCGTTTATGTGGTTGGTGCCCACCACCACATCCACACCGTCAACACCGAGATCTTGAAGGCCGACCAGGGTTCGTACGTCTACTACGCGCGTCAGATGAACGAGACGCAGTACGGCTACGTGGGTGGGCGCAACCAGATGCCCGTGATGCCCTTCCTCGTGAGCCTCATCGATCGCCATGGCGATTCGACGGACGAACTCTTCGTGCGCGGCAAGTACCTGAACGTCGCGTTGAGCTTGCTCGTGCTGGCCGGTGTGGGGTGGCTTGCGCGGAGGACACTCCCGGCATTCGAAACCGGCGTGATGATCACGATCGTGGCCTTCACGGTGTTCGTCTACCGCTCGGGCTACGTGCAGGCCGAGCTGCTCTTCTATGGGCTCTTCTTTCTCGCCTTCGTGTTGGCGCTGTGGTGGCAAGGCGATCCGCGGCCCAAACGTGCGGCACTGTGTGGCGTGGTACTCGGGGTCGCGTATCTCACCAAAGCTTCCGTATTGCCACTTCTGGCGGCGGTCTGCTTCTTTGCGGGCGTGTCCGCGCTCCAGCGCTTTCGCTCGGGTGGGGCGTGGCTTCGCCCGTTGGCGGGCGCTTGCATTCTGGTCGCGCTCTTCCTCGCAACCGTCTTCCCCTACATCAAGACATCCCACGATCGATTCGGGCAGTGGTTCTACAACGTGAACACCACCTTCTACATGTGGGCCGATTCGTGGGACGAGGTGAAGGAGGTGATGTCGGGCACGGGCGACCGCGAGCATTGGCCCGACCTCTCGCCGGAGTTGCTCCCCAGCGCGAAGCGTTACTTCGCCGAACACACGCTGCTCGAAGCGGCGGGGCGCATTGCGAAGGGGATGTGGGTCAGTGAACTGCGGCATCTCATCTACATGCCGTTCGGTTATGGCAAGTACTTGATCTTCTACACCCTGGTCGCGGTCGCGGTTGCGATCCGCGCGCGTGAAGCCTTTGCCGAGGCGTGTTTGCGCGAGGGGCGATGGGTCCGTACGGCCTTCGTGCTCTGCGTGGTGGGCGGTTACGTGGTCGCCTATGCGTTCTACTCGCCCATCGTGCGCGGTCCGAGGCTCGTGCTCGCGCTCTATCTCCCCGCGATGTTCTCGCTCTTCTGGTTCTTGTCGCGTGATGCGATTGCGAGGACACCCGTCTGGGTGCAGGGGCGCTTCGAGTTGGGTTTGTTTCACGTGCACCTGGCTGCGCTGGTCGTCCTGGCCTTCGACCTGGTCGTTCGCTTCCCGTCTGTGATCGTCACGGACTTTGCGGGGGCGTGATCGATGTGGCTTCTTCATGCGATTCGATAGGCGACTTCGATGAACGACGGGTCCAACGACAAAGCGAACACTGAGTTCGGCGCGGCCTTCTTCGAGCAGATCGTCGCCTCGCGTGCGCGTGTCTTCGGGAGCCACCTGGGCCTCACGCTCCTCGTCTACGGCGTGGTGCTCGGGGGGCCGCTTCTATTCGACGACCACCAGTTCATTACCTGGAACGAACACGTCAAGAACTTCGACACGACCGAGATCTACACCTCGAGCGTGACCGAAGGCGTGGGTTTTCAATCGAATACCTATCGCCCGAATCAGCAGTTCGTGTTTGCGGCAATCCATCAGTTCTTCGGCACGTCGCCCTACCCCTACCATGCGGTGAGCCTCGGGGTACACGTGGCGAACGGCTTCATGCTCTTCTTGCTGTTTCGCGCGCTCGGCTTTGCCGCGGTGGGGAGTCTCCTGGCCTCGTGGATCTTCCTGCTGCACCCGGTGCAGACGCAGGCCGTGAGCTATGCGTCGGGACTCGCGGGACCGCTGGGCCTGGCGTTCGTGCTGGGGGCGCTTCATGCGTGGCTTGCGAGTCTGTCGGCGCCGGGTGGACGACAGCGCATCGGTTGGTACGTCGTTGCCCTCGCGCTCGCCATCGAGGCGCTCCTCACCAAGTCCAACATGGTGATCGTCTTTCCGCTCGCAGTCGTACTTGCGATCTACCTCGTGTCGACGGGTCGCCGTTCTCGCGACGGGTTCCTGATCGGAGGCGTTGCGGGGTTCGCAGTGCTTGCGTTCGGCTATTTCGCCATCAAGCTCACCTGGCTCAACTTCGCGAACACGGTGGGGATGGTCGAGGGATACAACGTCTACACCGAGAGCTTGTGGGTGCGTCTGTACACGTTCGTGAGCGTCCTCGATCGCTACTTCGAATTGCTCGTCTGGCCCTGGACGCTCAGCTACACGAAGCCGAAGGTCATCTACTCGAGCATCTTCACCCTTCACGGTGCACTTGGCGTCGTGATCGTCTGTGCGGGCCTTGCGGCTGCGGTCATGGCGAAGCGCTGGCCGATCTACTTCCTGGCTTGTGGTTGGTTCTTCGCAGCACTTGCGCCCTTTTCGGGCGTGATCCCCCTGCCCTCGATGTATCTCGAGCATTGGCTCTACGCGCCCATGGGGGGCGTTGCGATCGGGCTGGCGGGTTTCTACGACAAGGCTTCACCCGAGGTGCGCAATCGCATCGCCATGGGGCTCACGATCGTGCTCGTGCTCTTCGCATTGCGCACCGGCGCAAGGAACCTCGACTGGGCGGACCCCGAGCGGTTCTACGTAGCCGACATGCGGGCCGCCGGGTACTCGGTACAGATGCTCAACAACCTCGCCATCTATCAGATGAGCATCGACAAGGACGACGCCGCGATCGAGACCCTCGAGTTCTTGATCGAAAACGTCGACACCTCACCCGAACCCCACGACAACCTCGCACGCGTCTACCTGAAGAAGGGCGATCTCTCGAAAGCGCGAGCCGAGTTCTTGCGCGCCCTCGAAATCGACCCCGAAAACCGCAACTCGCTGATGGGCCTGCGCGGCATCTACGACAGGCAGGGCCGCCACGACGAATCCCTCGAGATCGACCAGCGCATCCGCGCGATCGAACGGGATGAAGGGCTCTGATTTTCAGGCGTTCCGAAAACGCTTCAGCAGTTCCGACAACTCCCACTCCTGTGCGCACCTCTCGACGTAGTCCCAATCGAGATCCGGTAGCGCACAGAGGCCGATCAAGTCGATCTGGTCCTTCTCGCGATTCGCGATCAACTTCAAGATGATGAGATCTTCGGGAGTAGCGATTCGAAGACCACCTTCGTCGCATCGGGCGCGTCGGATCACGTCGTCTTGCGGGACGTTCGTCGTCTTCCGAAACGCCTCGTAGAGGGCCCAACTTCGGGCGAGCCGACCCGCAGCCGGACTGCACCAGCGTCGCAACGGACAAGAATGCCGGACGAATTGCAGGCTCCGGAGGGGGCCGGGATGTCTGCCCCTACCCGCGATCCTTCAAGTACGTCCGCCGGGCCTCTGCGCATTCTTCGTCGCCGAGTGCGGTGACGAGGCCGTCGGCGTCGGACCAGCTTCGCATCGTGCCGACCATCTGCTCCGTTACGGCATTGACGTGGCGCTTGGTGGAGAAGATCGCGTGCGAGGCTTTCGCGGCGATCGACTCGGCGAGTTCGTTCGCTGTGGCGTCGAGGTCTGCGTCCGGGACGAGGCGGTTCAAGAAGCCCGCAGCCTTGGCTTCCTGCGCGTCGAAGGGACGGCAGGTGAGCACGAGTTCCTTGGTGAGCGCCGGGCCGACTTCGCGTACGAGTCGCGGGATGCCCCCCCAGGCGAGCGGAATGCCGAGGTCGATTTCCGGGATCGAGAAGCGCGCGTCTTCGGCTGCGATGCGCAGGTCGCACGCCGCGGCGAGGACGAGCCCGCCACCGACACACCAACCGCGAATCGCTGCAACGCTGATTGCGCGCATGTTCTCGAGGGCGTCCGCCATCTTGCGGCCCTGGTCTGCAGCGGCGCGCGTGTCGACGTCACCCTGCGGGCCCTGGAACGTGCTGAGGTCGGCTCCCGCCGAAAACGCGCGCCCCGCGCCGCTCACGACGACGGCCTTCACGTCGGGCTGCTCATCGAACCAGTACGCCGCCGCTTCGAGTTCTGCGAGGGTTTGCGTCGAGAGCGGGTTGAGCTTCTTCGCCCGGTTCAACGTGATACGACCGACGGCACCGCCGGCTTTGACATCGAGTGTTTCGAACATGCACGCTTCTCCTTTGCGTCGCTTGCTTGAATCGCAACCGACCAGGCTCAATCCGATTCGACGAACCCCCGCCACGTCGCCATGTAGTCGACGAACGTCTGCCCGAGCCCTTCCGCGCGCAAGTGCTCGCGACTGACCGGCCGTTCGATCATCTGGAAGTCGGGGTCGAGGCGGATCTTCTCGGGGAAGTCGTGGTGCAGGATTGCCGCGCGCCCCGCAAGAACGAAGTCGACGCCAGACTCGAGGCACTCACGTGCCTGCGGGCCTCCGTAGATCTTGCCTGCGACGCCGAGCTTCACGTCACCCCTTTCGAGGTCGGTGAAATACGAAAGCAGGCTGCGCCCGGCGTGGGCTTCTTCGGTCGGCTCCTTGAAGCAATCCCACAGCGACATGTCGAGAAAGTCGATCGCGCCTTGGTGGAGCAGCCGCTGCGCGACCTCGCGCGCTTCCATGAGTTCGATGCCGAAGCGTTCGGGCGAAAGGCGCACGCCGATGTTGAAGTCGGGCCGGCAGCGCGATCGAATGCCGTCAACGATGTCGAAGAGAAGGCGCGAGCGGTTTTCGAGCGACCCACCGTATTGGTCCGTGCGCTGATTGATCTCACTGCTCAAGAACTGGCACACGACATAGCCGTGGGCGCCGTGAACCTCGACACCGTCGAAGCCCGCGCGCTCGGCGCGCACCGCCCCGGCGATGAAGTCTTCGGTGAGGGCTTCGACTTCGCCGAGCGACAGTTCGCGGGCGCCCGTTTCTTCGTTGGCCGTGGGACACACGGGCGTCGTGCCGATCACGTCTGCGGGTGAGCGCATGCCGGCGTGGTGGAGCTGCAGGAGTGCGACGCTCTGGTGTGCGCGGATCTCCGCGGCGAGCTTCGTGAGCCCGTCGAGGTGGGCGTCGGAAAAGACACCGAGCTGCCCCGGGAACCCCTGCCCGATCGCCTGCACGTGGGCAGCGCACGTCATCGTCGCCCCGAAGTCACCCTGTGCGCGCATGGTGAGCCAGCGAAACTCGTCGTCCGAAAGCGTTCCGTCGGCGTGACTCTGCAGATTGGTGAGCGGCGCCAACATGAAGCGGTTTTTCATCGCGGGGCCGCGGGTGAATTCGAGGGGTGCAAAGAGCGAGGCTTCGGTCATGGGGGTCCTGTCGTCAGGCGTGGGAATCGCAGCCGGACTAGATAGCAGGATCGCAGCGCCGTTCGCTGCTCGTCGCGCTAGCCCGGATTATTCGCGAGTAGAGCGTAGGCTCTTCGTTTCGCGGCGATGCTGCCACCGCCGGGTTGAGATGGCTCGCGGGTGGTGATTTGCAGTGAGGACGGACTGCATCGTGCGGCGATCGCGTTGTCGGGGCGACCGGTTTCCGTGGTCGAGCGCGGAGGTGTGCACTGCCGAGGCCTCGGTCGGTTCGATCCGGGTGGCGACGTCGCCGATTAGG
>JASMLK010000048.1 GCA_030748735.1 Myxococcota bacterium | reverse complement strand
TGGCACTACACCCCCGCTGGTGGTGGGAAGGTGAAGATGGGCACGAACGGTCGCCTTCTCCCGGTCGCGGAACCGCTTCCGCCCCCGGGCCGCGTTGCCGGCGCTTACGGGTTCTTCGGCACCAGCAAGACGGGTGACGGCAACCCCGCCCTCGTCGGTACGGTGACGATCCAAGCGGACGCGACTGGCGCCTTCCACGGCGGCGGCTTCCAGATGCCCGGCGTCGATGGCTTCCTCGGCTCGAGCGCTACTGGCCTCGCGACGGTCATCGGTGGCCAATTCACCGTGGTTCCGGAACCGGGCACGGCCCTGCTGCTCGGTGCAGGCCTCTCGGGCCTCGCGATCGCGGGTCGCCGCAAGCGCTAGAGGTACCGCTCAGCGCGAAAGCACGAAGAGCAAGAATAGAAGGGCCCCTCGTTGGCAAAGCGAGGGGCCCTTTTTCGTACGTGGATGACACGGCAATCGTCACGAGACTCGAGGAAGGAAGCGCCATGAACGCTCGACGGGAGATCTTTTTTCATGGCATTGCAACGGGCAATCAAGGTCAGCTTCGGCGTCTCTTCGGATGCATCACGACCACGATTCTTCTGCTCGCCGCATCGACGAGCACCGCGGCGAGCGTCACGGCATCCCCCGCCCGTCCAACTCTGAACCGGGCCACCGAGCCACCGGAGCCCTCAGCCCAGCAAGTTCAGCCGCAGGCTGGACTTGCGGAAAACGAGTGGCATCCCCAACGGGACTCGAACCCGTGTCGCCGGCTTGAAAGGCCGGTGTCCTAACCACTAGACGATGGGGACCCACTTGCTCGGCCGCTTCGAGCAACGCACATGGCGCGCGTTTCGCAGCTGACCTGCGAGCACCTGGGGTGCTCGGCGGCGGGAGTATTGCGCACGCCCGCTTGAGCGTCACCCCGATTCGGGCCTTGTCCTGCACCGCATACTAAGCTCCGGCCCGTGAACGAAGACTTCGTACGAACAGAACGTGCTCAGAACCTCTGGTCGAGCTTCTTGCGCAGCGTCGATCCAATGGCCCGCGGCGCCAAACTGACCGCCAACCCGGGGTTCGGCTTCGAATCGATCGGTGGGCTCGCCGGGCCCAAGGACGAGGTGCTCACCTACGCATGCGCGGCCACCAACCCCAGCACCTACGCGAATTGGGGAACCTTCCCGCCGTCGGGCATCCTGCTAATCGGACGTGAAGGGGTCGGCAAGAGCCTGCTCGCCAGGGCCCTCGCGACCCACACCGAGACGAGCTTTCTCGAAGTCGAGGTCCCGAGGCTCATTCTCGACGTCGTCCACGCCGGCGGAAAGGTGGGCGAACTCGTCCAGCAGTGGTCCCACATCCTGGAGGAGATGCCCCCCCTCACCGTCTATTTCGACGAGCTCGAATTCTCACGCGCCCAGGCGATCGGAACCCAGCGCACCGACCTCCCGGTCGGCCCCATCATGGACTTCCTGCTCGAAATCGTAGATCGCACCATCGCGAACAAGCAGCACCTCGTGGTCGGGGCCACCTCGACGCCCGACACCCTGCGCCCGGCCTTCGTCGCCGCCAATCGCTTCGAGCGACTGGTCGAAGTGAACCCCCTCTTCCCCGACGACATGATCTCGGCCGTACAGATCCACGCCGAGGCAGCCGAAAAACGAGCGGGGAAGCCACTTTTCGACGATGTCGACTGGATGGCGATTCTCGGGACGGCGCGCGAGTGCGCGCCAGGGGACTGTGTGCGGATCTTGCACGCGGTGCTCCGCCACAAGGCAAGCGAGTCGGCGCGCGGCGAGGACGTCGCGCGCGTCAGCACGCAGGATCTGAAAGAAGAAGTCGAACAGTTCAAGCAGGCGCAGCGTCGCATCCGGACACCGGAACCCGGCAACTACGTCTAGCCCGGGCCAGCCCCAGGGTTCCGCGAGCCGGGCGCGTCGACCGCAAGCATTTTCGATTGCGATGCGACCACAAGAGGTGAAGCAGGTATGCAAACGCTCCTGGTGACGGGCGGCGCCGGATTCATCGGCTCGAACTACGTCCGGATGGTGATTCAAGAGACGCACGCGCGTGTCGTCGTGCTCGACAAGCTCACCTACGCGGGCAACCTCGAAAGCCTCGCCGACCTGCAGGGTCACCATCGGTTCCAGTTCGAACTCGTCGACATCTGCAATCGTGGCGCGATCGAGGAGATGTTTCGCCGCTACTCGCCGACCGGGCTGCTCAACTTCGCCGCCGAAAGTCACGTCGATCGCTCGATCGATTCGCCCGGGGCCTTCATCGAAACCAACGTCGCCGGCACGTTCAACCTGCTGGACGTCGCTCGCCGCTATCACGCCGAACTCGACGAAGCAGCCCGCTCGGCTTTTCGCTTTCTCCACGTTTCCACCGACGAGGTCTACGGCAGCCTCGGGGATACCGGCGCATTCAGCGAAGAAACGCCCTACGCGCCCAATTCGCCCTATTCCGCCTCGAAGGCCGGGGCCGACCATCTGGTGCGCGCCTACTGCGAGACCTTCGGCCTGCCCGGCGTGATCACCAACTGTTCGAACAACTACGGGCCGTATCACTTCCCGGAAAAGCTGATCCCGCTGATGATCCTGAACGCCCTCGACGGCAAGTCGCTCCCGATCTACGGCGACGGGGGCAACGTGCGAGACTGGCTCTACGTCGAAGATCACTGCCGCGGCATCCATCTCACACTCGAACGCGGCACCCCGGGAGAGAAGTACAACATCGGCGGCAACAACGAGCGCACGAATCTCCAGATCGTCGACACGATCTGTGACGAACTCGACGCACGCGCCCCGGTGGCCAGGAACCCGGCGCTCGACGGTCGCGACCTCGCTTCGTATCGCGACCTCAAGACCTTCGTCGCGGACCGCCCGGGACACGACCGGCGCTACGCGATCGACGCGACCAAGATCCGCGAAGAACTCGGCTGGGAAGCGCGCCACAA
Organism: Myxococcota bacterium; assembly: GCA_030748735.1. Classification (GTDB taxonomy): domain Bacteria; phylum Myxococcota_A; class UBA9160; order UBA9160; family UBA4427; genus DUBZ01. The sequence continues at coordinate 11,494 of JASMLK010000048.1, read as the reverse complement.
CCTCGAAACCGGCCTCGCCGCCACCGTGCAGTGGTACCTCGAGAACCGCGCCTGGTGCGAAGCCGTGCAGGCAGGCAAGCAGGCACGAGAACGCCTCGGGATGGGCGACGGCTGAACGCCGCGCCCCCCCTCCTCCCTGCCCATGCCCATCCAAAGCCCCTGAACCACGCCCGCATCGAGCAGGCAACTCGCGTGCACCGAGAGCGCATGATTCGCGCACCACGGCGATCGCGCCGCTGGCCACGGTCGCCTGCGCGCATTCGAGCGCAACTCTCACCAAAGGGACTTCCGCTGTTCCGCCGATAGATCCGGCAGGTCGACTTGCATCGTCGTGCTCTCAAGCTGCTCTCGCAAACCTGGACCGGAGACCCGAACGTGAACGAACACGTTGTTCTGTTCGTCGATGACGAACCCAACATCCTCAGAGCCATTCAGCGACTGCTTCGGGGCGAGCCCTGGCGTGTGCTGACCGCCAGCGATCCCAACGAAGCACTCGACATCATGCGCCGTACGCCAGCGCAGGTGGTCGTCACCGATCAGCGCATGCCTGCGATGAGCGGCGTCGATTTCCTTTCGAAGGTCCGCGAACAACACGGCGATGTCATTCGCATGATGCTCACGGGCTACACCGAAATGACGATCGCCGTCGACGCGATCAACAAGGGCGAGATCTACCGCCTGATCACCAAGCCCTGGAACGACGACGAACTGCGCGCGACGCTGCGCCAGGCCTTCGACCACCACGACCTGAAGAGCGAGATCAAGCGCCTGAACACCGTGTCGCGGGAGCAGAACTTCAAGCTCCAGGACATGAACCGCAATCTCGAAGGCAAGGTTCGCGAACGCACCAAGCAGCTGGCACAGAAGAACCAGGAACTCAGCACCGCGTACATCCAGACGATCCGCGCGTTGGCCGAAGCGATCGACGCGAAGGACCACTACACACGCGGCCACTCCGAGCGCGTTGCCGTCTATGCGTCGCGCATCGCACGCCACATGAACATGCGCAAGGAGCTGATCGAACGCGTCTACTTCGCGGGCCTGCTCCACGACGTCGGCAAGATCGGGATCCCCGACGCGATCATCACCAAGCCGGCGCGACTCAACAACGAAGAGTACGAAGAGATCAAGAAGCACCCGGAGATCGGCGCGCGCATCCTCGAGCCGGTCGAATTTCTCAAGCACATCGTGCCCTGCGTGCGACACCACCACGAGTGGTTCGACGGCAGCGATTCGGGTTATCCGCTGCGGCTGGCTGCCGATCAGATCCCGCAGCCTTCGCGGATCATCCTCGTCGCCGACACGATGGAAGCCATGACGAGCGACCGGCCCTACCGCAACGCGCTGCCCCTCGAGGCGGTCGTGCGCGAGCTCCACAAGTACTCGGGCAGCCAATTCGACCCCAAGGTGGTCGAAGCCTGCCTGGCACTCCTCGAAGACGAAGGCGAGACCTTCATCGCGAGAAACCAACTATTCGACATCCATGCATTCCTAAAGGGCTAATCGTGACGACCTGTGTGACGAACAACGCTTCCGAGATGGACATCCTCTCTGCATTGGGCTTCGGCCCAGAGACATTGCTCTCGAGCGAACCCAAGCTGTTCGTCAACAGCCGGTTCTTCGGATCACTGCTGGTCGAGATCGAAGACGAACTCGAAACCGTCGGCGCGCGACGGGCCCTCTTCCAGATCGGGCTGTTGTTCGGTTTGCGCGACGCGTTTCGCATCGCGGGCAGCGAGGCCGACCTCAGTGAGGACGGGCTGGCCGAATCGACCCTGGTTGCGATCCAGCTCCAGCAGGGTCCTGCGGGGCGCGGGTCGAACGGCATCGAAGTGGCGGGACGCTGGCCGGAAGCCTACGAAGCGAGCAGCCGCCTCGCGCGACTCGGCGGCGAAACCGAGCCCTGCTGCGCGCTTTCGGCGGGTTACACCTCGGGTTGGCTATCCGGCACCTTCGACGCCGACATCCTGGTGGTCGAGCACGAATGCAAAGGCGCGGGACACGATGCCTGCCGCTTCGTCGCACGCGAACTCGATGTCTGGCGGTCCGCGGGAGACGCACCGGCCCTGAGCCTGCTGCCCGACCTCCCCTTCGACTCGTTTCGCGAGATCAGCCAGACCTTTGCCCGGCCTCTCGACGTGATGTCGGGCAACGCCTCCCTCGACTTCGACGCCTCGATGGTCCACGTGTGGGGCCCCGTGATGGTGTTGCCATTTTCGAACGTCGACGAGGCACTGCACACGGTCGAGATGCTCGGGCGCGACCCCGACACGAGTGAAGTGCGCACCGTGATCGTCAACCTGGGCGGCGAAGCCCTCGACGAAGGCTTCAGCACAGCGGCTCTCGAACAGACCCTCGAGACCATCGAAGCCTGGGGTGCCGAAGCGATCTTGACCGGGGTCTCTCCCCTGGCCGAGCCCTTCGTCGCCATCCTCGAAGTCAAACACCTGCTCCTTCGCAAGGACCTCCCGGACGCGATCGCAGCCGCGTTCCAGATCGCGGAAGCCCAGCGCCACCTGCTTTGATGTCGAACACCTCTTCCACCGCTCCATTCGCAGGCCGGTCTCCCCAGGTGGGGGACGAGGGAAGCCTCGCCACACACCCCCTGCCCGCGACCCTGCTCGCGCTCCACCGCACGCGCTTCGACGGCGTCCTCGCGCTCACCCGCGACAAGACCCACAAGGAAATCACCTTCCACCAGGGCGCACCGCTTCTCTCCGAATCGAACGTCCAGAGCGAAACCCTGGGCCTGCAGTTGATCGACCAGGGGATCATCGATGGCCCGGCCCATGAGCGAGTTTCCGCGTTCATGGCGCGCAAGGAATGCAAGGAGGGCGTCGCGCTGCTCGCCCTCGAATTGTTGAAGCCGAAGGATCTTTTCCTGGCGCTCAAGGAACAGGTACGGCGGCGGCTGCTCGAAGCGTTCGCCTGGGCGGAAGGGGAGTACAAGCTCACTGCCGCAGGCGAGGTAAAAGACGGAGTCCAGCCCCTGCGCTCCGACCTCCTGGCGTTGATCCACGAAGGTCTCGCCAACCACTGGACACCCGACCGCCTGCTCGCCGACCTCACACTCTTCGTCGAACGCTTTCCGGTTCGAGCCAAGACCTTCGACGAACTCGCGCGAAGACTGCCCGAAGGCGACGAAATCACGCCGCTGCTCGACGCGGTCGATGGCACCCGCAGCCTGGGTGTCGTGATCGGCAACGGCTTCAATTCCGTACGCGTCCTCGCCACCTGTTGGATGTTGGCCAACGGCGACTTCGTCTCGTTCGAGGACCACCCCGTTGGGACTGCCGGCGAAGATGAAGCCGAGCAAGAAGAGGCCTTCGAAATCGAAGTCGTCACGCGAGAAACAGGAGACGATCACGGTCCGCAGGACACCGAGCCCACCGTCGGCGACGACGCCGCGAACGACGAACCGTCGGAAGCCACCCAGCAAATGCGCGGCGAGGTGTTCGCCCTGCTCGAAGACCTGGAAGACCGCAGCCTCTACGAAATGCTCGGCGTCGCCGAAGACGCCAGCGACGGCGAGATCCGAAAGGCCTACTTCAAGGCGGCCAAACGCTTTCATCCCGATGCCCTCAACCACCTGGGCCTGTCGAGCATCAAGCACGAAGCCGCACGGGTGTTCGCGCGCATCGCCGAAGCCAACGACGTGCTGCGCGACGCCGCGAAACGCGCGGATTACGACGCTCGGCGCAACAGCGACGAGCCGATGGTCGATACCCACGCTCTGGCCCAGGCGGAGACCTTCTACCGAAAGGGCGAGATCCTGGTCCGGATGGGCGACTTCCGGGGCGCGCTCGAGTACCTCGAAAACGCGGTCGAGTTGTGGCCGGACGAGTGCGAATACCAATCTGCCCTCGGCTGGGCCCTCTACAAGCAGCCGCAGGCCGACGCAGAGCGTGCCCTCGGGCACCTCGAGCAGGCGGTGGCCCTCGACGACGCCAATGCCGTCGCACTGTTCCGCCTCGGCATGGTGCTGCGTGCGACCGGTGACGAAGAACGAGGCAGCGAGGCGATTGCCCGCGCCGAAACCATCGATCCCAAGGTCGGCTAGGCGCCTGCAGCGGTCCCCCGCCCGATCGGAGCCTAAACAGGTTCGATCAACCCGTTGTTATGCTTGACGAAACCTCGTCGGTACGTCAACGTACCGAGCGGTTTCACAGCAAGGACGGGATCCGATGACCGAGCGCAAGTTCCAGAAACGTCTCACACCCCAGGGCGCCGAAAGTCGTGAACGCCTGCTTCAAGGCGCGATCGATCTGATTTCGGAGCGCGGCTATGCAGCGACCAGCGTCGACGCGATCTGTCGTCACGCAGGCACCGCGAAGACTGCGTTGTACTGGCACTTCAAGAGCAAGGAAGGCCTGCTCAACGCGATCATCGAGCGGGTCAACGAAGACTGGCTCGAAGAAATCTCGCAGAGCATCGTGACGGCGGGCACGCCGGCCGAACGCCTCGACGTCTTGATCGACCACCTACGAAACATCGTCGAAGCGAAGCCCCACTTGCTCCGCCTTCTGCTTTCGGTCCTGCTCGAGCGAGGTGATCGCTGCGAAGAAACACGCCTTTCGATTCTGAAGGTATTCGAACGCTCTGGCGAAGCGCTCATGAATGGCATCCAGGCCGACATGGATCAGAAGCTCCCTCGCATCGAAATGGTCGCCCATACGATCCTCGGCTTGCTCCAGATGGCCCTGGTGCGACGACTCATCGATCCCGATGCCGACCTCGACCGCGTGTTCGCCGACTTGCGACGAACGATCATTCTGATCGTGGCCGACCGGGTTAACAACCCAGGCGCATACGGGGATGGTGCTGAATCCCAGGCACAAGCCCGCTCAGCCCCGGGCGTCTTGAATCGAACAGAAGAATCCGGCGGGTAGACGAGCACAATCGTTCAGCGCCGCGCTGCGACCGCGGTGCCCCTCGCCCGCCGCCCCCCTCGACGAAGCACTTGTTTCCAACCGGCACACTCGCCGTACGAGTTTGCGGTTGGCCACGGCTCGTCTTGCGGTTCTCGCTTTCTAATCGCCTCGCGTCAGGTTATCCTCGTATTCGAAGACGTTCGAGAACAGGCGGTGGAGGGCGCCACTTCCGATGTCCCAGGTTTCGACCTCAGCTACCCGTTGGTTGCTCGATTGGCTCGAGGGCCATTCGATTTCGGCGAGTGTGTGGGTCGACGGAATCTGCGAGATCGACGACCTCCTGTCGTCCGAGAACGGCCTGCCGTGGGACACCTTCGTCGAACTCTGCGAGCGAGTCGCAGAGTTCTGTGACTCGCCCCCCGAAGGCGCATTGGCGATGCCTTCACTCGCCGGGATCGGGCGAGAGATCGCCGAAGAAGTCTTCGAGTCGAGCGAGAGCCCTTTCAACGACCGCGACCTTCCGGTCGAGCTCATGTTCGTCGAGCGCCTTCCGGCAGCCGCTGCCCAGCACTTTCGCGGTCTCGACATCCAGGCCGACATGGCCGCGAACGGCGAAGTCGTCTTGTTCCAGGTCAACCTTCCCGATCCGGCATGCGAATGCCCGGCATTCTTCGAGCTCATCGAGGGCGCACTCGAGGTCGTCCCGATCGTTGCCGGTCACGATCCCGCAGACGTTGCGATGGACCTGCAACCGGGCGGTGCCCGCATTGCGGTACGCGTCCCAGATGCGTTCGAGAACGTGATTCCGATCGACACGGGACTCGAAAGCCATGACGGCGTCGTAGCCGGCATCGACGGCTACGCAGACTTCGAAGCCGATCGCGAAGTCGACGAGGATGCGAAGGCCCTCGCGTCTTCGGAGTCAGATCTGCTGGCAGACGATGGCGTGGCGTGGGCGGTCTCGGAACGGGAATCACGCGTCGACACCCTGGTCGAAGTCGAAGGCGCTGCGGCGGGTTCGAACCGCACGCTCGAGCAGTTCGAAGGAGCGGCACCGGCGATCGATTTCGAGGCGTTTCAAGACGCGGTCGCCTCCGCGTCCAGCCTCAACGCGGCCGTCAAGGAATTGTTCACCGCCCTTCGCGACGAACTCGGGTGCCACGCAGCGAGGTTGCTCCTCGACCCCGGCGCCGCGGAGCCCAGACCGACACCGTTCAAGTTCGGACGCTTCGGGCGTTCGGCGAAACCCCCTGCGCACGTCTTCCCCGTCCACGCGGCCGGGCGATCACTCGCACGGCTGGAAGTCTGGCGCGAGGCGCCGTTCGAAGACGCCGTACACGACGCGGTCGAACGACTGCTCCCGCTGATCGGTCTCGCTTTGCTCGCACATCGCTCGGAGGCCGAGCCGGTCGAGCCCGCAGCAGCCCCCCTCGAACCGGGCCTCGCCCTGGTCGCGCCGCTTCTCGACCTGCACCGCAGCGCCGACACGGACCCGCTTCGCGCGGTGGTGAGTGCACTGTGCGAGAGCTCGGGGGGCCATACCGCCGCCATCGGTCTGCGTTCGGCGAACCGCCCCATGCAGCTTCGTACGCATGTGTGCTGGCGCAACGACGAACACGAACAGGGCCCCGGTCAGGCCTTCGACTACGACGCGACGGGCACTCCCTGCGCCGAGGTGCTCTCAGGACGAACGGTCTTCGTTCCGGATGGTGCAGGCACATCTTTCCCGGCACTCACGACTTCACCGATCGGGGCGACCCAGCGCTACCTCGGTACGCCACTACGTGATCGCCACGGCGAGGTGATCGGGGTGTTGGCGATGTGGAGCGCCGAAGCCGGCGACGCCGACGATACGTACCGCGACGCGATCCGTTTGCTTGCCGACCGCGCGGAAGGCGAACTTCGTCAACGCGAGATCGAAGGCGAACTCGAGAAAGCGCTCGGGCATCGAGAGGCGCTGTTCGAAGCCTCTCATGAACTCCTGATCGAATGGGACGTCAACCAGAACACGACCCGGGTATCACCCAACGTCGAAACGTTGCTCGGTTACTCGCAAGAGCACTTCGCCAGGCTCGAAGTCCACGAGAGCGTTCATCCGGACGACCGCCCTGCCCTCGATGCGGCTTTTCAACAAGGTCTGCAGAGCCGCCATCCCGTCGACGTCGCGATTCGGCTGCTCTCCGCCAACGGCGTCTACCGCCCCTTCTCGCTGCGGATGCAGCTCGCGTTCGACAACGACAACGGCGTCCGCGCGTCTCTTTGCGCGCAGGATCAATCCACGCGCAACGCCCTCGAGTACGAACGCGACCGGCTCGCTTCGATCATCGAGAACAGCTCGGACCTGATCGCCCTGTTCTCACTGCAGGGCAACGTGCTCTCGCTGAACGAATCCGGACAGCGCACGCTCGGGCTCGCGAGCCAGGAAGAGGCCCGCACCAGGACCCTCTACGACTTCAGCCACGAGAACGCCGCACGCGCCATGAAGTTCGAGATCATGCCCGCGGTTCATCGTCACGGGCAGTGGGAAGGCGAGATCGAACTCTGCCACCTGAAGACCCGGGCGTCCGTGCTCGTCGACGGCCGCCTCTTCACGGTGATCGACTGCGCGACACGTCAGCCCCTTGCCGTCGCCATGCTGGCACGCGACACGACTGCGCTGCGGGTGCGCGACGAAGCGCTCCTCGAAGCGGAAGAGCGCTACCGCATGCTCGCCGACAATCCGTACGAACTGATCTCGGAACTCGATCAGGCGGGAAACTTCATCTACGCCAGTGCAAACTTCGAGACCGTCCTGGGGCGAACTCCGGAGTCCCTGCTCGGCAACGTCGCAATCGAACTCGTCCATCCCGACGATCGTCCGGCCCTCGCAGCGCATTTCGAAAACCTCGCGTGCGACGGAGGCAGCGTACAGTTCGAGGTCCGCGTTCAGCACAGCGACGGAAGCTATCACTGGGTCGAGTCCACCTTGCGGACCTACCGGAACACTGCAAACCGCATGACGACAATCGTGATCGCGCACGACATCACCGAGCGCATGGAATTCAGCGAGACCCTGCGACAGGCCCAGCACAAGCTCCAGCAATCGCAGAAGATGGAAGCCATCGGACGCATGGCGGGCGGTGTCGCCCACGACTTCAACAACCTGCTGACGGCGATCACGGGCTATTGCGACCTGCTGCTCGAAGACCTCGGCCCCCAACACCCCTCGCGCGTCGATGCCGAAGAAATCCTCAAGGCCTCGGAGCGCGCGGCGGGGCTCACCCATCAGCTGCTGGCGTTCAGCCGACGCCAGGTCCTGCAACCGCGCATCGTCGACTTGAACAACCTGGTCGCCGACCTCGACCGCATGCTGCGACGCCTGATCGGCGAGGACATCGAACTCGTCACCGTGCTGGACGGCACCGCCTGGCCCAGCAAGGCCGACCCTGGGCAGCTCCATCAGGTGCTGCTCAACCTGGTCGTGAACTCCCGCGACGCGATGCCGAGAGGCGGCCGGATCACCATCGAAACCGCCAACGCCGCGGTCGAAACGCCCATCCAGACGGGCTACGACGAAATTCCCGCCGGCGACTACGTCACCATGGCCGTCAAGGACACCGGGACGGGAATGAGCGCCGAGATCCTCTCGATGATCTTCGAGCCCTTCTTCACCACGAAGGACAGCGGCCAGGGCACCGGGTTGGGGCTCAGCACGGTGATCGGCATCGTGCAGCAGACCGGTGGCTATATCCGCGTCGACAGCCGCGTCGGACGCGGTAGCAGCTTCACCGTCTATCTGCCCCGCGCCGAGGGCGTCGCAATGCTTCCCGAGCACAACGCGGCGCCGGTGCAGTTCGACGGCAGCGAAACCATCATGGTGGTGGAAGATTCCGAGCCGGTTCGAAACCTCGTCGTTCGCTGTCTCGAGCGGCACGGCTACGCGGTGCTGCAGGCCGGTTCGGGAAGCGAGGCCCTGAAACTCTCCAACCGCCACGAGGGCCCGATCGAACTCTTCCTCTGCGACGTGGTCCTTCCCAAGATGGACGGCATCGAGCTCGGCAAGCGCGTCCACACGGCGCGCCCCGACTCCGGGGTGATCTTCATGTCGGGCTTCACCGACGACGGCCTGGCGCGCCACGGCGTCGACGCTGGCGACATCGCCCTGCTCGAAAAACCCTTCACCCCCTCCACCCTGCTGCGGACCGTGCGCGAGTACCTGGACGACGGAACCGTCCCCGTCCCCCCGCCACGCACCCTCCCCGAAGACGACCAGGCTCTCTAGCCGGCAGCCCCAGCGCGACTGTTCAGGGCAAGCATCGTTCTCGTTTGATTTTCCGCTCCCATCGAAATTCTCCTGCACTTCCCATAACTTGTGTTTCACGGGGAACGCGGAAAGGGTTCACGAAACCGAACGCCCCGCGGGGCAACGGGATGGCTTCATGCGGTTGCGAGGCGTCCGATGAGGGCGATTGGAAATTTACAGGACCGATTTGGTCCGATATAGTGCACGCCGTCCCGCCCCCGAGCCCTGCACGACCCCGCCCTGCCTCCCGCCCCCGCGCTGCCCCCCCAGACCAACCCCCGCCGGACCCCGAACCGCCATGTTTCGACTGAGCAAAATCACCGACTACGGGATCGTGCTGCTGTCCCATATGGCGGGCTCCGACGACCGCGCGGGGGATCACGTCATCCACAACGCGCGCGAACTCGCAGATCACGTCGACCTGCCCCTGCCCGTGGTGAGCAAGATCCTGAAGTCGCTGGCTCGTGAAGGGGTTCTCGAAAGCCACCGCGGCGCTCGAGGCGGATACAGCCTGAAGACGAATGCCGAGCGCCTGACGGTGGCGCAAATGATCACGGTTCTCGAAGGACCGGTGGCCATGACCGAGTGCGCCGACTCGGCGGGCCAGTGCCTGCACGAAGAATCGTGCGCCATGCGCAGCCCGTGGCAGTTGATCAACCACGTCGTGAAGAACGCCCTCGAAGAGATCTCCCTCGCCGACCTGATTCGCGCGACAGACCCGCTGGCCGCAATCCTTTCATCCCCCATCCAGCCCGACCAACCCGCCCGTCTCGGCGACGGCTGAGACAACTCAATCTATCCAGCGCGCTGCCCAGCGCGTCCCCCGGCTCCGCGCCGCGGATGAGGAAGACAAACCGGTCATGACTGAACGCAACGCCGAGCTGCGCGAGATCGCCGAGCGCGACTATCAGTACGGCTTCACGACCGACATCGAAGTCGACCAGCTTCCGCCCGGTTTGAACGAGAACGTCGTGCGCACGATCTCCGCCAAGAAGAACGAGCCGGAGTGGTTGCTCGAGTTTCGCCTGAAGGCACTCCACCGCTTCTTCGAGCTGCTCGAAGAGACCCACGAACCGACCTGGGCCGAAGTCGACTACCCGTCGATCGACTACCAGGACATCGTCTACTACTCCGCACCGAAGCAGAAGCCCCAACTCGAAAGCCTCGACGAAGTCGACCCGGAACTGCGCCGCACCTACGACAAGCTGGGCATTCCCCTGCAAGAACAGGAGCGGCTCGCGGGCGTGAAGCCGAAAGTCGCGGTCGACGCGGTGTTCGACAGCGTCTCTGTGGCCACCACCTACAAGGCCGAACTCGAAAAGCAAGGCATCGTCTTCGGCTCGTTCGCTGACGCCGTCGAATCACACCCCAACCTGGTGCGGAAGTACCTGGGGTCGGTGGTTCCCTACGCAGACAACTTCTTCGCCTGCTTGAATTCGGCAGTCTTCACCGACGGATCGTTCGCCTACATCCCCAAGGGCGTGCGCTGCCCGATGGAACTCTCGACCTACTTCCGCATCAACGCCGAGAACACTGGGCAGTTCGAACGCACACTTCTCATCGCGGACGACGATTCCTACGTGAGTTATCTCGAAGGCTGCACCGCCCCGCAACGGGACGAAAACCAACTCCACGCCGCGGTCGTCGAACTCGTTGCGCTCGAGAGCGCCGAGATCAAGTACTCGACCGTCCAGAACTGGTATCCGGGCGACAAGGACGGCAAGGGCGGCATCTACAACTTCGTGACCAAGCGCGGCGCCTGTCGCGGTCGGCGCTCGAAGATCTCGTGGACCCAGGTCGAAACCGGCTCGGCGATCACGTGGAAGTACCCGAGCTGTCTGTTGATCGGTGACGACTCGGTGGGCGAGTTCTACTCGGTCGCCATGACGAACAACCGCCAGCAGGCCGACACCGGCACGAAGATGATCCACATCGGGAAGAACACGCGAAGCACGATCGTCTCGAAGGGCATCTCTTCGGGCAAAGGCAACCAGTCCTATCGCGGTCTGGTGAAGGTCGGGCCGAAAGCCCGTGGTGCGCGCAACTATTCTCAGTGCGATTCGCTGCTGCTCGGTGACAGATGCGGCGCGCACACCTTCCCGTACCTCGAAGTGAAGAACGAAGACGCCACCGTCGAGCACGAAGCGACGACTTCGAAGATCAGCGACGAACAGCTGTTCTACTGCCGACAACGCGGGCTTTCGGAAGAGGACGCCATCTCGATGATCGTCCACGGTTTCTGCCGCGAGGTGCTGCAGGAACTCCCGATGGAATTCGCAGTCGAGGCGCAGGCCCTGCTCGGTATCAGCCTCGAGGGAAGCGTGGGCTAGAGCGCCCTGCC
>JASMLK010000047.1 GCA_030748735.1 Myxococcota bacterium | reverse complement strand
GATCGGAGATCGGCTGGACGTCGCGCATCTTCGTGTCGGGCTTGGGATGGAAAGGCTGCACGATGACTTCCTGGATGTGTCCGTACTCGAGGTGCAGGTCGCGGATCGCGAGCAGGGTATCCACCCGCTCGGCATTCGTTTCACCGATGCCGAGCAAGAGCCCGCTGGTGAAGGGGATCCGCAGCTCGCCCGCTTCGGCGTGCATGCGCAGGCGACGCGCCGGCTCCTTGTCCGGTGCGTGGAAGTGGGGCCCGCCTTTCTGGCGAAGTCGCTGGCTGGTCGATTCGAGCATCAACCCGAGCGAGGCGTTCGTCGCCCGCAAGCGCGCCATCTCGTCCTGCTCGAGAATCCCGGCGTTCGTGTGGGGCAGCATCCCGCCTTCGAAAGCCACGGCACAAGCTTCGACGAGATAGTCGGTGGTGGTGCTCCAGTTTCGTTCGGCGAGCCAATCGCGGTGATAGCGATAGGCGACCTCGGGTTTGTCGCCGAGGCAGAAGAGCGCCTCGATGCAACCCGTCTTGACGCCACCCGCGACGGCTTCGGCCACTTCGGCGAGTTCGAAGTTGTGGGTTTCGGGGTTGTCGGGAGTCTTCGCAAACGTGCAGTAGTTGCAGCGATTGCGGCAGAGGTTGGTGAGGGGAATGAAGATGTTCTTCGACACCGTCACGACGTCGCCCTTGCCGCGCCGCTTGCTCTCGTGTGCGGCTTCGAGCAGGGCTTCGAAGGCCCGCGCATCGCTAGAGGCTTCCGCGAGGAATTCGGCCTGCGCCCGGTCGAGGGTTCCGTCAGTCATGGCCCGGGCGAGGGTGCGCTCGGTTTCGCGCAGTGCCGACGCCGTCTGCTGATCCATCGTGCTCACCCGATCCCTCTCAAACCATCTGGACCGATCCCATGGGATGCAGCCGCTCGGCCCTGAGGCCGTGCACTCGGCGTCCGGGTCTGGCGCGGGACCCGTCGCGAACGCGATTTTGCGAAGCGGCGAATATACCCCAGCAGAACCCTGGAGGTCCGGTCGCTCAGGCGCGAAATGGGCGGTGTACTCGAACGCCCCGGTGGGCCGTCCGGTCAGGCGACGACGATTTCCGCGTCGATCCGGTCCACCCACGCCAGCAGTCCACCCTGGACGTTCCAGACGTTCGTGAAACCGTGCGCGCGGAGCAGCTTTACGGCGTGTGCGCTGCGCCCGCCCGACTTGCAGTGGATGACGATGTGGGCGTCGGGATCCAGACTCGCGATCTTCTCCGGCAACTGCCCCAATGGAATCAACTCGCCACCGATCTGTCCCGCCTCGTACTCGTGCTCTTCGCGAACGTCGACCAGTTGAAACCCCTCGCCCCGGTCGAGCAGTTCCTTCAACTCTTCGACGCTGATATCCCAGTCGCTCTGCTGTGACATGAAGATTCCTCGCTGTCCTGTATCTGCTGCAGTGGCTCGCGGCTGCGCCAGCTCGTCGCTTCGCTCAGCTCGAGAGCCGGGCAACCAGATCGTCGATCGCACCGCCACCAGCCCCGCTGAGCGTAGCGGCAAGCGGCCGACGCGGTTCGTCCGCGTCCGCACGTTCGACCTGTGCCCCTTCGCCGAATAGACGCTTGGCCAGGGCTTCGAGTTCTCCCTTCACGGAGCCGAAGCCCGCGTCGGAGTTTTCGTGGGCCAGGCGATCGATGAACTGCACCTGAACTGCGCCCGGCGCGAACTGCACCCCGGCCGAGCCGTTGCCCTCGACGGCCTTTGCGGCGAGCAGGCCGAGGCGAACCGTCTCGTCGAGCAAGGCAGCGAGTTCGCCTCCTTCGATTCGCTTCTTCACGGCCAACAGCCCCGCCCGGCCCGCGGTCTGGTCGATGCCGTAGTCGACGTCGTGTCCGATCAGCATGACACCCGGCCCTTCGGGCACGTGGGCATAGTCGGCCACGTCGAGCAACAAGCCTTCGACCGTCTTCTCACGAATGAATTCGTGAAAGAGCGCGATGAAGGCGTCGTGATCGACGGCCTCTTCGGGTTCGGTGGTGAAGATCTTGGCGCTGATTCGTTTCGGGATCACTGCTCGGCCCTCGCGGCAGCGGCGAGGTTGGCCGCTGCAGACTCGCGCAGCTCACAGGCGTGCGCGGCTTCGATGAACAATTGCGATTCTTCGATTCGGCGCGCGGCTTCGTCGCGATCGACGCTCGCCGGGGGCGTCGCGTTTCGATCGATCAGATACTGCCCGAACTTCCCCTTCGCGAAGCGGTCGAAGAAGCGCTCGGTGTCGAAGAAGCGGGCTTTGAACTCCTTCACGATGTCGTTCGCGTCTTCGGTCACGTCGATGTACTCGAGCCGCACGAGCGCCCGCGCCGCAGACAACATCGCGCGGTAGGCGAGGTCTTCGGCCTCTTCGAAGTCGCCCTCTTCCAGCGCCACCTGGGCGTCGAAGCCCTGGCTTTCGGCCTTCACGACTTCGATGCCGAACAGCGACACCATTTCACCCGCGCACTCGCCGATGCCGAGGTCGCCGATCGTGAACTCACGCACATCGCCCCAGTCGCTGTAGAACTCGGGGGCTTCGGCGTAGGGTGCGACCTTCATGAAGGGCTTGATGATCTCGCGCGTCCCGCGCTTGCCGATGCGCTCGACCCATTCGCGGAATGTCTCGTTGCTCTCGCGACCCTGGGCGTAGGCGTCGGTGAGCGCTTCGACCACCTGAGGGGCCGCCTTGCTCGGGATCGAACCCATCGCCATGCCGTACTGGCCGGCGTTCTCGGTCCATTGCCCACCGAGGATCACCTGGAAGTGCGGCACCGTGCGGCCGTCCACCTTGCGGGAATTGCCGTAGAAGCCGATGTCGGCGAGGTGATGCTGCCCGCAGCTGTTGAAGCAGCCGCTGATCTTGATGCGCAGCGCCTTCACGGCGTCGGGCAGGCTCGCGCTCTTGGCCGCGAGCCGCTGCCGCAGTTCCCCGCCGAGGCCACGGCTCGCCGCAATACCGAGCTTGCAGGTGTCGGTGCCGGGGCACGAAGTGACGTCGACGATCGTTTCGCCACCGGGAGCGCCGATGCCCGCCTGCGTGAGCGCCTCGAAGACCGCAACGAGGTCCGCGTTGCGCACGAAACGGAGCACCATGTTCTGCTCGACCGTCGTGCGCATGTTGTCGCCGGTGTAGCGGCGCGCGATGTCGGCAAGCGCTCGCGCCTGGTCGGCGGTCAGATCACCGAGGGGAAGATTCAGCGTGACGACCGAATAACCTTCCTGTCGCTGGGACCGGGCGTTGGTCGAGAGCCACTCGTCGAAGCCCTCCGGTCGATCGCCGCCCGCGAGCGCTTCGCCGGGGCCTACGGGCTCTCCACTCGTCTCCGCCATGTCCTCGATCAACGAGGTCCAACGGTCGTCGTGGGGAAGCGTCTTGCGCTCTTCTTCGACGAGGCGCCGGAATTCTTCGATGCCGAGCTTCGCCACCAGGAACTTGATGCGTGCCCGGTTGCGGTTCTGCTTTTCGCCGAGTCGCGCGAACACGCGCGCAACCGCCTGCATGGTCGGCAGCAGCTCTTCGACCGGCGTGAACTCCGAAAGCACCTCGGCCTGATGCGGCACCGCACCCAGCCCGCCTCCGACGACGATCTTGAAGCCCTTCTGGCCATCCTTGACCTTGGCCACGTAGCCGCCGTCGTGCATCTGCACGAGACCGCAGGCCTCCGTTTCGCAGCCGGAGAACGCCGGCTTGAACTTGCGGCCGAAGTCCTGCACGTCGGGGTGACCGTGCATGAAGGTCATGAGCGCCTGGGCGTAGGGCGAGATGTCGAAGGTTTCGGTCTTGCACGTGCCGGCCAGCGGGCAGCCCGTCACGTTGCGCACCGAGTTGCCGCAGGCTTCGCGGGTCGTGATGCCGACGGCCGCCAGGCGACGCATCAAGTCGGCCGTGTCTTCGATATGCACGAAGTGAAGCTGGAAATCCTGCCGGGTGGTCACATGCAGAATGGCGTCGGAGTATTCCTCCGAGCAGTCGGCCAACACTTCCATCTGCTCGGGCGAAACACCGCCGTAGGGGATCTTGATGCGGCACATGCCCGGCGCGTCCCAGACGGTTTCGGGGCCCTTGGTGGGCACGTCGGCGAAGGCCAGGGTCTGTTCCGCAAAGCCGTCATGACGCTTGCCGTTGTCGTAGCGCTGGCCGTAGACGCCTCGGCGAAGGCGCGTTTCCGCGAAGACCTTCTCGTCGAGCTTGCCCTGCTTGCGCAGCGCCACCTGGCTGTCGAAGTGGTCGATCTCCTCGGCCCAGGCCGTGTCGATCTTGTCGTTGAGAACTTCTTTCCAACCCATGATGGGGGGCTCTCCCTTGCGGTGATTCGGCGTTCATTCGCGGCCGCGCTCGGCGGCTTCGTCTTGATTGCTGGCGGAGTCGGCGTTCGAAGCGGCAACCGTCGCTCGGCGATGCGCTCCGCGGCACCGGTTGCAGTGTGCTGGGGCTCGCAGATCGCAGGGCGCCGCCATTCCAAAGCGAGCAGCCCGAAAATGGCGACATGATTGCTGCGGATGGCCGGTCGATCGACTCGGTTCGCTCCAACCCGAACCCGGGACGACTGGCGCGGGCGCACTGTAACGGGCGCCCGTCCCTTCACGCAATTCCCGTTTGCGGTTGAACACTTGCTGGCTTCCATCCACCGGCGGGCACGCTTGGGACAAAAACAACGTAGCGAAAGCGGAAATTGGAACCAATTCCACGGTGATCTTGTGGTAATTTATCGTACACCTCCCTACCCGCTCCGCAGCAGGACGAGATCACGGGCGTATCCCGGCGGGGTGACGAATACGGCTCAGTCGTCGACGACCGCAGGAGCACCGTGCTGCAGGCACCGGTCGCCACCCCCGAAAGCCGACTGCGGGTGAAACGTTGCAGCACGTTGCGATTCGATGAACCCGCGAGGATGCCCAGCCCATCCGTCATCACGATCACGCCCAGAAGGAACAGACCGAGGCCACCCACGATAAGCGTGTGCAGCGAAGGACGAACTGCAAGATCCCTCGCTCGGGTGAATCGAACTGGCAGCGTGGATCACGCCCCGCAACACACCCCCCCCCAAACGACGAAGTGCCCCCGCCGAACGCCCCGCCCTACTTCTTCATCTCTTTCTCGTACTGCGCGATCAGCTCTTCGCGCGACTTCGCTTCGCGTTCGCGCAGGCGCCAGAACTCGGGCGTGCGGCGCTCGCCGAACGAAGCCCCGCCCTCCTTGCCCTCGGGCATGTCGAACCAGTCGGGGTACATGTTGCTCGAGAGGATGCCCATCTCCTGATAGCCGTCCATCTCCTGATCGAAGCTGGCCTTGAGGATTTCGAGGCAGCCGGGGCTTACGCTCAGGAGTTCCGAGCACCACTGGTCGACTTCGGCTTCGAGTCGTTCGAGCGGAACGACGGTGTTGACCAGGCCCATCGTCTCACATTCGAGCGCGGTGTAGCGGCGGCACATCATCCACATCTCGCGCGCCTTCTTCGCGCCGACGACCTTGGTGAGGTACGGAACGAAGAAACCGTCAGCGGGGCTCGACACCTTGGGACCCGCCTGCCCGAAGATCGCGTTGTCGGCGGCGATCGTGAAGTCGCAGCAGTACGCCATGTGGTTGTGACCGGCGAGGCAGTAGCCCTGCACCTGGGCGACGATCGGCTTGCGCGAGCTGCGGATCAGACGGTTGTGGGGATAGCTGAAGTAGAAGGCGTCGCGCAGGCCCCACTTTTCCCATTCTACGTCACCGCCCGCGCCGAAGTGGTCGCCCGCGCCCGCGACGATGATGACGCCGATCGTCGGGTCGTGGTTGGCGTCGTAGAACGCGCGAAACATCTCGGCGGTCGTGGCCAACGTCATCACGTTCATGGTGTCGGCCTTGTTGATCGTAATCCGCGCGACCCCACCCCCGAGTTCGTCGTGGTGCTTCTTTTCGTACTTCAGTTCGGCGAAGTCCATGCCTTCGCCCTCGACCGTCTGCCATTCGGAAAAACTCATCCCGGACTCCCTGGCGCTCGAAGCGCCGTATGAAAGAAGAAATCGACGTGGCCGCTCAGAGCGTGCCGACGACCTTGCCCGCCTTGGCGAGCAGGTCGCTCACCTTGTCCGAGTCGGCGGCTTCGAGCCCCTGTGGCAGCGAATCGCCAAGCCCCAGCAAGCTGCTCCAGGTCGGACACGCCACGAGTCGCACGCCGGCGTCGGCCACCTGCCCTACCAGCGCCTTCGGATCGAGGGCCTTGGCCGCCCCGCGGCCTGCGACGGGTAGATCGAGGGACTTGGCCGCGTTCGCCAAGGCCATGCGCATCGGCGGTCCCGACAACGCCCGGGGCCATTCGAAGCTCCCGGACGCGAGCGCGGCCAACGCGCCCTGGGTGACGAGTACCGCGACGTCTTGACCGTTGGCCTGGGCGTCGCGTGCGGCCGACAAGGTCGAAATCGCCGAACTGCCTTCGGCGTCGCGAAGAATGAAGAGAAGATCCATTTCGTACGTCTCCGAAACGATGGAAAAGTGGAATGACGGGCAACGACCGGCGCGCACACACGCGCCGTGGTCGAAGGGGGCGCAAGTTAACGGTCGCCACCTATGCGAGCCAGCATCCCATGGATGCGGCATTGCTTGCCCAGCTGGGGCTTGAAATCTATACCTAGACCCGATCGATTCGGAACAGATCGATCGCCCGAATGGGCCAATCGGTACAGCCGCACATGTAACAGGAGCCGAGCCCGAAGGCGGCGGGGCGTGACGTCGGGACTCATCACCCGCCACCCGGGAAACACGAGCGCAGAAAACCGACCCAATTGGAGTCGCCACGCACGATCGGAGTCGCGCAAGCACGGTGTTTCACCGCATACTCCGGTCCCGACCGAAACAGCACGGCCGACAACGCTGACTCCCCAGCCAAAGGTCGCCTGCCAGCACGGCGGACGCGACAAGGAAGCGATGAAACCGGCACCTTTCGACTACGTGATCCCCGCAACGCTCGAAGAAGCGATCGGGTACCTCGCCAACGACGACGTGGAAGCCCACGTGCTTGCGGGCGGCCAGAGCCTGGTTCCCGCAATGAACATGCGCATGTCGCGTCCCGAGCTGCTGGTCGATCTCGCAAAGGTCGACGACCTCGACTTCATTCGAGATGAATCTGGAAGTCTTCAGCTGGGCGCGATGACGACGAAGCGCGACGTGGAAATGTCGCCCGTCGTGGCCCACGCCCAGCCCCTGCTCCACGCGGCCAACATGTGGGTTGCCCATCCGCAGATCCGAAACCGCAGCACCGTCGGTGGCTCGATCGCCCACGCCGACCCCGCCGCCGAGTATCCCGCCGTGGCGCTGTTGCTCGGTGCCGAGTTCGAAGCCCAGGGCCCGAACGGCAAGCGCACGATTCCGGTCGACGACTTCTTCGTTACCTACTTCACAACGGCCCTCGAAGAAGGCGAAGTGCTTACAAAGGTGATGCTGCCCGCCATGGCCGCGGGCACCGGCTGGTCGTTCCAGGAAATCGCGCGGCGACACGGCGACTTCGCGATGGCGGGCGTCGGCGTCACGCTGCAACTCGACAGCGCCGGCCACTGCCAGAACACGCGCGTCGTTCCATTCGCGCTTGGACCGACGCCAGTGCGCGCAACCGCAGTCGAAGAAGCGATCAACGGCGAAACGCCCAGCGCCGACCTCTTCGAGCACGCCTGTCAGAAGATGGCCGACGGCATCGAAGACCCGACCTCGGACGTGCACGCGAGCGTCGAATACCGACGTCACCTCTCTTCGGTCCTCGGTGCGCGCGCACTCGAAGAAGCCGTCGACCGCGCACGCGCAGCGAACTAGCGACCAGGAGCCACGGCCCGATGAGCGACAAGAAGACGATCCGCGTCACGGTAAACGGCACGGCGCACGAAGCCCAGGTCGAACCGCGTACCCTGCTCGCCGATTTCCTGCGACAGGAACTCCACTTCGGTGGCGTCCACGTCGGTTGCGAACACGGTGTGTGCGGTGTCTGCACGATCTTGATGGACGGCAAAGCGGTGCGCTCCTGCCTCACCCTCGCCGTGCAGGCCGACGGTCACGAGATCGTGACGATCGAAGGCATCGCGAACGACGCCGAGTTGCATCCCATCCAGCAGGCTTTCATCGAAGAGCACGGTCTGCAGTGTGGCTTCTGCACGCCGGGCTTCGTGATCGCGATCTACGAGTTGCTGCGCGACAACAAAGAGCCCACCGAAGAACAGATCATGGACGTGATCGGCGGCGAAATCTGCCGCTGCACGGGTTACGAAGGCATTCGCAAGGCCGTGCGCTCTGCGATCAAGAAGCTGCAGGCCGCCAGCGCGTAGAGCCGGCCAGCGTCGTTTCGAACGACACCGAGCGGAGGGGACCCCGGGCGTGACCGAGATACCGAAAGCCATCGATAGCCTGCCGACGAGTGAAGCGCGCTTCGTGGGCAAAGGGGTACCCCGCGTCGAAGATCCGGCGCTGATCACGGGCGAGGTCGAGTTCATCGACAACGTGAGCCTGCCCGGCATGCTCCACTGCGCGATCCTGCGCAGCCCCTTCGCCCACGCGAAGATCGAGAGCATCGACCTCGAAGAAGCACTGGAACTCCCGGGTGTGGTCGCCATTGCGACTGGCGAAGATGCGCTCGAGTGGGCCACGCCTCCGATGACGATGCCGGAGGGCTGGGGTGATCTACCCCTCGCCGCCCACAAGGTGCGGTTCGTCGGGGAGCCGGTCGCGGCCGTTGCGGCGACCAGCCGCTACATCGCGGAAGACGCGCTCGAACTCATCGACATCGACTACGAACCCCTCGAAGTCGTGAGTGATCCCTTCGAAGCCATCACCGGCGAAGAAGGCCCGCTGGTCTTCGAAGAACGCGGCAACAACATCATGCTGCAGCGCACCTTCACCTGGGGTGAGGTGGACGACACCTTTGCGAGCGCCGACCACGTCATCGAAGGCACGTTCCGCTGGAATCGCATGGGCGCGAACCCGACCGAGACCTTCGGGTGCGTCACCGATTGGAACCCGCGCAGCCTCGACATGACCATCCGTGCCAGCATCCAGGCGCCCAACTTCACAGCGCTCGCGCGCGCGGCCGTCTTCCAGCTTCCGAGCAACAAGGTGCGCCTCATCACGCACCCCCACGGTGGCAGCTTCGGCGGCAAGGGTCTGCCGCGCGGCATCGACATCACGGCGATCCTCTCGCGCAAGGCCGGCGGCAAGCCGGTCAAATGGATCGAAGACCGCGTCGAGTATCTGACCGCCGGCGCCGGACAGGCCTGGGACCGCCACTACGAAGCCAAGCTCGCGGTCAAGGCCGACGGCACGTTCACCGGTTTCCGCGTGAAGCTCGTCGACGACATCGGCGCCAACGGCGAGGGCTACGGCTCGATCAGTGCCGCCAAGCCGCTCACGGCGTTCACCGGCCCGTACACGATCGAGGCTGCCGAATACGACCTCACCCTGGTCGCCACCAACAAGGCGCCCGCGCATCCGTATCGCGGCATGGGACCGCCGCCGCACTTCTTCGTGCTCGAGAGCCTGGTCGACATGACGGCGCGCCAACTCGGCATCGACCCGGCGCAACTGCGGCGCAAGAACTTCATCGCTCCCGATCAGTTCCCCTACACGATCCCGAGTGGCAACGAATACGACAGCGGGCAATACGAAGTCGTACTCGACAAGGCGCTTGCCCTCGCGGGCTACGACAAGCTGCGCGAAGAGCAGAAGCAGGCGCGCGAGCGCGGTCGCACGGTCGGGATCGGGATCGTTTCGATCATCGAGCCCGGCGTGATGGACCCGAACGCCTACGCGATCATCGGCATGCCGGGTATCGGGCAGCCGGAAGGCGCGACGGTGTCCTTCGACGTGCTCGGCAACGTGACCGTACGCGTGGGCTTCTCGCTGGAAGGCCAGGGGCAGTACACCCTGATCACACAGCTCGTCGCCGACTTCTTCGGACTGGAGATGTCGCAGATCTCGGTGCTCTGTCTCGACACCCACACGGCACCGCCTTCCTACGGACCGGGCGGAAGTCGTCTCGGGGTCGCGATCACAGGCGGCGTACTCGGTGCGTGTGAACGCATCAAGGACAAGATGCTCACCGTCGCGGCGGGTGTCTTCCAGGCGCCCAAGGAAGCGCTGCAATTCAAGGACGGCATCTTCGGAATTCCTGGCGTCGACGAAGCGCAGCTGCCCGTTGCCGCGGTCGCGGGCATGATGCTCGGTCGCTGCGACCTGCTTCCGCCGGAAATCGACCCCCGCCCCGAAGCCACCTATGCGTGGACTGCGGCCGGGCGCACCGAGCCCGACGACCAGGGTCGCGCGAAGACCTATCTCACGGCGGCCCAGTCGGTCCACATCGCCCAGGTCGAAATCGACGAGAAGACGGGCTTCACCGAGATCAAGGGCTACTGGGTCGTGGACGACTGCGGCACGCGCCTGAACCCCGCCACCCTCGAAGGCCAGTTGCAGGGCAGCATCGCCCAGGGTGTCGGCGCTGCG
>JASMLK010000046.1 GCA_030748735.1 Myxococcota bacterium | reverse complement strand
AGCGCTTCGTCGATGCCACGCGGCGTCAGGTCGAAGTGCTTGCGCACGAGCTTTTCGAGGGCCCCGTGGTCGAGACTGCCGGTGCCGAAGTGCTCGACGCGGATCGACACGGGCTCGGCGACGCCGATCGCGTAGGCGAGCTGCACTTCACAGCGCTCGGCCACACCGGCCTTCACGAGGTTCTTGGCGACGTAGCGCGAAGCGTAGGCGGCGCTGCGGTCGACCTTCGAGGGGTCCTTGCCCGAGAAGGCGCCACCCCCGTGGCGACCCATGCCGCCGTAGGTGTCGACGATGATCTTGCGGCCGGTGAGGCCCGCATCTCCCATCGGCCCACCCACCACGAAGCGGCCGGTCGGGTTCACGTGGAAGATGGTGTCGTTGTCGAGCAGTTCCGCGGGCAGGCAGGGTCGGATGACGCCTTCGATGATGTCCTTGCGGATCTGGTCGTGGGAAGCGTCCGGACCGTGCTGGGTCGAGATGACGACCGTGTCGATGCGCGTGGGCTTGCCGTCGTCGCCGTACTGCATCGTGACCTGGCTCTTGGCGTCGGGTCGCAGATAGCCGATCTCGCCGCTTTCGAACGCGCCGCGCATCTGCTCGATCAGCTTGTGCGCGTAGGCGATCGGGGCGGGCATCAGCTCGGGCGTCTCGTTGCACGCGAAGCCGAACATCATGCCCTGGTCACCGGCACCCTGTTCCTTGTGCAGGCCCTCGCCTTCGGAAACACCCTGCGAGATGTCCTGGGACTGCTTGCCGAGCGCAACCTGCACCGCGCACGTGGCCGCGTCGAAGCCCATGTCCGAGCTCGTGTAACCGATGTCGGCGACGACGCTGCGGACGAGAGCCGGAAGATCGACGACCGCGTCGGTCGTGACCTCACCGAGCAACTGCACCAGGCCGGTCGTCGTCGCGGTCTCACAGGCGACACGCGATCGCGGATCCTGCTCGAGCATCGCGTCGAGCACGGAGTCTGAGATCTGGTCGCACATCTTGTCGGGGTGTCCCATCGAAACCGATTCGGACGTGAAGAACAGGCGGGATGCCATTTGTGGGTTTCTCCCTGAAATTCGAGGCAGCGCAGAGTAGGGGAAGCGCCCCGAAGCTTCAATCGAATCGGGGGGTTCCGCGGGGAATCCGCGCATCGATCGGCAGCCGGCTACAACCCGACCGGAATCGGCCTTTCGGCGTCGGGTGCGAAAACCGACCCGGCCGCGGAGCGGGCCGCAGCGGCGTCAGCCCCCTCCCCCGCTCGGGACCTCTTCGTCGGCTTCCACGAGCGCGCCCAGCTCGGACACGGCGCGCTCGGCGTCCGTGCCCACGGCGCGAATGCGCAGCGGAGTCCCCTGGGCGGCCGCCAGCGAGAGGATCGACAGCACGCTGGCGCCGTTCACCCATTCGTCGTTCTTGCCAACGCTGATCTCGCTTTCGAACCCGGAAACGAGCGCGACGAATCGCCCCGCCGGGCGCGCATGCATACCCAGCGGCGAGCCGACGACGAATTCGCGCTCCACCTCGTCGCTCATGTGTCGCGCTCCGGCACCAGCTCGCTCGCCACCGAGATGTTCCGCTTGCCGTAGTCCCGAATGAAGCTCGCGAGATCGTCGAGCGACTTCTCGTTCCGCAACGTGGCCAATTTGATGAGCATCGGGAGGTTCACACCGGTCACGACCTCGAGCTCGCGCTCACCGAGGAACGACAGGGCGACGTTCGAGGGCGTGCCCCCGAACATGTCCGTCAGCACCAGAACCCCGTGTCCGGCTTCCGCCTGATCGAGGCACTTCGAAATGGCTTCGCGCATTTCGTCGACCGATTGCTGGTTGGTGATCGAAACGGCGTAGAACTCGGGAGCGTCGGTGATGATCGAGCGAAGGGCCTGCAGCATCTGCTCGCCCAGCTCGTAGTGGGTCACGATTACGACGCCGATCTTCATGGCCTTGCCGCCTTCATGTTGTTCATGTCGGAGCCCCTCCCGCGGCAACGTTGCGCGCGACGGGGCCCGCGCGCTCGATGTCACGATGTTCGAGATTCGCCTGCCGCCCCTGCTCGCGCAATTCACGTTCGAGCGCGGTTGCGACTGCGACCGAGCGATGGCGGCCCCCGGTGCAGCCGATGCCGATCGTCAGGTAGGCCTTGCCTTCCTTGTCGTAGAGCGGAAGCAGAAACCCCACCAGTTCGCGGATGCGGCCGTACAGGTCGGCGCCCAGTTCGCTCTGTAGGACGTAGTCGGCCACATCGGTGTCGAGGCCGGAACCGGCGCACAGATGCTCCTCGAAATAGGGATTCGGCAGGCAACGCATGTCGAAGAGCAGTTCGAGATTGGTCGGCGTGCCATAGCGAAAACCGAAGGAGACGACGTTCACGAGGGTCTGCTTCTCGGCGCCCGTCACCGAACGCACGACTGCTTCCTTGAGCTGGTGCACGTTCAATGCGCTGGTGTCCAGGACGTGACTGGCGAGGGCCGCGACGGTCGCCAGGGCCTCCCGTTCGCGTTCGATCCCCTCGACCACGCTTCCCCCGGGCGAGAGCGGATGCACACGCCGCGTTTCGCGGTAGCGCTTCTCGAGCACGGCACTGCTGCATTCGAGGAAGTACACCTCGACGTCCGCACCGTGTTCGCGCAGTTCCGCGATCGCCGCCGGAAGCGTTGCGAGAAAGCTCTCTTCCCGGGCGTCGATCGCGAGGGCGATCTTGGCGATCGGTGGCGTGGTCTTGCGGCACAGGTCGAGGAACTGCACGGCGAGTGCCGCGGGCAGATTGTCGACGCAGTAGAAGCCGAGGTCTTCCAGCGCCGCCATGGCGGTCGTCTTCCCGCTGCCCGACAGGCCGCTCACGAAGACGATGCTCTGTCGCTCTTCTGCTTCTCTGGTTTCTCTCATGTCTTCACCTGGCCGCCGTCGGCGTCACTCCCCCATGCATCGTCCTGGAAATCGCCGCGTTGGAGTCGTTGGTCGAGCCGGCGCGCTGCGTTCACGCCCGCGCGGCGCTGCAACTCGTCGCGACTCGCCACTTCGATCACCGTCGCGGCGCTGGTCGCGGGACGCATCGGAATGACGAGTGTCGGAATCGCAACGCCCGCGAGGTCTTCGCAGGGTCGCTCGAGCCCCACCCGTTCGTACTGTACGCCCTGCCGCCACTTCTCGAGGCGACACACCAGATCGACGCGATGTTCATCGAGCACAGATTCTTTCCCGTAGAGGTCGGGGATGCAAAGCAGACCGATGCCGCGGATTTCGAGATGATGGCGAATCGACGGCGGCGACGAACCCATCAGCGCGGCTTGCCCTTCGGCTCCCTCGCATCGCTCGAGACGTACGACGTCGTCAGCAACGAGTCGGTGCCCACGCCTCACGAGCTCGAGCAGGCATTCGCTCTTGCCGATGCCGCTGGGGCCGGTGATCAGCACCCCCAGACCCGATACTTCTACCAACACCCCATGGACCTGGGTCTTCACCGACCGACTCCTTCGCTCCGAGTCGTAGAGACTAGAATTTCGCGTCCTCTTCTTCGATCGCGCGGAAGATGTCGTCGCGGGTGGTCGCATCCATCAGCTTGTCGCGGAAGGACGAATCGCGGAAGAAGCGCGAGATGCGCGCGAGCGCCTTCAGGTGCTGGCCGCCGCTTTGTTCGGGGACCACGAGCAGGAAGTAGAGCTGGGTCGGCTGACCGTCGATCGAATCGAAATCGACGCCAGCGGGGCTGCGGGCAAACGAAGCCATCAGGCGATCGAGCCCGGCCATCTTGCCATGGGGAATCGCGACCCCCTCTCCGATGCCCGTGCTCTGGAGGCCCTCGCGCTCGGTCAAGACCTCGAGCAGACGATCGGCCGGCACCGAAGGCTCGGCCGCCGCGAGCGAAGAACTCATTTCCTGCAGGATCGCGCTCTTCTCCGTGGCCACGAGGTCGAGGATGACGGCGTCCTTGACGAGGATGTCCATGATCTTCACGTGACTTCTCCGGGCCTCTCGATCGGCGGGGCGGGCAGCCTATCCCACCTGCCGGCGCTTCGTCGAGGAAAGCACGTTCATCGCCTCACGATATTTCGTCACGGTGCGCCGGGCGATGTCGATGTCCGCCGATTTGAGCATTTCGGCGATCCGCTGGTCGGAAAGCGGCCGCCGCGTGTCCTCGTTCGCGATGATCTTGCGGATCTTCTCTTTGACGCTCTCGCTCGCCACGGCGTTCCCACCGACCGTCGCGATGCTCGAGTTGAAGAAGTACTTGAGTTCGAAGATGCCCTGGGGCGTGTGGACGTACTTGTTGGTTGTCACGCGGCTGACAGTCGACTCGTGCATTTCGATGTCGTCGGCGACGTCGCGCAGGTTGAGCGGGCGCAGATAGTTGATGCCCCTCTCGAAGAACTCGCGCTGGTAGCGGATGATGCTCTCCATCACGCGATAGATCGTGCGCTGCCGCTGGTGGATCGAGCGAATCAGCCAGATGGCGCTGCGCAGCTTGTCGTGGACGTAGTCCTTCTCGTCCTTCGACGCGAGGCCGTCCTTGGCGACGACGTCCTTGTACATGCGGTTGACGCGAAGCTTGGGCAGGCCGTCTTCGTTGAGCAGGATGTGGAACTCGTCGCCGACCTTGTAGACGTAGATGTCGGGCGTGATGTAGATCGGGTCGTCGCCCGAAAACGCACGGCCCGGTCGCGGCTCGAGGCCCTGGATGAACTTGCAGGCTTCGGCGACGTCTTCGATCGCAACGCCCAGGCTGCGCGTCAGGCCGCGGAAGTCGCGCTTGGTGAGCAGGTCGAAGTGGTCGCGCACGATGCGGTTGACCAGGGCGTTCTTCACTTCGAGTGCGTCGAGCTGAAGCGTCAGACACTCTCGCAGGTCGCGGGCCGCAACCCCCGTCGGGTCGAGCTTCTGAACCAGGCCGAGGGCGCTTTCGACTTCTTCGATGTCGACGCCGCTCTGGCGCGAAACGTCTTCGACGCTGGCCTGCAGGTAACCGTCGTCGTCGAGGTTGCCGATGATCCAACGCGCGGCTTCGCGCTCCGCGTCGGTGAAGACCGAAAGCTGGAGCTGCCACTCGAGGTGTTCCGCCAGGGTCGGTCGTCGGGTGAGGGTCGCCTCGAGCACGCGCTGTTGCTCGTCTTCGCGATTGCTGGTCGCCAACCCCGTCTGTGGGTTGGCGTCCATGTAGTTTTCCCACTCGATGTCGGCGATCTTCTCTTCGTTCGACGCTTCGGCGTCCGAGGCCGCCGCTTCGGCTTCGGCGGTGGGTGAGACTTCGGCGGTGTCTGCGGTCGCGCCCGGCCCTTCGGGCGTTTCTGCGGGGGCGGCGGCATCGGCACCGGGCTCCGGCGTGGTGCCGTCCAGGGATTTCACGAAGTCGTCCGGGAGTCCCTCGAGTTCCGCAGCTGCGGGGTCTGCGTCCCCGCTCGCTTCGGCTTCGCCCCTTTCCTCGCCCGGCGTCATGTCGGCGATCTCGCCGGGCGTCGGGTCGTCGTCGCCCTCGAATTCTTCGAGCACCGGATTCTCGTTCAGCTCGTCCCGCACGACGTTCACCAACTCGAGCCGGTTCAGCTGCAGCAGCTTGATCGCCTGCTGGAGCTGCGGCGTCATCACGAGCTGCTGCGACATCTTGAGCTGTAGCTTCAGTTCGATGGCCACGACCTAGGCGCTCCCTACCGGGGATTCGTCGGTTTCGAGTTCGGCGTACATGTTGACCTGTTCGGTTGCTCGCTTGTGCTGCTCATCGGCTCGGTTGTTCTTCGTCGGCCTGCAATCGACCTTCTTTTCGTGGTCGCGTGTCATTTGGTTGGCTTGGCGGGGACGCCCGATCAATGAAGACGAAAGTTCTGCCCGAGATAGACTTCTCGCACGCGGGGATCATCGGCGATCTCGGCCGGGGTCCCAATGCGAAGGATCTCTCCATCCTTGATGATGTATGCACGATCGCAGATCGACAGTGTTTCCCGAACATTATGATCTGTAATCACCACGCCGATCCCGCGATTCTTCAGCTGTTCGATGATTTTCTGGATATCGATCACCGCGATCGGGTCGACGCCCGCGAAAGGTTCGTCGAGCAGGATGAAGCGCGGGTCGAGAACCAGGGCGCGCGTGATCTCGACGCGGCGCCTTTCACCGCCCGACAGTGAATCGCCGCGGCTCGAAGCCTTTTCCGTAAGACCCAGTTCCGCGAGGAGTTGCGCAAGGCGTTCGCGCCGTTTCGCACGGTCGGGCTCCACCGTTTCGAGGATCGCGTTCACGTTGTCCGCCACCGAGAGCTTGCGAAAGATCGACGGCTCCTGTGGCAGGTAGGTGAGCCCCAGCCGCGCGCGGCGATACATCGGTAGCCCGGTAATCTCGCTATCACCGAGGAAAACGCGGCCTTCGGTCGGTTTCACGCTGCCGGCGATCATGTTGAAGGTCGTGGTCTTGCCGGCGCCGTTGGGGCCGAGCAGCCCGACGACTTCTCCGGGGTGAACTTCGAGGCTCACTCCGTGAACGGCCCGCTTTTCGCCGTAGCGTTTGACCAGGCCCTCGGCGACGAGGGATTCATCGGCGCGCGGCTCGCTCATCCGGCTCCTCCTCCCGCACAGCGATCGTCGCCCTCTTCTTCCTCTTCGAGATGCAACACGACCGAGGCCGCCCCCTTGACCTCCACACGCTCTTCTTCGATATGAAACTCGATTTCGTGCCCTCGGACCTCATCGCATCCCTGCACGAGAAGCGCATCACCCTTGCAAATCACGCGCTCCTCGTCGCGCAGGTAGGTCGCCTCACGGCAGCGCACTTCGAGGTCGCCTTCTCGCAAGCGAACCGCTTCGCGGGCATCGAGCCGGTCGGGCTGAGAGGCACCTTCGGGATAGAAGGCTTCGAGATAGCCGGCGAACATCTGCATGTCGCCCTGCACGACCTTCACTTCACGCCGGAAGATCAGGTGCTTGGTCTTGCCGATGGCGCGCAGTTCGAGGTCTTCGGAGTTGATCTCGATCGGCTGGTCGCGCTCCACGCGGAGGAAGTCGGTGCGCTTGCGTTTGGCCGGCGGACTCTCGTCGCCGGGGCCGGACGCAACGGGTGCGAGGGGTTCCACGAGACCGAGGTCATCGATCATCGCGAGTGCGACGCGAGACACTTCGGCTTCGAGTGCGTCGGGGGTCGGCTCCCCGGCTTCGAAGCGCAGGGTGTAGCGCTGCTCGGTTGCGCCGGAATGCCCCGACCGCAATTCGAGGTTCAGCAGGACACCAGCTTCCGCATCGCGTTCGGCGGCGGGGAGCCAGCGGCCGACCAGCACGTAGTCTGCGCCCTCTTCTTTCGCGCGAGATCGGACTTCGTCGGCTTCGAGCTCGACGGCTTCGGCGCGCGTGACATCGTACGCTGCACGTCCGCGTCCCTCCGCGAGACCGACGAACCTGGCCGCGAGTCGCGACTCGACCCGCGGTGCGACCGCAGGGGGTTCGACGGGCGCCCCCGCGACGAAAGGCGCAACCAGGATCGACGGCACGTCCTCGGCAACCGGCTCGATCGCGCCGGCCGTCAGCGACCAACCGAGGAACGCGGCGATCGCGATCAGCGCATGAACTGCGCTCCATGTCGGGGATCGCATCACGGTGCTGCGTCCTCCCCTTCTTCGGTCGCATCGTCTTCTTCTTCGAACTGCGGGTCCTGCACGACGCGCGTGCCACCGCGAAGCTGGAAGTTGCGCGATTCGATGTCGTAGTCGAAACCGCCCCCTTCGACCGTCGTCCCCCGGTCACGGATGCGAACCGGCGCATCGGTGAAGAGCACGCCGCGCTCGTGGTCGTAGCGCACCCATTCGGTCTGGAAGCGCTCACCGCTGTCGGTCTGGCCGTGAACGTTGCCCGTGGCCTCGAAATCGTTCGTTGCGAGATCGACGACGCCCGTATCGCACCACATCTTGAAGCCGCGTTGATCTGCGGTGGCGGGGATCTCGGCGTCGACGTCCCGCAGATAGGCCATCTTGGCGTCGGTATCGAAGCGTGCGTGATCCGCGCGGAGGATCAGCGCGTTGTTGTCTTCGCGGCTTGCAACGAAGGTCATGCCGCGAACGTCGAGTTCGGGCGCAGGTTCAGCCGATGCGAGGGCTGCGAGGCAGAGACACGAACACAGACCCAGCACGAGGAGGCCACGTCTTCGGACGCCCCACGAGCGGGAATGCAATTTTCGTTCCCGTGTCAAGTCTTCGATCTCCGTGCGTTGTACTCGCTCATCGGCCCTGCCGGTGAAGTCGGTGAAAGCGCGTCGCGGTTCCGTTCACGCAACGCCAGTGCGGAGCGACTCCGCTCTTCGTGTCAGTCTTCGTGGCCGACCGCGCTCTTGAACGGTTCCTGGTTCACGAGCCAATGGGCTGGGCGCATGATCAAGACATCGAGCAACGCACCGACGGGATAGATGATGTAAGCCGCGATTCGCAGTGGATGGCCCGCGCGCCGCTTGTCATAGCGATCAGCGAACGCGGGCGATGCCGATGCCAACACCAGTGCGGCGCAGAGCGCAACGCCCATCGCAGCCCTGGCCCACCGGGCGGTACCCGTTCGGCCCGCGGTACGCGGCTGCAGCTCGTCGCGACACACCGGAGCGTCGAGCTTCATGGCTTCATCGTTGACCGGGTACGTCACGGATCGGGCCCCCTCTCTCATTGCTCGCGACTCAACTCGTCGCACTGCCGACTGCGCAAGAATCATTCCAACAGCCGAGTCAGATTATCGTTTCGATCGGCAAGCCGCTGCCACAAATCAACCCCCCACCTCGCGGCAGGACGAACGCATGCATTGCGCATCCGCGTTTTCCCCGACACCTCGAAACGACACACGCGCGACTTCGTTTCGCATGCGAAGCGCACCCCGGTGCCGGCGAAGCGAGCGTTCGAGGGGCCTGGGGCGATGCGTCGCTTCTAGTCGCTACGGCGATGGGAGCGCAACGCAGAACGAAGGCCGCAGACGCGACCGAATGCAGGGGGACTTTCCGGCCGGACCTCTAGCGCGGATTATTCATGAACATCCGGGCCAGGCTTCGACACTCGACCAGCACGAGCACCGCGGGGCGATCGGACGGCAAGGGCGCCGACACCCGGGTCGCTCCCGCCCCCTGGCCCCTTGGCGACTCGCGATCGAACGAAGCCCCCCGGCAGACGGTTCGCAAGTTGGGCCTATCCTGCCGATAGTTGCCCCAAAAACGAAACCAAAGCGCCCAAAAACGAGGAAAATCTCCGGTAAAACCCGATTTCGAATTGTCCGATACTGAAAACTTCGCAATATTCGGCCGAATTCCTCACAGAAGACGAGGTCGAGCCGAAGAAACAGGGCGAAACGAGCCCCAACTTCGGCTTCCACCCCAGAACGCGGTGCATTCTGCCGCTCGGTAATCGGAAAATGGACATCAATCTCCCAACTGGTGCAGAGAAACTCATTCAATGCCTCGAAAGAGAGGGCGTTGAGTACATCTTTGGCTACTCCGGCGGCGCCGCGATGCCAATTTTCGACGCGCTCGTCGATTCTCGTATCAAGCTCGTCCTCACACGCCACGAACAGGGCGCGACCCACATGGCAGACGGCTACGCCCGGGCGACCGGCAAGCCTGGCGTCGTTCTCGTGACTTCGGGGCCCGGGGCGACGAACACCATTACGGGGCTGCTGACCGGCCACATGGACTCCGTTCCGCTGGTGGTCCTCTGTGGCCAACAGATCGTGTCGCTCCTGGGCACGGACGCGTTCCAGGAAGCGGACGTGACCGGACTCACCTACCCGGTCGTGAAGCACAGCTATCTCGTCAAGGATTCGGGCGACATCCCGCGCGTCGCGAAGGAGGCCTTCTACATCGCCACGACCGGTCGTCCGGGCCCGGTGCTGATCGACCTCCCCAAGGACGTGACCCAGGGTGAGTGCAACGCGCCCTTCATCGACGAGGATGACCTCGACCTGCCCGGCTACACGATCCCCGGCCGCGCCGACCCGGCCCGCATCGAAGAGGCCGCGGCGCTGTTGAAGAGCGCGAAGCGCCCCGTCCTCTACGTGGGCAATGGCGCGGTGATTGCGGGGGCCGGCAAGTCGATCATGAACCTCGCGGAGAAGGTCCGCACACCGATCGTCAACACCCTGCTCGGCAAGGGAGCGGCCGACGAAACCCATCCCCTGCATCTCGGCATGCTCGGAATGCACGGCACCGCATATGCGAACAAGGCCGTCGACGGCTGTGACCTGATCATGTCGATCGGCGCGCGTTGGGACGATCGTATCACGGGCAAGCTCGACGAATTCTGCTCGAACGCGGTGAAGATCCACGTCGACATCGACCCGGCCGAGAACAACAAGATCCTGCAGCCCGACGTCTTCATCGAAGGCGATGCGCGGCTTGCGATCGAAGACCTGCTGCCGCTCGTCGAAACCGGCGACACTTCGCAATGGCTGGATCAATGCGCCGCGTGGCGCAAGCAATATCCCCTGCGGTATCCGAAACAGGGTGGCTTGCGTGCTCAGCATGTCCTCGATCGCCTTCACGGGATCACACAGGGACACGCGGTGCTCGCGACCGACGTCGGCCAGCACCAGATGTGGGCAGCGCAGTTCTGTCTTTCGACGAACAACCGGCATTGGCTCAGCTCCGGCGGCGCGGGAACCATGGGCTACGGGCTGCCGGCGGCGATCGGCGCGCAGTTCGGATGTCCGGACAAGAAGGTCTGGACGATCTGCGGCGACGGCGGCTTCCAGATGACCCAGGCCGAACTCGCCACGGCACAGATCCATCGCCTGCCGATCAAGTGCCTCATCATCAACAACAACTTCCTGGGCATGGTGCGGCAGTGGCAGGAGATGTTCTTCGAGAATCGCTATTCGGGCGTGGATCTCGAGGGCAACCCCGACTTCGTGAAGCTCGCACAGGCGTACGGCATCAAGGCGTTCCGCATTCGGCGGCCCGCCGACGTCGACCGCATCCTGGAAGAAGCCCAGGACTACGACGAAGGCCCGTGCGTGGTCGTCGCCGAAGTGGTGAAGGAAGACAACGTCTTCCCGATGATCCCCGCCGGCGCGCCGCTGTCGGGCATGCTCACCGAAAAGCCCAAGACCAAGCTCGCAAAGCCCACCGGGAGTACGTGAAATGAGTGCCGCACAACCCCTGACCTCGACCGGTGCCGGCCTTGCGCCCGCCCCCGCCCTGAGCCACATGCACACGCTCTCGCTCTTCGTGCACGATCGGCCGGGTGTCCTCGTGCGGGTCGCCATCGTGTTCGCGCGACGCGGCTACAACATCGAGAGCCTCGTCGTGAGTCCTGCCGCGCGCGCCGGTTTTTCGCGCATGACGATCACCTGCTCGGGCGATCCCACGACCCTCGAGCAGATCATCAAGCAACTGGCGAAGCTCGTGGACGTCGTGCACGCGATCGATCACACGGGCCAGGAAGTCATCGAGTCCGAAATCGCGCTGATGAAGCTCGAATGCGGAATCGACGAGCGAACCCAGATCCTGCAGATCGCCGACCAGTTCAAGTGCCGCGTCGTCGACTACGGCCCCGAGAGCCTGGTCATTCGCAGCTACGGAAGCAGCGAAAAGATCGATGCCCTGATCCTGCTCCTCGAGCCCTACCGGCTCACCGAACTCGTTCGCTCGGGCAAGGTGATCATGACGCGCGGGATCGAAACGACCTGAACGCGACGTCGGGCCCCTGGATGGTCCCTAGCCCGGCCGGGAAGTCCCCCTGCATTCGGTCGCGTCTGCGGCCTTCCGCAAGGAGGATTCGCGACGAAAACGGCCTGCGCGCCAGTTTGACTCAGGCGCCGTCGCGCGTGCGGTATCGCTCCGGTCCATCCTGGGGCGGAAGGTTGAGAATCGCGCTGGGAAATGAATCCACGAGATACTCGACCACGTCGCGGACCGAGACGACGAAGACCGGTCGGCCGTGAGAATCGACGATCGGCACGTGGCGAAAGCCGCCAACGGACATCTTGTTCAGGACCGCGGCCACGGGTGCGGTCCGGTCGAGGGATTCCGGATTCTTGGCCATGACCTCGCGCAGACTCACCTCGCTGGGGTGCCGCCCGCGATCGACGACCCGCAGGAGCACGTCGCGCTCGGTGAAGATACCGATCAACTTCGACTGGCGTGTGCCGTCTTCTGAGATCAGCACCACACCGCGGTGCTCGGCCTGCATGGCGCGCATGACGACCTGAACCGAGGCGTCCTCGCTGAAAACAATGGGAATCCGGCGCGACAACACGCCGGTGGGCGCGCGGAGCAACTCTTCGTCGAAACGGCGACGGGATTTTGTATCCCGGTCGTCGAAATAGGCTTCATCGGCCTCGAACTGGGATGGTTCGTATTCGCTGGGCATCAAGTTCCTCGTGAATCCCTGGGATCTTATAGAATCGATCTTCTTGCGGAGCGGTCGAAGCGTGAAAATTCACAACGGATTCGCTTATCTGGCTCCCCGGGGGCGAGACGGTGTTGCGGCAGGTAGAGACCTCCGAACCATGCCTCGTCACGGGAATTCGCCGGCATCGCTTGCCAGCACGCCTCCTACACGAATCCGGCAGTCGCGCAGGATGCGCTGCGACGATCGGCCTCGATTCCTCGTTGGGCCGCTTTCGGCACACGGATGCGGCGACGTGGGTCCAGGCCTCGCGCTCCCGCGAAGGCCGTCGAATTGACTGAACTCGGCGTAGCGGACTTCGCCGTCGTGACGGCCTACGCCGTCGCGGTGGTTGCGATCGGTGTTGCAGCGGCTCGCCGACACGCCGGAGACGACGATCTCCTGCTCGCCGATCGCGGCATGCCGACCTGGGCGGTGCTGCTTTCGATGATCGCGACGGAGTTGTCCGCCGCGACCTTCATCGGCGTCCCCGTCGCCGCCTTCCACGGGGACTGGAGCTACCTGCAGCTCGCCGTCGGCGCCCTCGCGGGCAAACTCGTGCTCGCAGCCCACGTCATCCCGCTCTACCACCGGCGCGGCGTCGTGACCGTCTACGAGTTTCTCGAAACCGGTGCGGGCCACGCGACCCGGCGCGCGGCAGCCGCAGCGTTCGCCGGGGGCCGCGTCCTGGCCTCGGGGGTCCGGCTGTTCATCGCCGCCCTGGCTTTTTCGCTCGTGACCGGGCTTTCGATCGAAGCCACGATCGTGGTCTGCGGCCTGGTGGCCCTCGCCTACACGGCGGTCGGGGGAATTCGCTCGGTGATCTACACCGACGCGCTGCAGGGAGCGGTGTTCGTCGTTGCTGCGATCGCGCTCGTCGTCGGGGTCACGGCTGCGGAGGGTGGCCCCGGAGCGTTGCTCTCCTGGGCCAGCGCGGAAGGCAAGACCCGCGTCTTCACCTGGCAGCCCCTGTTCGACGTTCGGGCGAACAGGGGCTTCGGCACCGCGGCCGTCGGCGGTTTCTTCTTGACCCTCGCCACCCACGCGACCGACCACGACATGGTCCAGCGCCTGCTGACCGCCCGGTCGGGTCGCGCGGGCGGCCGCGCCCTCGCGGTTTCGGGCCTGCTGAACTTCCCCCTCACCCTGCTCTTTCTCTTCATCGGGACCGGACTCGCGCGCTTCTACTTCGACGCTTCGCCCGAAGGTCTGGCATCGACCGACCAGATCGTTCCGTGGTTCGCGCTGCACGAGCTACCCACCGGACTTCGCGGTCTCGTCTTCGCCGGGCTCTTCGCTGCGGCGATGAGTAGCCTCGACTCTGCCGTCTGTGCGATCGCTGCAACCTGGGTACGCGACGTAGCGCCGAACGCTGCGACGCAAGACGCCGAAGCCCACGACCCCGATACGGCCCGCCGCGTGCGCCGGGTGTCGGTCTGCGTCGGGCTTGCCCTGATTGGTGCTGCCCTCGTGATGGCGCGGGTGCATGCGTCGATGCAAAGCGATTCGAACGCCCCCGGCCTGATCGAGTTCGCTCTGTCATCGATGTCGATCCTCTACGGCGGCCTGCTCGGTATCTTCGCGCGGGGCTGGCTACTGCCCCGATACGGCGGGGATCGAAGTGGCGTTGCGGCGCTCGTCTGCGGCGGGACCATCGGGTTCTTCCTCTTTTTCCACCCGACACTGTTCGGTGAGACCCATCTCGCATGGACATACTGGATTCCGGCTTCGGCGATCATGACCTTCGCGATCGCCTGCCTCCCCGGCCGCCGCATCGACCGTTCCCCCGAATGAAGGGCGGAGCTGAGTTGGCGCGTACTGCGCGATGCGTGCGGGTGCGCAGCATACGACCTGCACAGTGGCCGAAAGCGCGATCAATGTGCACGCTTTCGACTCAAGCTCCTGCCCGGCGGCTGCGATAGGAAACACGAACGCCACGATCGAAACGCGAGCCAAGGGGGAGCTCGTACGAGGAGTCCCCATGCGTATTGCGCTCGCGGTCGAAGGTACACGCGGCGACGTTCACCCCATGCTTTCTCTCGGGCGCGCCTTTCGCAGCCTGGGTCACGATGTCGTGTTGTGCGGCCCGCCGAACTTCGAGAAGACCGCGGCCGAGTGCGACATCGACTTCCGTGAAGTCGGCGAGGACACCCGCGCGTTCCTGGACGACGTCGCGAGTGCCATCCGCAGTCGCGGCCTCGCAGCCAATCGCGCGCAGTTCGTCTACTTCAAGCAGAGCATCGAGCGACAGTTCAGCCGGCTTCCCGACGCAACCCGCGACTGCGACATCATGCTCGGCGCCGGGGTGCAGCTCGCCGGACCGAGCGTCGCGGACTTTCACGGCATTCCGTATCGCTACGTCGCGTACTGCCCCGCGATGTTCCCGTCGGACGACTACGCGCCACCCTTCGTTCCGATGCAGGGTCTCCCGCGTTGGCTGAACCGGTTGGCGTGGTGGTTCACCATGGGACCCGCGGATGCGCTGCTTCGCTTCGGGATCAATCGCGCGCGCGAGCGCTACCTGGGCATGGACCGCATCGACTGCGCGTATACGAACCTGCTGTCGCGCGCACCGATCCTGGCGGCCGACCCGGTGCTCGCGCCGGTACCGAGAGATACGCCGATCCCGGTGACCACACTCGGCTGCTTCCACGATCACGAACCCGAGGCCCTGCCCGAGAAGCTCGAGCAGTTTCTCGCTGCGGGTCCCCCGCCGGTCTACATCGGCTTCGGCAGCATGACGGACCCCGACCCGGGAACCACGACGCGACTGGTCACGCAGGCCATCGAAGCAGCCGGTTGCCGAGCGCTCGTGTCGCAAGGGTGGGCCGGGCTTGGCGGTGAAGCACTGCCCGCCGACGTGATGGAGATCGGTCCCGTGTCCCACGCGGCGCTCTTCCCGCGCTGCGCGGCGGTCGTACACCACGGAGGCGCGGGAACGACCACGCGGACCGCCCAGGCAGGGGTGCCCCAGATCATCGTGCCCCACCTGCTCGACCAGTATTGGTGGGGCCAGCGCATCGAGAGCATGGGCCTCGCCCCGGCCCCGCTGCCGCGCACCGGACTCGACGCCCCCCAGCTGGCCAGCGCGATTCGGGCCGTGGTGGACAACGAATTCCTCGCCGATCGAGCACGCGAAGTCGGCGAACAGATCGCGCCCGATCCCACCCCGGTCGCGGCCGCCCGCGCGATTCTCGACGAATCGCGAATTTGAACGCCCGCCTTCCCTGCGGTACGGCTTGAGCGTCGCCCGTCCCTTGCCTCGAAGACCTGACGAGCGGGTTCGGCGCCATCATCCGGGCCAACCCCTTTCTGGCCTGCAGCCGAGGAGAGCCGCCATGGGCAAGTGGAGTCGGGAAGAACTCGAAGAAGCTTTCGACAAGTATCAACAAGCCGCGCTGTTGGCCGGAACCAGCGGCGACTGGAACCCGTGGGCGGACCTCTTCACCGAAGACGCGACCTATGTCGAGCACCTCTTCGGCACCTTCGGCGGTCGCGAGGCGATTCGAAACTGGATCTGCCGCACCATGGCCCAGTACCCGAACAGCGAGATGAAGTACTTCCCCATCGAGTGGTACATCATCGACGAAGAGCGGGGTTGGGTCTCGTGCAAGGTCTGGAACCGCATGACCGACCCGGGCGATGGCAGCCTGCATCAGGAGCACAACTTCACCTTGCTGAAGTACGCAGGCGACGGGATGTGGTCCTACGAAGAGGACATCTACAACCCGGCGCCGTTCGCGAAGATGGTCGAAGGCTGGCTCGAGCGGAAGAAGGAGCTGTCGGGCGAGTAGCTCCGGCGACGAGGGGCCGGTTCGTGCAAGGCGGCTCGATCCCGGCCGCGCCCACGGCTGCGCGGCGGCCGGCTCACCCCTGGTCGTTTTCGCAGCGGATCGCGCCTGGGTGGTGCGTACCGCCCCACGGGTCCAATCGAATTTCCATTGGTGGGGCGGCGGCTTGGCGTATCCCGCTGCCGGCACGCGTTTTTTTGGCCGTCCGCCACGGGTCGAGCAAGCGTAGTTCGGGCACAATCTGTCCCCGCGTATGACCGATCGAACGACGCCCAACATCGGTCCGCCCGAGACGGAGCGGCCTCGCAAGGCCAAGCGCGCAGCGGCGGAACCTGCGGGAAGACCGTGGCTAGGGGGGCCGCGACAAGAGGCCCCCTCGTCGCCCCTGCCCGCTATGCCCGCGGCGAGCCCGCCGACGGTTCCCGAGCGCTATGGCGTGCGCGAATCCGACGACGGTCCGCCGTTTCTCTACTGCGACGATGCCCCGCGTGTGCGCGTCAACATCGACCCACGGCACACCTATTCGGAGGCGGACGCCCGGGGACTCGGGGGCAACGCGATCTTCCTCGACGGCGCCGGTGACTTCCCGCCGAAGCTCGACAACAAGCACCGTTTCTACAACCTCGATCACCACCAGGGCTGCATCCGCCCCTTCACCCTCGCGACTTGCGAGCAGGCGTTGATCCTGGTGATGAACGGGCTCGAGCTCGATGAAGGCGACTGGACCCTCTACGCCAACGAGCCCGACCTCGACACGGTCTTCGCGATCTGGGTGCTGCTCAACTTCCGGCGGATCCCCAAGCTTTCGGCCCGCTCGAAGGACGCCCTGCTCCCGCTGCTGCGACTCGAAGGCGCGATCGACGCGAACGGAGCCGAACTCGCTGACTACTGCGGGCTGCCGCAGAGCACCCTGCGCGAAGCTCGGGCGAAACTCGACACCCTCTACACGTCCGAAAAGGAATTCCGCGCCCGCGAACGCGGCAACGAACTCGACTGGCGCGCCTACACGGCGGCCATGCTCGGCGAGATCGACCAGCTCGTTTACACGCGCGCCGACTTCCAGGACCACACGAGCATCGAAGAGGTGCTGGGGCACGTCGAGATCGCCGACCGCAAGGTAGCCGTCGCGTGCCGCGACCAGTCGGGGATCTACGAAGCGGAGCGCAGCCTGAAGACGCGCTTTGCCGAACAGCTCGCCATCATCGCCCTCGAGAAATCGCGCGACGACGAGACCCGTCACTACACCCTGCGACGCGTCTCGGCGCTGCTCAACCTCGAACTCGATCGCGCCTACGACCTGCTGAACCTGCTCGACCCCGCGGTGAACGGCCGCCCGGCCAACAACCGTTGGGGCGGCTCGGACGACATCGGCGGGAGTCCGCGCATCACGGGAACCCAGCTCGCGCCCACCGAGGTGCTGCGCATCCTGCAAGAGGCGTATCGGAGGACGACGAAGCGTTCGAAGGTGTGGCCGTGGATCGCGAGCACGTTCTCGACGTCGCTGCTCTTCGTCTTCGGGTGCGTTGCCGCGTTCGTCGCCACCGCGATCCCCGTGTTCGACACCGGAGCGCTGTCGGCACTGACGGGTGGTGGTAGTGCGTTGCTCGGGGCATCGGCCATTGCGCTCTTGTTCTCGGTTGCAACGACGTTCAGCGCGTCGAAGAGGCGCTTCTGGCTCTTCGGTTGGCGCCGACCTGCCGGACGCGACTGGTGGATGTTCTTCCCCGTCGTGATGGCGGCCTCCGTGGCCGGCAACGCATGGGCACCCCACGCGGTCGGGAAGGACCCCGTCTCGTTGGCGAGCGCGCTGGTGGTAGCTGCCGTTGCCGCCTTCGGCGTCGAAGCCTGGTTCCGCGGCGTCATCCACGGATGGTTCCTGTTCCACGGCCCCGTGCAGCGCGTCGATGGGCCCTGGATGTTCTCGCGTGCCGCCTCGGTTTCGACCTTCCTCTATACGCTGGTCTACGTCGCGGCCGCCATGGCGTGGCACGTCGCCGGAGCCGACCCCTTCCCGCTCGGCCCGGTCGCTTTGGCAGCGATCGCGGTGAGCGGGCTGGCCGGCGGTGCGGCGCTCGCGATGATCCGCGAGCGCTCGCTTTCGATCTGGCCGTGCGTCGGCGCACAGATCGCCGGCGCCGCGACGGCGATCGGGCTTTCGCTCGCGGGGATCGCGCTCTTCTAGGACGCTCGGCGCTCGACGCCCCGCGTTACTTCTGTGCGCGCAAATCCCGCGGTAGCCCGAGCCCCCGCTCGCCGATGATGTTGAGCTGGATGTTCGTCGCACCACCCGCAATCGCCGGCCCCTGCGAGAAGATGTACTGCTCCACGTAGCCGGAAGGCGTATGGGTGCGGGCATAGCTCGCAACGTCTTCTTCGGTGGGTGCCAGCATGCCGTCCGAGCCAAGCAACTCGTACGCGAGTGACGTGATCATCTGCATCAGATCGGTCGAGTAGAGCTTGTTCATCATCATGGGCAGCATGACCTTCATCATCTCACCCCGATGCGCAGCCGTCATCT
>JASMLK010000045.1 GCA_030748735.1 Myxococcota bacterium | reverse complement strand
AACATCCGTAGCGAGACGGTGCAGATTCGTGCTCTGGCAAGAGAAATCGGCGTTCCGCCGCGCAGACGTGGTTCACCCCACGTCGAGCAGCGGGACGTCGATTTCTCTTGCCAGAGTGCGGAGATGTGCCGTCGCAGTAGGATTTTCATTAATAATCCGGGCTATAGCGACTGGGGCAGGTCTTTCCTTGCTGCCGGGTCGATGTTGTGGACGGGTGCACCGTCCGCATCGATCTGTAAAGCGTCGAAGACGATGAAGCCGCCCAGCAGCCGACCGGCGGCGCTGTAGATCGGGTCGCCATCTGCCGCCGAGAGGCATTCCCCGAAACGGGGTGCCCAGCGCACCAGATGGTCGCGCAGGAAGACGCGCGAGGCGTCACGGCAGATCTGCGCGTTTTCCCCGGGCCCCTCCTCCTTCAGTGCTGTGAATTCTTTCGCCGCCAACAGGTTCATGAATTCGAGCTCGGCCGCGATGTGGTCCACGCGCTGTTCGCTATCGCCGAGTTCCACACCAAAGGCCTTGTAGAACCCGCCGACATCGGCCATCTCGAAGGTCCGAGTCAGCTCGAGCTGCGGGGTTCCGTCGAGCTGATCCATCTCCGTCGGCGCACAACGAATCGCACTGCTCTCATCGAACGCCAGGTCGTGCCCCCTGCGCAGCCGTTCCACTTCTGTGTCTTCGAAGAGCTCGCACAGGGCTCTCGCCTCACCAACGAGAGTGGAGCCATCACCTTCTTCGGTCAGGCGCTCCAGGGATTCGCAGAGCTCGGGCAGATTGCGTTCGCGCACCTCCCCGAGCGACTCTCCGTCGGGCATCCGAAAGAGCCCCGCGAGTGCCCGATAGACCCGCGCGCGGTCGACGCTCAGCAGGAGATCCGAATCGATGTCGGGGCTAATGGCGGGCACTTGTCACACCCAGATCGGCCTTCGCGGTCGGACTGCCGAAAGCATCCAACTTCGCCGGGATCCACTGATAGGTCACCGCTTTTCGACCGTTCACTTCTTCCTTGTCGCCATCCCATACGGCCAGAATCAAGGACGACGTCCCGCCGGCAACGAAGACGGGATCCTCGTCGTTGGAGGTCTCGAGCTTGCGGCGAAGCACCACGCTCCATCGCCCGCGCTTGTACTGGCTCACTCCTTCGACATCTGTTCCCATTCGCGGCTCGAGCGTGCCAAAGCCCTTGGCGACGTACTCGATGACCGGGTCCGCACCTCTCCAGCCTCGCACCTTTCTCCTCACGCTCAGATCCTGAGGGAAGATCCAGACGCCCTCAGAATGGGGATAGCGCTCGCCGAAACGACTCCGGCCCTCGGCGTCGGCATCGAAGTCGGCGGCCCACTGCCAGATCACGACGGGATGCTCCTCATCCCCCATGAACGGCGAAGGCGCCACGTTGGGCCTACCCACCGGGAACCCAATGGCCGCAGCGTCGCGGAAGGTGTCCACACCCACGCCTCGGTCTGCACTCGAATCGGACCACTCGAGGCGGAAGGCGATCTCATCACCGTCATGAGTCGCTCGAACGGAGACCTTGGAAACGCTTCCGCCGCCAACGGGCGGGGTGATCTGCTGTGCCTGGAGCGAGTACGTCGTCTCTGGGACTTTTTGCCAAGCGGAGTCGGTCGGGCTCGTGAAGACCCCGTCTCTCACGAAGACCACACGTACCTCCGCGGGGCCAGTGGGCTCCGCCATGGCTCCTTGCACCAGCACTTGCGTCATGAACAGCGACATACCGATCGCCAGGCTGCAGGTCTTGACCATTGTGCTTCTCCTCTTCCTTCTCTGGTCTCCGTGCTCCGAACGTTGACACCGACCCGCTACGGCAGGAGACGGACCGCAGTGGCCGCTCGAGTCGGCCACATGCGTTGGCGGGGACGACTCAGGTCACATCCAGCCGGTAGACATCTCGCTTCTTGTCGTACGCCTTGCGCAGCTGCGGCGGCTCGGTGATCGGTACTTCCGCGACCTTCTTGCCCTTGCCGTTGTATCCATACGCGATCTTCTTCTTCACCTTGAAGGTTTCCATGATGTCGGGAGCGCTTCCGAAGAGCTGAAGCAGACCGGCCAACGTATCGTCTTCGGGTGCAGCCCTGTACGCGTCGATTGCATCCTGCACACCAGGTCCGAACGCCTGATGGAGGTAGTCCGCCGGCACGTGAATCGGCGGTATGTAGTAGACGTTCGGGCCGGTACCGAACTGCGGATAGAGCGGAAGAGCGATCTTCCGGATATGGACCAGGTAGTCGATCGGGTTGCTGGGGTCCGGCTTGCCCTTCTTGGGGTCCGTCACGAAACCCTGTCCACGGATCTTTCCGATGCACTGCTCCACGCACTGGGTCTGCTTGCCCTGCTCGATCTTCGGGTAGCAACCGATGCACTTCTCCGAGACCTCATGGTTGGCTCGGAACATCGGCTTGCCATACGGGCAGCCCTTGACGCACTCGCGATACCCGCGGCAGCGACTCTGGTCGATCAGCACGATGCCGTCTTCCTCGCGCTTGTAGATCGCTTTGCGCGGACAGGCCGCCAGGCAGGCTGGATGTGTGCAGTGGTTGCAGATGCGAGGCATGTAGAAGAACCACATCGGGTGGGTGTCGCTCTCGATGTGAGCGCCCTGCGGCATTTCGCCGCCACCGATGACATCCTCACCGATGTTGGGATGGTTCCACTCCTCGTCACCGGGCCGATAGCCAACCATTTTCTCGTTGCGCTGGTCCGCAGCCTCGAAGATGGTCTTGCCGTCGTAGATGCCATCCTTCCAGGTTCCCGGGCCGATCTT
Organism: Myxococcota bacterium; assembly: GCA_030748735.1. Lineage (GTDB taxonomy): Bacteria > Myxococcota_A > UBA9160 > UBA9160 > UBA4427 > DUBZ01. The sequence goes on along the minus strand of JASMLK010000045.1, from coordinate 86,845 downwards.
GTTCAACACGTTCAGATCCCAGGCCTTGGGATACCCGCCGTAGGGCTTGGTCTCGACGTTGTTCCAGAACATGTATTCCTGGCCGCGGCCGGAACTCCATGTTGTCTTGCACGCAATCGAACAAGTCTGGCAAGCAATGCACTTATTCGTGTCGAATACCCAGGCCACCTGCTTCTTCGGGCGGGCGTCCTTGTACGGGTAATTCATCTCACGGCCCAACTGCCAATTGAATACCTTCGCCATCAGATCAGCTCCCTTCTACCTTGGTGAACCCGCCCTTCAGGTACTGCTTCATGTCGTCGCTCTCTTGTCCGGGGCGTATGCCGAGTGCGATGGGCTCCCAGGGGCTCGACCGGTCCTTTCCGCCCGCCTCGGCCCTGGTGAACTTCACGAATGATTCGCGAGGTGCGCCGTTTGCACAGTGGACGTCCGGGCAGAAACCGGTCCCGATCATCTGGCCCATCAGGTTCTTGCGAACCAGTGAGTCGGTCAGGAGCGTCGGACGCAGCCAGGAACGTGTGCCACTCTGGTGGCTCCCGAAGCGGTACATCGCCTGATAACCCGTGGTCGGGCTCTTCGCCTGTCCGTCTTCCCGTGACTCCTGCCCTTTGACGCTTCCAAAGGAAGCCCCCGCAAAGTGGAAGAACGTCCGGGCTATGCCTCGCGGCGTACCCGGGTAGTACCGCGCACGCACCATGGCGCGAGAGACCTTGGCCTCATCAGGGCGCTCCTGCCATCCATGGAAGGGGCGGTCTTCGGGATCGGCATCTACCCAGATGTAGTCACCGTCACCGATTCCGAGCTCCTTGGCATCCGTGGGGTTGATGTCGACATAACCTTCACCCACCCAGGGCATGCGCTTGTCGTGGCGGTACATGTCGCCGTACGGCCCCCACCAGACGGCCAGGATGTCGAGATCCGCGACCAGCGTGTGCACACTGTGGCGATACTTGGGTGTGATCCACTGATGCGTGAAGCCCTGGGACATCAGCGGGTGCTGCGTCTTCAGGAGTTCACTCGGCGTGAGCACGACATTGCGCACCTGCCTCGTCTCGCCGTGCCGGTCATTCTCCGAGAAGCCCATGTCCTTTGGCGTGTCCGGCCGTATCAGCGGGTGAGGTGCTGCGACGATGGCGTTGGGCTCGTAGAAGGTCGAATCGATCGGCTCACGGTGAAGTGGAATGTTTTCGCCGTGCACCCTGAACTCGGGCTCATCGCGAAGGAACTCGAGCCGTCCTGTCCGGTTGTACCAGGGTTGGCACTCGACGCTCTGTTCGTAGCCGATGAACTTCGGATAGGTCCGTCCCATCATCATGACGGGCACGCCCTTTTCCGCCTTCTCCAGCAGGTCCTCGAACTCGTACCCCTTCGTGATGTTGCTGTGGTCCAGAACCCTCTGGATGTAGGTGGCGGCCTTGTCCTTCTCGATGAAGTGCCAGTAGTCGTTGAAGCGCTGATCCCCAGTGATCTCCGCCAGCTTGGCCGCAACGCCCGCGTAGGTTTCCGAATCGGAGCGCGTGTTGTGGATCCGATCGATCTTGCTCAGCGGCATGACCTGCATGAAGGGGTTGGTGCACGACTGCGTCATGTCGTGGACGTTGTACTCACCCCAGGAATCGACCGCGAGGACCATGTCCGCGTACTCGCAGCTCCCGGTCCACCACCACTCGTTCACGATCACCGCGTCGATCATTCGCTTGCTCTGAGACTTGGCCCGGTATGCGGGATGACGCAGTAGATTCATCACCACGTCGTAGTGGCCCTTGGCATTCCCGAGCAGGGAGTTCGAAGCCGAGAACCAGAGATGCTTCGTCGGCAGCGGCATGTGGGTCTCGCCGTTGTAGACGTTGCCGTGCACATCCAACGGCGTATCACCATGACTGTAGAAGTGCGCTGACTGCATCCGAGTCGTAGGGCGGATGCGAACCTTCTTCTTGGGATCGAGTTCCGGATCGAAGGGGTCTTCCGCCATGTACTGCGGCATCCCATTGAAGTAGGCGGCCCGGTAGTTGCCCGCATAGCTGCCGACATTGCCACCGCGGAAGCCGACGTTCCGCGTGAGGCTGGCGACCAGCATGATCGCGCGGTCCTTCTGGTCCGCGTTGAACATCTGATTCGGGCCCATGCCGACAGGCGTCAGCACGTGCTCGGGGTTGTCGGCGTATGCCCGAGCCAGACTCTTGATCGCGCTGGCTGGCGCCCACGTGACCTTCGTCGTGTTCTCGAGGGACCAGGTGTCGCGCAGGTGCTGCCGAACCAGATCGAACACCGGCCGCAGCTCTACCGTCGTCCCACCGACCTTGGCCTTGAATGTCCCTTCCAATGCCGGGTCTACATCGCGCTCGAAGAAGTACTTGCCGATGTCGTCGCGCGAAACCGCTGCCGGGGCTCCTGTCTTCGTATCCCAGACTACGAAGTCACCCCATTCCTCGCGCATTTCCTCGTTGACGGCAGGGTGGCCCTCGTTCGTCGCGTAGGGGACGACCTTTTCGCCGGGCTTCAACACCTTGGTGCGCTTCAGCGCCGCGTTCTCGTAGCCGGGGATGACGTCCGCTGCCCGCAACAACTCCTTGGTATCCATCCGCACGAGGAGGGGAAGATCCGTGTGCCCCTTGACGAACTCTTCGTCGTAGAGCCCCTCGTCGATGATCTCGCGAGCGACGCCCAGTGCGAATGCTGGATCCGTCCCAGGCCGGATGACGATGATCTCGTCCGACTTCGAAGCCGTGGAGCTGTACTCGGTGGTCACGGAGATCACCTTGGTGCCCTTCAGCCTCGCCTCCGTGAGGAAATGAGCGTCGGGCATCTTGGTGGAGATCCAGTTCATCCCCCAGCACACCACGGCCTTCGAGTACTCGACGTTGGCCAGATCGAAGTCGATGGTCTGCTGGCCGCACACCATCGGATGCCCGGGCGGCAGATCCGTGTGCCAGGTGTAGTTGTCGAAACCCGTGCCGCCCTTCGCCTGATCGGGCTCCACGCCGCGAACGTAGGTATCGAGCAGAGCCATCGAGTTGGCCTGGCGGTACTGACCGAAGAGCTTGATCGAACCGAGCACCGGCATGCCGCCGCGGAACTTGAGCGTGCGCGTGCCCGCGCCCTCGCATGCCTTGACCATCTCGGGGTGATAGTCCTGTTCCAGCAGTCGCTGGGCTCCCTTGTCGCCCGAGTAGTAGCGAGCCAGATGCTCTTGAACTCTCGCGATGATCGAGAAGGCCTCGTCCCAACCCAGTGTCATGAAGGTGTCTTCGCCACGACGGAAGAGTTCGGCCGGCGGTAGTCCGTCCTCGTTTCGGGGGAAGCCGCGCTCGACCCACTCCATGAAGCCCCGTCTGATCTTCGGGCTCTTTACTCGGCGATCACCGGAGAACCGGCGCACGAGTGCGACGCCCTTGTTGCAGTGGCGGGGATCCCACCGCTGCGAGGCCTTCGTTTCGTATACGTCGGTCGCCTCGTTGTAGCGCTGCGTTGGGCTGCAGCGCGTGATGATGCCGTTCTTCACGTAGGCCTGCAGGTAGCAGTTGTGCGTACAGTTCGGCGTGCAGACGAAGACGAAGGAATCGTCGTAGGAGTAGACGTCGCGGTAGAGCGACTCCCAATCCCTGTTCGGATAGCCGGCCAGCGGGTTCGTCGATGCGGATGCAGGCTTGAGCACTCCGAGTGAGAGAAGTTCGCCAGCAGCAACGGCGGCGAAAGTCGCCCCGGTGCCCTTCAAGAAATCCCGTCGCTTCACTCCGGACCCGCGATCCATCAAGCTTTCTCCCACGGAACGCTTCAACCACGATTCGAGCAGAACTGTCTGCGGTGGCGTTCGCTGCCTGGACTCAACCCCTCGTTTACCAATGCCGATGCCCATGAACACCAGCCCAATGGTTGGCTGTGTCGCCCACGCTATTGGATAATCCAATGCAGCAGAGCGTTGCGCTGCTCGTGATGTGACGCGTTGCCTCGCAAGAACTCTGAAATCGATTCAAAGCGCCTCACACACGGAACAATGCGACCACGAAAACCTCTGGCCGAAAGCCCGTGAACTCGATCACCGTTCTGCGTACAGGGGCGCAAACACCACCTGCCCTGGGGCTACGAACCAAACCAGGTGAGCTACCCATCTCAGCACGGACGGAGGCAAGACACATGGGAACGGCACCGCCCCCTCGTTCTCGTAGGCAGAGCTTGGCCGTGACGATCTTGTTGGCGGGCGCCGTTCTCGCTCTGGATCTCTCGGTCCCGCTCGGGGTCGCGGGTGGGGTCCCTTATGTCGCAGTGGTCCTTGTTTCGCTTCGGTCACCAGACCCTCGCCTACCGATTCGCACGGCCGTCCTGTGCTCGGTGTTGACGCTGGCGGGCCTTCTCTTGTCCCCTTCCGGTGGCGTTGTCTGGATGGTGCTAGCCAACCGCACCCTCGCCGTCTTCGCGATCGGCGTCACCGCCGTCCTCGGCACACGATGGCAGGAAGCCTCGCAGGAGATGGCGAAACAACAGCTACGCCTGGCCGAAGTATCTCGCGTCAACATGGCGGGGGAACTGGCCTCGGGAATCGCCCATGAGTTGAACCAACCGCTCGCGAGTGTCTTGAACTATGCCGAGGCAGCCTCGCTAGCGGTGCGTCGCGGTGAAGTCTCTCCGGAGAAGCTGCTGAAGGACCTGCAGTCGATCGCGGATGGGGCCGAGCTGGGTGGCCAGATTCTGCGCCGGCTCCGGGGCTTTCTTGCACACCGACCGATCGAACGATCTCCTCACAACATCAACGCACTCGTTCGAGAAGCGATGTCACTGCTGTCGAGCGAACGTAAACAGCTGAGCATCGACATGCAGATCAGGATCCCGGCCACCCTACCTCGCGTCATGGTCGATCCCGTCCTGATCCAGCAGGTGCTGGTGAACCTGGCGCGCAATGCCATCGAGGCCATGCAGGACTCCGAGACGAAACAACTCGTGATCCGGGCCGCGCAACACGATTCCGAGGACGTCGAAATCGCCATCGAGGACTCGGGCAAGGGGCCCGAGAGGCCCGACATCGAGACCCTCTTCGAACACTTCGTGAGCACCAAGCCCGAAGGGCTGGGAGTGGGTCTGGCGATCAGCCGATCCATCGTCGAAGCTCATGGAGGTCACTTGACGGCGGAGCGCAACCCGTACCGGGGCATGACGTTTCGCTTCACACTCCCCCCGGTCGACGCTGCTCCCAGCGCAGAAGGCTGAAGGCAATGGTTGCGGAAGAGGAACGCGAGCCCATTGCCTTCATCGTCGACGACGACGAAGGCGTCCGCCAGTCGATACGCCGGCTCTTCGACGAGGTGTCGATGCCAGCATTGGAATTCGGCAGCGCCAACGACTTCCTCGAGGCGTACGACCCCGATCAGCCAGGCTGCCTGCTGCTGGACATCCGAATGCCCGGCATGAGCGGCACCGAACTCCAGCGCACTCTGCTCGAGCGCGAGATCTTCCTGCCGATCATCTTCATCACCGGCCACGCAGACGTGGCCCTCGCGGTCGAGTGCATGAAACTCGGTGCATTCGACCTGATCGAGAAACCTTTTCGAGCCCAGCGCCTTCTCGACACCGTGCATCAAGCCATGGCCAAGGACCGGGAAGATCGAGCCTTGCGGACATGGGTCGCCGAAGCCAAGCGACGCTTCTCGCTTCTCACGAATCGTGAGCGCGAAGTCGTCGATCTCGCGGTCACGGGGCTTACGAATCGTGAAATCAGCGAAGAACTCGGCATCACCTCTCAGGCCATCGATGCCCACCGCTCCAAAGCCATGTGGAAAGTCGGTGTCATGAGGGTGACGGATCTCGTGAGACTGAGTGATCTCGCCAATCGTTGAGCCCCCTACCCGAATTCAACTCGACCGCGTCTCCTCGAGGCCGTTCACCAGCTCGGCATGGCGGACACGCGTGAGCGGGTAACGCAGCGCGCACATCGACGCGATCACCAGGAAGAAGATCGGCACACAGGTCCCGAGGATGCGAATGGTCCACAACGCCGGGGCTTGCTGTTCGGCGCCGGGCACGAAGCCCGCGGCCTCGAGGGCAAAGCCCGCGGCCGCCACGCCAGTCGCCCCACCCAGCTTGCGCAGAAAGGTGAACACGCCCGCATACATTCCCGCGCGTCGTTCCCCGCTGTGGGCTTCGTCGGCGTCGATCACGTCCCCCAACATCGACCAGGGCATCATGTCGGTCACGCCATAACCGATGCCCGCAAGCCCGATCAAGGTAAACACCAACCAACGCGGATCGTCCGGCCCGAGCAGGAAGAGCCCGAATTGGATCGCGATCCACAAGCCCGCGCCGACGACGAAGAGCGTGCGCTTGTCGATCGAGCGCGAAAGCCAGAGCCACATGGGCATGGCGAGCACGACGGTCGAGAGCATCAGCCCCAGCGCCGGCGAGAAGTCGCCGGGCCGCGCGATCCAGTAGGTGAACCAGAAGATCAGGACAGCGCCCACGATATCGAGGGCGATGCGGCTCGCGATGTAGAGCCCCCCGAGCCACAGGTAGGCGCGATGTCGCGCGAGGTCGCGAAACCCCTGCACGAGGGAAGTCTCCGCTGGGGGCTGGAAGTCGGGACGCTCGAAGCTCACCCGATGAACCACCAACCAGGGAACCGCGATCCAGACGCCCATCACCAGGCCGAGGTGCCACCACCCCTGCGCCCCGCCACCGAACCACTCGACCGCCGGGCGGACCGCCACGGCCACGAGCATCAGCGCAGCGACGACACCAACCTGACGAATCGTGTTGGCCGAAGTCCGGTCCTGATAACTCAGCGCCATTTCCGGCAGCAGCGCCATGTAGGGTACGGCGAGCAGCGTCGAAGAAAGGGTGTTCGCGATGTAGATGATCGAGTAGACGGCGAACAACGCGACGTCGCTCTGGAAAGGATACGTCGACCACAAGAGCGCGAACGTAATGCCGAACGGCAGCGCGCCGATCAAGAAGTAGGGACGCCGCCGCCCAGCACGCCAGCGCGTCGCGTCGGAGAGCCTTCCCATCGCGGGGTCGGTAAATGCATCGACGGCGCGCCCCACGAGCAGCACCAGGCCCGCGAGCGAAGGCCGCAACCCCGCGACTTCCGTCAGGAAGAATAGATAGAAGAGTGACGCTGCTGCGAGCTGGATATTGATCGCGTGATCGCCGAGCGAATAGCCCGCCTTCACGCTCATCGGCAAGCGGAGATCAGACTGGCGCATCAACCCAGCTGACTGCGTTTCCGCGGCTGCTCTTCGGGCTTGCCCTGGCTGTAGTCCGCGAAGGGACCATCGCGTTTCGTGATGGCGCCCCGCACGCCTTCAGCCGCAGCGGTATGCACGAAGGCACGACCTTCCGGGGTGTTGCGCATGATGCCGTCGAGAACCGGGCCGAGGGTCTGCGTGCTCTGCAACCCCTGGTTGTCGTAGGCCTGATTGACGATGAGCTTCATCGAAATGAGCTGCGTCAGTGGAATCGTCGCGAGCTTCTCCGCAAGCTCCTGGACACGATCGTCCAGTTCTTCGAGGGGATAAGCGAAGTTGATCAGCTCGATCTTCGCGGCCTCTTCACCGCTGATCCACTCGCCTGTGAGCGCGTAGTACTTCGCCTTGGCGAGCCCCAGCCGGTGCACCCACATGCCGGTGAGATGGCAACCCCAGACGCGAGAGTACGGTGTCCCGATGCGAGCGCAGTCGGAGGCGATCACGAGGTCGGCGCACAGCGCCAGTTCGGAGCCACCCCCTACGCAGTAACCGTGGACCTTCGCGATGGTCGGCTTGAGCCCGCGCCACAAGCCCATGAACTGGTTGATGTAGCTCGTGTAGCCATTGGTCACCCAGTTGACGTCCATGCCCGGGTCGTAGTCGGTTTCGGTGATCGTGCCGTAGTGCTCGAGCCCGCCCGAAAAGTCGAACCCACCACAGAAGTTGTCGCCCGCCCCTTCGAGGATCACTACCTTGATCTCTGGATCCTGGTTGGCGTCGCGCAGCGCATCGTCGAGTCCATTGATGACTTCCATGCGCAGAGTGTTGGCCTTGTCGGGACGGTTCAGGCTGATTGTCGCGATGCCTTGCGACTTCGCGTAGAGGACTTCCTTTTCGCTCATGGGGATCTCCAGTTGTTGGGATTCAGTCGCGTGGGTCGAAGGCCTTTCGAAAGGCGGTCGGGATCAACCCGTCCATCCGCGCCCGTGACAAACGTTGGCTGACCACAGGAACCAGACGAAGGCCACCGCAAAGGCGAGGTCGCCGATGCCACCCACCAGCGCGAGCACGCCCATGGAACCTTCGAGCCAGGCGCGTGCGAAGGCGAAGCACACATACGTCTTGCCGAGGGCGGCCAGGAACAGGATGCCGTGATTGCGGTCGGGGTTTCGCGCCACGATTGCGTATCCCATGCCGAATGAGAACACCGAAACCCAGAACGCCTGGGTGTAGATGTGCGCAACAGGGCTTTCGAACGAGGTTCCCGGGGCGAAGAACCGTGCGACGTGAAACTCCGGTGCCACGAGGGCTACGGTGGCGGCCGAAAAGTTGTAGAACGCAGCGACCCAGAAGAGCGCTTTCCATCGCTGCAGGTCGAGCCCACCGAGTGAGGCTTCGTTGGCGATCACGTGCGTCTGCGTGGTTTCGGTCATGGGGTGCCGGGGCACGATCCTAGTCTGCGACGACTACACCCGCACATCGTTTCGTTCTTCGTGCGACAACCTGTCACCAGAATGGACACGCGAATCGCGGCAGACGTATCCTGCCGAACGAGTCCCGCAGACCTCGGAACCCGAATCGCGGCACCCAGACCTCGGAGAGAGAAACATGATGCGTTCGATCCTCAGCCCGGCCATTCTGACCCTGTCGCTCGTCACGCTCTTGGTTGCGAGCGTTCACGACCGCGTGCATGCGGGTGAACCCGCGAGCGCCTACACGCTCGTTCGCAACGGCCTGCTCATCGATGGCACCGGCGCCGAACCGGTTTCCGGCGGGGCCGTCCTGATGAAGGGTGCCAGCATCGAAGCGGCGGGGGCGCTATCGGAGATCGAAATCCCCTCCGGCGACGTTCGAATCATCGATGCCGAAGGCGCCACGATCACACCCGGCTTCATCGACGCGCATGTTCATCTCGTGAGCGGGGAAGGCGATCTCTTTCAGTTCGCACTCGGAACCGACTGGTCATACAAAGTGCTGAGAGCTGCGGAGAACGCGACGAACACCCTCGAGGCGGGCGTCACGACGGTTCGCGATCTGCAGGGTTCGCCGCCGGGTCTCAAGCAAGCGATCCGTGAGGGCTTGATCCCCGGCCCACGCATCCAATTGTCCGTCACCGGAATCGGTGGAACGGCTGGACACACCGATTTCGAAATGCCTTCGGGAGTCGATGTCGTGCCAACCCTCTATCCCCCGGGCGCTCCGAGACCCCGAGCCGACGGCCCGGACGAAGTGCGCACGCGAGCGCGACAGATCGTGCGTGCAGGCAGTGAAGTCATCAAACTCTGGGCGAACGGCGGTCTCGCAACACCGCACGATCAACCGCAGTACATCGGCCTGAGCATCGAGGAAATGCAGGCAGCAGCCCGGGTGGCGACGGACTACGAGAGACCCCTCGCCATTCACGCTGAAGGACTGCTCGGGATCATGAACGCGATCGCGGTCAAGCCGCAATCCATCGAACACGGCTTCTATCTCGACAAGAAGGCCGCGCGCGCGATGGCCAAAGCAAAGATCATCCTCGTGCCGACTGCGGTGTTCGTTTCACAGCCCACTGCCGGGCTGCCCGCGTACTTCCGCATGAAACTCGAGGAAGCACGCGCTGCTGCACGAGAAGGCTTCCAACACTCCCTCAAAGCAGGCGTGAAAATCGCTATGGGCACCGACACCGGATACGGCCCCCGGCACGGCGACAACCTTCGAGAACTCGGCGTCTACGTACGTTGGGGCATGAAACCCATGGACGCGATCGTTGCCGGGACGAAGAACGCAGCCGAAGCCCTCGGCTGGGACGATCGCATCGGCACCCTCGAACCCGGAAAGCTCGCCGACCTGGTCATCGTGCGAGGCAATCCGATCGACGACATCGACCTTCTCGCGGAGAAGAGCAACATCCTTGTCGTCATGAAGGGCGGGAAGGTCGTGAAGGACCGACGGGCGAGCGACTGATCAGCTGTCGAGCGTCTGGCCCACGAGACACTTCATCTCGGCCTCGAGGGTTCGCGCGAGCAACCTCACGACCTCAGCGATGTAAGGCGGCGGATCGTTTTCTGCGAGCTTTGCGCGGAGCTTTGGGACCCAGGCTCCGGGATGCCGCGCAATGAAGTCACGCTGGGCTCGGCGCCACGAGCTGGGGTCCTCACCGGCCTGCAGGCTTTCCGCTTCGCGAAACGCGAGAAAGTGGATGAACTCGAGTTCGAGCTGCAGGTGATCGGGTAGCTCTCGACGGTCATCGCTCAAGTGGAGGCCGAAGTGGTTGTAGAAGCGAACGGCTTCTTCCATCACCTTCATGCGTGCCCCGCCATAGAGCCCGCCATGGAGAGGGCACGGTGGCCCGCTTGCACCGACGTCGAACAGGCGTGTGTATTCGACCGCGAGATCATCCTGTTCACCGGCGGCCCGCAGGGCTTCGCTGTCGACGCCTTCCAGAATTCGCTCGTCGAGATCCGTGAGGCTTGCCCGCAATGCGTCGGCGACCACACCGCTCCCGATCAGCTCCTCGAGGTCGCCCTCTGGATACGCGATCGCTTCAGCAAAGACCTGGAAGGCCCGGCTGCGCGCTGCAGCGTGCAGAACCTCGGAGCCCTGCAGTCCTACGAGTTCGATTTCATTCATACCGGGTTCCTCTCATCGACCGCGCTGACTTCGACGGTGCCACCGCGGGGGTGATGACTGGGCGCGCCGTAGATCGCGCGATAGTGGATCTGGCCGTAGCCGCCGGCGAGGTGGAGTGCCTTCCACGGTGCCACCACGGGTTCCTGCTGCCCCTTCCACTGCTTGAACTGATATGGCTCCCATGCGTGATACATGATCACCTGTCCCGGCTGGACCGCTGGCGCGAGCTTCGCGACCGCTTCGAACTCGCCATTGTCGTTGTGGACACGGACCCGGCCACCATCGACGATGCCGCGTTCCATCGCGTCGCGATCCGACATCCAGATCGCAGGCTCACCTCGTTGCAGCCTGAGCATCAACTCGGAATCCCGCCAGGTGGCATGGATCGACCACCGCGTGTGCCCACCCGTGAGGCGCAGTGGCTTCTCGCCGCCCGCCTTGGGCGCTTCTTTGTGCACCGGCAGCATCTCGCCGACTTCTTCGTACCAACTGTGGTCGATCAAGAACTGTTGCCGGCCACTGAGCGTTGGCCAGATTTCCTTCTGCTCGAGCATCCGTGCATGGGGATAGAGCGTTCGGCCGGGGCGATAGTCACTGGCAACGGCATAGAGAGGATCCGGCCCACCATCGACTCCGACGATCGGAAGCAGGCCCGTGGCCAGGGTATCCTCGACTCCGAGCCCCCCTGTGCATTTCGTGCGGCGCAGGATTTCATCGAGTACGCCAACGGGGTCGTTCTCGTGAAAGCGTCCGCCGTCGGACCATCGGTCGTAGATCTCGGTGAGGTCGACCTCTCCTCCGACACTGTCAGCCACCGTCGAAACACCGCGCGCACGGGCGCGCTCCTGCACACGTCGGGCCAGCAGACCGAAGATCTCCCATTCGGGCTTCGCTTCGCCGAGCGGCTCGACCGCCTTCTCGCACATCACCAGATAAGGGAGATAGGCCTGCGAGTACTTCAGGGAATCACGTTCGTAGTAGCCCGCGGTGGGAAGGATCAGGTCACCTTGCAGACCCGAGGTCGACGCCTTGAAGTTCACGTCGACGATCCAGTCGAGCTTGGGCCAGAGATTCTTCTTCGCGACCTGCGGTGAAGGCCAACGGCGCAGCGGGTTGGGCCCGGTGAAGATGAAGACCTTCGGGTCCGTGCCGGGATCGGGTCGAATCGGAATCCAGCCCCGATCGATCGCCTCGTCCATGTATTCCTGCGTCGATCGAGGCACGCTCGGGTCCTGCCACTCTCCTCTGTTCCAGATCTCCGAGTAGCCCGCGTGCATGTAGAGCCACGGCATCAAGGGGGTGTTGCCACGCAAGGGGGTCATTTCGACGAGCAACTCTTCCATCTCTCGCCAACCGAAGCGGCCCAGAACCGAGTTCGCCAACACACGTGCCTTGGTGCCCAGCGACACCTGGTCCCGTAACGAAGACAGCTCGTGGAAGCCGTCCAGCGGCCACCACGATGCGACGCGCAAGCCGCCACCGCTCTTGCCCTGGTTGCCCGTCAGCGCCATCAACAAGATCTCGCCGCGTTGCATGAGATCGCTGTGGTAGTGCTTGCAGGCGCCCCATGACGAATAGATCATGGCGCGCGGTGCAGCGGCGAGTTCGCGTGCCACGCTTCGAATCATGTCGGCCCCGACACCGGTGGCCTGTGAAGCTTGATCGGGAGAATGGTTCGCCGCAAGGTGTTCGCTCAGCCGTTCGATGAGTGGCCGCACGCTGGCGGTACTGCCGTCAGCAAGCTCGATCGAGTGCGTCCCGCTGAGTGAAGGGCGCATGCTTCCAAGGCTCAGCGAACGCCCACCATCGCCTTCGCATCCGGGCACGACCGCCAACGCATCCGCGGTCTCGTCCCAGAAATACAAGGTGGTATCGCTACCGCCCGCGCGCAGGTCGCTTTCGCGCAGGTAATGACCGGTGTCGTCTCGAACCAGCACGGGCAGGTCGGTCTGCTCGCGCACGTACTCGACGTCGTGCAGTCCTTCGTTGAGAATCACCTGCGCCATGCCGAGCGAAAGTGCCGCGTCGGTCCCCACACGCGGGTTCAGCCAAAGATCAGCGTGAACCGCGCTCGCGTTGTAGTCGGGAGCGACGACAACGAGCTTGGCGCCGCGGTAGCGCGCTTCGTGCATGAAGTGCACTTCGGGAATACGCGTGTACGCGGGATTGCCGCGCCAGACCATGATGAAGTCCGACTTGAACCAGTCGTCGGACGTGCCCTCGACGTTGTACATGCCCCAGGTCTGGACGGCGCCCATGGGCATGTCGCCCACGCCCCCCCAGGAGTCGATGACGGTCGCGTTGAGGCCGTCGAAGAGCCTCATCTCGCCAACCGTGTCGGGGCCGAAGTCGATGTTGGTCGTGCCGTGGTCGTAGACGACTGCGCCTGTGCCCGATGCGACTGCGGCATCGATGATGTGGTCGGCCGTTTCGTCGAGTGCTTCGTCCCAGCTCACCCGCTTGAAGCGCCCTGAACCTCGCTCGCCGACGCGCCGCAGCGGGTGGACGATGCGAGAAGGTTCGTACATCAAGTGCGTGTAGCAAGCGCCCTTCTGACAACCACGCGGGTTGAAGTCTGGCACGCCGGGTTCGGACGCTTCGTAGATCGCGTTTTGCTCTTCGCGCCAGGCGATTCCGTTTCGCACGAAGACGTTCCACGAGCAGGTCGAGATACAGTTGGCGCGGGCGTGAGAGCTGTGCACGACGGCATCCCACTTCCACGCCTCACGCCACAGATCACCCGTGCCGTGGTACTCGACCGGGCGCACTCGAGGCGCACCTTCGAGAGCCTTGGGTTTCTCTTCGCGCAGGCAGCCGAGACCGAGGACGAGACTCGTTGCCCCCACCGCGTTTGCTGCCAGGAAATCCCGGCGCGAAAGCTTCATGCGCGCTCGACCTCGATTCGTGTGTCGCGATCCGTATGGCTCGGTTGCAGACAGATCGCCATCGGGCGCAGGTGATACTGACCGCCGGCAAGTTCTACCGGGTTGAGCGGTGTCGGGATGAGGTTCTGGAACCCCTTCTGTCCCCTGAACTGGAAGTTGTCCCAGGCGTGATAGACGATGAACTGCCCGGGCCGAACACCGGGAGCCGTCTTCGCCATGATCAGGAATTCATCGAGGTCGTTGTAGACCCTCACGATGTCACCGTCACCCACGCCTCGCGCCTTTGCATCCACCTCACTCATCCAGGCGACCGGTTCGCCGCGCTGCTGTTGCAGCATCAGCTTGTCGTCGCGCCATGCGGAGTGAATGCTCCACCGCGTGTGGCCACCGGTGAGCGTGAGTGGGTAGTCACCGCCAGCGATTGGCGGATCCTTGTGGACCGGCAGCGCTTCCTTCATCTCGAGATACAGGTCTTGATCCAGGTAGAACTGGATGCGACGCGACAGCGTGGGATAGGGCTTCTTGTCGAAGACATGATCGGTGAACGGCGTGATGGTGTCGTCGGGCTTGATCTTCGTCGCGGTCCCGATCGACGCGATGGATTCGCCCACGTCGGTGAAGCGCGCCCATCCCCGGTCTCGCAGCTCTTCCCACTCGACCCCTTCGAGATTGCTGGCGTTTTCGATCAACGTACGGGCGACCTTCTCGTCGTCCTGGTGGCCGTACTCGCCGTCCTGGCTGAACTGCTTGTAGAAGCCTTCGAACTCGTGCTCGCGGCCGTTGCGATCCGTGAAGCCCTTGACCCCGCGTGCCGCAGCCCGCCGGTCGACGGCCTCCGCCATTCGCGACATGATTTCCCAGTCCGACTTTGCCTCGTAGTAGGTCGTCGCCTTCTTGCCCGCGTGAATGAAGGGCATTAGCGGCGTAACCCACTTGTGTTCCGTTCGCTCGTACCAGCCCGCCGCGGGGAGCACATAGTCGGAGTGCATCCCGGTCGAGGTCATTCGCCAGTCGATGGTCACGACCGTCTCGAGCTTGGGCCACAGGTTCTTCAGCAGGAGCGGATAGCTGCGAATGCGCCGCAGCGGATTGCTCACCAGGCTGATCATCACGCGCGGGTCGTTGCCCGGCTTGGGCCACAGGTGCTGCCAACCCTTGGCAAGGGATTCGTCGAGCACCTCGCGAACCGGACGGTCGCGCTCGGGATCCCCTTCTTCGAGCGACTCGCTCGCTTCCAGAAGCCCGCCGTGGACATACCAGAAGAGCGCTCCACTCGCGTCCCCGCCGGTTTCGAAGCTACGGCGGCTGCGCTCGTAGACGATCATTTCATCGGTCCAGCCAGCGAGCTTCAACCGGGCCTCGTCGAGCAACCCGCCAGCGGCCACGAGTGCACGAATCGGCAGGCCGAACATCGAGAGCACGAATTTGTCGAGCCCGTCGTGCATCAGGAAGGGGAAGCCCACGAAGCCGCTGCCCTTCTTGCCGAAGTTTCCCGTCAGTGCGAACACCAACGCCTGGACCCGTTCCACGAGGTTGCCGTGGTAGTACTTGGCGAAGTTGCTCGTCGTCACCATCGACGCGGACTTCGCGCGACCGAGCCGGCGTGCGAGATCGCTGATCTCCGACGCCGGCGTGCCGCAGAGTTCACTCGCCTTCTCTGGCGTATAGGCTTGGAGTTGCTCTCGAAGTCGCATGAACACGGGCTGCACGCTGACGCGCTCGCCGCCGTGCAACTTCACTTCGAAGCGACCTTCGAGGCTGGGCACCAGGCCTTCGAGTTCGAGACTGCGGCGCGGTACGGGGACGACACCCTTCTTGGGGTCGTGGAAGTAGAGCTGGTCTTCGTCACCGCCTTCTTCGAGGTCCGAGTTTCGCAACAGGCGCTGCGTGTCGTCGCGCACGAGTAGCGGGAGATCGGTCTGTTCGCGGATGAAGTCTCGATCGATGAGGTTCTCTTCGATCAGGACGTGGGCCATTCCGAGCCCGAGCGCCGCGTCACCGCCCGGCTTCACCGGAACCCAGCGATCGGCATGGATCGCCGAGGCACTGTAGTCGGGGGCGATACAGACGAACTCCGCCCCCTTGTAACGCGCCTCGGTGAGGAAGTGGGCGTTCGGGATCGACGTGTAGGCGGGGTTCGCGCCCCAGCAGAGGATCAAGTCGGAAAAGAAGTAGTCGTCGGCGGAACGCTCGAAGACGATCTTGCCGAAGGTCTCGGCGGCACCGCGGTGTCCATCACCGATCTCGGTGTTCATGTCGAGGTTCGTGGAATCGAGCAGCACCTTGAGGCGGGCCTGCGCGGCCGTCTGCGCGCCCAACGAGATCCCCGGACCGAGATCCCAGATGACCCGGTCCGACCCCTCCTCGACGATGGTGGTGATGATCGAGTCCGCGATGTCGTCGAGCGCTTCGTCCCACGAAACGCGCTTCCACTTGCCCGAGCCGCGCTCCCCGACACGCTTCAGCGGATAGCGAACGCGCGCGGGGTCGTACATGCGTTCGCTGAAGCAAGCGCCCTTCTGACAACCGCGCGGATTGAAGTCCGGCACGTCGGGACGTATCTGGGGATAGTCGCCCGCCTGCTCTTCGCGCCAGACCATGCCGTCCTTGACGTAGACGTTCCAGGCGCAGTGCGCCTGATACCAGCAGTTCACCCAATGGCTACTGCGGACCACCTCGTCCCAGGCCCAACGTTCGCGATAGATGTCGCGCCAATCACCATAGACTGGAGGCGTGGCCGCCGCGGCCGTAGCGGCGTGGCTCGTCTCCGGGCGAAACCGCCAGAGCCCGAGGCTGAGGAGCGTGCCTCCCGCGGCTGCAGACTGCAGGAAGGTCCTGCGGTCCATGCCGCGACCGCTGCTCACGTCTCGACCCACTCGATGGTGGCGGGGTCACGGTCGAGCCCGCCGAACATCTCGTTCCAGCGGTAGGCGATCAACAGATCCATCAACTCCGACTTCTCACCTGCGCGCGCCTTCGCCATTTCTTCTTTGAGTGTCGCCAGGGCCTCGAACACCTTGGGGCCGAAGAGCGAGGCGAGGTACTCGTCGGGAATGCGCGGCTTGCTCATGTCGGCGTTGCCGTTCTCGTCGAAGCGCGGTGGCGCAATCGGTGGCACGTAGAAGACGTTGGGCTCGGTCCCATACTCGGGATGCAGCGGGATCGCGACCTTCCATTTGTCGACCAGCTTCCAGATGGGCGCCTCTTTGTCGTCTCGGTAGCCGACGAAGCGCACCCGACCGGGGCACTGTCGCGCGCAAGCGTTTGCCACACCCTGTTCGACGCGGGGAAAACAGAAGATGCACTTCTGGGAAACGCTCTTCGAATGGTTGAAGTAGATCTTCTTGTAGGGGCACGCCTCCATGCAGAAGCGGTATCCGCGGCAGCGATCCTCGTTGATCAGAACGACGCCATCCTGTTCGCGCTTCTCGATGGCCTTGCGCGGGCAGGCCTCGAGGCAGGCCGGATGCGTGCAGTGGTTGCAGATTCTCGGAAGATAGAAGTAGTAGGCGTTGGGGTATTCGCCGGCACCTTGATCCTCGTCCCAGTTGGGTCCCCAGTCCGGCTTCTCGCCCTTGACCTCGAGGTGAACCTTGTCGCCCTTGCCTCCGAAGAAGACTTCTTCGTGGTTGAAGTTCCAGGCTTCACCGAAGTCCTTCGCGGTGGGCATGCGACCCGGCCGCGCCTTGCCTTCGCGAAAGCCACCGCCCATCGATTCCCAATCGCGCGGCGTGCCGCGACCGGGCTGGGTGTTCACCGAGTTCCACCACTGGTATTCCATGCCCTCGTCGCGCGTCCACAGCCGCTTGCACGCGATCGTGCAGGTCTGGCAGCCGATGCACTTGTTCAGGTCCATCACCATCGCGAGCTGGCGTTCAGGCTTGGCCATCAGGAGTTTCCTTTCGTGGGCAGCGGCTGCAGGGTGAGCTCGCGCCAGTTCTGCGAAAAAGCTTTGATGCCGCCGCGCTCTCCGCGACTGCCTTCCCAGACCGCGACAGCGAAGGCCGCCTTTTCGCCTGGTGCGAGTTGAGCAACGGGTTCGTCGCTGGCGACACGCAGGGCCCGCGAAAGCACGACGGCCCAGCGCCCCTCCTTCCAGACGCCACGTCCGGCGACGAGATTGGTGTCGACCGTGCGACTGGTCCCCAGTCCCTCGGCCACGACCTGTCGGGCCTTGCCTTCGTCATCCGCTCGCCAGTACCAGGCGTTGACTGCGGAGCCCGGCATTCCCATCGTGATGAGCGGTGCATCCTTGCGAGCGGGTAGCGCTACGGACGCGGCATCCGGAAACGCGGTCGTGTCACCGATTTCGCGATTCTCGGTTGGCGAATCCCATTCGAGCCTGAAGGCGAGCTGCTTGCCATCGTGAAGTGCAGCGACCGACACCTTCGAAACAGCTCCGATCGACTTGTCGCTCCAGCTCGCGCGAATGGCCTCGGTGGGCTGCAAGCCGAGCGGTGTGCCGATCATCGAGATGGTCTCGCTTCGGGCGTCCTTCCAGGCAGCGCCATCGGGATCCAACATCGACGCGGCACGCCCGCCACTCACGTAGTTGGCCTTCATCAGGTGCCCTCCTTCACGATTTCGAGTGAGATCGGTGTCCGGGAATTGCGCGCGACGTTCGCTTTCGAACCATTGGACATGGCGACCGCGGACACACGATCCATCAACTGTTTGATCAACGCGTTCAGCACGTCGGCTCCGAAGCGTGGCGGGTAACCCTCTTCGCGTTCGGGGACCTCGATGACGGCCAGGACGGGGCCCGCCTCCGTGTGGCGCGAAGCGGGGGCCTCACCGTTTCGCACCAACACGAGGCGCGGAACGGGTTCCCACGCGAAGCCCTCGGCCAGGACCAGGTCGAGATACGAGGGCATTTCCCGCAGCGCCTGGCCCAGGCTCGGCTGCTCTGGTTGCCGGCGCTTGAAGGTCGCCATCTGATCTCGCGAGACGAGCGTCACGGCGCTCGCCCCTGCGCGATAGATCCGATCCGAATCCTTGCCGGGGCGGTCCGCGGTAAAGCCGTGCGAGGTGTGCTTTACCGCACCGACCACGAGGCCTCGCGTGCCCAATCGCGAAACCAATTGCTCGATGAGCGTCGTCTTCCCCACATTCGAAAACCCAACGACCGCAACGACCGGTACGGGCTCTCGACCCCAGCGGATTTCCTCGAGCGGGTCCTCAGTCATCGCATGGCACGCTATTGAATCGGCCGACTAGCCCGTATGACTGCCGTCATACAGCCCGACTGCCTGGTTGTCGCTAGCCTCGTTCCCGCCCGAGCCGCCTCGAACCCGAAGCCGATCCTGGTGAATCCCGAACATGCCGATGACTGCGAGTTCTGTCCGTCGTGCCATGCATGCAGCCCACGGCGTCACAGCCGTCGCGTTGATCGCGACGGGGCTTCTCATCCTGTCCCCCGACCTACGGGGCCGTACGATTGGCGGCTACGGCCGAGAAGTCGGCGTCGTCCACGTCTACACGGGGCTCGTCTTCGGCATCGCACCCGTTCTGGCATGGCTGCTGGTTCCACGAGGACTCCTGGCAGGCGTCTGGGAGAAGATCGAAGCACGTGATCTGCGCACGACCTGGCGCAAAGTCCATATCGTCCTCACGCTGACGATGAGCGGCGTGCTGACCGTGACCGGACTGGTGCTGTGGCTCGGCGCCGATCTACCGATCGAGATCTGGGACGTCGCGGTCGAGATTCACGCGATCTGTCACTGGATCATCGTGTTGAGTCTACCGCTCCATCTCCTGGTGGTTTGGCGAACCGCGATCGAGCGCCTCCGCCTGATGCTTGGAGGGGAACCACCCGAGTTGTTCGAGTTTGCCGACGACGGCGACGACGACGGCTGAACGGCACGCCATCAAGAAGCCGCGACGGCACGCTCGATTTCAACCGGTACGCCACGCGGCACATGCAGTGGACCAGTCTGGAACACGCGGGGTCGCAGGTGTCCGTAGCCGCCCACCAGATGCAGCGGCTTGTAGGGGGACGAAGTGAGTTCCATCTGCCCCTGCCAGTTGGGAAACTGATAAGGCTCCCAGGCGTGATAGAGGATCGCCTGCCCCGGCCCGACGCTCGGCGCCAGCTTGGCGTTCGCCTCGAAGCTTCCGTGCTCGTTGTGCACGCGCACCGACTCGCCGTCACGGATGGCGCGGCTCCGAGCATCGAGCGGAGACATCCAAAGTGTGGGCCCACCGCGCTGTAGCCGCAGCAGGTCGCTCTGTGTTCGCCAGATCGCGTGAATGCTCCAGCGTGTGTGACCACCCGTGAGGAGGATCGGATGATCGCCGGTCGCGCTGCCGGGTCGCGGCAGTGGTTTCCAGCGCGGCAGCGCTTCGTCGGCTTCGAGGAACCACGGGTGATCGAGATAGAACTGTTGGCGGCCCGTGAGCGTGGGCCACGGCTTCTTGTCTTCGACGTGGATACGCGAAGGCGCAAGCGTGCCGCCTTCTTCGATTTCGCTTCCGACTCCGCTCGTCGTGGCCCACCCGCCTGCGCTGCGCAGCGGTACCGCACCTCGCTGCCGGGCCTCCTCCCAGGAAACCCGGGTGGCCGTCGACTCCTTCAGGATACGGTCGAGCAGCATCTCGTCGTCGTCGGCGGTGATCGAACCCTGCTCGCTGAAGCGCTCGTGCAGGGTCGCGATCTCGCCTGTAAGCCCGCGTGATCGAGCGATGCGCTCGATCGCCTGCGAGAGTCGCCAAGCGATCTCCCATTCTCCTTTCGCTTCGCCCAGCGGCGCCACCGCACGGTCCCCTACGACGGCATACGGCGCGATGGCCACCACGTACTTGATCCCACGCTTTTCGTAGTAGCCGGCGGCTGGCAGCACGAGGTCGGCTTTGCAGGCGGTCGTCGACATGCGGAAGTCGACCACCGCGATCGTGTCGAGCTTGGGCCAGAGCACACGCTCGGCGACCTGCGGCAAGGGCCAACGACGTAGCGGGTTGGCGCCGGACACCACGAACACACGCGGCGGATGATCCGCGGCGGGACGCACGCGCGCCCAACCTTCCCGAATGGCGCAATCGAGATCTTCGCGGGGCGGCCGCGGCAACTGCTCGCCGCGCTCGTCTGCATCCTGTGCCTCGGCCAACCCGGCATGGGTGTGGAGAAACAGGTGGGACGGTGTCCAGGACATCCCTCCCGCGGTTGCGCCGGCGATGGCGTCTTCCATCGCGTGAGGCGGCGGGGTGTAGAAGCGCAGTAGCAGACGCTGCAACCCCTCGGCTCCCGCCCCGGGCACGAGGGATCCGCCGTCGAGCGGCAGCCACGCCGCGAAGCGGACACCGCCGCCGCTGCGGCCCTGCTGGCCGCGAAGCGCCGACAACAGGATCAGGGAGCGCTGTAGCAAGTCCGCGTGGTAGTTCTTGTTCGACCCCCATGACGCATAGATCAAAGCGCGAGGCGACTCCTCGAACGCGTCGGCAAGGCGCGCTTGTACGCCCGGCGCAACGCCCGTGATCTCGGCAACGTGCTGCGCGTCGTACTGGGCCAGGCGCTCGCGAAGAATCTCGAATACGGGTCGAACCGACACCGGCCCTGGCAGCGTGGATGCTTCGTAGCGCCCCTCCAGTGCGGGCAGCTGATCACCCAGTGCAAGCGAGCCCCGGTTCCCGGCACTCCCTACCGCTTCGACGATCTCGCCCCGCTGCTCGTCGTAGAAGTAGAAGACATCATCGCTGCCACCGTCGTGCAGATCGGACTGGCGCAGAAACTGTTGCGTGTCGTCGCGCACCAGGAGCGGCAGGTCGGTCTGCTCGCGTACGTAGGGCTCGTCGATCGCTCCTCGTTCGATCAGCTCGCGCGCCAGACCCAACGCAAGCGCCGCATCGCTGCCCTGCTTGACCCCGACCCAGAGTGAGGCGTGTACTGCGCTCGGGGAATAGTCCGGCGACACCGTCACCACCTGGGTTCCGCGGTAGCGCGCTTCCGTGATGAAATGGGCGTCCGGAATGCGCGTGCTCATCGGGTTGCAGTGCCAGAGCATGAGCAAGTCGGCTCGCGTCCAGTCGTCCGCGCTGCCATCGACGAAGGTCGTGCCCCAACTCTGGACGGCGCCCATCGCAAGATCGCCCGTGCCCCCGAACCCATCGAGCAGCGTGGCGCCCAGCAACGTAAAGAGTCGCATTTCGCCCTGGCTACTCGGGCCGTCATCGACGTTCGAAGTGCCGTTGTCGAAGACGACGGTTTCGGGTCCGTCTTCTTCGGCCGCGTCCACGATTGCGCCAGCGAGTCGATCGATTGCGTGGTCCCACGAAACCCTGCGCCAACGCCCGGCCCCCCGTGGTCCCGCCCGCTCGAGGGGGTACAGAACACGATCGGGGGCCAGCATCAGGTCCGAGTAGCATGCGCCCTTCTGACAGCCGCGCGGGGCGAAGTCGGGAAGGCCCGAGACGTCGCGCTCGTACACGTCCGCCTGTTCTTCACGCCAGACCACACCCTGCTTCACGTAGAGATCGAACGAACAGGCGCTGAAGCAATTCGCACGAAGGTGGGTGCCGCGGACGACCTTGTCCCAGGTCCACGACTCTCGATACACGTCGCCAATGCCGGAGTAGCGGGGCGTCGTTGCGAAGGCCGCGGGGGCATGTGAGAGCGGCTCGCGAGAGCGTGGAACGAACGCACGTACCGAAAGCACGACGCCTCCGGCCGCGGCACCGTAGAGCAGCTGTCTGCGAGTCAACCGCATCGAACTTCCCAGCTACGCGGTCGGCTCGACCCGCTCGATGTCGACGCGCGTATCGCGGTCGACCTGGTTGGGTTCATAGTGGGCGTAGCCCCAGTGCAGGTGCCCGTAGTCTCCCACCAGCTGCGTCACCTTGATCGGGCTCGCGGCGATCGATTGGTGGCTCGTTCCACCGCGAAACTGATAGGGCTCCCAACCGTGGAACATGTGGACCTGCTCGGGTCGGATCGCAGCCGCGGGTTTGGCGCGCGCCATGAACGACCCGAGATCATTCGACACGCGAACGAGGTCGTGGTCCGCGATACCACGACGGCGGGCAACGGCGTCGTTGATCAGCACGGTGGGTTCGCCGCGCTCGAGCCGCTGCATCAGATCGTGGTCGCGCCACATCGCGTGCACACTCCACCGCGTGTGGCCGCCCGTCAGGGTAAATGGATGGTCGCCTCCCGCCGTGGGCGGCGGCTTGTGGGTCGGGAGTTCTTCTCCGAGCTTCAAGAACCAGTCGTGGTCGATGTAGAACTGCTGCCGACCCGTGAGCGTCGGATAGCTGCGTTTGTCCTCGACGAACTCGCGCAGCGGAACCACGGGTTCATCCTTGGAATAGGGGGAATAGATCCCGGACGTTCCTCCTTCGGGACCGAGGCTCTGAATCCGCACCGCACCGCCTTCCCGACGCAGATCCTCGATGCTGACCCCGCGCGAGGCGCTCGAGACGCTCAAGATGAACTCGAGCACGGCTTCCTGGCCGTCGGCCGGAAAGCGCCCGTCGTCCGTAAACCGCTCGCCAAGGTCCTGTAGTGAGCAGGTCTCACCGCGGAAGCCACGCGTGCCTTCGACGCCCCGAGCCCGCGCCCTGGTCGCCACGTGCTCCGCGAGGCGAGCGAAGATCTCCCACTCGGGCTTGGACGACGCGAAGGGCTCCGTCGCGCGATCGCCGAGCGTCACGTAAGGCACGAACGAAGAGATGTACTTGATGCCCATCTTCTCGTACCAGCCCGCCGCCGGGAGCAGGATGTCTGCGTAGCGACCCGTCTGGCTCATGCGGAAGTCGATGTCCACGACGAGCTTCGCGTTCTTGAAGAGCGTGTCGCGAACGCGCTCTCCACGCCGCGTGTGCCTCAGCACATTGCCGCAGAGCGACACGATCACTTCCGCGGTCTTCTCTCCGGGTGCGGGCACGACCGGGAAATGTCCTGCTTCCAGCGCTTTGGCGAGGTACGGCCGCGCCCCCTCTGGAAGCATGGGGTCGCCGTGTTCGGGCGCCGTCGAAACTTCGGCAAGACCGCCGTGTACCGCGTGGAGAATCGTGCTGGGGACGTACATGGTCTCGAATTCTCTTCGGACCGACTCTGGCTTCATGAACGAGCGCGCAGCGAGCCACGCGACCGACAGGATGTCCAGATTGTCTTCGATCGCGACGAGTGCCATCCCGTCGAGGCCAATGAACGCACCCGAGCGCCAACCTCCACCCGCACGACCGAGGTTGCCAGTGAGCGACGCCAGTAGAATTTGCGATCGCTGCAGGAGGTCGGAGTGGTAGTGCTTGCATGCACCCCATTGCGACATCACCAGCGCGCTCGGCGCATTGGCGAAATCTCGCGCGAACTGGCGAATGAGATCCGCGCTGACACCGGTGACCGCACTGGCCTGGCTCGGACGATGCTCCTTGTCGAGGCGCTCGCGAAGCGTCGAAAACACCGTGTGGACTTCGACGGGCCGCCCGTCGAGAAGCTCGACCTCGCGGCTGATCTCGAGGGCCGGCTGAACGCCTTCGGGTAGCGCCAGCGACGCCTTCGAGCTGCCCTGGCTACCCGGAGCCCAGAGAAGCCTGTCCGTCTTCTCGTCCCAGATCGCGAAGACGTCTTCGCGCCCTCCGGCGAGGATGTCCGATTCGCGCAGGAACCGTGCGTTGTCTGCGCGCAGTAGAAAAGGGAGATCCGTCTGTTCCCGCACGTATGCGGCGTCGAACAAGCCCTCGTCGATCACGACCTGGCAGCTCGCCATGGCGAGTGCGGCGTCGGTTCCCGGGCGAGGTGAGATCCAGAGATCGGCGTGAATCGCACTTTGATTGTAGTCGGGCGCGATGCTGACCACTTGCGCTCCGGCGTAACGCGCTTCTTGCAGGTAGTGGGCATCCGGAATGCGCGTCGTACCCGGGTTGCACGCCCACAAGACGAGGTAGCGCGAGCGAAACCAATCGTCCGAGCTGCCGTCGGTGTGGGGGGTGCCAAGCGTAATGGTTCCGCCTACGGGCAGGTCACCGATCTGGGCCATCGAATCGGTAAGGGGTGCACCGATCTGCCTGAAGAAGCGAAGCGCCGCCGCGGAGTTGGGACCGAAGTCGATGTTGGGGCCGAGTTCGCACAGCACCCCCTCCCCTCCCCGCCGCTGCAGGGTGTCGACCAGCGTGTCCGCGATCTCACCGAGCGCTTCGTCCCAGGAGATGCGCTTCCAACCACCACCTCCGCGCGGTCCCACCCGACGCATGGGATGGCGCAAACGGGTCTTGCCCATGAGCAAGTCGCTGCAACTGGCCCCCTTCTGACAGCCGCGCGGATTGAAGTCGGGAACGTCGGCGCTCGAGGCCACGTAGGGAGCCGACTGTTCTTCGCGAAAGACCACACCCTCACGGACATAGAGATTCCAGGCACACGACGAGACGCAGTTGACGTTGGTGTGTGTACCACGCACGACGCGGTCCCAGCGCCACTTGTCTCGGTAGAGGTCGCGCCAGTCGCGGTAGCGCTGGGTGCTGGTCGGTTCGCCAGCCTCACCTCTTGCCGGCACCTGCCACACCAGGCGATCGAGGCTCAACGCCACAGCGCCTGCGGCGCCGGCCCGAAGAAACTGGCGTCGCGACAGAAACGGCACCGACTCTCCCTTCGCTGCACTCCAGAGCGAAGAGTCCAGAATGGACACCGCATGTGGTATGACGACCGTCATAGCCCGTCGGATTCGTGAACGGGTTCACTATGTCGTAACAGGCCAACGTCACCAGGGTATGAATGCCTGTGATGTCAACACGCGAACAGGCGCCGCAAAAACCCAGCCGAGTCGTGCGCCGGAGGAAGATGGACGTGAAGCATCGGATCACTCGCGAACACAGTCACCTCGAAGATCTTCTCGACGCACTCATCCGCACGTTCTCGAAGAGCGGGGCCACGGTACGCGGTCTGTGGGAACCATTCGAGCAGTTCGCATTGGATCTCGAATCTCACATCGAACAAGAAGACCGGCTCTACTTCCCGGCGATCGGTGCCCTCAGCCCAGACCTCAAAGCATCACTCGAAGCACTCAGCGTCGACCATTCGGCCTTCACCGACCAACTGCGGCAGGTCGCAGATCACCTCGCTCACGAAGACATCGAAGGCGCCACCAGGTCTCTTCGAAACCTCGATGCATCGCTCCGGGCCCACGAGCAGGTAGAGGAAGAGATCCTGGCTCGCCTCGACAGCAAGCTCGAAACCTGACCAGGACTTACGCGAAAGACCGACGACGACCTGGACGAAGACGAACTCGAGGACGAAGCCCGCGGATTGGCGCCGAGAGATGACCAGTCGCGTGTCAACCACACGTGGCAACTCGATCTCTTCTATCCCGCGACATCCGACATCGCCGTGTACACCGAGTTGAAGGCGGCCCGACGAGACGTCGTCTGGGCACGAAACAGCAATGAACCGAACGAGTGGCTTTTCGAGCGGGGCGAATTCTGGCTCTACGTGGACGATCTGTTCGATTCGCCTTTCGCGCTACAGGTGGGGCGTCAGCGCTACTTCGACGATCGCGAGTGGTGGTGGGAAGAGGATCTCGATTCGGTTCGCCTGCGCTTCGACCTGGACCGTTTCCACGCGGATCTCGGCGTCGCCGAGGAACTCCTACCCGTGGTCCTGAACCAGGGCGAGATCGATCCCGAACTCGAGGACGTCCTATTCGTCCTTGGTTCCGCGCGCTGGCGCTGGTGGCGAGATCACGAAGTGGCGCTCTTTGCACTGCATCAGCACGATCGCTCGAGTCACCAACCCCTGGTGATCAATGAACCCCACCCGACACTTCCCTGCCTTCCCGAAGAGGACATCCCGCCGAATCTTCCCCCGTCGGGCCACGAGTTTTATCGGAGTGGCTGTCCTGATCCACCTCCCATCGTGAACCTCGAAGATGACAGCGACGCAACCCTCACCTGGCTGGGGGGCACCCTTTCCGGCCGACACGCGATTCCGCGGTACGGACGCGTTCGATACTGGCTGCAGACTGCGGGGGTCTTCGGCCGCGAGCGCTATACGGACTACTCGGGGCCCACCGGTAGCCGCAGGGTCGGCTCGGTCGATCGACACGACGTGTCCGGGTGGGGGCTCGAAGTCGGTGGTGCCTTCCGGTTCGACCTACCGGCAACGCCCTACATCTCGTTCAACTTCGCTACGGGCTCGGGCGACCCCGAGATGACCGAAGAACACGATACGGGTTTCCGACAGACCGGTCTTCAAGACAACAGCGAACGGCTAGACGGCGTGGTCAGTCTCGGTTACTACGGCGAACTCCTCGACCCCGAACTCTCGAATCTATCGATCTGGTCGCTGGGCTTCGGTTTCCGCTTCCTACGAAAGAGTTCCTTCGACTTCATGTATCACCGATACCGACAGAACGAAGCGGCACCATTCCTTCGCGACACGGATATCAATCGTGACCCAGACGGTGTAAACCGTAGCCTCGGCGAAGAGTGGGACGTGATCGTCGGAATCGAGGAGTGGGAGCGGGTCGAGTTCAAACTCATCGGCGCCCTGTTTCGGCCGGGGGCCGCATTCGAACCCGAAGCGGGAGAGCTCTCGTATCTCCTATCCGCCCGCGTGCGCCTGAACCTCTAGCCCGGATGATTCATGAACATCCGTCGCAGTAGGATGTTCATGAATCATGCGGGCTAGCCGGCGTCACCAACCTTCAACGACCGTCCAGGAGTTCAGCACCATCAGGAGTTCAGCACCATGAACCAAGACCATCTCGTCCCCGACACCATGCGTGCGTTTCGCGTTCACGAATACGGGGTAGATCCGACGCAGGTTCTTCAGCTCGAATCCATTGCGGTGCCCGAACCCGGGCCCGGCGAACTGCTCGTGCGCGTGGCCGCAATCCCGCTCAACCTGAACGACATGGAGCGCGTGAACGGCCGCAACATGATGGTGCGTCCCGAGTTACCGAGCACGCCCGGCATGGAAGTGATGGGGACCGTCGTTGCAGCCGGAGACGGCTTCGAACAGGCGGTTGGCCGGCGGGTTGCCGCGATGCCGAAGCAGGCGGTTGGCGGCTTTGCGCAATACGCCATCTGTCCGGCCGTGTCGGCCTTCGACGTCCCCGCCGAAATCCCGCTGCCCGACGCGGCTGCGATCTACTTTCCGTTTCATCTCGCCTGGCTGGGCTTGTTCGACCGGGGCGGACTCGAGGCCGGCGAAAGCGTGCTCATCCACGCCGCAGCCGGGGGCTCTGGAAGCGCTGCGATCCAACTCGCCAAGGACAAGGGGGCGACCGTCTTCGCGGCGGTGGGATCGAGTAACAAGGTCGAACTCTGCCGCGAACTCGGTGCCGACCACGTGATCGACACGAGCAGCGAAGACTTCTGCGAGGTGGTGCTCGAAGCGACGGGCAACCGCGGTGTCGACGTCGTCTTCGACAACGTGGGTGAAGCCGTGATGGAGAAGTCGCTCCACTGCACGGCCTACAATGGCCGCTACCTCATGATGGGATTCGCGTCCGACAAGTCGGTGGCCGACGAGAAGTTCATCGTGCCGCGACGCGTTGCGACTGGGAACCTGCATCTGTGCGGCGTGCTCCTGGCATACGCGGATGCCGCCATGGGCCCCATGATGAAGAAGGCGATGGGCTGGAACTTCGTGCCGGGTGAGCGCGGTATCGAGGTGCAACGCGAGATCGTCGAGCGCGTGCTCAGCAAGCGCGTTCGCCCCGTGATCGGAACCGTTGCGGACTTCGAAGCCCTGCCCGCCTGTCTCGAAGCCATGCGAGATCGCAAGACGACGGGTCGCACCGTCGTAACGACGGGGCTAGATTGACGAGGTATCGCAGGCCATCCTCTCGGGAGCGCGCAAGGAGACCGGAGCATGGGACAGCGAATCGTGTTGATCGGCGCGGGCAGCGCGCAGTTCGGCTTCGACATGCTGGGAGACATCTTCCAGAGTGAGGCGCTCGCGGGTGCAACCGTCGTGCTTCACGACATCAACGAAGCCGCACTGAAACGGGTGCACGACGCCGCTCGAGAACACGTTGCGGCCAATGACGTGAAGGTCGAGATCGAGGCGACCCTTTCGCGTCCGGAAGCGCTCGCGGGGGCCAACTTCGTCGTGATCGCGATCGAAGTCGGGGATCGCTTCGCCTTGTGGGAACTCGACCAGCGCATCCCACGCGAGTTCGGCTTCCGGCAGGTCTTCGGCGAGAACGGGGGCCCGGGTGGCTTGTTCCACTGTCTTCGGGTGATCCCGCCGATCATCGAGATCTGCGACGACATCGCGAAGATCTGCCCCGACGCCTGGGTGTTCAACTACAGCAATCCGATGAGCCGCATCTGCACGACGGTGCACCGCGCACATCCCGAACTCGAGTTCGTGGGCTTGTGTCACGAGATCGCGTCGCTCTACCAACACCTTCCGGCTTTGCTCGACACGCCGATCGAGAACATCGAGTTTCGCGCGGGCGGGCTCAATCACTTCAGCGTGCTCGTCGAAGCGCGCTATCGGGACAGCGGCGAAGACGCGTACCCGAAGGTGCTCGCCAACGCGCCCGCCTACTTCGAGAACCTCCCGGACTACGGGACGATCCTGAAGCACATCGTGGCGGTACAGGCCGGCGAAGGTGAAGGACTCAGCCCGCCGACGCCCAACAACCCATGGGCCGAGCGTGGAGCCTTCCGCGTACTGCTCGAGAAGTTCCACTGCCTGCCCATTACGACGGACAGCCACATCGGCGAATACCTGCAGTGGGGAACCGACGCTGCGGACCAGCGCGCCGTGCACGAGTTCTACACCTACTACAAGAAGTGGACGTTGCGCGGCAATCCGGAGATCAAGACGACTCGAAGCGAGCGCTTCGTCGAAATTGCAAGCGGCATCGTGAACGACGAACGCTACGAAGAAGCCGCGGTCAACGTGCCGAATGCGGGGCTCATCGAAGCCCTGCCCGACTGGATCGTCGTCGAAGTGCCCGGATGGATCGACGGCAAAGGCGTCAACGGCATTCGCCTCGACGCCATGCCGCGCGGCTTCGCAGGGCTGCTCACCAACCAGGTAGCGGTGCATGATCTCACGGCGCAAGCGGTCATCGAAGGGTCGAAGGACCTAGCAGCGCAGGCGCTGCTCGTCGATCCTGTGGTCGACCGCGCAGGCGCCGTCGAACCGTTGATCGAAGCCATGGTGGAGCTGCAGTCGGACTACCTCGGCTATCTCAGCTGAGGCGGAGCCGAACGATGGCGCGAATCTGATGCTCGGACGGCTGCGCTAGATCGATCGCGCCAGCTCGACCGCTCGCCCCAATACGTCGAGCCGGTCGCTCGGCTCTTCGGCAATCGGTTCGAGGCGGAGGACTTCGATCCCGACTTCGCGGTACTTCTTCATGCGTTCGGCGATCTGTGCTTCGTTGCCGAAGAAGGTGGTGCGCTCAATCATCTCGTCGGGCACTCGCGCGGCGGCTTCATCGCGACGGCCTTCGATCCACAACCGTTGCACTTCGATCGACGCATCTTCGAAACCGCTGCGCTTGTAGGCGTCGTTGTAGAAGTTGGTCCTGGCCGAGCCCATGGCGCCGAGTTGGAACGCCATGTTGGGCTTCATCCGTTGGATCAAGGGCTCGGGGTCGTCGGTGAACGCGATCGCGCCGCCCACGCAGAGGGTGATGTCCGAAAGGGAGCGCCCGGCCTTTTCGGTACCGCGTCGCAGGTAGGCGAGATGGGCTTCCGAGGCTTCGGGAGTGAACGACGCGCCGAGCCATCCATTCGCGTACTCCCCCGTGAGTTCGAGACCCCTGGGCGAAAGCGTCGCGAGGTAGATCGGCAGGTCGGGGTTTGGAGGCTGCGAGAGACGTAGCGCCTTGCCTTCGCCACCGGGTCGCGGCAGCACGAAGTGTTCGCCCTGGTAGGCGAGCTTCTCGCCGCTGAAAGCCTGACGCAGGATTTCGAGGGTCTCGCGCATGCGACCGAGGGGCTTGGCGAACGGCTGCCCCTGCAGTCCTTCCACCACCTGCGGGCCGGATGCGCCGAGACCGAGCATGAAGCGATCGCCCGAAATCGTCGCCAGCGTCATGGCGGTCATCGCCGTCATGCTGGGTGTGCGCGCGCTGATCTGCATGATGCCCGTGCCGAGCTCGAGCGTCTCGGTGCGGGCCGCGATGAACGCGAGAGTCGAAACGGCGTCGTAGCCCCACGCCTCGGCGGTCCAGCCTTGATCGACGCCGACCTTTTCGACTTCGACCGCAAACGACACGACCTTGTCGAAGTCGCGTTTCTTTCCCGAATAGGCACTGCCCAGACCGACGGCGACCTTCATTGCGTTTCGCCCTGCAGGCTTTCGAGGTGAGCGATCAAGTGGGGCAGATGGTCGACGCCGAAGAACAGCTCGTCACCGACGAAGAAGGTCGGCGCGCCGAAAGCGCCGCGTTCGACGGCTTCTTCGGTCGTGGCGCGCAGTGCCGCCTTGACGTCGTCGTCACCGGCGCGGGCCAGGAGCTTTTCGGCGTCGAGGCCGGCGCGCGCCATCACGTCGGCCTGCACTTCCGGCTTGCCAAGGTCGAGCCCCTGCTGCCAGAAGGCCGGATAGAGCGCCGCGTGATAAGCGTCGAACACCCCTTCGCGCTGTGCCGCAACCGCGAGCCGCATCACGCCGATGGTGTTGATGGGAAAGTGCGGGTTGAAGCTGATCTCGATCCCGTTGATCGCCGCAGTGCGTTGCATCACGCGGCCACCGTAGTTTCGCTTCGCCTCGATGGGCTCCATCGCGGGGGACTGGTTGCCGGTCGCCTTGAAGACCCCGCCCAACAACATCGGTCGGTAGACGAGTTCGGCCCGGTGGCGCTGCGCGATTCCGGGAATGATCTCGTTGGCGAGGAAGCTGAACGGGCTTCCGTAGTCGTAGAAGAACTCGATGCGGGACATGGCTGGACCTCAGGGCGCTAGGAAAGCTGCAGGCAGGCAACGAAACCACCGCGGGCGCGAAGACGCAACCGGGGCCCTCGAACGTGATCCGAGTCGGGCGGAGTGAGCGCGTGGCCCGCTTCAGGTCCCGAAGCGCTTGATGACCCCGCGCCGGCGCGCCCGCAACTGCGCTTCCCGTTCGGCCTCCGTGATGCGCCGAACGTCGGGAGGCAGGTGCGATTCGAGTTCTTCGATCGGCACACGCTCAGCCACGGGACGCGGGTAACCGTCCGCCTTGATCCAGCGCACCGTCACATAGCCCTGCTCGTGGCCACTCGGGTCGAGCCAGTTGGGAAGCCCGGGGTCCTCGTGTGCGATCACCATGAGGAGCGAACCGTCTTCTTCGAGTACACCGTGGTGATGATTCAAGCTGCAGAGCCTTCGGCGGTAGTCCATCGATTCCCACCAATAGCTTCCGAACTCGACCGCCCAGTAGGATGCCTTCGGCGGTGTCACGCGAATCAGCATGACTTCGTCACGAGGCACGTCCCACCAGGCGATCAGCGGTGCACCGCCCGGCGTGAAGTCGATCGCGTTGTCTTCGAACTCACCGTAGGCGACGAACTCACCCGGCTGCGCTTGCCACTTGTCCAACATATCCGCCCAATAGGTGACGGAGGTGTCGATCCAATCGGCCGCCCGCCGCAGCCCGTCGCCGAGGGCCTGCGCGGTGAGGGGTGCGGGGGCTTCGAAGGCGCCCTCGCGTTCGATCACCGCGACCATGGGGTCTTCGCTTTCCCAGTCTGCAAAGAACTGACGGAACGTGAGCCGGTAGGTCCCGGGGCTCGAGCGGATCCAATTGCCGGGGTGCTCTCTGGGACTGATCACGAGTTCGAAGCTGCCGTCTTCTTCGACGTGGAGATCGTCGTCGATCAGGGTGCCGACGACGGCGCCGCCCCAGGGCGTGTTTCCGTCTTCGAGCACGGTGACGGCGAAGTAGGCCGCGGTGCCGCGATAGCCGCTCACCCTGTACGTGTCGGTCCCGTTCACGGGTGCCCCCACGTAGAGGGCGTCGGTGTTGTCGCCGCCCTGCTTCCGCAACGGGTCGAAATAGTGGAGGATTTCTGGATAGCGGGGGTCGCGATTCTCGAATTCGAGCTGCAGCGCGAGCGAGATGTTGCGCGCGAGCTGACGCATCCCGGTGGCACGCGTCACCGCGTTGCTGGGCGCCGTATCGCGAAACACCACATCGCCAGCCTGCTTCAGTTTCTCGCAGAAGTCGTGCCAGCCGTCGCGTAACTCCTGGTCGTCGGGCCCGTCGCCATACATCCTTGCCACCTCGCGTTTGCGGTTATTCGTGAGCGGTCACGTATTATACGAAGCCCCTTTCCTTGTAACGCATCGTCACGCCATTCGGGAAGCAGCCATGGGCGACAACTCCCCTACCGACATCGATCGCCAGGCCTCCTGGCAAGCCCCCGAGCGCCCCGCCTGGCTCGCTGCGCTCAATCGCGAAGGCGAACACCTCGACCTTTCGACCGTCGTCCCGCTCGACACCGACAACCTGATCGACACCGCAAAGCGCAAGACGGGGC
Organism: Myxococcota bacterium; assembly: GCA_030748735.1. Lineage (GTDB taxonomy): Bacteria > Myxococcota_A > UBA9160 > UBA9160 > UBA4427 > DUBZ01. Next base: position 53,761 of record JASMLK010000045.1, on the reverse strand, counting down.
TTTCGGACTTCGGCGAAGACCATTGGCGCGCGCCCTTCGAAACCCTGTGCCGCGACATCAGTGGCCCGGCCGAGCTCACGCTGATGGGCCGGCTCATGATGCGCAGCGATCTGCTGATCTGGCTCGAGAACCGGCTCCGGATCGCGGAACTGCTGAAGCAGCACCCGGAGATCCACGACGAGAAGATCGAGAACCCGGTCTTCATCGTCGGCTTGCCGCGATCGGGCACCTCGATCCTGTTCGAGGTCCTGTCACGAGACCCGGCTTGCGGCGTCCCCGAAACCTGGGAAGCGCTCTTCCCCTGTCCGCCGCCGACAGCCGAGGGCTACGCGACCGACCCGCGCATCGAGCAGGCCCACGAACTCGTCACCCAGTGGAATCGCGTGGTGCCCGAGTTCGCCACGATGCACGAGATGGGCGGTCGAATTCCGGCCGAATGCGGGCTCATCATGGCGAACAGCTTCATCAGCGATCACGTCGCATCGCTCAGCCAGGCCCACGAATACGGCGGGCTCTACGCCACGGCGGACATGCGCCCCGCCTATCGCGATCACGAGACGATCCTGAAGATTCTGCAGTGGAAGAACCCACGCGGCTATTGGCTCTTGAAGGCGCCCGCCCATCAGAACCACCTCGACATCCTGCTCGAAACCTATCCCGACGCACGCATCATCCAGACACATCGCGACCCGATCAAGTGCATGGCGTCGACCACCAGCCTGATGGGCTGCCTCTACTACATGCGCAGTGACCTGCCCTTCGATTCCGACGCGTTCGAGGACATCATGAAGGGTGAGGCGACCTCCGCACGGCTCGAGCACGTGATGTCACAACGCGAAAGCGGCGTGATCCCCGAAGCGCGCATCTGCGATTCGCGCTTCCAGGACCTGATGGACGATCCGCTGGCCTGCGTGGAGAAAATCTACGCCCACTTCGACTGGAAGCTCAGCGACGAAGCACGCACCCGCATGACGCAGTACCTCGCCAATAAGCCGAAGGACAAATTTGGTGCGCACAAGTACCAGGTGGGCGTCGAAGAACTCGAAGAACGCAAGCTCTTCCGCGCCTATCAGGACAAGTACGGCGTCCCCGACGAGGTCTAGCCCGTCGAAACATCAAGACGAAAGGAAGCTCCATGGATCTCGGACTCGAAGGCAAAGTGGCGATCATCACCGGTGGTAGTGGGGGGATCGGACGTGGGCTCGTGATGGAGTACGCGCGCGAAGGCTGCAAGGTGATCAGCGCATCGCGCGACGTCGAAACCGGGAAGAAGATTGCGGACGACGCCAGGGCACAGGGGCTCGCGGGACCGGTGCTGCCGGTCGCCACCGACATCACCGACCGGGCAAGTGTCGATGCCATGATCGAGCAGTGCCACGACGAATTCGGTCCGGTCGACATGTTGGTCAACAACGCCGGTGGCGTAGCGACGCCATCGCCGTTCGAAGACATCGACGACGATTCGCGAAACTGGGAAATCGACCTCAACGTCAACGGCGTCGTCAATTGCTGCCAGGCGGTTTCGAAGGACATGCTCGAGCGTGAGAGCGGGGCGATCGTGAACATCTCGTCCAACTCGTCCCTGCTCGGTGAAGCCGCCATGAACGTTGCTCATTACGGCGGGCTCAAGGGCTTCGTGAACTCGTTCACCAAGGCCCTCGCCTGGGAATGGGCCAAGCGTGGCGTTCGGGTCAACAACATCTGCCCGGGATGGATCGTGCCCCATTCGGCCGACGACCCGGGCGAAGGCAGCTTCTGGAACCGCTTCGGCTACGAACAGATGGGACGCCCGGAAGACATGCAGAAGGCGATGGAGGACGGGACGCTCTACAACATGAGCGGCCTTCCGATCCCGCGCCTCGGCCGGCCGGAAGACATCGCGAACCTCTCGCTCTTCCTCTGCTCCAACAAAGCCAGCTACATCACGGGCCAGATGGTCAGTGTGAGCGGCGGCGCGTGGATGCCGTAGGGCCTCTAGAGGCCCGGATCGATCGCTGCGGGGAGTGAGACCGGCGGCAGCTCTTCGTCTAGATCCACCTGCAGCGACACCGGGGGCAGCTCACCTATGCGCTCCATTTCGGGATCGCCGAGCAACACCACCGGCGTGTCTTCCTGCTCGCCGCTCGTGAAGTCGAGCGGATCAGGCTGATCGAGTGGTCCGTCGAACTCGGGCTTGCCGAAGCGCCAACGCTCGCGCAGATACTCCCCAGCCGGTGAATCCCACGCGAGGTGCGCCGCGATTCGCGACGAATGCCCGGCGTTGATGAGCTGCCAACTCTCACGCGTGCCACCCGAGTCTTCCCAGTACTTCGCGTCGCCCTCGTTGCTGAACGCGTAACCGAAAGCATTCACCGCGTGAAACGCCGCCGCTCCCCAGGCGAGGTTGCTCGTCTTGTGTTTGCCAGTGTCGACGATGAGTTCGGCCGCGAGTCCCGTGCACGCATTGCCCATGATCGAGATCGTCTGGTGCTCTTTTCGCGAGAGTCCTTCGAACTCGAGGTAGGGTCCCGTTCCCTGCCAACTCGCGTCGATGTGGGCCCCCATGGCCTGTCCCATCGCGATGTGACACAACTCGTGCAGCGCGAAGGAGGCAAGCGCACCGGCACCGCGTACACCCCAACGCGTGAAAAATTCGTCGGACTGATCGATGTGCGCGCAACCGGGCAGCAGCGCAACCAATGCGAGAACGCACACGTGGCGCAGTTTTCCGGTTGCTCTTCTCACTGCCGGTCGTCTCCTCGAGGAGTTGCTTCCTCTTGACGACCGGCGCGCTTTCTTCTTGAGAATTCAAGGGATTACAAGTTTTTCGCGAGCGGCTTGCCGGAATAGTGCATGAGAGTTCGGCAGCCTTGGAAGCGAGCTGCACACCCGTGCGTGTGCGCGGACTACGAAGCCCACTGGAAAGGAACGAGCAGTTCCAATCGACGTACAAAAGGAGAGGACGTTGACCCTCGCTGCCGGAGACCTCGTGCTGTGCGCCGGCACACTCGAATCCACCCCGCTACTCGAACGACTTGCCCCCGCACGCGCCGCCGGGTTCGACGGCGTTTCGGTGTTTACGAGTGACGTGTCGACGGCTCTGCAAGCCGGTCACTCCGCACGCGAACTCAGAAAGCGAATCGAGGGTGAAGGGCTGGCGATCGGCGAGTTCGATCCGATCGCAAAGTGGTTTCCGAGCGCGATGGATGGCGGGGGGCTACTCGCCATGGACGCCGACGACGCACTTCGCCATGCCGAAACCCTCGGCGCGCGTTCCGTCACGGCCGTCGTGTTCCCCGCTACGCCGCCTTCTCGCGACGAACTCGTAGAGAACTTCGCGAACCTCTGTGAACGTGGGACGAATGTCGGCGTTCAGGTTCACATCGAGTTCATACCGTTCACCCCGGTTGCAAACCTCGCCGACGCGATCGATCTCGTCGAAGCCGCCGGCCATCCGAACGGCGGCGTGATGCTCGACGTCTGGCATCTGTTTCGCTCGGGCGGGTCGGCGGCCGACATCGCCGCGGTCGCACCGCGCATCTACGGGGTCCAGCTGGACGACGCACCGACCGAACCGGCAGAGAACCTCATGTTCGAAACCACGACGGCGCGCCTGCTGCCCGGTGAAGGCGACGCGGGGGTTGCCGATATCCTGCGCGCACTCCGGGAAGGTGGCTCACCCGCACCGCTTGGTGTCGAGGTCTTTGCCGAGAGCCTGAAGCAGCAGCCCGCGGCCGCAGTCGCACGGCAGGCCTACGAAGCGACGCAGTCCTGCATCGAGGCGAGCCGCTAGCCGGTCACTCCGCTTCGGGGTCGAAAGCCTCCAGGTACTTCGCGACCAGTCCCGGGGCTTCCATCGGTACGAAGTGCGTGTGGTTCGCGAGGTGTTTCTCGCGACCGTTCGAAAACTCGCCTGCGAGCCCCGGCCAGGTGGGTGACGCCGAAAAGTCCATCATGTCACGATCGGGACTCGGAGGTTTCGCGCGAAGGATCATGACCGGCACATCGACCGCTCGTACGTTGTCGTGCACCTCGGGATGGGTGCCGCCCGTCATGTAGATGCTGGCTTCGGTTCGTGGCGGACAGGCGAGGACGTAGCCCTCCCCTCCTGTCGACGGAACCAAGCCCCAGTCGCAGTAGTCGCGCAGCGCCAGCGGGTCGAAGAGTCTGTAGGGCTGCCGGTCGCGAAAGCGCTCGAACATCGCTTCGGGGCTCACGAACTCGTTCTTGCGTTTGGCGGTGGGATGATCGCCGCCCGCTTCGCTGTCGTAGTTCCAGCCCCGCTTGCCATAGGTGTCGGGCGCTTTGATCACCGGATCGATCAAGAGCAGGCGTTCGAACGCGGATGGGCGAAGCGCGGCCGCACCGACCATCCCGTGCCCCCCCGCGGAGTGACCCATGCCGATCGCGCCCTCGACCTCGAAGGTGTCGATCCAACCGGCGAGATCGAGTTCGAAGTCGGTCCAGTCGTCGATGATGACGTCTTCGCTGCGTCCGTGGCCGCGACACTCGGTGGAAATCACGTGGCGCGGCCCGAGTCGCGCGAGCACCTGGTCGAACACGCGGCCATGAAAGCCGGTTGCGTGCGCGAGAAAGAGCGTCGGGGCCCGGCCACGAAGCTCGGGGTTCCACTCGAAGGCGGCGAGTTCGACACCGTTGATCTTTCGGAAGTGGAGTTGAGGTCCGGTCGTAGCGGGTTCGGCGGTCATGGGAGCCAGTTCTCCAGGCGCGGCGGCAGGTGCATCTAGAGGCTTAGCGGAAGCTCGAGATACTCTTCGTAGATGTAGTCGCGATGCTCGACGAGGATCGGGTCGCAAGCCTTGCGTGTGTCTTCGTCCATCGCCTCGAAGCCAACACGCATCGCGTCGGGCATCGGACACTGCTCTTGCGGCAGAGGCTTCAAGAGCGCGGTGAACGCAGCACTGTAGATGTCGAGGGCCGTGAGCGACGAGCCAATATAGAAGCGGCTCCCATCGCGCTTTTGCGCGTGAAGCCGCGCCGAGAGCATTTCCAGCACGTCGATCACACGGCGCTGGTTGGCTTCGGCCTCTTCGGCGCGATAGCCGTACTTGCCCGCAAGGTATTGCGCGACACCAGCCGGGAACCCCTCGCCACCGTTGAGACCGGCGTGGACTCCCTGCAGACGACGCGCCCAACCGAGCCCGCTTTCGCTGCAGATCTCGTGCGACAGGCCGAAGAGCAGCGCGCGATCCGCGGCGTCTTCGGGGATCAAGCGCGGCTCGGGCGCGAGCCGTTCGGCGAGGAGCAGGATCTGATCCCAGCCCGAGCGGGGCTCTTCGTCGTTGTAGATCGCAACGGGGCCTTTTCGTTCACCCGCCCAGGCGGCCAACTCATCGTTTCCCTGATCGAGGGCCACCGCCTGCCAGGGGATGTTCTTCACATGAAGGATGCCCACAGCCGCCTGGGTCCACGGGCTTGGCACGCCGCGGACCACGACCATGCGGAAGCCAGATGCATCGCGTGCGGTTTCGAAATCGACGTAGTTCACAGGCATGACCCTTCTTGCTCCTTTCGCTTCGCACCGCCAGCGGGTCGGGTGCTCGCGATCTCCTGCTCCGTTTCAATCCCCGCTGCGCGTCGCAGCGGCGTAGTCGACGAAGATGGGAGAAGACCAGGCGCGTTCTTCGATGGTACCGAGACAGGCGTCGTCCGGTGACGACCATGGTTCGCACGGCCGAATGCGGATGCAATTTCCGGCTTCGTTGCGTTCACAGCGAAGCTGCCCGCCGTTGATGGCCTCACTTGGCTCTTCGATGGCCCGCGCATAGTAGGTCACGTCGCGCTCGCCCGAAACGAATTCCGGGTCGCTGAACGTGACCGCGCACCCGGCCTGGTCGGGCTCACACTCGAACACCCGCCACGGATCCTCGATCAGGTCGTCGAGGGCCTGCGCGGGATGTTGCTGCGGACGGATGCGAACGACCTCGATGCGCGTGATCACCCGGCGCTCGTCCGAAGGAAAGAAGCATTCGCCGCCGCAGAGGCGTTCGAGCCTTTCGGGCCCGAGTGCCTGCGCGCTTTCGTCGGGACAGCCGGGCTGCTGCTTGCGCGAACCCGTCGCGCGCACCTGGAAGATCGGCGCTTCAACGAGTTCGACCTCGCTTCCCATCGGTGCCACGGCACCGGGGCGGGCACCGGAACCCGTCGGCGGATTCAACAGGTCGAACCAGAGCAGGATGCGGGGACCGCTGGTCGCGTAGGTTTCGCGGCTTTCGAGTCCGTCCCAGATGGCCTGACGATCACGCGAAGCTGCGTGAACGGCCACCAGGCCACCGGAATAGAAGTACGAACCCGCACGGTCGCGCTCCAGCCAGTCCGACGGCATGACACCCGTCGGGTCCGACACGCGCCCGCGTGGCGCGGGCTCTTCCTCCCGCGACATTCCGGGGATGCGGATCTGCGCGTTGCGGAAGTCGGTCATCTTGTTGCGATGGACTTCTTTGTATCCCGCACCCGGACGCGAGGAATGGATGTCACTGGAGCCGATGAAGCCGAAACGGAAGCGAAGCGGCGAAACGTCTTCGGCTTCGCGCGACAGTGCGAGCATGGACTGCACACTGTTCCCAACCCGATAGCTGAGTGCGGGGAGAAAACAGTCGCGGCACTGTGCGGAGTCGAGCCACTCCCACGCGCGAAACCCCGGCACGCTCAGGTGCCCGAGCCCCGCGTCGGCGTCGGCGTAGTGCTGACGTGTTTCAGCCGCCCGAGTCTCGCATTCGGCTTCGGATTCACCCGCTGCGAGGCAGCGACTGCGGATGATCTCGCCGGCTTGCCAACAGCCTGGCAGGAAATCGTCTCGCGGCATCGGACAGTGGCGACTGCCCTCTTCATCGATCAAGACCTCTCGCCAACCGCGATACTCCTCGATGTTGCCGTGACCGGAATAGATCTCGACCAGGCGCTGGCGAACCGGGTCGTGGTACTCCGGCGTGAGTTGCTTCGCGTAGTTGGAACCCTGAGGTGTGTACATGCCCCAGGTCGTCCCGTGCGGGATGACGAGGGAGGCATGTCCCCAGTCATCGAGTTTGCGGAACAGGTCGGCGGGGGTTGCGGCGAACTCCTGACAATCATCGGACAGGTCGCGCACCGGCACGCCGTCCGGACAACGCGGCGTGGCCGCCATCTCTTGCTGGTAGGTCGCGTAATCGAAGTACCTGGAATCGCGAGTCAGCGCGACCATGGCACTCAGTGCAGCGGTGCCCGGGACCTGCATGTACCTGGCGGGGGAATCGCTGGCGATGGGACGGCTCGGAATCGCGCCGTCCTCGAGGTCACGGAAGATCACGTTTCGATGACCGAAGTGGTTCTCGGCCGTCGTTCCCATATGGGACCATTCCCAACCGAGAAACGACACCAGATCGGATGCACCAGGCTCGTTGCTTTCACCCGCCGCATCGCACTGGCGCATGGCATCGATCGTTTCCCGCCAACGGCGCGGGGTCGAGCTTTCGGCGTGGTCGTTGATCGACCAGAAGTCGAGGTCCGAGCAATAGCGGGCGAAGTCGCACGCGTCGGCCACGTTGTAGGCCCCTTCACCTCCGGACAGCGGCATGCTGAGCGCGAACGCGTCCTGCGAAAAACCCGAATGCACATGGAAGTCACCGAACAGGATCTGCTTCGCGCGATGAGAGCCGATGTCAGCGGCGCTGCTCGCCTGCGCGGCCGCCGTCGCCGCGTGATGCGATGCAGGTCGGGACGTTGCGACGGGAGTCCCCGCGCCGAGGTCGGACCCGAGCCAGCCCTTCCCCGCGACGAAGAGAAAGCCCAATAGAAGAAGCAAGATGGCCAGAATGGCCAGCAAGAGACGCCGAATCATCCCGTCACGATACAAGAAGCGACAGGGCCGAGCCTCCGCTCGGAGCGACCGTTGCGCAACGCGATCAGCTCGGCACTCTATCGGCTCGTCGATCGATCGGTTCACACGGAACAAAGGGTTCGTACGCTGCTTGCAGCGTTTCCGAACCCCGTCGCTTCGAGCCCCCAGGAGATTGGAGCCCCCTCATGGAAGAAGTCACCCGTCTTTCCGGATCGCTCGGTGCAGAAGTTCGCGGCATCGATCTCGAGAACCCCTCCGACGCGCTGCGCGACCGCGTGATGGAGCTCTTGACCGAGCACCTCGTCCTCTTCTTTCCCGAGCAGTTTCTCACACCTGAGGATCACGTCGCCTTCGGGCGGCTGTTCGGTGAACTCGAGGGGCATCCGAACCTCGAGAATCCCTACTCGAACGCGCCCGAGATCTTCGAACTCGCAGCGAGCCACGGCGGGATCGCCGACGAATGGCACAGCGACATCACCTTCGAAGACGAACCCTCGATGTTCGCGATCCTGAACATGATTCGCTGTCCGCGGGTCGGCGGCGACACGATGTGGGCGAACATGTACAAGGCCTACGAAGAGCTTTCGGCGCCGCTGCGCGATCTGTGCGACGGCCTGTCAGCGATTCACAACGCCGACCCCCACGGCAAACGCGAGCTGAAGACCGTGCACCCTGTCGTCCGCGTCCACCCGCTGACCGGACGCCGCTCGCTCTTCGTCAACGAGCACTTCACTTCGCGCATCGTCGAGATGAGCGCCGAAGAAAGCCGCATGCTCCTCGATTATCTCACACAGTGGGTTTCGAACCCGCGCTTCACGATGCGTTATCGCTGGAACAAGGGTACCGCCGCGATGTGGGACAACCGATGCACGCAGCACTTCGTCATCAATGATTTCGACGAGCAGCGGATCATCCAGCGCTGCACGATCATGGGTGACGTTCCCGAAGCGGCCTGCAAGCCGCGCTGGGAGCCCTACAACCGCACAGCGCCTGCCGGAGCATCGAGTCGGCACGACCGCGAGCTCAATCGCGTATTCGACCGCAAGGCCGTACTCCTCGAATCGAACCGGCGCCTCGAAGACAGCAACGACTAGCCGGCAACCGGCCTTCTATTCCGCGTATCCGTCCGGCGCTGCGAAGCCTCCGACCTCGTTGGCCATGAGCCGGGCGAACTCGATCGTGGTGTAGTCGTGGTATTCGCCGCTGGCCGCCTGCAGGCCGATCGGTAGCCCCACCTTCGAGGGGCGAGTCGGGAACACCGTACTCGGGAGATACGCCTCGGTGATCACACCCGCCCAGAAGAGCTGATCGAAGTAGACCTGCGGTTCGCCGTTGACCTCGATCGTACGCTCGGGGAACGGACGATGATCGTGCGGGAACGCGTGGGTCGCGGTCTGTGGGCAGATCAAGATGTCCCAGTCGTCGAAGAAGTCGCGCCAGGCGTAGCGAAGACGTTCGCGGTGGTTGTTTGCGCCCAGCCACTGCGCGTGACTCAACACCATACCTCGTGCGGAAACCGCTTCGTACGAGAGATCGTCTGAAGACGTTTCGCGTGCGATCGCTTCGAAGCGCTCGCGCTGCTCCTTCGGGAGCGACGCACCCATGATCGCGTTCAAGAGACTCAGATAGGTCGCGTGTGCGAGCGCCAGGTCGAACGAGGGTCGCGCGGTTTCCGAAACCGTCGCACCGAGCTTGCGAAGGACTTCGCCGACGTGAAGCGCTCGCGCTTCGACTTCGCTGTCCACCGGGGCGATGTCGTCGTTCGCCCAGATCGCAACACGAAAGTCCGACAGTCGAGCGTGGCGTGGCTTCGGCAGTTGCAGCGCCCAACCGTCGGCTTCGAGGGGCTCGGGACCGCTGATCAGGCCGAGCGCAAGCGCGATGTCGTCCGCGCTACGAGCAAGCGGGCCACAGACCGCGATGTCCGGCCCCGCAACCTGTCCCGGCAAGGCATGACCCTGCGGCGGAACGATCTGCCAGGTGGGTTTGTGTCCGTACACACCACAGAAGTGCGCGGGGTTGCGGATCGACCCACCGATGTCGGAACCGGTATCGAGTGACGTCAACCCCGCTGCGAGTGCGGCCGACGATCCCCCGGAAGAGCCGCCGGGGGTGCGGCCGAGATCCCAGGGGTTTCCCGTCGTCCCGTAGATCGGGTTGAAGCTCTGGAAGTCGCCAAGCGCGACCGGCACGTTGGTCTTGCCCATGAAGAGCGCGCCGGCCTCCTTGTAGCGCTCGACCACGTACGCGTCCGAAGTCGCGATGTTCTCCTTGAACTCCGGGAAGCCCCAGGTCGTGGGCAGCCCTTCGATGTCGTAGGACTCCTTGATCGTCATCGGGACACCGTGGAGTGGACCGCGAGCTTTGCCACTGGCCTGCACCTCGTCGGCCTGCTTCGCTGCGTCCCGCGCGCGGTCGAAGTCACGCACGACGATCGCATTGATGTCTTCGTCGTACCGCTCGATCCGGTCGATGAAGTGGTCGGTGAGTTCGAGCGAGCTGATCTCACCGCTGCGAATCGCCTGGGCGATCTCACCGGCAGTCTTGAAGGCGTATTCACTCACGGGGGCTCCTCCTTCGGGAGTCATGGGCATCGTGTCATGCGAGCTGCGGAATCAACTCGTTTCCAACGCGCTCGAGCACGCTGTGGCGCGGCTCGAAGGCGGGCAGGATCATCACCTGATCGAGGCCGGCTTCTTCCAGCGCGCGTAGCCTCGAAACAACGTCGTCTCGCCTGCCCACCACACAGGTCGCGTCGATGATCTCGGGTGTCACGAAGCGTTCCTCTTCGGGAAGCACCCAGCAGTTGTGCCCCGCATGGATTCGCTGATGGAGCCGATCGTCGGGGACGCCAACGAGCATCGCGCAGTACTCGTCCCAGATCTCTTCGAGGAACGCCGGCGGGGCGTGACCGAACTGCCGCCATTGGTCGTAGGCGAAGTGCACGGTGGCCATCGCAAAGGCGCCACATTCCTCGCGGATGCGCGGGGAATCCAGGGTTTCACCATCGTCGAGAAGCGAAATCGTCGTGAGCGCAGACATATAGAAGGAAGAGCGATCGAGCGACCGCCCCGCGCGTGCGGCGCCGGCTTCGATCGACTTCCAGAAGTGTGCCATCACGTTCGGGTGTGGAGGCATGGCGAGCACCGCACCGTCACCGTGCTGCCCCGCCAGCCCGAGTGAGCGCGGACCAAAGCCGCTTACGTAGAGCGGGATGGGGTCTTCGAAATTCACGAAACCGCGGTCCGGCATCCCATGCACGATGGGGCGCGGCTCGCCCGCAACATCGACGAGGGACTCTTCACCGCGAAGCAGAGGACGTAGGCTCGCGAGGTAGCGATCGAATGCAGCGATGCGTTGCGGAGGCTCGCCCATGATGCGCATCGCCGTGTTGCCGGCACCAATGCCCATGAAGGTCCGGGCGGGTGCCAGCGCGTTGATGGTCGCGATCCCCGCCGCATTGACTGCGGGTGGTCGCGTTCCCGCCACTGCGACCCCCGTGCCCAGGCGAATCGATTGGGTCGCCTGGGCGGCGAGTGCGAGCGTCGCGTAGCAATCCGACCAGATCATCTGGCTGTCGGCAAGCCAGGCGTGCGAATAGCCGAACCGCTCGGCTTGCACGACGTAGTCGATGTCGCCGATGTGTGAGGCCACGCAGACGCCGATGTCCATCGCTTCCCTCTGCACTTCCTGGTGCGCCCACGTAGCTCGAATACCGGGGGTCGATCGTACACCGACGCTTCTCCGCCAGCGACCGGCTCCGAACAGCGTGATAAACTGCCGCCGCGCCCGCGAACCCACCTGAAAGGAACCTCATGTCTGATTCCGTCCGCTACGAAGCCGCCGGTGATGTCGCGATCATCCACCTCGACGATGGCAAGGCCAATGCGCTTTCGCCCAATGTGCTTGCGGCCATCAACAGCGCGCTCGACCAGGCCGAAGAAGCGGGCAATGCTGTCGTGCTGACCGGTCGCCCGGATCGTTTCAGTGCCGGCTTCGACTTGAGCGTCATGCGTGAAGGTGGGCCCGCCGCAGCTCAGGCGATGGTGACGGACGGTGGGCGCCTTGCTCTGCGAATCGCGCGTTTTCCTGCACCGGTCGTCGCCGCATCCACCGGGCATGCACTCGCCATGGGGGCGGTCTTGTTGGCTGCCGCCGACACGCGAATCGGTGCAGCGGGTGCGTACAAGATCGGCTTCAACGAAGTCGCGATCAGCATGACGACGCCGATCTTCCTCGTCGAGATGGCGCGCCAACGCATGCCGATTCGCGAGTTCTACCGCGGCACCGTGCAGGCCCACATCTACGACCCCGAAGGCGCGGTCGAAGCAGGCCTCTACGACGAAGTCGTTGCACCGGATCAGGTTCTTGCGCGCGCCACTGCCGTTGCAGAACAACTCGGGCAGCTGCCGCGCGGGGCGTATGTCGGCACACGAGCCGTCGTGCGCGGCGCGGGCCTGGACCACATCGAAGCCACCCTCGAAGCCGACATGGCGGCGACCTTCCCGGCGAGCTGAGCCGCCGATCAAACGGCACCGCGCAATCTCGCAAGGGCCGAGGTCTTGTGATCTCGCCCAGCCCCGAGGGCTCCAAGTAGGGTGCTGACGACGATGCTCGCGCACGCGAGCACCGCGAAGTCCGACCAGGGCAGAAACACCGGCAGCTCGAAGACGAAGCGGACGAGCAACCAACTCGCGACCGCCGCGATGCCCGCGCCCACGAACGCCGCAAGGACGGCCAACACAACGACTTCCGTCGCGAGGATGTTGCGCAGCACCCGAATCGACGCACCGAGTGTTCGCAACAGGGCGACTTCGCGACGACGTTCCTGCCGGGCACTGATCGATGCCGCAACGAGGATCATCAGGCCGGTTGCGATCGTGAAGGCCGCAAGCAGCTCGATGGCGGTCGCCATGCGTTCCATCATGGTGTCGACGGCAGTCAAGATCAGCGTCGCGTCGAGCACGCTGATGTTCGAGAACTCGCGCACGAGATCTCGCTGCAGCAGTGCGCGCATCTCTGGGTCAGCCATGCGGGCGAGCAAGACAGCGGAATGCGGTGCGTCTTCGATCATGCCGGGAGGAAGCACGACGAAGAAGTTGGTCGCGAGCTTGTCCCAGTCGACTTCGCGCACGCTCTGCACGAAGCCTTCTACCTCGATGCCCTGAATATCCCAGACGATCTCGTCACCGACTTCGAGGCCCAGGGAATCGCGAATGCTGGTTTCGATCGACACGGGGATCGGCGTTTCGCGGTGCACTTCGCCGTGCCACCAGCTCCCCGCCAGGATCGTCTCGGTCGGGCGCAGGCCTTCGGCGTAGGTGAGACGGTACTCGCGCTGCAAAGCCCAACGAAGCTCGCGGCTGTCGGGCTCCGCTTCGAGCAGCGCACCGATGCGATCGCCGCGCACCGAAGAGATGCGCGCGGAAATCAGCGGGGCAGAATCGGTGATCGACGCGCCACGATCGCGGAGAACCGTTTCGACGGCCGCGCGTTGGTCGGGCTGTACGTCGAACAGCACGAGGTTGGGCCGGTCGGGGTCTCGATCGACCGCAATCTGTTCGAGCACATTGCTCTGCACTCCGTGTAGGGTCAGAACCAGGAACAGACCGAAACCCACCGTGAGCACACTCGCCATGGTGTGGTTGCGCGGCCGAAAGAGGTTCGCGATGCCCTGGCGCATCGCGTACGGAAAACGCTCGAAGGCACCGCCACGCAGGAACGCCATGCAGGAACGCGCGGCGGCGGCCAGGGTAAGCAGCGCAAGCCCCAGACCGAGGGCGAACCACAAGCCCACCTGAGGGCGCGGTGCTTGCCAGACCGACACGAGCAAGACACTTACAGTAAGCGCGACGACGATCGCGATCCGTCCGCCAACGGGCACCGGTTCTGCGGCGAAATCGGCGCGCAACGCGCGCAGCGGCGGCACTCGCACGAGGTCGATGAGTGGTCCCGCTGCAAACAAGAGGGTCACCCACAACGCCAGCACGATGCCCGTCAAGATCGCCGTGGGCTCGACGGCCACTTCGACATCGACCGGGAGCAAGCCTTCCATGAAGCGCGGCATGCCCCACTGCATCAACGTGCCGACCGCAGCACCGACCACGCCGGCCCCTGCCCCCAGCGCCATCGCGAGGCATCCATATAGAAGGAAGATGTCGCGGCGACTTGCACCGAGGGAGCGCAACAACGCGACCGACTCGAGTTTTTCGCCGACGAACACCCGTACCCCCGCGGCGACTCCGACGCCGCCGAGGGCCAGTGCGGCGAGTCCGACCAGGCCGAGGTAGCGCGTCAGCACACCGAAGCTTCGGTTGAGTTCGTTGCGATAGCCGTGCGCCGTCGTGAGTTCGAGGCGGGCATCGCGCAGTTCGCTGCGATGTCGGGCAAGGAACGGTTGGAGCACCGCGGGTTCGGCGCGAACGAAGTGCTGATACTCGACGAGACTCCCCGGGCGGATCAGGCGCGTCGCGTCGAGGTAGCGCTCTGCGATCAGAACCCGCGGCGCGATCTGCGTTTGCATCCCGAAGCCGCCGGGCGCCTTCTTGATCGTGCCTGCGATCTCGAATTCGACCTCACCGAGCTTCAGCGCTGCCCCGACCCGCGTGTCGAGTTGAATGAGCAAGCTCGGGTCGACGAGGGCGCAAGGAGATGACGACGCGTGCAGATCGATGAAGCGATGGGGCGGCTCGGTTTCGACCCGGCCGTAGAGCGGGAAGCTGGACTCGACTGCCTGGATGTCGACGAGGCGGCTTCGGCCGGACGGGCGCGCAAACGCCATCGAACCAAAGCGCGTCACCTGCGTGGCCGTCGTGTCGCTGCGGGACTCGAATTCGAGAAGCGCTTCGATTCCTTCGCCCGCGATCAGCGCACGGCTTTCGACGCGCAGGTCACCGCCGAGGAGACGCTTGGACTGGGTGTCGACCGCGTGCTCGGTGGTCGCCCGCATCCCGTGCAACCCGACCAGCGACGCGATACCGAGCGCCATGCAGCTGCCGTAGAGAATGAATGGCCGGCGCGAGGCGCGTGCTTCCCGTCGCAACATGGCCGCGACGAAGCGCAGGTTCACGAGGTCACCGTTTCGATCTTCTGCAAGCGTCCGCCGGCGAGGGTCACGATGCGGTTCGCCTTGCGGGCGAGATCGACGTCGTGGGTGACGATCGCGAGGGTGGTGCCGCGCTCGCGATTGATGTCGAGCAGCAGGTCGACGATGCCACCGCCCGTTTCGGCGTCGAGGTTGCCGGTGGGTTCGTCGGCGAAGAGCACCACGGGTTCGTTCGCGAACGCGCGCGCGATGCCAACCCGTTGTTGTTCACCGCCCGAGAGCTGCGTGGGATAGTGATCGAGCCGGTCGGCCAGGCCGACGCGGTCGAGGAGCGCGCGCGCCGCTTCCTCGGCCCGGGCGCGTGGGACTGCACGTGAAGCGGGGAGAAGTTCGAGAGGAACGAGCACGTTCTCGAGCGCGGTCAACGTCGGGACGAGTTGAAAGCTCTGAAACACGAAGCCGATCTTGTCGGCCCGAAGTGCAGCACGCGCATCTTCGTCGAGGTCGTTCAGGACGTGGCCGACGAGTTCGACCGTGCCTTCGGTCGCGAGGTCGAGGCCCGCGAGCAGGCCGAGCAAGGTGGTCTTCCCGCTGCCCGAGGGGCCGAGCACCGCGATGCGTTCGCCGGCGACGACTTCGAGACCCACCCCTTCGAGCACCGTCAACGGCTCGCCACCGCCCGCACGCAGGTAGCGTTGGCAAAGGTTCCGCGCGACGATGATGGGCGATGCAACTTCCGACACGACGATGGCGCCGAGCATACTCACTGGGTCGCGCACCCGCATCGTGCGGGTCGGCGCGGACTGCCCGATTCGTGTGCGCCTCCCTGACTCTCGTGTGGTTCACCCTGGTTTCGGTCGGACCAGCATGGGCCGACAGCCGCCCCGTCGTGCTGTTCCTGGGCACGAGTCTCACCGCCGGCTATGGGCTCCCCTCGGAACAGGCCTTCCCGGCACTGATCCAGCGCAAGATCGATGATGCCGGCCTCAGCTATCGCGTGGTGAATGCAGGCGTGAGCGGCGACACCTCCGCGGGCGGTCTACGCCGCATCGGTTGGCTCCTGCGTTCCCGGGTCTCCGTCCTCGTACTCGAACTCGGCGCCAACGACATGCTCCGCGGCCTCGACCCCGCCACGATGCAAAGCAACCTGCGCACGATCATCGACCGAACGCGCAGCAAGTACCCCGATACCCGCCTCCTCATCGCCGGCATGCGCGCCGTCCCCAACCTCGGCCGCGACTACATGAAGGCCTTCGAATCCGCGTACCCAAAGCTCGCCAGCGAATACGAAGCGGGGCTGATCCCGTTCCTGCTGGAAGACGTCGCCGCCAGACCCGACCTCAATCAACCGGATGGCATCCACCCGACGGCGAAAGGGCACGAGTTGATCGCGGAGAGGGTTTGGAGGCAGCTGCAGTCTATGCTCGAGACCCGCTAGCGGAATGTCGATCGCCGCGGCGCCGTCTCACCGCGATCAGACTCAGCAAGACCGGAACGATCTCGAACCCGATTCCACAGACCGGCTGGAAGTTGGGAACGTCGTGGGACGGACTCGAGGTCATTCGCTCCTGCTTTCGCTGCCTGGCACGATTCGGGCCGTCCCGGCCCTTCCCCGCGGAACCGTTTCCACCCGATTCCGACCCGAAAGCTGCGCTCTCCCCCACCGGCGCGCTCGACCCACTGACCAACTTACTCTTCGTTGCGGCCGCAGTCGCGTCGTTCGAATTGCCGCCCTGCAGCGTGCTCGCGGGGGGGGCCGGGGCGTAGTGGATCGATTCCTGGTTGCCATGAATCACGACCGAGGCACTGAACCTGATACCGAAACCGAGCAGAGCTGCCTCGCCTTCAGCCTGAAAGACCGTACTCGGTTCCGTCGTTGTCACCGTCCTCCCCGTGACGACCTCGTTCAAGCCACCCGGATCCCAGAATCTCACGGGGTTCCCCGTCGTGTAGGTGTATTGGTTCACGATCTGGGGAATCGGGTCTTGCGACAAGAACCTCGCCGCAATGGGATCGTAGATTCGGGCGCCAAGTGCCACGAGATCGCCCATGTGGGTCCCCCCCGCGAACCCCATGTCGGTCGGATCCATTCCATCGAGTGCTACCCGGCCATAGCCCGCGTAGTGCTGGTGAGCGGTCACTGCCCCCGTTTCGTCGAGAACGAGCTTCGCGTTTCCCCGGAAATCGAACAGACGGTAGTCGTTGCTTCCGGTGTCGAGATCGAGGATCACCCAGCCGAGATCCATCTTCTGGGCCGTACCGGTGACAGCTTCGGTGACCACACCACCGTACTTTGCACGCGTCGTTCCACCTGATTCGGTGATCGAAACCCTCCGACCGAGTCCATCCCACTGCATCGACGACGTGGAGCCAAGCGCCGAGACGCGCCCCATGCCGCTCCAGCTGATGGCTTGACCGTTGCGGTCAGTCACGAACCCCGCGTCGTCGTAGGTGTAGTCGACGACGGTTCCTCCAGCATTCGAAATCTCGAGCAAGCGGTTTCGTTCGGTGTTGTAGAGGAAGCTACCGGCGGGCGATTGCTCGAGGTTGCTGAGTTCGTCGTAGTCATACGATCCGTCGATCGGGTTCGTCATACCGACTGAATCGGCGAGCAACCTCTCACTGCCGAGCTCGTCGGTCTGGTAGGCCGAGTACGATGTCGAAGCCAGGCCATGGTAGGTATCCGTCTGCTCGGTCACACATCGGCCGGCGGGCAGTTGAACGCTGCAGAGGGTCACCCCGACGTTCATCTGAGCGACCGGCTGCGTGGCCGCGTTCGTCGCCACGAAACCCGAAAACGCCCCAGTGACAGGGTCATAGCTGCGCGAAACGTCGACACCGTTCCCAAGGCTGAAGGAATCGACGCGACCATCCAGGAAGACGACGCCCAGGGTCTCCGCTCCGTCCCTTTCGATCGCGGTCGTTCGATTCGCGAGATCGTGCTCGTACGCGAGGGCAACGAGCTGTGTCGAATCGGCTCGTGAGTATGTGCTCAGCACACGGCGATTTCGCATGTCGTAAGCATGATCGACCTTCTCGCCGTCGGGGTATCGGATCTCGCTGACACGCCCACCTCCGTCGTAGACGAACTGCTCTGGCACCATACCGTGCACCTGATCTCGAATCGCCACTCGGCGCGCGTCGAGATACTCGAACTGGACTTCAGCGTCGAACTCCTGCGGGTCACTCCAGTCGCGTTCGTGTCGGATCGACGCAACGTCGCCCGAGTCTCGATAGGTCCAACGCGTGGCCATTCCGTTCGGGCGCAGCTGAGCGGTGACTCGACCCTCCAGGTCGAATTCGAGATTCGTGCTCACCCACGAACCATCTACACGGGTTCGTTCCTCGACAAGGCGTCCGAGATCGTCGTACCGAAACTCGGTATCTCCACCATACGGCCTGGTGATCTTCGACTGTTGACCGTCGGCCCGCCATTCAACCTGCAGTGCGCTCACCGTCGCCCTTCCGCTGTCGTCGAGCAGAATCGAAGCGACGTTTCGGTTCGCATCGTACGTGCGCCCAACCATGCCCCCCTTTCCGATCGATAGCGCGTGAAGGGATACGTCTTCTTCCAGAAGACCATCGACGGCGAGCAGGTTTCCGATGAGATCGTGGGTCTGTGCAACGACCTCCGTCCCCCGGGCCACCGTTGCATACCCTCCGTGATCACCGCGGTCGGTGTACACCGTGACGACTCCTGCTGGATTCGTCGCGGTTAGATCCCCATTCCCAGCGAATGCATATGTCCAGGACTCGCCCTCCCCGTTCGATGTCGACTCGAGCTTCCCCGCCGGTGAGTACATTCGAGCCTCGATGAGGCCAAGGTCGTCAGTGATCTGCAGTATGGGGCGATCGAACGGGTTGCTTCGATTCTCGGCTGGGAATGGTGCGAAGGTTGTCACCACCGTGTTCCCGGTCGCATGGGTCTGCGACAACACCGTCCGATTCTGGGACCATGAGATCCCCCGGTACACACCCGCTGGGTCGGTCACGCCCTTGAGGTCGGTATCGCTCCAGGACCAGTGCCACTTCTCGCCGTCGGCATTCGTAAAGCTCTTGATCCTCAACCCGTAGTCGAACACGAACCTCGAGGGCGTCCCGAGCGGACTGGTGATCGTCGTACTGGCATGGATGCGATCCGCCTTCATTCCCGAATAGTCGAAGCGCCAGACCGGATCACCCTCGCCGATCTGGGCGACAGCGGCCGTGCGAGCAGAGCTGCCGAAATAGACGTACTCGATCCGCTCATCGTGGGAGTTCGTCGAGGAAGCAAGCCGACCATGCACGTCGTACTCGTAGCGAGTACCGGGCCATCCCTTCGCCAGCTCCAGAGGATCTCGAACTACGCTAGGGCGCTCGCTGGTTCCTTCGTATTGATAGGACGACTGTCTCCCCGCGAGGTCGGTCACGGTGTCCACCCGGCCCCGTGCATCGAGATCGATCGTGTACAGTGCGGTGCAACTGCCGGCAACGACACATTGGTCGATCCGGGTAACCCGAGACAGACCGCCGACGACCGAGCGTTGGAAATGAATGGCGGGGTATGGCTGACTCGCCCAGTTCACCGAAGCGAGCCAACCCGATGCGTCGAAGTGGTACATCAATCCACCAGCCGACCGAATCGTGTCCGCATCGTGATAGAACCATCGAGTTCCGGGGATCTCCTCGCCGAACTCGACTCCCTTCAGAAAGGCGGCATAACCCGTGGCATCGATGAAGATCGGCGGTTGTCCTGGACGTGGAGCAACGAGGCTCATGTCGAAGTTCCATTGCCACGCTCCCGCTGCGGAGTTCCACACCGCGCCGACACCCCACTCATGCACTCGCGTCCCGACCGACATGTCGCTTCGCGTGATGTGAAGATTGCCTCCAGATGCGTTCACCGCCCCACCCGGCACCGAAACCATCAACCCCCGATACATCGACGCCACACCCGAGCGGGGTGGGGGGATCATGTTTCCGCTGATGTTGGTGGCGATGGGCAGGGATTCGGCGCTGCAGCCGACGAGGGCCGCGCAGGTGAAAAGGATCGAGAGCGTTCGAAGCATGGTGGGTCCCCTTGGCGAGGTCAGCGCAGGCGTGCGTGGGCGAGGAGTGCCAGGCCCGCGGCGCAGGTGAGAAGTTGCAGAGCGGCGACGGGCTCGGGAACGAACCGGAACGTTTTGGTCAGCGCGGCTGGCTTGCTTTCGGAATCGGTTCGAATGCGAATCGGTGAGATCATCTTGATCTCGCCCGTCTGAGCGACGCTGGTGAGCGAGTTCGAGCCCTGCACGGTCACGGTGTGGACTTGAACGGGGTTCCCGCCATCGGTCAGCGGTATCGCGGTCATCAACTGCGCCGTCGTGAGGTTCAGGGTGAAGGCGACACCCGTCACACCCAGTGAAGGCGCGAAGAGCACAGGCGACGTGATCCCGGTGATGTTGACCGCGCCGGTGTTGAACGGAGCGCCCGTCACGAAGATCTGGTTGTTGAGGACGACCGCGAGCTCCGTCCCCCCGACGCCGAGCGAATCCGCGTGTATCGGCACGGCGTAGCCCGCGATCTCGACGACCGCTGCGCCGGTGAACGGCGCCGTGCCCCCGAAACCCGTAACAGTGCCAGCACCGAACGGATTCGCATAGGAAGCGCCCGCCGTGTACGTCGCCGCTCCAGCCCCGAGGTCGATCCTGAAGCCGGGGAGAAACGGCATCCCCGTGAAGGCCGCGGACTCGATTGCGTAGTCATCGATCTCGAAGACCAGCGGATCTTCGATGATCTGCGAAGCGCCACCGGTGAGTTGCACCTGACTGGTCTGCGCTCCGGTCCGAAGCGGTGGAACCGTTCCGACCTTCAGCTCGAGAAAACTGTGGGACGCATCGAGCGCCCCGGCACCTGCAATGCCTCCGCTCGCAAGAAACACGAGGAACGCAACAACCGCGATGATGTGGGCCATCTCTTCAACGACACATCGGGACCGCGATTCACTTCATGCGCGATGGGGTGGTGCTCGACTTCGTCGAACAGCCGAAACGGGCTGTTGCCCCTTCGGCTGTCGCGCGACTCTTCACTTAGCTCAGTTGCGAAGAGTGAAAACCGCTGTGGTGCAACATTGCGCACATTGGTTCGAGGATGCGCGGGGGACACCCATGCAACGCAAACCTACCTACCCAGGACAATGGGCTCGGCACCCCATCATCCGGCCCTCCGTTCAGCCCTTCTTCCCGAACGAAGAAAGACGGTCGAGGAGATCGGGGGGCGTTCCGCGACTGTGCTCGTGCTCCCGCTCGTGGTCGTCGACTTCACAGCGGCCCCTGGATCGGGCGGCCTAACCGAGCAAGCCCTCGAAGCCGTAGCGCTTGTGCGGGCCGAGGTGGATCTGCTCGAGGACGCCTACGCCCTTTTTCCCGCCGCTCGTCGCCATCACGACCTGCTGGATGTGGACGTTCTCGAGTGCGTTTTCGTCGACGTCGTCACAGCGCCACGATTCGCCACCGATGGCGAGTTCGCCCTTCCAACGGCCGTGCCCCCATTCGGGGTGCATGTAACCGATGCCCTTCATCCGGAAGCACAGCACCGGGTCGAGCTGGATCTCTTCGCGTTTGCCGTCGAGAGTAAGCAGGGTGATTTCGGCTTCGCTCGCTCGGCGGGTACCCGGAACAAAGCTCAGGCGGTGTTCACCACCGGCGAGGAACTCGGTCGCAGGGTCTTCGGTGCCCGGGATCTTGTCGGGGTGGTCGTACACGGGGCACACCATGCCGTCGAAGTGCCACGCTACGCCGTGTTCGTTTTCGAAGAGCCCCATGTGGGTGCAGCGATCTTCCCAGTGGAGCGGTGCCCATAGAAAGAAGACACCCATGGGTTCGGTCGGCGGCGCACCGGGGGGCGCGGGGTCACCGACGGGGCGCAGGCCCCAGCTGCGGTCCTTGGTGCCGTAGACGCGCTTCGGGTCGATCGTCACCGACTTGCCCGCGTAGCGGATTTCGCCCTCCCAATGACCGAACTGGTTGAAACGGGTGGCCTCCATCCGCCCCACGCGACGACGCGCGAGCTGATGCCCCTCTTCGATGGAGCCCGTGCGCGGGATCCACTGGAGTTCACCCGCGATGCCCGTCTCGTTGTCGTCGAGCGTCACCTTCAAGCGCTTCATCGGTTCCTGGATGTCGATCTCGAAGGGGCCGACCTGCAGTTCGGTCGGCTCCACGGGTGCTCGACGCGAACCGTGAAAGGCATGCTGCTCACCGTCGACCACGATCGAAAGGCCGCAATCCATGATGCCCAGGTTCGGATAGAGCGCCGCGCCGACCCCGAAGTAGAACGCACCGTCGTCCTGGTAGCCGTTGAACCAGTAGCGGTCGTAGACGTTGCGATCGCTCGTCGCCGGGTGGACGAGCGGTTCGGAGGTCTGGTGAATCGGATAGTCGTCGAGTTTGGAAAGCATGGAGTCTCCGGGATTGCAAAGCGGAAGCGAACCGTTGATCGAAAAGGTTGGCGCTACAACAGCTCGAGGCTGTCGAGATCGCGAATCGCCTGACACGAACGCGAACACATCGCCATGAACATGTCGTCGCCCCGGTCGGTCTGCACCACCGCCATGGCCCCGAGCACGGTGACGAGCGGGCCCTGGAAGTGGCCGAAGCGATAGTCGTCGAAGCAGGCTTCGAAGCTGTACTGCTCGACGCCGTGACCGAGGAGCGCTTCGTGATAGGCGCGCACGAGCGCTTCTTCGTGCTCTCTGCGTAGTTCCGGCGGCATGGCATTGCCCATGAAGTAGGCGACGTCGCGACCCGGATGTGCAATGGAAAGAGTCTGCCAATCCACTGCCGCAACCGGCGCACCACCGGCTTGCGTTCCGTAGAGAAGGTTGTCGAGGCGATAATCGCCATGCAGTGCAGCGAAGCGCTCCGGACGTGCCACCAACCAGGTCGGCGCGTGCGCCGCGAAGGTTCGCAGCACCTCGGCATCTTCTTTGCTCATGCGGCCTTCGTAACGCAGGATGAAATCGTCGGTGCGAGGCGTGAGGATGTTGCTGAAGAGCGCGGCAACTTCGGGAGTGACGCGGCTCAACCAGCCGAGGTCGTCGAGCCGGGTCGCACACCACGTCGAACCGTGGAGGCCAGCGAGGTTGATCAACGCAAGCTCGGCCTCTACTACCGAACAACCGCGAATCTGATCACCCTGCTCGGCAGGCGCGAGGTCTTCGAGCACCAGGATGAACTTGTCATGCGCGTCATTGATGTCCGCATACCAACAGCGCGGCGTCCGCACGGCGAGTTCGTGCGCGAGTTCTAGATAGAAACGGAGCTCGGTGACGTACCCGCCCGCAGCACCCGCCGCGCGACTCGTTTCGTTGCCCGCCGGGACCTTCACCACCAGCGTGTCCGGGGCGCCGGCGTCGCGTCGCGCGTAGTCGATGTGCAACCGGTAGTTGTCGGCCATCTGGCCGGTGCCGACCGGGCTCGAGCTGACGGTCGAAACCTCGGCGTCGCAACCGTTTGCCCGAATGACCCTGGTCAGCCAGTCGGGGGTGATGCCGTCGGGGTGATCGACCAGGGGAACGGCGCAGTCTCGTGGCGGAGGGGGACGGTCGGCCATGGCGATGGACCTTAGAACACGCCGAGGGCGTTGGCTGCGCACATGCCTAAACGCGATAGAGGCGAATTACCCCGCTTTTTCGGACACTTACGATGCAATCATCTGTCGCCTTTGGTCATTTCCGCAAATGGCGATATTGTACACGCACTGTAATAACAGGTTCATCCCCCATGCCGACGAATCCGTACGAAACGCGCCGCCGAGGCGTCACCTCGAAGAGCTTGATCGTCGACCTGCTGTCGACGATCACCTCGCCCTATTCGGTGGGCGTCAGCGCCCTGGTGCGCGCGGGTGGACTCTTCGGCCTGGGCGAGAACAGCATGCGGGTCGCGATCGCACGCCTGCGAGCCGGCGGCACGGTCGAATCGGCCGGTCGCGGGCTCTATCGGCTGAGCCGCGCCGCGCTGGCGGTGAACCGTGAGGTCGTTTCGTGGTCGCGGGTCGAAGAGAAGGTCGTCGACTGGGACGGCAGCTACCTGGCCGTCGACACCACCGCCCTCCCCGCCCGCGACCGTCGTGCGCGCCGCGTGCGCGACCGCACCTTCCGATTCCTCGGCTTCGAACCCCTGACGCCGGCCCTGCACGTTCGCCCCAACAATCTGCGCGGTGGCGCTTCGGCTTGCCGCGAGCGCTTTGCCTCCCTGGCCCTGGCCGGTGCAAAGGACGCGTCTACCCGCGCCGTGGCTCCACTCGTCTTCGAGCTGCGAGACCTCGACCGGGAAACCGAAGACCGTGCGCGCGCACTCTGGAACGTCGAAGCGCTCGAAGACGGCTACCGCGAAACCACTGGCCAACTCGAAGCCGCCATCGCGCGCATGCCCGACCTTTCACGCGACGCTGCAATGACCGAGTCGTTTTCGATCGGCGGCGAAGCGCTGAGGCAGATCGCGCTCGACCCCCTGCTGCCCCGAGCCATCGTGGATTGCGATGCGCGTCACCAGATGATCGAAGCCATGCGGCGCTACGACGGACTCGGGCGACGAGCGTGGCGCGACTGGGCCGGGGAATCGGTCGAACTGCTGGCGAGCCCCATCGACGCAAGCGGCCTCGACGCAGCGGCGGGCTCGGCCTGAACGACCCACCGTGTACCGGATAGACAAGGCAACCCTGCAACGCGAACGATCGCGAATAGCCAAGTGGAGAAGCACCATGGTCATGCCCAACAGCACCTATGTCCCGGACGCGGGCGACGACGAGCTCGAGGATCACCACGGCACGGCCGTACGCCTCACCGACTGGATGACGGCCGACGAGCTGTCCCGCTTCACCGCGCGCAGCAGCTGGCGTGCGGGGCGCATGGTGGCCTTCAACTGGCTCATGGTGGGGTTCGTCTTCGCCTTCGTGGCGCAGTGGACGAACCCGCTGACGGTGCTGATCGCGTTGGCTCTGCTGGGCGGCCGACAGCTCGCTTTCGCTGCATTGATGCATGATTGCGGGCACCGGGTCTGCTTTGCGAACCCGCTCGCAAACTCCATCGTGGGCCAGTGGCTCTGCGCCTATCCGATCCTCTCGGACATGGAGCGCTACGCGGCGGGACACCGCAAGCACCACAAGTACGCGGGCACCCGCCGGGACCCCGACCTCCCCAATTACATGAGCTACCCGATCAGCGGCGAGAGTTTCCGGCGCAAGATCTGGCGCGATCTCACCGGGCAGACGGGATGGAAGGCCCTGAAGGCGACCTGGCGTCGTGGCAAGACCGAACTCACGAAGGCGCCCTGGAATGGCAACGCACTATTGGGGCACGTGATCGTGAACGGCGCGATGTGGGGCGTGCTCTATGCCACGGGCAATGGCTGGCTCTACCTGCTGTGGCCGATCGCGTTCCTCACCACCTACATGCTGATCGCGCGCTTGCGCCAGGTTGCCGAGCACGGCGTCGTGCCCGATCTCTATGACCTCGACGCACGCAAGAACACGCGCACGACGATCGTCAACTGGTGGGAACGCCCCTTCGTTGCACCGTTCAATCTCAACTACCACCTCGAGCATCATCTCCACGCGGGCATCCCCTGTTACCACCTGAAGGACTTCCACTTCTTCTTGAAGTCGCGAGGCTTCTACGACGACACCCACTTCCCGAACGGCTACCGCGAACTCTTCAACGAGGCGGTGCCATCGTAAGCGGGTCCCAATGCGCGCGCGGGCTCGTTGCGTTCGCGCTGCGCATGCCGCTGCACTGGCGAACGCGGGGCGAGGTCGGTGGGCGCCATCGAGCTGTGGCGAAGTGCGAGGTGTGGAACGCCCGCGTCGCGATCGATCTTGCGGGCTAGCATGCCCGGACGATGACTCCGGAATCGACGCCGTCGAACCAGGATGCGGGCACGAGACCCGGGCGCGCCGCGCGCGCCCGCAGTGCCGCCCAATGGGGCTTCGCGCTCGGCGCTTGCATCGGGCTCGTCGAGGGGGTGCTCGCCCTGCGCGCGATCGGCCCGCTATTCGATCGGCTTGGCACGATGCTGGTCACGCTCGCCGTCGATGGCGTTGCGCTTTCGCTCGTCGCGGCGGTGATCGGCTTGATCGCCCCCCTACCCGCGCTGGGCACGACCTCCCGACCCGCGTATTTGCGACCGGTGGCACTCCTCACCCTCGCCGCGGTGATCGCCGCAACCGCAATCGCGGCCGGCGGCGCCTCCTTTCGTGGCCAAATGCCCACGAAAGGGCCGAATGTTCTGCTCGTTTCGATCGATACGCTGCGCGCAGACCATCTGTCTGCCTACGGCTACCCGCGTGAGACCAGCCCCAATCTCGACGCACTCGCCCGCGAGGGCGTGCTCTTCGTCGACGCCACCTCCCACTCGACCTGGACGTTGCCGGCTCACGTTTCGATGCTCACCGGCCTCGACCCCGGCGCCCACGGCGTGCTCGCTCGCGAACACCGCATCCAGCCATACCACCACACCCTCGCCGAACGACTGCGCGCCGCGGGCTACACGACTTCGGCGTGGGTGGGAACGCGCGACTGGGGCTTCGTGGGTTCGGTCTATGGCTTCGACGCGGGCTTCGATCGCTTCATGCACTTTCCACACCCGAAACGCTTTCGCAGTTCGTGGCTGCTACGAACCTTCGACGAAGATTGGTTGTGGAGGGTCGAGCAGGGCGTCGGCAATGCGCGCGACGAAGTGACCAGCGTCATCAACTGGATCGCGATCGAACGCGACGCCCCCTTCTTTGCGTTCGTTCATTTCTATGACGTGCACTCCAAGGGCGCCGAACTCCCCTACGAAGCCCCACCCCCGTTTCGGGAACTGTTCTGCGAAGGCGATGTCGACGCAGTCGATCTCTGCGACGACGGCGTCTGTGCCACCGATCGCCTGCTCGATATCGCGCGGGGCTGGAAGAAGCCCCTCGATCGCGAAGAACTCGAGTGGGCCCGCTGTCTCTACGATGGCGGCATTGCGTTCGTCGATCACGAAGTCGGGCGCCTGCTCGATGCAATCGAAGACTTCGGCATGCTCGACGACACGGTCGTGATCGTGACATCGGATCACGGCGAAGCGTTCTTCGAACACGACTACCCACTGCATTCTTCGCTGCATCACGAGATTACGCGCATTCCGTTGATCATCCGTGCGAAGGGCGCCATCGCGGGGAAACGAGCCAACGGCGTGGTGCGCCAGAGCGACCTGCTCCCGACCATTCTCGAACTGGCTGGCGTTCCACTCGAAGGCGAAGTGCAGGGCCAGAGTCTCGTCCCCATGCTGACGGACTGGCACGCGACGAGCGACGAGGACGTGCTCGCCTTCGACGACGGGTTCGGGGGCGTGATGCTCCGCACGGGCACGAAGACGCTGATCCAACATTCGCGTGCACGTAAACTCCAAAAGCATGCGGTCCGCGAGTACTACGACCTTGCGGTCGACCCCAAGCAGCGCACGAACCTCGAACGCCAGGAACGCGACACCGTCGCATCGCTGCAATTGCGCATGGCCGACCGCATGCGCGAAAGCGAAGCACTGCGACAGCGGCTCGAAACCGGCGAATCGCGCCTCGGCGTCGAAATCAGTGAAGAAGCTGAAGCCGGCTTGCGCGCCCTGGGCTATGTCGTCGGCCCGGACGATGGGGACGCCATGTCGGCCGAACCCGCAACGACGGACTCGCACCCGTGACCGCAACCAGACGCAATTCGCTCTTCGCCGCCGCGCTGGTCGTTGCGACACTCTTCATCTACTGGCCCGTCGTCGGTTTCGAATTCGTCGACTTCGATGACGACGTCTACATCACGGACAACCCCGTCGTACGGTCGGGACTCAGCGCACGCGGCGTCCTCTGGGCCTTCACGTCGGGCCACGCGGCCAACTGGCATCCACTGACATGGCTATCACACATGCTCGACGTGTCGCTCTTCGGCCTCGCCGCCGGCGCACACCACGCAACGAACCTGCTCTTTCATCTAGCAAACACGCTGCTCGTCTTTCTCTTCTTCGCGCGAACGACCGGCCATACGGCAACGAGTGCAGTCGTTGCGCTCTTCTTCGGGATCCACCCGCTCCACGTCGAGTCGGTCGCATGGGTTTCCGAACGCAAGGACGTGTTGTCCGCGTTCTTCGGCCTCGGGACCCTGCTCTTCTATGCCGAATGGGTGACGAATAGAAGGCCGCGCGACTACGCGCTGGCTCTATGCAGCTTCGGCGCCGGCTTGATGGCGAAACCCATCCTGGTGACGCTGCCGTTCGTCCTGGTGCTGATCGACCTCTGGCCGCTCGGGCGCCCGGATGCCGCGACACGCCAGGCGATCGTCTCGCGTCTTCGCGAGAAGGCCGGGTTCTTTGCCCTCGCGATCACGTCGTCGATCATCACTTTCGTGGTGCAACGAAGCTGGGGGGCCATGGAGATCGGCCATGCGATCGCGTTACCCGATCGGCTCGCAAACGCCGTCGTGAGTTACGCGCGCTATCTCGGCAAGACGTTCTGGCCGACCGAACTCTCCCTTCTCTACCCCCACCCCTATGCACCCGGCGGACTCCCCTGGTCTGCCGGCCAGATCGTCGGCGCTCTGGTGTTGCTGCTCGCGATCTCGGCCATCGTGATCGCGTGGCGCCGCTACCCCTACCTCGCAGTCGGTTGGTTCTGGTTCGTCGGCATGCTCGTGCCCGTCATCGGCATCGTTCAGGTCGGCGGCCAGGCCATGGCCGACCGCTACACGTACCTTCCCCACATCGGGTTGTTCGCCGCGCTGGCATTCGCGGCGCGGGCCTTGTCCGAAACCCACGGCCTGGTTCGCAGCGTGACGCTTGGACTGCTCGTGCTCGCGCTCGTGTCGTGCCTCAACCTCGCGCGCCAACAAACTGCGGTGTGGAGGGACTCTCTCACACTCCTCGGGCATGCCTCCACGATCACACCCGGCAATCCCATCATGAACAACCACCTGGGCACCGTACTCCAGGCTCGCGGTCGCTACGACGAAGCCATTCGGCACTACCGACGTGCGCTGCAATTCGATCCCGACAACCCGAAGACACACAGCAATCTCGGTCGCACCCTGCAACTCGCGGGACGGGGCGAAGAAGCGGTCGCGCACTTCCGTCACGCACTCGAGATCGTTCCGAGCTATGCCCACGCGCTGATGAACCTCGGCGTGACCATGGCGAACCAGGGGCGCCTCATTGAAGCCGAGGCCCTGTTTCGGCGCGCCATCGAAAGCCAACCCGACGCAGCCGAGGCCCACGCCAACCTCGGGGCCACGCTGCGGATACGCGGCAAGGCGCAAGAAGCCACGGTTCATTTCAACCGAGCCATCGAGATCGCTCCGGACAACCCCACGACTCTCTACGGCTATGGTCAGGTGCTCTCGGACCTCGGGCGTCACGCAGAGGCCGTGAGCACTTTCGAACGCGTACTCGCGATACAACCCGAACACCCTTCGGCTCGACGCGAGATCGCCAGGCTACAGCGCGAGGTGAACGAACAGCGATGACCTCCGACGAGCCGACGACGAGTGCGCTTCGCACGAGTGTGCGAAGCCCGACGCGGCTGCTGTGTCTCGCGGTCGTTCTCCTGGCAGCGCTTCACTGCGGGCAACCCGCAGGGCCGGCGGCACAGGGCGTCGTACTGGTGACGGTCGACACCCTTCGTGCGGACCACGTGGGCGCCTACGGCTACCCCCGCGACACGACACCCAACCTCGATGCGCTCGCGAAGCGCGGCGTGCTGTTTCGCGACGTCACGGTCCAATGGCCCAAGACGTGGGCCAGCATGGCGTCGGTCATGACGGGCCGCTTTCCGAGCACCACAGGGCTGCGGCTGCGGCCGCGCGTTCTTCCCGAGCCCCTCACCGTACTGAGCGAAGTCTTCGCGGACAGCGGTTTCGAAACCGCGGCCATCGTGGCCAACTACAACGTCGGCCGTTCGATGGGTTTCCAGCAGGGCTTCGACCATTTCGTCGAATCGTGGAGCGAGGGCTGGCGCGACGAAGCTGGCGACCGCGTGTTCGTGAACGCGGCCGGCCGGGTGAAGGCGTATACGAACGCACGCATCGTCACCGACCAGGCGCTCGCCTGGCTCGAAGAACGAGATCGCTCACGCCCCTTCTTCTTGTGGGCCCACTACATGGACCCCCATGGTCCCTACCTTCCTCCCGACGAGTACGGCGCGCTCTTCGACGACACCTCCGCACCACATCGCGTGCCCCTGGATCGCATCCCCGAATACCAACACCAGAACGAAAACGGGCGGGTGATCGATGACCTCGTCCACTACACCGCCCAATACGACCGCCTCATCCGCTACTTCGACGACGAGTTCGGGCGACTGCTCGCGGGGCTCGACGCGCTCGGGCACGACCGCACGCTCCTCGCCGTCACGGCCGACCATGGGGAAAGCCTCGACGAACACGGCTACTACCTCGAACACGGCTTCAACGCCTACCAGCCCACGGCGCGGGTTCCCCTGGTCATCGCCCACCGCAAAACGATCCAGGGCGGACTTCGCATCGAGGCTCCGATCGCGTTGATCGACCTCGGGCCGACGCTCGTACAGCTTGCGGGAATCGAGCCTCCGGCGTCGTTCGAAGGACGAAGCCACGCCGCAGCCGTGCGGGGAGAACGCGCCCATGTCGAAGCACGCCCGATCTTCATGGAGGCGGGCTACGACATCGCGGCGTCGCAACGAGTCATTCGAGACGGGCCCTGGAAGCTCGTTCACATTCAGTCAGAAGAAGAACGCAGCGCGCTCACGGGTAGCGAATACGAGTTGTACGACCTGCGCAACGATCCCGGCGAAGGCGTCAACGTGGCCCGGTGGAACCCGGACGTCGTCACGCGCCTGCGAGAGCAACTCGAAGCGTTTCACGCCCGCGACACGCGCGACGAACCCGGGCGCGAGGTCGACCTCGAGGCGCTTCCCGCCCAGGACCGCAAGATGCTCGAGGCGCTCGGCTATCTCGAAGCCGAGCCCGAGGCGGGTGAAGCAACCGTAGAAGACACGCATTAGCTGGGTGTCACGCCCCGCTCAGTCGAGCATGCCGTTCACTCCAACAGCCATGCGTACGCTTGCTTGAACATCGCGTGGCCGTTGGTTTCGAGGACCTCGCCGTGGGTGACGGTGACGCGATCGAAGTCCCACTCGAGGATCCGTCCGATGCCCTTCCGCATGGCGGCCTTGTCCTTCATGAACGATTTGCCCAATCGGCTCGGACCGAAGTGCCCGTACCCACCCATGATGCGCATTACGAGTCGCGTTACGAACGAATCGGAATGCATCATGTTGAAGCAGATGTCCGTGAGCAGCAGGGTGCGTGTGGCCGGGTGGAAGAAGACGGTCTCTTCGAGTTGCGGGGCACCGTCCAGGTAGACCTGCTCGAGGTCGTTCGCCCAGGCGACGGGGGCAACGCTCGTGAGCGTCGTGTATTCGAGCCCCTCCACCTTGGTGTCGAAGCTCGGCGGCGCGTAACACCGGGCGCCCTCGTAGCGCTCGACCCACTCGGTCACGAATTCGTTGTGGAAGAGGTTCGGGGCGACGAGCTGGGTCACGTCGCCGAGCTTGGCGATCTCGCCGTGATCACCGTCGTCGGCTGGCCCCAACGCGTGGGCGAACAGACTTCCATCCGAAAGTCGAATCAAAGTCGTGCGCGTGCCGATCTGGATCCCTCCCGGCATCTTGAATTCGTGATCGATGACCCACAGACCGTCGTCGAGTTTTCGCAGCATGCGCTCGCCTCCTCGTCGTCGTGCATCGCCCGCGTCGCCAGTCAGAAGCGTTGCACACAGCGCTTCGGCGCGTTGTCACGTTGACGGCCGATGTTGCCTAAATCTGCGGAGCCGGCATGCAGCGCAGTGATGCATCGAGTCGGCGGGAAGCCTCTCGCGGCCCTGAGACGAGCCAGCAGCCCGTTGAAGAACCCTTCGGCCAGGTACTGCTGAGGGCCTCCCGGTGCATCACTCTGCATGTAGTCGAGGTCCAGACCGTTCGAATAGAACTTGCCGGTGCCAGTCGTGACCAGGGCCTTGGGCCCCTCGGTCGTCTCGGCTTCGTCGAGCGCCGCGTTCCGCGCCGCGATCGCTTCACCATTGAATCGGTTCTCACCCCCCTGCATGCGCAGGACGAACACGTCTTGCTCGCGAGTCAAATCAATCATGACAAGATGCTAACCCGCCACACGGGCGCCAACGCTTGCGTTGCGAATTTCGACGTGTCGGTGGCGGGCGGGCTTTCTAGACTCTGACCCGATGCCGTCCCCCGCGATTCGCAAACACTCGATCTGCAGGTTCTGCCATTCCGCATGCCCCATCCTCGTGGACATCGAGGATGGGCGGGCGGTACGTGTCAAAGGCGATCCGGACAATCCCGTCTATCAGGGCTATTCGTGCCCGCGCGGCCGGGCGCTTTCCGAACAGCATGCGCATCCCGACCGTTTGCTGCATTCGCAGAAACGCGACCGCGATGGCCGCTACGGCAAGATCGGCAGCGAGCAGGTGATGGACGAAATCGCTGCACGCGTGCAAGAGATCATCGACGCCCATGGACCGCGATCCGTTGCGATCTACATCGGGACCTCATCGAACCAGTACGTTGCTGCTGCGGCGGCCGGCGTTGGTTGGTTGATCGCGAACGGCTCGCGGATGGTGTTTTCGGCGGCGACGATCGATCAACCGGGCAAACACATCGCCAACGCGCTGCACGGGCGTTGGCTTGGCGGGGGCTATCTCTACGACGAGGCGGACACCTGGCTGCTGCTCGGCACCAATCCGATCGTTTCGATGGTGGGCAATGTTTCGTGCGCGAACCCCGCGCGCAGCATGACGGACGCGCGCAAGCGAGGGCTCGAGCTCATCGTCATCGACCCGCGACGCACCGAAGCGAGCCGCTACGCCGACTTGTACCTGCAGCCAAGGCCCGGCGAAGACCCCACGCTGCTCGCGGGCATGTTGAACGTGATCCTCGAAGAAAGGCTCTTCGATCGGGAGTTCGTCGAAGGCAATACCCAGAACTTCGCAGCCTTGCGCGCGATCGTGTCGCAATTCGACCCCGCCTATGCAGCGAACCGTGCAGGTGTTGCCGAGGAAGACCTCGTCGAAGCCGCGCACCTGTTCGCAGCCGGACGCCGCGCGGCCGCTACTGCGGGTACGGGCCCCAACATGGCACCGCGCGGCACGCTCACCGAGTACCTCCTGCTCTGCATGAACACCGTATGCGGCAACTGGCGGCGCGAAGGCGAGGCACTGCCGAACCCCGGCGTCCTGATGCCCGAAGCACAGGCTTTCGCCCAGGCCGAACCACCACGCAAGGGCTGGGGCTTTGGCGAGACGGTTCGCATTCGCGACCTCGAGAACAGCGCGGCCGGGCTCCCCACCGGCGCGCTCGCCGAAGAGATGCTGCTCGAGGGAGACGGTCGTATTCGAGCGCTCGTTTGCATCGGAGGCAACCCGGCGGTCGCCTGGCCAGACCAGAACCTCACCGTCGAAGCACTGGGCGAATTGGATCTACTCGTGACGATCGACATGAAGATGTCGGCGAC
Organism: Myxococcota bacterium; assembly: GCA_030748735.1. Taxonomy (GTDB): domain Bacteria; phylum Myxococcota_A; class UBA9160; order UBA9160; family UBA4427; genus DUBZ01. The sequence continues at coordinate 20,374 of JASMLK010000045.1, read as the reverse complement.
CGCGAAGCTTGCCGACTACGTCATTGCTCCCAAGCTCAGCTTCGAGACTCCCGCAACGACCATCGGTATCGAGGCTCCCGAGCAGACGTGGCCGAATATCGGCTACTCGCGCGCGTACGGGCAGTACACCCCCGCACTCGTCGACCCGCCCGCGGGTTCGGACCTCGTCGAAGAGTGGTCGTTCTTCTACGGACTGGCACGACGCCAGCGGCTCCCCCTCACCCTGTATCCCGTTCGTGCAGAGGCGGGACCGCTGCGCGAACTCAGGAAACCACTCGCGATCGACATGGAAGCACCACCAACGACGGACGAGTTGATCGAACTGCAGTACGAAGGTTCGCGCGTTGCGTTGAGTGAGCTGAAGCAGCATCCCGGAGGCGGTCTATTCGACGATCCACCAACGCTCGTCCAGCCAAGGCAATCGGGTTGGCAAGGGCGGCTCGAGTTGGGTGATGAATCCATGCTCGCGGACCTTGCGGAAGTTCGAGAAGAGACCGCCGAAGTGGAAGCCGCCTATCCGCTTCGCCTGATCTCCCGCCGCATCCCGGGTGTCTACAACTCGGCTGGACGCGACCTCCCGCACTTTCGTCGCAAGGCGACCCACAACGCTGCATACGTTCACCCCGATGACCTCGCAGCACTCGGGCTCGCGTCGGGAAGTACGGTACGCATCGAATCGGAACATGCATCGATTCCCGCGGTGGTCGAAGCCGCGGACGATCTGCGCCCGGGCGTCGTCTCGATGACCCATGCGTTCGGCGACACCCAGGCGCAAGACGCGCGCTTCCGCGAGATCGGCAGCAACACGAATCGGCTGATCGACACCCGATCGAACTTCGATCGCTACTCGGGCATTCCCCGGATGAGTGCGATTCCCGTGCGCATCATCGCCGCAGAGTAGTCGCGCCAACCGGGCAAGTTGCGCACGCGATGCGCACCCGCGCAGATGCATCCGGTTTGCCGTTGTTGCGCAGTACGCGCGCATCCAGCGAGACGCATTGGATTTTGCCCCAGCTCGACTTTCGCGAAGCACCGCACTCGATTCTCCGGCAATCACGTCATGCGTTTCGAGAAACGGCCGATGAACGGGAAGAGACCTCTACCCCCCGAGTTTCCCATGAAGTCGCAACGCTCCCGCCTGCATCGTTCCCCCCTGAAACACCGGTGGGGAGATCACTCCTCGACGAAAATGTTTTCGCCCTCGCCTGCGACGACATGCTTCAGGACCTTCCCCGTCGCATTGCGGGGAAGCGGATCGTCTCGGAACTCGAAATAGCGAGGCACCTTGAAGTAGGCGAGCGCTTCGGCCACGAAGTCGCGCAGCGATTCTTCATCCGGCCGGACGGCGTCGCGCGGGACGATCACCGCCTTCACTTCCTGGCCAAGCTCGATGTCATCGACACCGATCACCGCTACTTCGGCGACATCGGGATGCTGCTCCAGGCGGTTCTCGATTTCGGCGGGGTAGACGTTCTCGCCACCGCGGATGATCATGTCGCGCAAACGCGATTCGAGATACACCCGACCGTTTTCGAGGCGCCCGAAGTCGCCCGTGTCGAGCCAACGCCCGGGAAGGATCGTTTCCTTCGTCGCTTCGGGGTTGTTGTCATACTCGAGCATCACCATCGGGCTGCGCGCGCAAATGATGCCGACTTCACCCTCAGGCACTTCGTTGCCCTCTTCATCGATGATCTTGACCTCGACTCCGGGGAGCGGCGGGCCAACACAGTTCGCGGCCGCGTTGAGCATCTCACCCGATGCGTAGGTGATGATCGCCCCGCTCTCGGTCGAGCCATACCCCGAACCCACCGACTGACTGAGATGCGGAAAGCGCTCGTGAATTGCCCGCGCGAGCTCAGGTGAAGTCGCCGAACCCGCGGCCCCGACGTTGCTGAAGCGCTTGGTGTCGACCGTTTCGATGTCGGGGTGGGTCAGCAGGCGATAGATGTGCGTGCTGGCCCCCATCCAGTTGGTGATGCCCTCTTCGTTGGTCAACGCGATCACCTTGCCGGGATCGAAGCGCCCCACGGGCCACACCGTCTTCTGCCCTCCAACGAGCGTCGAGATCGTCGAGCCGAAGAGCCCGGATACGTGAAACAGCGGAAAGGGTGCGAGCAGTGCGCCGGGCGCACCTTCGGGCTGCGGTTCGATCACGCGACGCGCCATGCCGATGATGAAACTGGTGAGCACGAAGGCAATGAGGCTGCGATGGCTGAGGACCGGGGCCTTCGGGCGCCCCGTCGTCCCCGACGTAAAGAGGACCACAGCCGGGTCGTCCTCGGCGATCGGGTTGTCGGGCAGGCTCGCGCCCTGCGCGTAGGTACGAAGTTTCTCGAACGTGTCCTCGATCACGAGTACCGGAACACCCGGATCGTCGCCTTCGAGGCGTTCGAGTCGACGTCGATCGGCGATCAGGAGCTTGGGCTTCGTCGTCTCGAGGCCGTAGCGAATTTCGTCACCGGCCCACCAACCGTTCATCGCCACCACGACACCGCCAAGCGATACCGTGGCCCAGAAGGTGAGGATCCATTCGGGGCTGTTCGCGGCGAGGATCGCGACGCGATCGCCGGGCCCGATGCCGTGCTCCTCGTGAAGGGCTTGTGCAACCGAAGCGACGTCGGCGAGATGCTCGGTATAGCTCCAGCGCCGCCCATCGCCGAAGACGACGTATTCGGCGTCGCCGTGGTTGGCCGATTGTGCGAGCAATTCGCGCAGCGACTTCGCGCGGTTCTTGAACACGCGCATGGGCTGACCCAGCACGTCTTCTTCGACCATCTCGAAGATGCCGCCCGGGGCGATCAGGGGCGCGCACGCCTCTTCGAAGCTAGGGACAGCAGTGTCGTTCGTTTCCGTCATCTCGTTCAGACCTTTGCGATCACTTCGTCGGCGAAGCGCTTGATGCGATCGAGCCGCTCGGGCAGCTCGATCTGTTCGGTGTCGTAGACGCCCCAGGGCGAAATCGTGCAGTCGGTGAGTCCCATGTCCTCGCCTTCGCGGTAGCCCGCCGGGTCGAAGACTTCGATGTCGCTCAACATGCCCTGCACGATGTAGTCGTCGCGCTTGTCGGAGCCGAACTCCTTGCGGTAGCCGTCGAGCATGCCGAGCAGTCCACGCATCTGCTCGCGCGTCACGTTGGCGGCCACCCAACCGTCGCCCAGGCGCGCGGCGCGGCGGAGCGCTGCTGGCGAATGACCACCCACCGTGACCTTGATCGGCTCAGTCGGGACGGGACACATCTTGAGACGCGTGAAGTCGAAGTGTTCCCCGTGGTATTCGAAGTACTCGCCGCTCTGCACGCCGCGCAGGATCTCGATCATCTCGTCCATGCGCTGGCCGCGACCTTCGAGGGGCACGTTGCAGTACTGGAAGTCGTCGACCCAGGGGCTGATCCCGACGCCAAGCGTAAGCCGGTTGTTCGACATCACGGCCGTCGAGAGTGCGGTCTTCGCGTTGATCAGTGCGTCGCGAATCGCGAGCTTGATCACGAAGGTGCTGAAGTGCAGCGTCGAGGTCGAAGCGGCCATCGAGGCGATGGCGATCAGCGGTTCGATGAACGGCTTGTCTTCGAGAAACTCCCGCCCTTCGTGATACGGATACTCGCCGATCGCTTCTTCGGGATAGAAGATGCTGTCGGGTACGCTGACAGCGTAGAAGCCGCACTTCTCGGCCTCCTGCGCGATCGGGATGTACTGCGCAGGGTCGAGCATCGTGACGTTCAGGGTGAAGCGCATGGGGGGCCTCCGAGGTCGACGCGTGATGCGAAATCACGCGTCTGGCGAATCGCGGAGGCGCGAGGCTAGCTAAATCGAATAGGCTGCATCCAATGCTGCGCGCGCTGCGTTCTGGGTGAGACCGAAACTCACGGCATCGCCGATGGACCGAACGGTCTCCGCCACACCCGCGAGTTTCTCTTCGAGGAGGGAATCGGCCTCCGGGTGGCCCACGAGGATCACCGTACCGGCGCGTACAGTGCTCTCGCGGCCTTTGGCGAGGGACAGCACGACGCCCTCCGCGGTGATCTCCTTCACCGCGACACCCGTATTGACCGGCACGCCGAGGCGATCGAGCTGCTTGCAGTGATCTGCGCGGCGCTTCTTGCCGGCGGGCATGGCCATGCGGCCGCTCGGTTCGACGAGGTGCACCTGCTTGCCCCGGGCCGCCAACGCCTCGGCGAGTTCCATGCCGATGAGATTGGCGCCCACGATCACAACGCGTCCCTCGAGGCCCAGGTCGTCATCGGATGGGTCGGCGCCCATGCGTGCAACGAGGTCGAGAACCGCCTTGCCCTTGAGCACGTTAGGGGCGTCATCACCCGCGATGTCGGGGCTCGTGAAACGACCGCCGGTCGCAACGATCACGGCGTCCGCACCGAGTTCCTTGATCGAAGCTTCGTTCGCTTCGGTTTCGAGGCGTACTTCGACCGGCAGGTCTTCCATGCGGGCGCGCAGGAAGTCCAGATAGAGCTGGTTGCCGGGAAAGAGCGTCGAAGCAAGGCGGAACGCGCCGCCGAGTTCGCCTTCTCTTTCGAGCAAGGTGACCTGGTGCCCGCGGTCGCTCGCGTACATCGCGGCCGCCATGCCAGCCGGGCCTCCGCCAACGACCACGACCTTCTTCGAAGCGGCGGCCTTTTCGAGGGGATAGTCGGCTTCCTTGCCTGCGCGCGGGTTGAGGGAACACGCTGCGCCATTGAACTCGGACGTCATCATGTCGGTGCAGCCCTGGCACACGTTGCAGCGGTTGATCTCCCGCAGGCGACCGCTCTTCGCCTTGTTCGGGAGTTCGGGATCGCACAGCAGCGAACGCGCCATCGCGATCATGTCCACGCGCCCCTCTTCGATGAGCCGATCCGCCGCGACCGGATCCATGTTCTGCCCGACCACGAGCACCGGCACATCGACCACCTGCTTGATGGCTTCAGCGGCCGACACATTGAACCCGGCGCCGTATTCCGGCCCCGTGATGATCTGCGTGATGTTGGCGTCGCCCACACCGCCACTCACGTGGAAACAGTCGACGCCGGCATCGACGAGAAGCGGCGCCAGGCGTTGGGAGTCGTTGATCTCGCGCCCACCGCTCTGCCGCTCGAAACCCGACATGCGAAGCGTGATGGGATAGTCGCCACCCACCTTCTGGCGAATCCGCGCCAGTACGTCGAGCAAGAGCTTCGCGCGACCTTCGAACTTGCCGCCCGCATATTCGTCGGTGCGGAAGTTGCGAAGTGGTGAAAGGAACGACCCCAACATCATGTAGCCATGCGCAGCGTGGAGTTCGATTCCGTCGTAGCCCGCTTCGCGGGAGCGTCGCGCCGCTTCGCCATACATCTCGATCACGGCTTCGATCTCTTCGGGCGCGATCTCGCGACACAGCTGCCTGGTGGTTTCCGCACGCGCCGGCGAAGGGCCCATTGGCTGGAGCTGCTTGTAGAAGGGAGCGAGCGACTCCGGGCCCGGATGCGAGAGCTGGGGCTGGCACTTCACACCGTGGGCGTGGATCACGTCGACGAGCTTCTTGTGCTTTTCGATCTGGAAGTCACTGTGCAGACCGAGCGAGTGCTGCTGATAGCGATGGTCCGCGTCGACGCTGCAGACTTCGAGGTTGATCATCGCGGGCCCACCCGCTGCACGTTCGCTGTAGTACGCGAGTTGGCGGTCGGAAGGCGTTTCGTCGTCGAGCGCGTAGTCGACCGTCATGGGCGCCATGACGATGCGATTGGGAAGCTCCATCTGGTTGATCTTGATGGGACTGAAGAGCGAGCTGAGTTCGGGCATCGGGAATTCCTGCGCAGTGGATGGGCGGCGAAAACGTTACGCGCGCCGGTGGATCACCTTGTTGGCGAAGCGTTCCATGGCGAGCTTCTTGGTGTCGAGCTTGCTCGTATCTTCGCCGTCTTTCAGCCAGGGCGCTCGACCCCAGGGTGTCACCACCCAGGGAAGACCCAGGTTGTGGTGCGCGCCGAGTTCGTCGAGTTGTGCTTCGAGTTCGGCGGTCAACGGCTGGATCAGACTGCAGCAGACGTCGAACGGTTCGCTTGCCAGCCCGTTCGCCTCGCGCATCTGCTTGAACATGCCGATGGTCTCGATGAGCTGGTCGGCCATCATGGGCACGCCGAGCCATCCGTCGTTCTCAGCAGCGCGGCGGAAGGCGGCCTTGCTCGCACCTCCGCTCCACACCGGGATACGCGACGGCGGAGGCGGGCTCATGAGCGCATTGCTGAACTCGAAGAACTCACCCTTGTGGTCGACGCTCTTGCCCGTCCACAGCTTGCGCATCACCTCGATCGTTTCGTCGAGGCGACGGCCGCGCTTCTTGAAGTCGATGCCCAGGAGGTCGTACTCCTCCTTGATCCAACCCGCCGAAACACCGCAGTGAACGCGCCCGTTCGTGAAGACCGAAGCGGCCGAAATGGCGCGCGCCGCAGTGAAGGGGTCGCGAAGCGCGGCGAGGTAGATGTTCGTCGCGAGATGGAGTTCCTTCGTCGCAACCCCCATCGCGGTGAGGGTGACCCAGGGGTCGGGCCACGGGACATCCTCGGGCCACCACATCTTGCCGTCCGGCGTGTACGGGTACTTCGACTCGAGCTCTCCCGTCGGCATCACGAGATGGTCGGCGATCGTGATGCCGTAGAAGCCCAGCTCCTCGGCGTGCTTTGCGATCTCGATGTACTGATCGACTTCGGGAACGTTGACGAGAGAAATCCAGTGCTTCATCGGGAGACTCCTTCTGCTCGGCCTACTTGAAGTGCGAGATCACTTCGTCGGTGAAGCGCTTCAGGTGCTCGATCTTCTCGTCGACCGGCGACTTGAAGCTGCTGCCGTAGTAGAGCCACGGCATGTCACAGCATTCGTCGATGCCCATGTCCTGCAGCTTCTTGTGGCCGTCGAGATCGAAGGCGTCGATGGCCACCGAAACCATCTTGAAGTCGCGATCGTCGGTGCCGTATTCCTTTCGATAGCCGTGGATCTTGTCGACCATCTCCTTGATGTTGTCCGCCTTGGTGTTGGGCGAAACGAAGCCGTCGGCGATGCGCGCAGCCCGCTTCAACACGGGTTCCGCCGTACCACCGATCAGGATCGGCATCTTCTGCTGCGGCACCGGGTTGATCGACATGTTCGGGAAGTCGTAGTACTTGCCCTTGTGCTCGAAGAACTCACCCGAGCACGCCTTGCGGATGATCTCGATGCTCTCGGCGCAGCGCGCACCGCGCGTCTTCCATTCGGTCCCGCAGATCTCGAAGTCTTCGGGCCAGGGCGAAAGACCGCAGCCCAGATCGAGGCGCTCGTTGGTGAGGAAGGTCGTCGTGCCGCAGAGCTTGGCGACCAACATCGGATTGCGGACGGGCAGCTTCAACACGTTGATGAGGAAGCGGATGTTCTCGGTCTGCTGGCCCATCGCGCTGATCACCGCAAAGGGGTCGAGGAACTGCGTGTTCGCGCTCCAGTAGCGGGCGCCGTCGTCGGTGTAGGGGTACTCGACGCTGGTTTCGTCGTAGAAGAAGAGCCCGTCCCCCACGTTGACCGTGTCCCAGCCGAGTTCGTCAGCCGCCTTGGCGAGGGGGATGTAGTGCTCCATCGGATTGAAGGTGAGGGTGAGGTTGAACTTCACGGTGGTTCTCCGGGTTGGGCGCGCTCTGATGGCACGAGTTGGCGCGAGTGATCGTCGGTGTCGCTCGGGGTGAGAACAGACAACAGATTGCGAATAGCAGATCGGTAGTCTATAAAAGCAGAATCGTCAATTCGTTTGCCTGACGGTGACCAGGCGATCGCGTCCCCCTCCCCCGGCGTCCCAACCAGGAGTAGGAGCCCGTGGCAGCAGCAGCCCGAGGCAAGGCCAAGAAGGCCGCAAAGCAGGCCAAGGCCGAGCTCTATCGCCAGCTGATCCTCGAAGCGGCGCGCACGGTCTTCGCCGAAAAGGGGTACGACGACGCCAAGATCGGCGAAATCGCCGAGGGGTCGGGGGTGTCGCTCCAGACGCTCTACTCCGTCTTTCCCGGCAAGGGTGCCATCTACGAGGCCGTACAGACCGAAGGCGACGAAGCGCTGCATCACCTCGCCATCGAGCAGAGCCAGGGACTCAGCGACCCGCTCGAAGCCATGTTGGCCGGCCTGCGCGCAACCACCCTCTACTTCCTCGAGCAACCCGAGTTTCTGCGCCTGCGTCTGCACGGTGGGCTCACCTGGGGCACCGAAGCCATGGCGCGCGGCGCGCGCAGCCAGACCGAAGCCTGGCGGCAGGCCCTCGAACGGCTGCGCGCCGCATGTGAGCGCTGCATCGAAGAAGGCGTGCTGGTCGCGCGCGATCCCCAGCTGATCTCGCGCACGATCGTCTCGATGCAACAGGTCGAATTGGCCCACTGGCTCGAGGGGGGCATGGTGACGGACACGGTCGAAGTCGCCGACGCCCTCGAAGCCCAGGTCAAGCGCGCATTCTGCGTCGACGCCGCGGCGTCCTGAGTGAGGCCGAGGGTATGTCGCCCGACACTTCGATTCTCTTCTCTCCCATTCGCATCGGCCAGATGGAGCTGCGCAATCGGCTCGTGATGTCGCCGATGGAAAACAGCTTCGGCACCCCCGACGGCAAGCCAACCCAGCGGTCGATCGACTACTTCGAAGCACGCGCGAAGGGAGGTGTTGCACTGATTACCCTCGGTGCCTCGTCGATCGACGCGCAGCACAAGGAAGTACCCAATTCGCTTCACTTCGCGAGCGACGAGCACATGATGACGCTGGACCGCGCCAAGGTGGCGGTAAACGTGGGCGTTTCGGTCGCTCGCATCAAGCCGGAAGGCGTCGTCCTCTTGCTAGAGTCTTCGCGCGAGAAACTCGTACCCGCCGATCACGTCATCCTCGCCGGCCAGGTCGAACCCGGCACGCGTCTGTTCGACGAACTGAAGGATCGCCTTCCTGACGTGCACGCGATCGGCGATTGCACGGGCCTCGGTTTGATTCGCAAGGCGACGCTCGAAGGCGCACAGGTTGCGAACGCACTCTAGTCCCATCCACCATGAAGGGTCTCAGCGAGAACCCGACCGAAAGGAACCCCCGATGAGCGAAATTCATCCCGCGTTACAGGCTGCCCAGAACTCATGGAAGGCCGTTCAGTCGAGCGACAAGGAGGCCTGGCTGGGCCTGATGGCCGACGACATCTGCATCGAAGACCCGATCGGTGAAGCGGTGACCAACCCCACGGGCCTCGGCGTGCAGGGCAAGGAAGCCGTGTCGAAGTTCTACGACCAGTTCATCGGCCCGGCATCGATCGTCGTCGAAACCCACATGTCTCGCGCGGCGGGCAACGAGAGCGCCCACGTACTCACCTTGCACACGACGCTCGCCAATGGTGTCACGACCCACGTGCACGGCATCTTCACCTACCTCCTGAACGACGCGGGCCTGCTCACCAACCTGCGCGGCTACTGGACGATGGCCGACATGTCCGTCGACCAGCCCGACGCGTAGCGCGGCGAAACGCAGAAGGAGCAGCACGATGCGCTTCGGTTACCTAGCCCGGATTATTCATGAACATCCGGGCTAGAGACGATGACGCTTCCGCAACTCCTATACCATCGAGCAGGACAACGAGACCCTCGAGCAGAAGGTCGCCGCTTTGCGCGGCTACGCCGAACACGTGATCGCAAAGTGCTGAACCACCGGCGCCGTCGAACAACGGGCAAGAACCCCATCGAAAGGAAACGAACGTGAGCGAGACCTCGAAATCGACCCCCACCCGCCCCAAGAAACTTGCCGGCGTCGAGAGCTGGGACATGGAAACCGACGTGGCCATCGTGGGCTTTGGCGGCGCGGGTTCGTGCGCGGCCATCGAGGCCAGTGACGCAGGCGCCGACGTCATCATCTTCGAAGTGAGCGCAGCGAGTGGTGGCTCCACGGCACTGTCGAGCGCAGAGGTCTACATGGGCGGCAGCGGTGGCACCTCGGTGCAAAAAGCCTGTGGCTACGAAGACACCACCGAAGACATGTTCAACTTCTTGATGGCGGCCCAGGGCGAACTCGCCGACGAAGACAAGATTCGCATGTACTGCGACAACTCGGTCGAGCACTTCGATTGGTTGGTCGAGATGGGCGCGAAGTACAAGAACAGCGAATACAAAGAGCGCGCCATCATGGCCGTCACCGACGACTGCCTGCTCTACACGGGCAACGAGAAGTCCTACCCCTTCCGCGAAATCGCCAAGCCCTGCCCGCGCGGTCACAACCTCGAAGTCGAAGGCGACAACGGCGGCCCGATGCTGATGGGCGTCCTCACCGAGCAGGTCGAGAAGCGTCCGATTCGCGTGGAATACAACGCGCGAGCGCTGACCCTGATCGCCGACGAGGATGGCAGCATTCACGGTCTGGTCGTGCGCATCGACAACCAGGAACGAACGGTGCGCGCACGCCGCGGGGTGATTCTCTGCGCGGGCGGCTTCGCGATGAATCAGAAGATGCTCGAGAAGCACGTACCGCAGGCGAGCATCGGCAACGTCCCGGTCGGCAATCCGGGCGACACGGGCAACGGCATCCTGATGGGCCAGGGTGCGGGGGGTGCGGTGCTCCACATGAACGAAGCCTTCATCACCCTGCCCTTCTATCCTCCGGGCTCACTGACCTTCGGCATCTTCGTCAACGCCCAGGCACAGCGCTTCATCAACGAAGACATCTACCACGCGCGCATGGCGCATCACATCCTGAAGCAGAGTGGCAAGGGGATCTACCTGATCGTCAACCACGACGACTATGAACATCCCCCCTTCTTGAACGCCGACATCGCGGGCACGGGTGAGACGATCGAAGAGCTCGCCGAAGAGATCGGCCTCGACCCCGACATGCTTCGCCACACCATCGAGTTCTACAACAAGCACGCGGCCAAGGGCGACGACCCGCTCTTCCACAAGCACGAAGCCTGGCTGAAGCCGATCGAACCGCCGTACGCGGCACTCGACTGCACACCGGGCAGCGGCGCACTCTTTCCCTACTTCACTTTTGGCGGGCTCGACACGTTGCCGACGGGCGAGGTCCTGACGATGGAGCGCGAAGTGATCCCGGGGCTGTACGCTGCAGGACGTACTGCATGCGGCGTGCCGCGGACATCCGCGGGCTATGGCAGCGGGATGAGCGTCGGCGACGCGACGTACTTCGGACGCGTCGCGGGCAAGTCGGTGGCGGGCCGCAAAGACTGAACGGCAGCTGCGACTTCGATGCTGAAGGCGGGGCGTGCGAGGAGAAGAAGCGGCGCGGGGTTGCGGCGGCATCGTGGCGTCACGCATCGACCTGCGGTCGACCGGCTCTCCCGCACACGTCATGGACGTCGCGCGCCCCGTCGGCCGCGACACGATGTATGTCGGTCGGGTACGGGGCGCACCGCAGACCGCCTGGGCTTCGATCGCGAGCTTCGCGGTCACCGGGTGCAGCTTCGCGGCAACTGGAACCCGCGCAGTCGCATGCTCGAGGAAGCGATCGTGCGCAGACGGCCGCTTCTCGGTCATGAGACGCGAAGGACTTCGATCCAGGGCCATGCGATTGCGCGCGACGAAGCAGACATCATGGGCCTCGCGGAAACACCCCTGCGTATCCGCAACCAGTCCGAAAACGAAGTCAGCGTTCCGGTCGACTCCCTCATTCGTGTTTCGGGTCACGGCGCTGGTCACGAACTGAGGTTCGAAACGCTCGCCGTCGAGGTACGCTCGCAACACGTCGCGAGCCTCGTGCTGACACCAATGCCGGCTGCGCCCGAGACACCCCCGGAAATGCCCGACGAAGGCAATTGGTGGTCGAGAGCGCCTCACAACGGCTTCTTCGTCGGACCCCATCTCGGGATCATTCACGCCATCTCCAACGACACGAGTGGGCGCAAGCAACTTCGCGACGGCACAGTGCTTCGTACGGGAGCAGTATTGGGTTGGCGCTACCTGTGGCCCAGCGGCTGGAACGTGGGCCTTGGGGCTGGGGCCAGCTATGGTGTCGTACTCCAAAGGGACGATTGCCCCAGCGGGTTCGAGTGCAACGAAAAGGACGACGGAGTGATGCCTCGACTCATCATCGACATCGGATGGGGCTTCTGAGCCGATCGTCCCGTCACGACTCTGGCTGCTAGCCCGCATTATTCATGAACATCCGGGCTAGGCTGAGGATCGAGCTTTCCGGAGAAACCCATGGCAGAGCCGCTGCGAATCGGGTTCGTGGGCTGCGGAAGAATCGCGGACCTGCAGTGCCTGGGATATCTCGACCACCCAGATGCGGTGATCCATGCGGTGTGTGACACCGACCCTGCACTGGCGAAGCAGCGCGCAGAACAATGGGGCGCGCAGCAGATCTATCACGACGTCGAAGAGTTTGTAGAGGACTCCGACATCGACGCCGTCGAAATCCTCACACCCCACCACCTGCACGAAGCTCATGCGACCGCCGCCCTGCAGGCTGGTAAGCACGTCTCGCTCCAGAAACCGCCCACCCGCACACTCGAAGAGCTCGACCGGTTGATCGAAGTCGCCGAAGGCAGCGGACGCATGCTTCGCGTGTTCGAGAACTTCTCCTACTACCCGCCGCATCAGAAGGCCAGGGAGCTGATCGATGCGGGCGCGATCGGAGAGCCCCTTTCCGTTCGACTCAAGACGGCGGCAGGGCGACTGACCGACGGCTGGGAAATCGCACCTCGTACCCAGGCCTGGCGCATGGACACCGATGCGTGCGGTGGCGGCGCCACCACCTTCGACCACGGCTATCACTGCTTCAACATGGGGCGCTTCTTCATGCCCGTCGAAGTGGAGCGGGTGCACGCGTTCATCCACTGGATCGAATTGGGCGATGGGCAGAGACTCGACGCGCCCGCCCTCATCAGCTGGAAGTACGCGGGTTCCGTTCCCCGATACGGATCGTGGGAGGTGATCGCATCGCTCGGCATGCAGGTGCGCTCGGACTACTACGCGAGCGATGATCGTCTGGAAATCCACGGCAGCGAGGGGATCATCTGGGTGAATCGCTGCACCGGGAAGCTGCTAGACGAACCGCCCCTCGTGCTCTACCGCGACGGAGAAACGCGCGCGTTTCACGACATCCCGGCAGATTGGGGAGAGTCCTTTCGGCTCGGAGGCCTGGACTTCGTGGATGCGATCCACGAGGGACGGACTTGCGCGCAGCAGCCGGGCGACGCCCGCCACACCCTGGCGTTCGCGTTGGCTGCGGCCAGGAGCGCGGCAGAAGGCAGAGAGGTTGCGATCTCGGAGATCGCTGGCGGCTGATCGAAGGCGGAGATTGCGCCGCGGACTGCTCAGCCTCCCGCCGAGGCTTTCACGAAGCCGACGCGGTCGCCGTCTTTCAGTGCGGTCTTCATTCCCTTGCTGTGTTTGACGAGGACGCCATTCACGGCAACCCGGGTCACATGAGCGAGCTTCGCGAACTCGTCGCCCCCCTCTTTGAAGCGCTGCCGCGTCTGCTCCACCACGTCGGCCACGGTCGCCGCGGCTTCGACTTCGAAGCGGTGCTCGCCGATCGCCTTGCCCATGTCGTATGTGAGTTCGACCTGGATACTCATCGCCTTCTCTCCTCCGGGACGCTGGATCAGACCTCGAGCCGTAGCTTGTCGAGGGTGCTGCGCAGCGGCACGCCGTCGGCGTCCCAGCCGCGGATCTTGTAGTAACGCGGCAGCAACTCGCCGAGCGGGTGGCCCGAATCCATGTTCTCGAAGATGGATTCATTCAGCATGCGCGGCGGCAGGGTGTCTTCCTTTCCCGTGAGCCCTTCGCGCAGGTTGTACATGCGTTCGAGGTTGAAGATGCGGCCGCCGATCTCCTGCAGGTGGCCCGAAGAGAACGTCGTGCCCGTGATGTAGGTGAGCCACTTCTCGAACCACATCATGGGCTTGCCCTTCATTCCCATCGCGAGGCGCATCATCGGCCCGAGGTTCTCGAAGACCTTCGAGATCGCTCGGTGACCGAATGAGTCCGGGTCCATCTCGTGAATCGCTTTCGGGATCATTCCGTAGGTGGTGAAGATGCAGAGCACCATGGAATTGATCGCGCAGGCGTTGTTCTGCATCAGCACCGGGATGTCGGCCTTCAGCTTCATGTTCTGCGGGTTGATGGTGAGTGGGCCCACCGATTCCATGTACATCGAAGCGCCCTGCACGTGGCAACCCCCGCGATTGGTGGTCGCGTACTCGACCCCCTGTGCGAAAGAACCGCGCGGGTCGTAGGCGGACATCTCGAGGCCCTTCACGTGCATCGCGAATTCGTGCCCACCGAACTTTTCGCTCATCTTCTTCGCGCCATTTGCGATTTCGTCGCCCGCGCCGCGGCGGTGACCGATGTCGAGGATGAGTCCGCTCACGCCTTCCGGGTCGCCGAAGGAAACACCAGCGTCCCAGATACCACGCTCCTTCAGTTCCATCGCAAACGAGAGGCTCGCGCCGAGACTGATGGTGTCCATGCCCATGTCGTCGGCGTGGTAGTTCCAGACGTTGATCGCCTCGAGATCACCGATCTCGAGATTGCTCCCCATCAGCGCCAGCGTCTCGTATTCGGGTCCCTTCACGACACCCTTGCCTTCGATCTCGACATCGCGTCCGCAAGTGACGGGACAGTGGATGCAGCTCGTCTTCACGCCCTTGAGCTCGTGGTCCTCCATCCATTCGCCGCTGATCGTCATCGCGCCGTCGAAGTGGCCACGCTGGAAGTTTCGCGTCGGCAGGATGCCGCGGCCGTTGGTCGTATTGACGATGCCCGCGGTACCGAAGCGCTTCATCGAGCTACCGAGCACCGGGTGGTCCTTGAAGAGCTCGCGTACTTCCTTCGTGTAGCTCTTGAACGCTTCGGGGTCGTCCATTTCGAGCTTGCGCGAACCGGTGATGCTGATCGCCTTCAGGTTCTTCGAACCCATCACCGCACCGACACCCGTACGCCCCGCGATGCGCTCGTTCGAAACGATGCCGGCGTAGAGCACCTTGTTTTCGCCGGCCGGGCCGATCACCGCGTGAGCCAGCTTCTTGCCGAGCTTTTCCTGCGTCTCGTAGGTGCCGAGGCCCCACAGGTCACTCGCGTCGATGAAGTTCACTTCGTCGCGGTCGCCGTTGATCTCGATGCGCACCGGGCTTTCGGACTGATGCGAGACGACGATCACGTCGATCCCTGCCCGCTTCATCCCATGGGCGTAGTTCCCACCACAGGTCGCGTTCCCGATACCGCCGGTCAGCGGGCTCTTGCACACCACCGCAAAGCGATTGCTCTGCGGCGCAACCGAACCGTTGAGCGGCCCCGTTGCAAAGATCAGCGGGTTCTCCGGTCCGAGCGGATCGATCCCCGCGTCGGTGCGATCGTATAACAAGCGCGTGCCATAGCCCTTGCCGCCGATGTAGTCGCGCGCGATGTCTTCGTCGAGCGGTTTGAAGGTGAACTGCTTCGACGCGAGGTCGATCTCGAGGACGCGTCCGGCATAGCCTTTGATCATCGGGGCTCCCTGGTCTGATTGCCGTCAGCATACCTCGCCCGCGCTACCGGACCGAACGAGAAAAAGGGCGTGCGACCGGAGTCGCACGCCCTTTCGATCGTGACGCGGAGTCTTGCGCGAAGACGCGCTAGCGCGCCGTGCCGGACGGGATGTCCTTGAAGGGCTTCTCCTTGTCCATGCGCGGTTCGCCCGGCATGCCCAGCACGCGTTCGGCGATGATGTTGCGCAGGATCTCGTCGGTACCACCGGCGTGACGCAGGCCAGGCATCGCCATGTAGGTGTGCTGCCAGGCGGGATCGGCCCCGGCTTCATCGGAGGTCAGGATGCCCCCGGCCCCCTGAAGCTCCATGCCGAATTCGCCCATCTCGAGCCCCATGATGGCGGCGACGAGCTTGCCGATCGAAGCTTCGGGGCCCGGCGTCGCGCCCTGGGAAAGGGCGGAAAGACTGCGCTGGCCCGTGTACTTGAGCCCACTTCGGCGAACGGCGAAGTCAGCGATCTTGCGTCGAACACCGCCGTCTTCGATGGCCGGCTTGTCGTTGATCTCGACGCCCTGGGCGAGCTTGACGAGATCCTTGATCCCCACGCCGCCGCCCAGCGAGCCGCCGATCGAGGAGCGCTCGTTCATCAGCGTCGTGATCGCCACACGCCAGCCGTTGCCCACCGCGTCGAGGCGGTTCGCGTCGGGCACGCGGACGTCGCTGAAGAAGACTTCATTGAAGCCGCTCGCTCCGCTCATCTGCTTGATCGGTCGAATGTCGACACCTTCGGCTTCCATGTCGACGATGAAGTAGGTGAGGCCCGCGTGCTTGACCGCGTTGGGATCGGTGCGCGCGACGAGCATGCCCCACTTGCAGAACTGCGCGCCGGTCGTCCAGATCTTCTGGCCGTTGATGATCCAGTCGTCGCCGTCCTTCACCGCGCTCGTCTTGAGACCCGCGAGGTCCGAACCCGCGTCGGGCTCACTGAAGAGCTGACACCACACTTCGTCGCCCTTCACCATGTTGGGCAGGAAGCGCTTCTTCTGGTCGTCCGTGCCGTGGGCCATGATCGTTGGCCCGAGCATCCCGTGACCGATGCCGTAGATCGAAGGCGGCACCTCGTAGCGGCCCTCTTCCTGGTTGAAGATCACGGATTCCATCGCCGTGGCTTCCTGACCGCCGAATTCCTTGGGCCAGCGAAGGCAGGCCCAACCGGCCTCGTGCTTCGTGAGCTGCCAGTCCTTGGCCTTCTGCACGTAGTCGCCTTCGGCTTCGTCCAGCATGTTGGCCCTGGGGGCGTCGGGGTCGCGAAGGGTGGCGTTCGCGTCGAGCCATTCGCGCACCTTGGCACGGTACGCGGCTTCTTCCGGAGAGTCGTTGAAGTCCATTTCTTTCTCCCGCGCGGCTTAAGCCGCGTCCTCGATGAGTTTGGTGACCAGCTTCTCGCGCCATTCGTCGGTGGTGCCGAGCGTATGAGCGAGCACCTTGCCGCGGCGATAGAAGAGGTGGCAGTCGTACTCCCACGTGTAGCCGACGCCGCCGTGCATCTGAATCATCTCGACTGTCGTGTGATCGAGCGCATCGCTGGCACTGATCTTCGCGCTGGCCGCCGCTTCACGCAGTTCCTCGTGGTCGTTCTCGAGCGCCCAGGCAGCCCAGTAGCAGTTACTGCGGGCGACTTCGCGGTCGGCGTAGAGGTCCGCCATGCGATGCTTGAGCGACTGGAACGAGGCAATCGGGCGACCGAACGCGTAGCGGTTCATCATGAAGTCGAACGTGATCTGGAAGGCCCGATCGGCGCAACCGAGTTGTTCGAACGCCATCAGGACGGCCGCTCGGGTGAGGACGTCCTGCGCGAGGTCCCAGCCTTCACCCGCCGCGCCGAGGCGTGTCGCCGACGCATCGTTGAAGGTGAGCTGCGCCTGGGCTCGCGTCGGGTCGAGGGACTGCAACTTCTTGCGCTCCACACCCGCGGCATCGAGATCGACCACCACCAGCGAAAGCCCGCTGCCCTCCTTCGCCAGGACGATTGCGAAGTCGGCCTCGTCGCCATCGCAGACGGGCAGCTTGGTTCCGCTGAGCTTGCTGCCGTCGAAGGTCGCGTTGATCGACTTCTCGGTGAGGCTGCCGACCTTCTCGGTGGTCGCCATCGTGCCGACCAGATCACCGCTCGCGATGCCCGTCAGGTACTTCGTCTTCTGGGCGTCGTCGCCGGCGCGCTTGATCGCCTCGGCGGCCAGATAGACCGTCGAGCTGAAGGGGATGGGGGCGAGGTATGCACCGATCTCACCGGCGATCATCGCCGCTTCGAGGTAGCCGAACCCGGCACCGCCGTACTCCTCGGGGATCGAAACGCCGAGCCACCCGAGTTCGGCCGCACCCTTCCACAGCGCCTTGCTGTAGCCGGCGTCGGCTTCGAAGATCTCGCGCACGTGCACGAGGGAGGAGTTCTCTTCGAGAAACTCCTTCGCAGTCTGCTGGAGCAGCTTTTGCTCCTCGGAAAAATCGAAATTCATGTCTACCCCTTCGTATGGGTTCGTGTTGAAAACCGGGTCGTGCGGGTCAGCTACCCGTCCATTCCGGGTCGCGCTTTTCCGCGAAGGCGCGGGCGCCTTCCTGGGCGTCCTTCGAAGCGAAGATCTTCCCGCTCTCCGGTCCCTGGTGGGACCAGAATTCTTCTTCCGTGCGGCCGTAGGAGTCGACGATCAACTTCTTCGAAACCGCGACCGAAAGCGGTGCGTTCTTCGCGATGACGAGCGCGAGGTCGATCGCGACACCGAGCGCTTCGCCGGGCGATGAAAGCCGCGCGATCAAGCCGAGTTCGAGAGCGCGCTCGGCCGTGATCGGATCGCCGGTCAGCGCCATCTCCATCGCGACCCCGTGCGGGATCACGCGCGGCAGTCGCATGAGCGCCCCACCCGCGGCGAACAAGCCGCGCTTGGCTTCCGGGATGCCGAATTTGACGTTGTCGGCGGCCACGAGCAGGTCGCAGGTGAGCGCCAACTCGAGCCCACCTGCCAGAGCGAAACCTTCGATCGCAGCGATCAACGGTTTCTTGGCGCCCTTCTGCAGGAACTGTCCGAAACCCGCCGGCGGGCCCTTCGTGGCGAACCACTTCAGGTCCATCCCCGAAGAAAAGCCGCCACCCGCACCCGTGAGGACACCGGCGGTGAGGCCGGGGTCTTCATCGAGTTCGGCGATCGCCGCGTTGAGGGCGTCGGCCAGGGGACCGTTGACCGAGTTCTTGGCCTCGGGTCGATTGAGGGTGATGATCATGATGCGATCACGTCGTTCTATGAGGATTTCTTCTGCCATGAAGCCTCCGATTCGTGTTGTTGTTCTTGTGGCTGGTGGCTAGCGGTCAGCCGGAGATCATTTCGGGGGAAGGCGCACGCCGCCGTCGGCCCGCACGACTTCACCGTTCATGTAGTCGTTGGTGATCAACTCCATCACCATCGAGGCGAGTTCGTCCGCGTAGCCGAGGCGCTTCGGGAAGAGCACGCTCTGGCCGAGCTTCGCCTTGAAGGCTTCGCTGCCCTCGCCTTCGCCGTAGATCGGCGTGTCGAACAGGCCCGGGGCGACGGTGTTCACGCGAATGCCGAGCGCCGATAGATCGCGAGCGATCGGGAGCGTCATGCCGACCACGCCGCCCTTCGAAGCCGAGTAGGCACACTGGCCGATCTGGCCTTCGAATGCTGCGACCGACGTCATGTTCACGATCGCGCCGCGCTGGCCCTGGTCGTCGAGGGGCTCCTGCTTGGCCATCATGGCCGCTGCGAGGCGCAGGCAGTTGAAGCTGCCGATCAGGTTCACGCGTACCACGAATTCGAAGACGTCGAGCTTGAAGGGTTCGCCCTGGCGATCGACGGTACGCCCGGCGCTGCCGATACCCGCGCCGTTGACCAACGCGCGAAGCGGCGCCATGCCGACGGCCGTTTCGCAGGCGACCTGCACCTGGTCGGCATCGGCGACGTCGGCCTTCACGAACTCACCACCGAGTTCGGCGGCAACGGCCTTGCCCTTGTCCTCGTTCATGTCGAGGATCACGCACTTTGCACCCGCAGCCGTCAGGCGGCGTGCACACGCTTCACCGAGGCCGGATGCGCCGCCGGTCACGATGGCGGAGCTGTTGGAAAGGTCCATGTGTTTCTTTCTCCTTGTGCGGGCGTGGCAACGATTCCAATGCGATGCCCGGGGTTGTTTGGCGCTGCGCGCAGCGTGCGCGGGCTAGGTTTCTGTGATCGCGTTGCCCACGTTCTCGCGCAGGCGGTTGAGCAGGCCCGTGAGTTCGCGGCGTTCCTTGCGCGAAATGCCCGCGCGCAACTCGCCGCGCAGGCGTTCGTCGATCTTGTTGATCTGCTTCACGACTTCGTCGCCCGCAGCGGTCACGGCAACGAGCCATACGCGCCGGTCGCCCGGCTTGGGGCGGCGCTCGACGAACCCACGGTCTTCGAGGGAATCGACGAGCGAACCCAACGCCGCGCGGCCGAGGCCCATGTGCTTGGCGAGTTCCGCCTGCATCACCGGTCCGAATTCCTGCGCGTACGCGAGTACGCTCGCTTCCGAGAGGTTGAGACCCAACTCCTCGAAGCGCAGGTCGTACGCGCGCCGGATGCCCCGGGCGAGCGACATCAGTGTCAATTCGACCCGGAGCCACGGCGGAGCGTCGAGTTCGTGCCTTGCAGATTCGCTCATGGGGGGACTCGCGAAGCTAGCTTGCGACTAGGCGCGGCGCAGCAGCGTGCCGGTGCCGAGACCACCACCACAGCACATCGTGACGATGGCGTGCTCTTTGTCGCTGCGCTGCAGTTCATGCACGGCCTTGGTGATGAGCACCGAACCCGTACCGCCGAGCGGATGACCGAGGGCGATCGCGCCGCCGTTCGGGTTCACCGTCGCCATGTCGGGCTGCATTTCCTTGGCCCAGGCGAGCACCACCGAAGCGAAGGCTTCGTTGATCTC